>NZ_JBNPXA010000019.1:0-120999 GCF_050433545.1 Rhodococcus sp. BE178 | reverse complement strand
GGGGGGGGCGGCCCCCGGGGGGGGTGCGCGCCCCCCCCCCCCCCCCCCCGGGGGGGGGGGCCACCCCCCCCCCCGCCCCGCCCCCCCCTCGGGGGGGGGGGGCCCCGGGGGGCCCCCCCCGCCCCTCGCCTCGGAAGAAGCTCTACGCCGCGCCCGCGGTGTCGAGCACCCACGCGTACTCGAAGGCAACTTCCTTCCACTTCTCGTAGCGTCCGCTGACGCCCCCGTGACCGGCACTCATCTCGGTCTTGAGCAGCAACGGCGCCTCACCGGACTTCGTCGCACGCAGCGCGGCAACCCATTTCGCGGGCTCCACGTACAGCACGCGGGTGTCGTTGATGCTCGTGATCGCGAGGATCGCCGGGTACTCCTTGGCGGCGACGTTCTCGTACGGGCTGTAGGACCGCATGTACTCGTACACCTGCGGATCCTCGAGCGGGTTGCCCCACTCGTCCCACTCGATCACCGTCAGCGGCAGGTCCGGGTCCAGGATCGAGGTGAGCGGATCGACGAACGGCACGTTGGCGAGGATGCCGGCGAACAACTCGGGCGCGAGATTCGCGACCGCGCCCATCAGCAGGCCGCCCGCGCTGCCCCCGTCGGCGACCAACTGCGCCGGTGTCGTACGCCCCTCGTCGACGAGATGTCGTGCGCACGCGACGAAGTCGGTGAAGGTGTTCTTCTTCGTGAGCGTCTTGCCGTTCTCGTACCAGTGCCGACCCATCTCGCCGCCGCCGCGCACGTGCGCGACCGCGAACACCATGCCGCGGTCGAGCAGCGACAGCCGTGCCACCGAGAACGCCGGGTCCATGCTGGCCTCGTACGAGCCGTACCCGTACAGCAGTGTCGGCGCGGGGTCGCCACCGATTCCCTTGCGCCGCACGATCGACAGCGGGATGCGGGTGCCGTCCTCGGCGATGGCCCACTCGCGGTGCTGCTCGTAGTCGGCGGGATCGAACCCGCCGAGCACGGGCTGCGACTTGCGCAGCAGCAGCGCGCCGGTCGCCAGTTCGTAGTCGTACACACGGGAGGGTGTGATGAACGAGGTGTACCCCAGGCGCAGCATCGGCTGGTCCCATTCCGGGTTGGAGCCGAGCCCCACCGAGAACAGTTCCTCGTCGAACTCCATCTCGACCAGGTAGCCGTAGCCGTCCGCGGTGAGCGGCCAGATCGCCAGGCGCGTCAGCACGTCCCGCCGGTAGCTGAGCACCAGGTGGTCGGCGAACGTGTCGATGTCCTCGAGTCGGACGTCGTGGCGGTGCCGGATCAGGATCTCCATCGCACCGGGCTCCGACACCGGGGCCTGCGCCAACACGAAGTTCTCGGCCTTCTCGCCGTCGACCACGTCGTTGTGCAGGATCAGGAAGCGGTCCTCGCCGGCGATCACCGCGTGCTCGGCCGAGTACTCGACACCCTCGCGGCGCGGCAGGATCACCCGGAACTCGCCCTCGGGGTTCGCCGACTCGAGGATCCAGCCCTCGGTGGTCACCTTGGACCCGAGCCAGATCATCAGGTACTTCTCGCTGCGCGTGGACCCGACCGCCACCCAGTACCGCTCGTCCGGTTCGTGGAAGACCTGGACGTCCTGGTCCTGTGTGGTGCCGAGCTTGTGGCGCCACACAGTGTCGGGACGCCACGACTCGTCGACCGTCAGGTAGAAGATGTGCTGGTGGTCGATGGCCCACGTCGCACCGGGTGCGGTGTTCGGGATCTCGTCGGCGAGCAGCTCACCGGTCTCGAGATTCTTGAACCGCAGCGTGTAGCGCTCGTCACCGATGACGTCCACCGAGTACGCCAGCAGCGTGCCGTCGTGGCTGACCGAGAACGCGCCGACGGAGAAGAACTCGTGGCCCTCCGCCTCGATGTTGCCGTCGAGCAGCACCTGCTCGCCCGGCATCGCGGTGTCGGCCGACAGCTCCGGCGGCGTCCAGTCGTCCGGTCCCGAGATGGGGCACCGGCAGTTGACGCCGTACTGCTTGCCCTCGGCGGTGCGCGCGTAGTACCACCAGTTGCCCAGCCGCGTCGGGACCGACATGTCGGTCTCCTGCGTCCGCGACTTGATCTCCTGGAACACCTTCTCCCGCAACGGCTCCAGATGCTCGAGCTGCTGCGCGGTGTACGCGTTCTCCGCCTCGAGGTACTCGATGACCTCCGGGTCCTCCTTGGCCCGCAGCCACTCGTAGTGGTCCACGAACGTGTCCCCGTGATGGGTCCGCTCGAGCGGCACCCGCTTGGCGACCGGCGGAGTCAGCGCGCTCATCTCAGCCCACCCAATCCTCGAAGGACAGACCCGAGATGCGCTCGTAGGCCTCGATGTAGCGGGCGCGGGTCGCGTCCACGATCTCCTGCGGCAACGGCGGGGGCGGGGTGTCCGAGGCGCGGTCCCAGCCCGACGCGGGGCTGGTGAGCCAGTTGCGCACGAACTGCTTGTCGAAGCTCGGCTGCACCTTGCCCGGCTCGTAGCCGTCGGCCGGCCAGTAGCGCGACGAGTCCGGCGTCAGCACCTCGTCGGCCAGGACCAGGTTGCCGTCGGAATCGAGACCGAACTCGAACTTGGTGTCCGCGAGGATGATGCCGCGGTCGGCCGCGAACGACGACGCTCGGAAGTAGATGTCGAGGGTGTCCTCGCGCAGCTTGACCGCGAGATCCCGACCCACCTTGTCGACGACGGCCTGGAAGTCGATGTTCTCGTCGTGGTCACCCAGGTCGGCCTTGCTGGCGGGCGTGAAGATCGGATCCGGCAGCTTGCTCGCCTCGACCAGGCCCTCCGGCAGTTCGACGCCGCACACGGCGCCGGTGCTCTGGTAGTCCAGCAACCCCGAACCGGTGAGGTAGCCGCGGGCGACGCACTCGACGGGGACCATGTTCAGCTTGCGCACCACCAGCGCGCGGCCGAGCACCTCCTCGGGGATGCGCTCGTCGAGCGGGTCACCGGCAAGGTGGTTGGTGCCGCCCAACTTCTCGAAGAAGAAGACGCTCATCGCGGTGAGCACGCGCCCCTTGTCCGGGATCGGGGTGGTCAGCACGTGGTCGTAGGCCGAGATCCGGTCACTCGCGACCAGCAGCAGGTGCTCGTCGTCGATCGTGTACAGATCGCGGACCTTGCCGCCGGCCAGGTGGGTGTAGGAATCGAGTGAAGGACGCACGTGGCTACCCTATCGGTCCGGCGAATCGGCGCACCCCACAGCACGCAACCGCTTGGTCAGTGTCTGCAGAACATGCCGTCCTCCTATCACCGACTGCCCGCCGAGATCACCGTCGCCTCGGTCCGGGACGGCGACGAGGGGCTAGCGAGCGCCTGGGCGGAGCGGGCGCGACCGGGCGACACGATCGGCGCCGCGGCCGGTGGTGGCGTCACGCGTTCCCCGACGCCCCGGACGAGAAGGTGTTCGCGTGGGTGTCCGCCGAGTCGGCCGTCGTGCTCGACCTGCGCCGCCACCTGCGCCACAACGTCGGCCTCGACCGCAAGTCGACGCTCGTCATCGGCCACTGGAAGCGCGGTGTCAGCGAGACCGGGTACGGCAAGGCCGCCGACCACGACCGCGACTTCACCGAACACGACGACCGACCCCGACTCCCCCGTCCCCCGTTCTCCCGCGTTTTGCGCACTTGTCGCGCCTTCCGAGACCGGATTTGCACGATAAGTGCGCGAAACGCGGGGTGGGTGGCGTCGGGAATAGGACCGCACCGAAGATCGTTAGCCTTGTTTCAGACTTGGTGTGCGCCGGGACACGGTCGGCTGATCCACCTCGGCATCGATCTACAGGAGAGTGATGGCGACCGACACGACCGCCGCAGCCAGGGCATCGGTGGGACTGCGCTCGGAACGCGGCCCGATCCTGTTGTCGCTGATGCTCAGCACGTCCCTCGTCGCGCTCGACAGCACGATCATCGCGACCGCGGTGCTCACCATCGTCGGCGATCTCGGCGGGTTCTCGCAGTTCCCGTGGCTGTTCTCGGCGTACCTGCTGGCGCAGGCGGTCTCGGTGCCGATCTACGGCAAGCTGTCCGACGTGTTCGGCCGCAAACCGATCATGCTGCTGGGCATCGCGCTGTTCGCGATCGGTTCTCTGCTGTGCGGCCTCGCGTGGAGCATGCCGGCGCTGATCGTCTTCCGCGCGATCCAGGGTCTGGGCGCCGGGGCGGTGCAGCCGATGAGCCTCACCATCGCCGGCGACATCTACACCGTGGCCGAACGCGCGAAGGTGCAGGGCTACATCGCGAGCGTGTGGGGCATGTCCGCCGTCCTGGGCCCGACGCTGGGCGGCGTGTTCTCCGAGTACCTGTCGTGGCGCTGGATCTTCCTCGTCAACCTTCCGCTGTGCGCGATCGCGGCGTGGATGCTGCATCGCAAGTTCACCGAGAAGACCACCGCCGCGCGGCGACGCATCGACTACCCCGGCGCAATCCTGCTCACCGGCGGCGCCGCGCTGATGATCCTCGGACTGCTCGAGGGCGGCCAGTCGTGGGAGTGGCTGTCCCCGATGGGTATCGGCATCTTCGTCGTCGGGGCGCTGCTGCTCGTCGGGTTCGTCCTCGTCGAGCGCCGCGTCGCCGAACCGATCCTGCCGCTGCACATGCTGACCCGCCGGGTGCTGGTCGCGAGCAGCCTGGTGTCGCTGTCCGTCGGCGCGATCCTGATGGGCCTCACGTCGTACGTGCCGACGTTCGTGCAGGGCGTGCTTGGCACCGGCGCGCTCGTAGCGGGCTTCGCGCTCGCAGTGCTCACCATCGGCTGGCCCATCGCCGCATCCCAGGCCGGACGGCTGTACCTGCGCGTCGGGTTCCGCACCACCGCGCTGATCGGCAGCGCCCTCGCACTCGTCGGCACCGCGCTGTTGCTGCTGCTCTCGGACGGCTCACCGGTGTGGCAGGTGGGCGCGACATGCTTCGTCATCGGATCCGGGATGGGCCTGATCGCCACCCCGACGCTGATCGCGGCGCAGACCAGCGTCGACTGGACCGAACGCGGCGTGGTGACCTCGACCAACATGTTCGCGCGCTCGATCGGCAGCGCCGTGGGCGTCGCGGTGTTCGGAGCGCTGGTGAACTCGCGGGTCGGCGACACGGCCGAACCGGATCCGGGCGACCTGTCCGAAGCCATCCATCTGGTGTTCCTCGGCCTGTTCGGGATCGCGGTGCTGCTGACCGTGTCGTCGGCGCTGATGCCGAAGGCCGAGAAAGCCGACGAGGCCGAGGAGGCCGAGGAGGCCGAGGAGGCCGAGGAAGCAGACAAGGCGGACAGCGCCGCCTGACCCGTCGTCTATTCTTCACGATGTTGTCACGGTGTTCGGGAAGTCCGGTTGAAGCCGGCGCGGTACTCGCCACTGTGGGCAGGTACGTCGACTACTAGGGGTTCGACCCCAGCCACTGGATGCGCACGCATCCGGGAAGGCGTAGCCGGCGGCTATCCCTGCCGAGCCAGGAGACCGGCCGTGACGCACACCAGCACGTTTTCCACGAGTCATGGAAGGCGGGTCGCTTTGCGTACCCCTGTTTCACACCGAGTCATCTCCTCCGCGGCACTGTCGATCACTGCCGTACTCACGCTGTCCGCGTGCGGCGGATCGTCGGACTCCGACGCCGACACCGCTGCGATCTCCCTGCAGAACTGCGGTCGGACCGTCACCCTCGACGGCCCCGCCGAGCGGGGCGTCACCCTCAACCAGGGCGCCACCGAGACGGCGCTGTCGATCGGCGCCCAGGACCGGATGGCCGGCACGGCCTACCTCGACGACACCATCGCGCCGCAGTGGGCCTCCGCCTACGCGCAGGTCCCGGCGCTCGACGAGAAGGACTACCCGAGCCGCGAGGCCCTGCTCGAGGTCAAGCCCGACCTGGTGCTCGCGTCGTACTCGAGCGCGTTCGACGACAAGGCCGTCGGCTCGCACGAGTCGTTCGACGCCCTCGGTGTCGCCACCTACGTCTCCCCGTTCGGCTGCAAGGACAAGTCGACCCGTCCCGCCGTGTCCTGGGATTCGATCGGCACCGAGATCACCGACTACGGGACCCTGTTCGGCCGCAACTCCGAGGCCGACGCCGTCGTCGCACAGATGCGCGAGACCCTCAGCGGCATCGAGGCTGCGGCGCCCGCGAAGGGCAAGAGCATCTTCTGGTACGACAGCAACACCGATACCCCGTACGTCGGCGGCAACGCCGGCGGACCGCAGCTGATCATCGATGCGGTCGGCGGCACCAACATCTTCGCGAATGCCGACGGCGCGTGGCTCGACGGCAGCTGGGAGACGGTGCTGGCCGCGAACCCCGACGTCATCGTCCTCGCGGACGCGTCGTGGGACACGGCCGAGGAGAAGAAGAACTACATGCGGAGCGACCCGGCCCTGAAGGATCTGAAGGCCGTGCGCGACGACGCGTTCGTCGTGGTCCCGTTCTCGGCGAGCACGCCGGGACCGCGCACCATCGAGGGCGCGAGCCTGGTCGCCGAGCAGCTGGGCGACAACGGGGCATGAGTCCGACGACCCGGGTGCCGGCCCGGGTAGCCGCGACGACCAGCACCGGCTGGTCGGTGATCCTGGTCGCGCTGCTCGCAGTGAGCTGCGCGGCCGGGGTCGCGATCGGTGCGGCCGACCTGTCGATCGGCACGGTCGTCGAGTCGATCGCCGGACGCCTCGGCATCGGCCCGGGCACCGATCTGCTCACCACCCACATCGTCGTGGACCTGCGGATGCCGCGGGTGCTGGCGGCCGCGGCGATCGGCGCGGGGCTCGCCCTGTGCGGCGCCGTGCTGCAGTCGCTGACCGGCAATCAGCTGGCCGACCCCTACCTGCTCGGCATGTCCGGGGGCGCGTCACTGGGTGCGGTCCTGGCACTGACGACCGGCGCGAGCGCGGTGGGCGCCTTGGGATTCGGCGCCGTGTCGTCCGCCGCATTCCTCGGTGCCCTAGGGAGCCTGCTGCTGGTGTTCGTCATCGCGACGTCCCGGTCCGGGGCGCTGCTGCCCGGTCGACTCGTCCTCGCCGGTATCGCGGTGGGGCAGTTGACCGCGGCACTGACGTCGGCGTTGGTGTTGTTCGGCGACCGCGACTCCGCCCACCGGGTGCTGAACTGGACCCTGGGCTCGGTGGCCGGCGTGCGCTGGTCGGGTCTGGTCGGCATCGTCGTCGTCGTCGCCGCGACGATGACGATCTTCCTGGCGTACAGCCGGGTACTGGACTCGTTCGCGTTCGGTGAGCGTGCCGCCGCGAGCCTCGGCACCAACGTCGAGCGGTCGCGCTGGGTGCTGTACGCGGTGGCGTCACTGTGCACGGCGGCGCTGGTGGCGCAGGCCGGCATCATCGGCTTCGTCGGGCTCGTGGTGCCGCACGCGGCCCGGATGCTCGTCGGGCCGCTGCACGCGCGCCTGCTCCCGGTGGTCGCTCTGGTGGGCGCCCTGCTGCTCGTGTGGGCCGACATCGCCGCCCGCACGGTCATGCCCGGGCGGGAACTGCCGATCAGTATCGTCACCGCGGTCGTCGGGGTGCCGGCGTTCGTGTGGCTGCTCCGACGACGGGGAGCCACCTCATGACGCACCACTCTCCCGAGATCCGGGTCGAGGACGTCACCTGGTCGGCCGGAGGCACGCGGATCCTCGACCGGGTGTCGTGCACGGCCCCGGACGGTCGGGTCACCGGGCTGATCGGGCCGAACGGATCGGGCAAGACCTCGCTGCTGTCGGCGATCGCCCGGCTCGAACGTCCCGACAGCGGACGGGTGCTGATCGGCGACGTCCCGGCGACCGCGATGCACCGGCGCGAGTTCGCCCGGACCGTCGCACTGGTGGAACAGCATTCGGCCACCGAACTGGACCTGACGGTGGAACAGATCGTCGAACTCGGTTCCATTCCGCACCGCGGTGGCTGGGCCCGCCCCGCCGCACTCGGCACGGGTGAACTCGTCACCGACTGCCTTGCGACGGCCGGCATCGCGGACCTGCGACACCGGTTGTGGCAGAGCCTGTCCGGCGGCGAGAAGCAGAAGACCCAGCTGGCCCGCGCGTTCGCGCAGCGCCCCTGTGTGCTGCTACTCGACGAGCCCACCAACCACCTCGACGTCTCGGCGTCGCTGGAACTGCTCGAACTGATCCGGGCCCGCGGGCTCACCACAGTCGCCGCGATGCACGACCTGAACCTGGCCGCCATGTACTGCGATCACCTCGTGGTGCTGCGCGACGGCCGGGTCGTCACCGAGGGCCCGACGGAGTCGGTACTCACCGCCGAACTGCTGGCGGACGTCTACGGCCTCGACGCCCTGGTGCAACCCCATCCACGAACGGGCCGTCCGATGGTGGTGCTGTGCGGCACCGTCGACGCGGCAGCCGAAAGGTCTTTCTCATGAACACGGTTGCGCAGAACCGGTGGGTGGTCGTCACCGCGCCCACCGATCGCGGCGCCGATCCCCGCGACCAGGTACTCGGGGCGCTGCGCACCCTGCAGGACCGGCACCCGGACACCGTCTTCGTGACGGCGGTGCTCGGCGGCTCGGGAACATCCGTCACCACGGCGCTCGACGAGGCGACCGCGTCCGGCGCGACCGAGGTCGTCGTGGTGAGCGCCCAGACGGTGCTGGACCGCAAGATCGACGCGTGGTTCCGCCGCGTCATCGGGCACTGGCTGCGCGAGCACTCCCGCGAGCACTCCGAGGAACGGATTCCCGACGTGCGGGTCGCGAATCCGCTCTCCGACAACGCGAACTACGCCGACCTGCTCGACGCCGCGATCTCGGGCCCCACCACCCCGGCGCGCACCACCACCGCTCCCCTGACCTCCCCTGCCTGGGACGAGGTGCCCGGCTTCGCACGGCACGTCCTGGTGTGCCGGGGTCCGCGGTGCTCGGCCCGCGGCGGTCCGGAGGCCGCGCAGGCGCTCGACCACGCGCTCGAGGCCCGCGGTCTGGGTGACGACGACGTCCTCGTCACCCAGACCGGTTGCCTGTTCCCGTGCTCGCAGGCCCCGGTCGCCGTGGTGTACCCCGACAACACCTGGTACGCCGCACTGCACGCCGACCGGGTCGAGCGATTCGTCGACGAGCACCTCGTCGAGGGACGTCCCGTCACCGAGTGGCACGGTGTGCGGCGATCCTTGGACCCCGCCGAGTAGCTCCACGTCACCACTCAATCGGGCTGCGGTACGACAGCCCACGCCTCCACCTCCATCAGCATCGCCGGATCCAGCAGACTCGCCACCACGACGGCCGTACCGGCAGGCGAATTGTCACCGAGGCACTTCGCCCTGGCGTCGCTGTAGGCACCGAAATATGAGGCGTCGGTGAGGTAGCAGACGAGCTTGACGACATCGGAGACGCGCGCACCGGCAAGGCTGAGGGCCGACTCGATGTTGGCGAAGCACTGTTCGGCCTGATCGCGCGGATCGTCGGAGACCACGGTTCCGTCGTCGCCCAGTGCGACCTGACCGGAGACGAGGACGAGTCCCCCACACCGGACGGACTGCGACATCCCGGCAAACGTCAGATGCGGTGGGCTGAACCCTCGTTGCACCCCGCTCGATTCGGAGATCTGCGTCATCAGGGCATCCCGGCCGTTGCGCCGGTACAGACGTCGAGCGTCGACCCGGTGACGTAGCGCGCCTGGTCCGAGACCAGATAGAGCACTGCGTCCGAGACGTCCTGCGGATCGACCCACGGTATCCGCATGGGACTCATCCGTGAGTAGATGGGCTCGACGTCGCTGCGGTCCGGGGAATCGACCCCTGGACAGAACAACTCGTACATCGATGCGTTGTGCACCATCGGCGTGTCGACAGTTGCCGGGCACACCGCGTTGACGGTGATCCCGTGTTCGGCCACCTCGAGCGCCAGGGTCTTGACCAGGCCGATGACGCCCCACTTCGCGGCCACGTAGTGGGCCAGATTCGGGTTGCCCATGCGACCACCCATCGAGGCGGTCGCTACGATCCGTCCGCGTCCCTGCCCCACCATCGTGGGCGTGACGGCACGGAGCGTCTTGAACACTCCGGTCAGATCGACTCCGATCATCTCATCCCACATGGAATCGGTTATCTCCCAGAACCTTCCATGCCCACAGATTCCCGCGTTCGCGACACAGATGTCGAGTGAGCCGAAACGGTCGACCGTCTCGGACACCGCGTCGTCGAGCGCGTCGCCGTCCCTCACATCGAGAGCGAAGGGCTGGCATTTCCGCCCCACCTCTTCGACGAGGCGGACCGTCTCGGCGAGATCATCCTCGGTGGCGAGTGCGTAACGGATCGAATCGAGGTCGCGGCAGATGTCGGACACGACGACGTCTGCACCCGCATGCGCCAGGGCCAGCGCGTGTGAGCGCCCCTGCCCGCGTGCGGCTCCCGTGACGAAAGCGACCTTGCCATCCAGATTGCCCATCGGGTTCTCCTCTCGTACCTTCTGTCGTTCCGGTCAGGTCGTCTTCGGGGTCTTGCGAATCTTGGTGAGGACCACGGCGAGGACAAGAGCGCCGCCCTGGAAGGTGGAGATGACCCAGAAGGGGATGCCCCACAGCTGCAGTCCGTTGATTCCGATTGCGATGATCGCGAGACCGACGAGCAGACCTGGGACGTTGAATCGTCCCGGCTTGATCATGGTCGATCCCAGGAAGGCGGCCGCGTAACACGGCAACAGATACTGTCCGCCGACATCCGGCTGCCCCGTGCCGATGCGGGCCGTGTACACGAGTCCGGCCAGGGCTGCGCAGAATGCCGAAGCCCAGAATGCAAGGTAGAGAATGCGATCCGTCGGCACCCCCGCCAACCGCGAGGCCTCACGACCGGCGCCGGTCGCATAGATCATGCGCCCGAGCGGGGTGTGTTCGAGGACGTAGTACACGATCGCCGCCAGCACGATGACGCACACGATGGGGTTGGGTATCCCGAGGATCTCACCCCGCCCGAGGTCGGTGAATGCGGTCGGGATGTTCTCCGATACCGCTTTGCCGTTCGCGACGAGCTGGGACAGCCCGAGGAAGACCGAGCCGGTTCCCAGAGTCACGATGAATGGATCGATCTGGAGTCGAACCACGAGGAGGCCGTTGACGAATCCCGCCAGCGATCCGGCCAGGAGGGTAACGACGATGACCGCGATCACCGGCATCCTGCCGGAGGTCGCCTGGAACATCGACGCGGAGGAGATCACCGACAGCGTGATCACACCTCCGATCGAGATGTCGAAGACACCGGCAGCGAGCGGGAACAGCAGCCCCAGCGCAACTATCGCGGCGATCGCCTGGTTGTTCACCACCGCAACGAGATTGCTGCTGGTGAGGAATACGCCGGGGAGGGCGATCGTGAATCCGATGATCATCGCGAGCAGCAGCGCCGGGCCGGCCCATTTCGATGCGAGCGAGTTCACGGACGTGCGTCTGGCACGAGTCCCGGCGATGTCGCGCGCCGAGAGATCAGGACGGGGCGTAACAGAGTCCAACGATTCTTTCACGAGTGATCTCCTCCTCCTGTAGCTCTGCTTGGACAGACCCGTCCCGGAACACCAGGACGCGATCACACGCTGCTGCGAGGTCGTCGGTATCCGACGAACAGAGCAGGACTGCGATGCCGTCCCGCGCTGCCGATTCGGACACGACTCGGAGTATTTCCGCTGATCCTCCGACGTCGACACCGTGCGTAGGTTCTTCGAGGACGAGTACACGCGGATCGATGCGCAGCCAGCGGAGAACGAACACCTTCTGGGCGTTGCCGCCGCTGAGCAGTTCGATCGGCCGGTCCGGGTCTCCCGGGCGGATGCCGAAGCGATCGATCCCGGCGAGTACCTCGGTCTGTTCCGCTCGCCGGCTGAGGATTCCCCTGCGCCACAGCGGCCGGAGCCTCGATATCGTCATGTTCTCGGCCACCGACATCGTGAAGATCGCCTTGAGGCGCCGCTCGCCGGGCAGTACTGCCACTCCGTGCTCGCGCATCGGCCGCGTTCCGAATCGACCCACGGGTCGCCCTTCCACCCTCACCTCCCCCGAGACCACTCGGGCACCGCCCTGAAGCAGTCGCACTACCTCGTGCACTCCGGATCCGGTGAGTCCCGCGATGCCGACAACCTCGCCGGCTCGCACACAGAAGCTGGCGCCCTTCAAATCCCTACCTGCAACCACGTCGACGAACTCGAGACGAGTATCGCCCTGCACTCGGCCCTCGTTCCGGGGGCTTCGCACGGGCGTCAACTCCGTGCCCGCGATCACCCGCGCCAGTTCCGCTCCCGTCAGGTCGGCAACCCGCGAGCGCAGGGCCACCTTGCCGTCCCGGAGGACGGTCACCTGGTCCGCGATTTCGAGGACCTCCTCCAGCCGGTGGGTCACGTAGACGACTCCCACGCCGCGCTCGACGAGCCGACGGACCAGGCGGAACAAGTTGCCGACCTGCTCGGAGGGCATCGCCGCCGTCGCCTCGTCGAGGACGAGCACCGTCACCGAACTCTGGTCCCCGAGGGCTCGGGCGACCGCGACCTCGGTCCGCTCCACGGCCGTCAGATCCGAGAGCGGGGCGTCGAGGTCGATGTGGCCCAGATCCAGTTCTTCGAGGCTGCGTCTCGCCAGTTCACGTTCACGGCGCCATTTGATGCGACCGAGGCGGCGGGCGTCGTAGTTCCCGACACCGAGCCTCAGATTCTCGAGGACGGTCAGGCCCTCGACCATCCCGATGTCCTGGTGGATGAACCGCATTCCCGCGTTGCGTATCCCGGCCACGTCGCCGAACCTGATCGGCTTCCCGGCTACCGAGTAACCTCCCGCTCCCGAATCCGGTAGGTGATATCCCGACATCACCTTGATGAGCGTCGACTTTCCCGATCCGTTGTGGCCGAGCAGGGCATGAATCTCCCCGGCTGCGACCGCGAAGTCCACATTGTCGAGCGCGCGCTGTCCCGGATAGGTCTTGGTGATAGCGGCCATTTCGAGAGCCGTCATCACGCACCCTCACCTCTACCCGGCGCATCCGAGATCACGCGACACCCCACAGCGTCTCGAACTGCTCTCGGAAACCCGTTGCACCCTCGTAGGTTCCGTTCTGGGGAACGCTCGACTGGGTCATCAGGAGCTGGGTCGGGTTCGAGATCCCGTCCGGGATCGACTGACCGGCGGCGAGACGCACGGCCGCGTCCACGACAGTCCACCCGTTCTCGTACACACCCGAGGCAACGTCGGCCTTGATGATGTCACCCTTGCGCACCAGCGCCAGTGACGGTTCGTCGCCGTCGAAGGTTCCGACCGAGATGGAGTCGGCCTTGCCCGCCTGACGAACCGCGTCCGATGCCATCAGACCGGAGAATCCGGGTGTTCCTACAATCCAGTTCAGCTTCGGATTCGACTGGATGGCCGCCTGGAGTGCGGGAGGTAGGTCCGTTTGCGCCGTGGCCGCCGAGAATCGCTTGATCGTGGTCTTGCACGAGTCGCACTTGTCGAGGGCGGCCTCGATTCCCTCTGCGCGCTGCCCGTTGCACCCGTAGACGGTGTCGGCGAACACTGCGACGTCGGCCTTACCACCGCTTTCGGCGACGATGAAGTTGCCGAGCATTTCGCCTTCCTGACGGCAGACGTTGCCAACCTCGACGGTGTTTCCCTTGGCGGGATCGGGCTGCTCCGAGGTGAACTGGCCGATGACGGGAATCCCGGCGGCGTGCGCCCCGGCGTACGCCTCGGCGGCATCCGCCGCGGGCCGGGCATTGTTGACGATCACGTCGGGCTTGGCGTTCACCGCCTGGCTCATACAGTTCTGGAAGGACGCGACGTCGGCCTTCGCGTCGCACACCTTCACGGTGAATCCGAGGGCAGCGGCCGCTTCCTGAACCCCTGCCACCTGTGCAACGCATCCGGGTATCGATTGGTCACACCCGACGAAGAAGATGGTGCGGGTCGCAGGTGGGGTCACCGGACCGAGCTGGGCCGCTCGGATGACGGTGGGAACCGTGGTGGCGGCCTGCGCCGCATCCTGAGCGGCGGCCAACCACTCGCTACCAGCCGGATCAGAACCCGGATCGGTTGCGGTGTCACCGGTGGCGCCGGCGCATCCGACGAGCATGACGGTCGCCGTCACCGCCCCGAGAACGCCGAGCATGATCCTCGACAGGCGACGGCGCGTGGATCGCTGTGTTACCGACACGGTCATGTCAATCCCTCTCACTCGGTCGATGGAGTGCCCACCGCAGAACTCGGGGCAGGCTCCAGAGTTTTCGGACTATGCGGTGGCCCGGACGTTGGAGGTGATGGCGTCACCGAGCGCCTTGATCCCGCGCTCGATCTCGTGGTCGGGGGCATGGCTGTACGCCAGCCGCAGATAGCCCTGCCCCGCTTCCTTTCCGAGGAACTTCTCGCCGGGTCGACAGAAGACGCCACTCATCGCAGCGGCGTGCTGGGCTCGATCCCAGTCCACCGAGTCGTCGATCCGCAACCACAGATAGAAGCCCCCGTCAGGCACATCGAAGTCGACCAGACCGCCGCAATGCTCACGCACGGCTTGCACCGCGATGTCGCGCTTGCGGCGATAGACGGCGTTTGCCCTCTCGATGTGCGGATCGAGCTTGTTCTGGGCAAGGTAGTCGGCCATCATCCGGCACATCCACTGGCTGACGCCCAGGTCCTGCCGGACCGAGGCCAACGCGTGAATCATCTGCTCGGATGCGCACATCCACCCGAGACGCAGTGCAGGGGCGAGGACCTTCGAGAACCCGTGAGACTGGATGACCAGACCGGAGGTGTCCATGCTTCGGAGTGAGGGCACCGGATCTCCGCCGTAGCGCAGATCGGCGTAGATCGAGTCCTCGAGAACGATCAGTTCCCACTTCTCGGCGATCTCGAGGAGGCGCCGACGGCGTTCCTCCGGCATCACCACACATGTCGGAAGCTGAAATGTCGGAATCACATACAGCAGTTTCGGTTTCACGCCGTCCCGGCGGAACTCCTCCAGACGTGCCTCCAGGGACTCGATGACAAGGCCGTCCTGGTCGATGTCGACGGTTCGAATGTCGGCACCCCGCATCTGCATGAACCGCATTGCGTACGGGAAGGTTGCCGCTTCGACGAGAACGCCGTCGCCGGGGTTGACGAATGCATTGACCGCCAAAGCGATTGCCTGGACCGACCCGGAGGTCAGGATGAAGTTGTCCGCGCCGAGACCGCCGATCCCCTGGGTCCGGCCCAGCCACGTTGCCAGCTCCGCCCGAAGACCGGTGTGGCCGAGCATCAGTTCGATGTAGGAGGGCAGATAGACGATCTGGTCGTTGGACTTGTCATAATCGAACGAGATGTACTCCAGTGCCAACCCGCCGTCACGGTCGAGTACATCACCCATCAGCTCCTTGAAGTCCTCGATGGGAAACGTCTCTTCGGCGGCGATGCCCTGGTCGAAGTTGAACGTGACTGCAGCCGGCGGGTCCGGGAAGAACAGGGCAGGTCCGCCCTGAGCGAGGTCCGACAGAAGATGCTTCGGGTCGATCGTCATCGAAGAACTCCTTCGTTGTTGCTGAGATCTGAATTCGGGGGCACGAGAAGGGATTACGCGACGTGGAATGCGTTCCATCCGGCGGCGACGTCGAAGGCGTTGCCGGTGACGTACCGGGCATCGTCCGAGGCGAGGAACAGCACTGCCGCACTCGCATCGGCCACCTCGAGCCACGGAACACCCATGGGATTGAGTCCTGCGAACACCTCACGCACGTCGTCGGTCGTCGGCTCTCGGAGGTCCGGCCGGAACAGCCGATAGGTCAACTGGTTGTGACACATGTCTGTCGACACCGACATCGGGGCGAAAGCATTGACCGTGATGTTGTGCGGTGCCAGCTCGATCGCCAGTGATTTGACGAACCCGATGACACCCCACTTCGAGGCGGCATAGTTCGCGTTGTTGGGCCCGCCCTCTCGCGCAACCGACGACGACGTCGCGATGATCCGCCCGCTCCCCTGTTCGATCATCTGCGGCACAACCGCTCGAATGCTCGTCGCGACGCCGGTGAGGTTGACGTCGACCACCTCACGCCAAACTTCATAAGACATGTCGCGAAGCGGGCCGAACGATGCGAGGCCGGCGTTCGCGACGAAGACGTCGACCCTGCCGAACCGTTCGACGGCAGCGCCGACCAACTTGTCCATGTCGGCGCTCGAACGGGTATCCGCCAGCATCGAGATGCACTGACCACCGACCGACTCGACCATCCGGGCCGTCTCCGACAACTGCTCGGGAGTCGACATCGGCGACGCGCACGGGATCTGTTGTCCCAGATCACACAGCACCAGCGACGCGCCCTGCTGCGCGAACGACAGCGCATGGGAACGTCCCTGACCCTTGCCGGCACCGGTCACGACGACGACTCGTCCTTCGAAGCTCCTCATCACCTCTCCTCACGCCGTATTGGTTGCGGCCAATCCGGCCGAGACATCGAGCACCGATCCCGTCATATCCAGCCCCGTTGCCCCGATCACAAACATCGCCGCATCACAGATGGATTCGATCGACACGTACGCGGATCTGCTGGGGTGAATCAGCTCGAGGGCGCTACGGGCGGACTCCTCGTTCACCTCTCCCACCGGGTCGTTTCCAGCACGCCCGGCCTGCGCCAGGGCCCAGAAGTCGGAGGTCCGCGACATCGTCGTATCGACGGGACCGGGAGCGAGGACGTTGACCGCGAGCCCGAACTCCGCGGACTCGAGCGCCAACGACTTGGCCAGCCCGATCAACCCCCACGCTGCTGCGGCGTAGTGGGAGAGTCCGGCAGCACCGCGTCTGCCTTCCTCCGCGGCCACAATCACCACGCGGCCCGAACCGGACGACTCGAGGTGCGCGAGCGACGACCGAATGCAGTGATACGCACCGTGCAGATTGGTATCGACCACCGACTCCCACTGCACGTCGGTCATCTCGGCAACGGGTACAGCACTCCGCACGCCCGCCGCACATACGAGTATGTCGAGCCCGCCGAGCGCGGACACGGTCTCGGCCACCGCGGACTCGACAGCAGCCGGGTCACGCACGTCGATGGCGATCGCATGCGCGCGGCGCCCGTGCGCACGGACTTCCGTTTCGATATCCCGCAGGTCAGCCTCATCGCCGAGGGCGTATCCGAGCGGCGGATCGTTCCATTCAGGCGCGTCCCAGATCGCGACATCCACACCGGCCGCCGCCAGCCGCTTGGCGATCGCTGCACCTATACCGCGGGCGCCGCCTGTGACAACAGCGACGGATCCCTCCAGATCTCTCAATTGAACCGCCCTCACATCCAGGGTCATTCGAGCCTATTGAAGAACCATTCAGGTGAGGCGACTATCCACCCGGAGTCGACGGTTGTCAACGACTGGACGAATTCGATGCGATCTCGCACGTGTGTCCGAATCACTGTGTTAAACATCAGCGTTCAAGGACACGAACCATCCGCGTCGCACTGCGCAGAGGAGCTTCCAGCCACGTTGAACAATTCCTCACCTCAGCACCCATCGGGCCGGGCGGTCGGCAGCGAACCGCCGAGTAGGATCGGGCACCGGCAACAGACAACGCCCCTGATCGGGGCGCAAACCAGGGCGGGGTATGGACAACAAGCGCAACTCCCGTGCGGCCGAATCCACCACCGGATCGACGCCCACCAGAACTCTCCTCGTGACGGCCGCCCGAGACGTCTTCGTCGATCGCGGCTTCTTCGACACACGCATCACCGACATCACGACCGCAGCCGGAGTCGCGTCGGGCAGCTTCTACACGTACTTCAGTTCGAAGGAACTCGTCTTCGAAGCCATGCTCGACGAACTGGACGCCGCAATCATGCCGGCATCCTGGTCACCGGAATACGGCGTCCACCAGTGGATTCGCACGAATGCCCACCACTATCTCGAGGAGTTCACACGCCACGCCGACTTCTGGCGACGAGTCGAGCAGGCGGCACTCGGAAATCGCGACATCAGCCGCATGCTGGCCGCACGACGAGAGGTCTATGTCGCCCACGTGCGCGACACGATCGCCGCCTGGGTCGAGGCCGGATTGGTCACGCCCGGCGTCCCCGTCGACCTCACCGCGCTCGCTCTCGTCGCAACTACCGAACAATGCGCCTTCCAGTGGTTCGTGCTCGATGACCGCCCTCCAGCGATCGATGCCGCCGCGGACCAGCTGACCGACCTCTGGTGCCGCGTTGTCGTTGTCGCTGCCACCGAGGGATTGACGAAATGAGCGACAAGACGTCCATGACCCGCCAGGGGCTACGCACCCGCGGATCGCTCCTGCGCGCAGCCCGGCGTGTCTTCTCCGAAAGGGGCTTCCATCAGGCACGCGTTGCGGACATCACCGCAGAAGCAGGCGTCTCCGTCGGTACGTTCTATCGGTACTTCGAGGACAAGAACGAGCTGTTCACGAATCTGATCATCGACGTCGAGGACGAGGTCTACGGCGAACTCTCGTCCCCAGTCGCCGGACCGGATCAACCGCGTGCCCGAATAGCCGAGACGAACCTGCTGTACCTTGAAGCCTTCCAACGCAATTCCGACTTCTGGAAGGTACTCGGCGAAGCCGCCCTCTCCAGCGCAGAGGCGCGCCGGGCGCTCACCGACCGGCGCCGCTACTACCAAGGGCGAACCTGCCGCGCGTTCACCCGCTGGCAGGACGAGGGCCTGATCGACGCGAATCTCGACGTCGATGCCGCTGCCGCGATGCTCGGCGCCATGACGGAACGATGCGCGTACATCTGGTTCGTTTTCGGCGAGCCCCCGGCGTTGGAGGAGGCGTCCGAGCACCTGACGACCCTGTGGTTGAACGCGCTGGGGGTCGTAGCCGGCGGTCCGTCTGCCACCCTGGAGCCATGACCTCCGCCTCGCCCCGCGTCACGATCACGTACTGCACGCAATGCAACTGGCTGCTCCGAGCCGGATGGATGGCACAGGAATTGCTGAACACGTTCGGCACCGAACTCGGCGAGGTGGCAATGATTCCCGGTACCGGCGGGATCTTCCAGGTCACTGCGGGCGACACAGTGGTGTGGGATCGTAAGCGCGACAGCGGTTTTCCCGACATCGTGACACTCAAGAAGCTGGTGCGTGACGCGGTCGTGCCGGACCGGGACCTCGGGCACGCAGATCGCAAGCACAACAACTGAGCTCGAGGTCTTGACGGTCACTCGATCAGCGACCACTGTTGATCAGAGACATATGGGGCGATACCGCACCCCGTGAAACGGCCGATCCCGTCGCGCGTCGGCCGCACTGATACAGCTGTGCCACCGCACAATGGAGCTGAGGCCGTCATGACCACCGATCAGGCAGAAACCGGCGCAACCGATTCGGACACCACGAATGTGATCGCGGGAGTCGTCGCCAGGCTTCGGAAGGTGCACGCGAGCGGACGCACCAGAACCGCGCAGTGGCGGATCGAACAGCTCCGCGGCATCGAACGAATGCTGAACGAGCGCGAGGACGAGATCACCCGCGCCCTCGCCGAGGATCTGGGCCGCGACACCTTCGAGTCCTGGATGATCGACGTCCTCGACGTCAGGCTCGAGGCTGCGTACGCACGCAGACGGGTACGCCGGTGGATGCTCAGCAGGCCGCGGCGACTGCCGCTGCACCAGATGCCCGCACTGGGGTGGGTGCAGTACGAGCCGCTCGGGGTGGTGCTGATCATAGGGGCGTGGAACGTCCCGCTGACGGTCACGCTGGGACCGCTGATCGCCGCCGTGTCGGCAGGCAATTGTGCCGTGATCAAGCCTTCGGAGCTGGTACCCGCGTCGTCGCGCCTGCTGGCCCGGCTGCTGCCCGAGTACCTCGACCCGGATGCCGTCGCCGTGGTCGAGGGCGACGGGCGCACCACCCAGAACCTGCTCGCTCAGGGCCTCGATCACGTGGTCTTCACCGGCGGGACCGAGATCGGCCGGAAGATCATGGCGGGGGCCGCGCCGCACCTGACGCCGGTAACCCTCGAGCTGGGCGGCAAGAGCCCCGCGATCGTGATGCGGGACGCGAACCTCGCCGTCACCGCCCGTCGCATCGCCTGGACGAAGGTGTTCAACTCCGGCCAGTCCTGCATCGCGGCAGACTACGTGCTGGTCGAGCGCGCCGCCCGGGACGAGCTGGTGCATCACATAGTGCGCAGCCTCGAGGAGTTCCGGGCGGGACCACCTGGGCGAGGCGTGCGGATCGTGAACGAGCATCAGTTCGACCGGCTGGCCGGGTACCTCGCAGACACCGAGGCCACGGTTGCGCACGGCGGCGGATCCGATCGAGCCGCGCTGACGATCGAGCCCACCGTGCTGATGGACCCGAGCCCCGACGAGCCGGTCATGCGGGAGGAGATCTTCGGGCCGATCCTGCCGGTGCTCGCCGTCGACTCGCTGGACGAGGCGATCGCCTTCGTCAACGCGCGACCGAAACCCCTGGCCGCCTACGTCTTCACGAAGTCCACCCGGACCGGCCGCAGGGTGCTGTCCGAAGTGAGCTCCGGCGGCGCGGTGGTCAATCACCTCAGCTACCAGCGCGTGGCGCCCCAGCTTCCGTTCGGAGGCGTGGGATCCAGCGGGATGGGGCGGTACCACGGCAAGTGGGGGTTCGATGAACTCAGCCATCGAAAGGCCGTGCTGGTCAAGCTGTTCAAGCCCGATCTCCGGATCGCCTACCCGCCCTACACCGAGCGCGCGGCCAAGCTGATTCGCAGGCTGTACCGGCCCTGAGAAAGCTGGGGTCGACGACATCGAGGAGGATCACGATGCCCCCGGTCACCGGCGCGAAACCCCGGACACTGTGTGAGGCGTTCCAGTCCACCCGTCGCGACCCACCCGGACGTCGTGGCGCTCCGCACCCCCGACGACGGTGTCGTCATCACCTGGCGCCGGTACGGCGAGCGGGTCCGCCGGATCGCCGCCGGTCTGGCGAAACTCGGTGTTCGCCACGGGGACACCGTCGGCATCATGCTGACCAACCGACCCGAATCCACCTCGTCGACATCGGAGCGCTCCACGCGGGCGCGACCCCCTTCTCTGTCTACAACACGCTCGCCCCCGAGCAGCTCGAATACGTGCTGACCAACGCCGGGAATCGGGTCGTGGTCTGCGAGGAGCAGTTCCTGCCCGTCGTGCGGGAGGCGTTGCAGGGCACCGCGGTCGAAACGACCGTCTGCGTGGACGGCGCACCCGCAAGGCACCACGAGCCTGGAGGACCTCGAGGCGAACGGCGACCCGGACTTCGACTTCGACTTCGACTTCGAAGGAGCATGGAAAGCCGTCGGACCCAACGACGTTCTGACCGTCATCGACACCTCCGGCACCACGGGGTCACCGAAGGGCGATCGGCGTCGGACGGAGGAAGGCGCGCCTCGAATCCGACGGCGCACCACTCCCACGGAAACTACTGGTCCAGCACACTCTGGCGGACCGGCTGGTCCTCACCACGATCAGGAAGAAACTGGGTCTCGACCGTGTCCAGATCGCGGTGACCGCGGCCGCCCCGATCTCACCCGACACCGTCGAGTTCGTCCTGGGCCTCGGTATCCCGTGCTGCGAGGCCTGGGGCCTGTCCGAAACCTGTGCCGCCGCCACGATGAACGCCCCGGACGCCTGACAAACCGATCAGACGAGGCCCGGGATCAACGCCTTGCGGTCGGTCGGGTACTCGACGAACTTGTCCCGATACCACTTGTGCGTCGCGAGGGCGCGCGGGATGAGGTTGCCGGCGGTGATGAGGAAGATGACGACGCCCGCGAGCGACCATGTCAGCAGCGCGAAGCCGGCCCATGCGATCAGTTCGCCGAGATACGCGGGGCTGGAGACGAATCGGAAGCCGCCGCCCTCCGGGATGCGGTACTCCGTCGCGCCGGGGTTCTTCTTGTCCCGGAGGTTGCGGACGATGGATTCGGAGTTCACCAGCAAAGCGAACCCGCACAGGTAGACGACCAGGCCGATCAGGAACCGGGGATCGGTGAGCCACGCGGTGTCGTACTGATGCATGTAGTCGTGGCTGAAGAACGCGCCGTTGAGGTAGCCGTGCATCGAGGTCACGATGACGCCCATCGCGATGACCGAGATGTTGAAGGTGCTGCGCTTGCCCGGCACCTGCCGGATCGACAGCGGGAAGAACCAGCCGCGATTCGCGTAGTGCAGCAGCCAGACCGCGGCGAGCACCATCGACGTGGGTTCGAACCTGTTGGGTCCGGTGAGGTAGAAGATCGCGAAGACGACGGTGGCGGGGATCTCCATCAGCCACCACCCGAGCTTCGGGTTGAGGTTGAAACCGAGGTTGGTCGAGGAGAACCTGCCGTACGAACTCTGCGCGAAGAACCCGCCGACGATGACGAACGCGGCGAACGCGAACGCACATGTGAGGACGGTGTCGTAGACGGTGTTGCCGGTGTACCAGTGCATCGAGATCCTTCGGTGGACGTGGCCGGTACAGCACGAGCACACGACGCACCCACCACGGACGAACAACGAACTGGAACGTGTTCTACCACATGCCGGAGCGTTCCACGACACCTTTCTGGACATGGGTCCAGGTGGAATCGGTACAGATCAGCTCGCTGAGGCACCGAGTTCGATGACGAGCACCCCCGCGACGATGAGCGCGATCCCGAACCCCATCCGCGGCGTCAACGGGTCCTTGAAGATCGCGCGACCTAGGAGCGCCGTGAGCGCCACACCGCAGGCCGCCCAGACGCCGTACGCGACACCGACGGCCATGCCACGGTCGAGGACGACGGCGAGGAGGCCGAACGCCACCAGATAGCCGACCCCGGTGGGGATCAACCACCACCGCCGGGCGAGGCCGTCGGATGCCTTGAGGCACAAGGTACCGGTCACTTCGGCGATGATCGCCCCGACGAGCAGCACCCAGGTCACGGCGTCGCCTCAAACTCCCGGCCGTCGCCGCCCCTGTCCTTCTCGGCGGCCTGCGAACCGAGTTCGACGGTCAGCACGCCGGCGATGACCAGGGCGATGCCCACGCCCATGAGCGCGGTCAGTGCATCGCCGAAGAGCACGGTGGCCAGTACCGCCGTCAGGGTGATCCCGCATGCACCCCAGATCCCGTATGCGACACCGACCGCCATGTGACGCAGCACAACCGCGAGGAACGCGAAGGACGCGAGGTACCCGGTCACCACCAGGACGTACCACGCGGGGTGTTCGGTCGCGGCGCGCAACGACAACGTCGCCGCGACCTCGCACACGATCGCACCGGACAGGAGCCACCATTTCATGGCGCCACGGTATCGGTCAGTCCGGCCGCGGCCCGAAGGTGTCGAGCATGACGATGGGACCGTCGTCGACCCGCGTCTTCGCGTCGATCTCGAGCAACCCGGCGAATGCCTTTGCCGTGTACACGGGATCGAGCGGGACGCGGTACTCGGTACCGACGCGCTGCGCTGCGCGACCCTCCGCGGTGGCGTATCCGTAACCGGGACCCAGATATTCCCGCGTCACGGTCAGACCGGCCGAGCGGAGGTCGATCTCGCCCAGCTGCGCGCCACGACGACGCAGCAGGGACTCGGCCCGACCCGCGAGGTCCCGGATCTCGGCGGCGCCCAGCGGCAGGGTGTCGTTGACGACGACCCCGACGACACCCGTGCGCAGGCCCGCCAATTGCAGACCCAGCAGCAGACCCGCCACGGTGCCACCCGATCCGACCGGCGCCACGATGTGGGCCGGTTCCGGAATGTCCCCGGCCTCGACCTGCGCAGCCAACTCCAGTGCGGCCTCGACGTATCCGAGCGCACCGATCGGGGACGAACCGCCCGGCGGCAGGTAGTACGGCAGCCGTCCGCCGCGAATGTGCCGCAGCATCAACCACGGTGCGGACGCGAACGTCCGCACCTTGTTCCGGGTGAAGTGCAGGGTCGCGCCCGAGCGCTGCAGCCGGGCCAGTTGCGCCCGCACATGGTCGTCGACGGGCTGATCGATCAGCGCGATCGCCGTTTCGATGCCGAACTCCCTGGCGTACAACGCGGTCGCCAGACCCCAGTTGGTCCCCAGCCCGCCCACCGTGATGATCCGCCGCGACTTCCGCGCCAGAACGTCGGGGATGATCCACTCCAGTTTGCGGACCTTGTTGCCGCCCCAGCCACCGGAGCCGAACGTGCTGTCGTCCTTGACCCAGATCCGGTTTCGCGTGCCCAGCCCGTCGAGCCTGCGGACCGGGGTGGGCGGTACACCGAGGGGAACATGGGGCAGCGACTCTGCGAGTTCGGGAAAGCGCTGATGCAGAAGCGGTGCCGTGGTCACGTCAGGCATCCCGCGAACCCAGCCCGACCGCGGATCGATCCGGCGAGGTAATCGAGGTCGGGCCTCGGTGGAACCGTGGGCCGGCCCCGCAGCCCGAACCCGTCCCCCACCGTCCGCGGAACGACATGCAGGTGCACGTGGAACACCTCCTGGCCGGCCACCACGCCGTCGGCGAGGAAGAAGTTCACCCCCTCCGCGGCCACCGAACTGTCTCGCAACGCTGCCGCGATCTGCTGCCCCACCTGGAACAATCGTCCTCCGTCATCGGGATCCAACTCAGCGAGATCCGCTGCGTGCTTCTTCGGCACCACGAGCAGGTGGCCGGGCGTGAACGGACGAATGTCCATGAACGCGATCGTGCGCGCGTCCTCGTACACGAGGCTCGATTCGGCCTCGCCGGCGACGATGGCGCAGAAGACGCAGTGGCTCATACTGGTTGATGTTATGTGTCGAATGCCGGAGCAACGAAGCGTTGTACCATCTGTCGCTCCATGCGCGTGTCGGCGACGGGCCACGCGAGCAGGGTGAGCACCACGCGGACGACCCACTGCCCGCCCGCCTCGTCGGGCGCGATACCGGTGAGGGCGGTGGCCACCCGGCTCAGATCCGGCGAGGACGCCAGGTAGTCGTCGGCGTCACCGGTGCGGGTGTGGGCGAACCAGTAGGACAACGTCGCATCCGCTCGAACCGCCGCCACCGCCGTCACGATCGCCTCGACCACCCGCTCCGCACCGTCGAGGTGCGCCACGGCGCGGGTCACCGGCGGTGATCCGTGCGACCGCGAGCGCCCGACGGTTCCCGCCCGTCAGCCAGTCGTCCCGCTCCGTCACCGACTCCCCTCCGATCTGCGCGGACGCCCCACCGCCGGCTCCGATATGAGACAGGGCATACATGCAGTTCACCGCCGCTTTCTCAGTTGCCGACGGCCTCTTGACAGCGCTCCCCGACACCGTGAACCGTGGCATCACTGCAACGCGTTCCATGACATCGAAGGGCGGGCTCGTGACCGCGACACCACTGGACGGCATCGACGTCTTCGCCGCCGAGCACCTCGACGATCCGTACGGGCTGTACGGGAAACTCCGCGCCCATGCGCCCGTCTACCGGGTCCCCGGCACCGACTTCCACCTCGTGTCGTCGCGGGAACTGGTGACCGAAGCACTGGCCCGACCGGAGGACTTCTCGTCGAATCTGACCGGCGTGCTGGTGCAGCGGCCGGACGGCCCGCCTGTCACGTTCGACATGGACGGCGGCGGACGGGCGGTGCACGTGCTGGCGACCGCGGACGACCCCGCCCACACGGTGCACCGCAGACTGGTGCTCGCCACCCTCGCCAAGCGCATCCGCACGCTCGGCCCCACCGTCCGCGCGCTCGTCGACGAACTGTGGGACGCGGGACTGGGATCGGACGACTCCTTCGAGTGGGCCGCCGACATGGCCGACAAACTGCCGCTCGCGCTGGTCGCGAGCCTCGTCGGGCTCCCCCACCACGACGTTCCACAACTCCTCGCGTGGGCATACGACAGCACCGAACTGCTCGGCGGGGTGGTCACCGGTGACAGACTGGGCGAACTGGTCACGTCGGCGGCCGAACTGGCCGGCTACCTCCACACCGAATTCACTGCGGCCAAGCGCGATCCGCAGACCGATCTGCTGGGCGTCCTCGCGCATGCGTGCAACGAGGGTGCGCTCACCGACGACGTCGCGGTTCTGATCCTGGTGCAACTGGTCGGCGCGGGCGGCGAATCCACCGCGGGCCTGATCGCCAACGGCGCCCGGATCCTCGCCGCCGATCCGGCACTGCAGGAACGACTGCGCCGGGACCCATCGCTGATCGATCCGTTCCTGGACGAGGCCCTGCGCCTCGAGTCCCCGTTCCGCGGACATCACCGGCACGTGGTCGCGGATACCACGCTGGGAGGGGTGCGGCTACCCGCCGGAAGCCACGTCCTGCTGCTGTGGGGTGCGGCCAACCGCGACCCGTCCGCGTTCGAGAACCCGGACACCGTCGTGCTGGACCGACCGAACCTCAAGGGCCATCTCGCGTTCGGCAAGGGTGTGCACTTCTGCGTCGGATCGGCGCTCGCACGAATGGAAGCACTCGCGGCCCTCACCGCACTGCTCGAGCGCACGACGTCGTTCACGATCGCCGACGGCGGTGCCCGCTGGGTACCGAGCCTGTTCGTTCGCCGCCACCGGTCCCTGCCCCTGCAGATCGAGCCGACCTGATCGGTCTGTTGGTGCGGAGATTTCCAGCGGCCCAGACGAATTCGAACCGATACCCGGCGTCCCGCTCAACGGACAACCACCTTCTCGGCCACGGGCGCCTACCCTAGCGTGACGGGCACCACAGGCAGGTCAAGCCCCGAGGACACAGGAGTTCTGGATGAGCGCTCGCGTACCCGTCACACCGATCGACGCCGCGGAGATCGGCACCTACGACTACGAAACCGACGTCCTGATCGTCGGCTACGGCTGCGCCGGCGCGTCGGCCGCGCTCGAGGCCGTCGAGTCCGGGGCCGAGGTGATCCTGCTCGAGCGGCAGAGCGGTGGCGGTGGGTCGTCGGCGTTGTCCGGCGGCGAGATGTACCTCGGCGGCGGCACCCCGATCCAGGAGGCGTGCGGATTCGTCGACGCCGCCGACGACATGGAGAAGTTCCTCCTCGCCGCGCTCGGCCCGGACGCCGACCAGGAGAAGGTGGGCCTCTACAGCCGCGAGAGCGTCGGGCACTACCAGTGGCTCGTCGATCACGGCGTGCCGTTCAAGCCGTCGCTGTGGGATTCCCCCACCTGGGTGCCGCCCACCGACGACGGTCTGATGTGGATGGGCGAGAACGCCTATCCGTTCTACGAGATCGCCAAACCCGCCCCGCGTGGTCACCGCGTCACCTCCGACGGCTTCGGCGGCAAGGTCCTGATGGCGGTGCTGAGCGAGGCCGTCGGCAAGAGCGACATCGCGGTGCACGCCGACACCACCGCACTGCGGCTGATCCTCGACGGTGACCGCGTGGTCGGCGTCGTGGCCCGGCACTTCAACGAGACCGTGACCTACCGGGCCCGCCGCGGCGTGATCATCACGACCGGCGGCTTCGCGGACAACAAGGAGATGCTCGCCCAGCACGCGCCGCAACTGGTGGGCCTGGGCGTCAACAGCGACGGCGGCGACGACGGCCGCGGCATCGTGATGGCCCAGGCCGTGGGCGCGGCCGTCAAGCACATGTCCGCCGGCCAGGTCGGTATCTCGCTGGTGCCGGGAATGATGGTGCGCGGCATGATCGTCAACGGCGTGGGCCAGCGGTTCATCAACGAGGACGTCTACCCCGGCCTGGTCGGCCAGGCGGCGCTGTTCAAGCACAACCTGAAGGTGTGGGTGATCCTCGACGAGCAGGCGTACGAGGAGGTCCCGGTCGACGAGCGCTGGGGCGTGCAGCCGCACTTCGTCGCCGAGACACTCGAGGAACTCGAACGCGAGATCGGTATGCCCGAGGGCGCGCTGTGCAGCACCGTGGGCGAGTACAACCGCTTCGCCGCCGACGGCGAGGACCCCTACTTCCACAAGTCCGCCCGGTGGCTGCGGCCGCTGCAGTCGCCGTTCGCCGCGATCGACGTCCAGCGCGGCATGGCCCCGCCGGAGTACGGCGACGGCGGGACCGGCGGGGGCGGCGCCGAGGTGTTCACGATCGGCGGCCTGCGGACCACCGTCGACGGCCGCGTCCTAGACCTCGACGGCGACCCGATCCCCGGACTCTTCGCGGCCGGCCGCGCCACGTCGGGCCTGCACTCGTGGGGCTACATCAGCGGCACCTCGCTCGGCGACGGCACGTTCTTCGGCCGCCGCGCCGGCATCGCCGCGTCCGCGGGCGAGTAGCGCCGCATACCGGCCGCCGAGCACGCGCAACTCCTCGTGGGTGCCGCGCTCGGCGGCGTGGCCGTGGTCGAGCACCACGATCTGGTCGGCGTCCCGGATCGTGGAGAGCCGGTGCGCGATCGTGATCGTGGTGCGGCCGCGGCTGACGACGTCGAGCGCGGTCTGCACGGCCCGCTCGGTCTCGTTGTCGAGCGCGCTGGTGGCCTCGTCGAGCACCAGAGTCCGAGGGTCCCGCAACAGGGTTCGCGCGATCGCGATACGTTGCTTCTCGCCGCCGGAGAACCGGTGGCCACGGGCGCCGACGACGGTGTCGTAGCCGTCGGGCAGCGACTCGATCAGCTCGTGCACCTGAGCCGCCCGTGCCGCGGACTCGATCTCGGCGTCGCTCGCCTCCGGCCTCGCGTGCCGCAGGTTCTCCCGGATCGTCGCGTGCAGCAGGTACGTCTCCTGCGAGACGACACCGACCAGTTCGGACAGTTCCGCGAGCGAGATGTCGCGCAGGTCGACGCCGTCGATGGTCACCCGGCCGGACGTCGGATCGTGCAGCCGCGCCACCAGCGATGCCAGAGTGGTCTTGCCCGAACCGGTTTCACCGACCAGTGCGAGCGACGATCCGGCCGGTACATCGATGGCGATGCCGGTGAGTGCGTCGCGGTCGGCGTTCTCGTAGCGGAAGCCGACGTCCTCGAACCGCACGCCGCCGTCGACCTTCTCGCGCGGCATCGGCACCGGTTTCGCCGGGTCGTCGATCTCGACGGGCAGGTCGAGGTACTGGAAGATCCGGCTGAACAGCGCGAGCGAACTCGTCACGGACACACCGACGTCGAGCAGGCCCATCAGCGGGCGGAAGAGCGTCGTCTGCAGTCCGGTGAAGGCGACCAGGGTGCCGATCGTCATGCCGCCGGACGTCGCCGGCAGCCCCGCGGCCAGGTACAGCAGCGCGGGGATCGCCGAGAAGATGATGCTCATCGTCGCCATCCGCCAGCGTCCGGACAGCTGCGAGCGGACCTCGAGGTCCACCAGCCGGTGCGAGGTGTCGGTGAAGCGGTCGGACATCGCCGGGCCGGCGCCGAGCGTCTTGCCCAGCTGCACACCGCTGATCGACAGGCTCTCCTCGATCTGGGTCTGCATGTCGGCGAGCGCGCGCTGGCGCTGCGCGGTGATCTCGCGGCGCATCAGCGCGACCTTGCGGGTGAGCCAGATCGCCGGCGGCAGCACGATCAGCGACAGCAGTGACAGCCGCCAGCTGAGGACCGCCATCGCGATCGCGGTGCCGACGACCGTGGTGACGTTGGAGGCGATCGAGGTCGCGGTCGACGTGACGACGGTCTGCATGCCTCCGATGTCGTTGGTGAGCCGGGACTGGATCTCGCCGCCGCGGGTGCGAGTGAAGAAGCCGAGCGACTGCCGCTGCAGATGGGTGAACACGCGGGTGCGCAGGTTGTGCATGATCCGCTGGCCGACCGTCGTCGAGATCCAGGTCTGGATCACGCCCAGCACCGAGCCCGCGACCGTGATCGCGAGCATGCCGCGCACGGCCCACACCAGCAGACTGACGTTCTGTTCCGGGATCGCGCGGTCGATCACCTCGCGGACCAGGAACGGGTTGGCGAGCGAGATCGTGGACGCCACCACGATCAGCGCCATCACCACGGCGATCTGCCAGCGGTACGGCGCGAACAGGGAGCCGATCCGGCGCAGGCTCACGGGGGAATCCTCGAGCTGGGCGCGGTCGGCGGGATCGATCTTGCGGGAACGCATGTGACCCCCACCGGGTCCACCGAATGGTGGGCTTGTCATCTAACCACCCCTCTCAGAAGTCGGGGCAAGCCTTTACTGAGGTTGCCTCAACATGAGGTGACTGTCAAGTGAGGTAAGCTCCGACACCATGACCGAGGCATCGTCCGAACAGCTCCGCGACCTCGTGATGTCCACGTCCCGCGCCCTGCGGCGCAAGTGGTTCACCGCGCTCGAACCATGGGAACTCTCTCCGCACGAGTTCCGCGCGCTGCGCGTGATCGGCACCGAGTCCGACGGCCGCCCCCGCCTCGGCGACGTCGCGAAGGCGCTGCGCATCGCGCCCCGGTCGGCCACCGAGGTGGTCGACCGCCTGCAGAAGCGCGAGCTCGTCGAGCGCGTCTCCGACGGCGGCGACCGGCGCGCGGTGTGCGTCCAGCTCACCGACACCGGCCGCAAGCTGATCGCCGAGATGTCGGACGCCCGCGACGCCCAGGCCGCCGATTTCTTCGCCCCGCTCGACGCCGACGACCGCGCGCAGCTGCGCCGCATCCTCGGCAAGCTCACCGCCGGCGACGGCTGACCCCGCGCGCGCCCCGCGAACCCCTGAACGGGAGTTCACGGCACGGTTCGAGCGCGACGGCGTGTGCTGAACTCCCGTTCAGGGGTTGGGGCGGGCCGCGAACTCGGCCGGGTCGAACGTGAACACGAAGTAGTCGCGCCCGTCGAACACGAACGTCGCCGCCGCGGTCATCCCGTAATGCCGGTGCACCGCAAGCGACTTCGCGTTCGCCGCCTCGACGAAGGCGACGCCGAGATCGAAGCGGTCCCGAAGCTCACGACTGAGCGCGGTGAGCAGCATCGTCAACACCCCGCGCCCCTGGAAGCCCGGGTCCACAGCCGCCGGCCCGTACAGGAACAATCGGCCGTCCCCGTCCCCCAACGCATCCAGCGCCAAGCGCGGCGGACCCGAGGCGACCGCGCCGGGCTCCGACGTCATCGCGAACCCGGCGAGTCTGCCGGTCTCCTCGGCGATGAAGACGCCGGTGCCCTCCTGGAACCGGGTGAGGACATCGGCGTCCATGCGCCCCTGGACGAAGCCGCGCTCGGCGCGCTCCTGGGCGGACAGGCCGCCATCAGCGCGAGGCCGCCATCAGCGCGAGGATCGCCTCCCGGTCCTGCGGCCCGGATCGTCGCATGGTGATCGCCATACTCCGATTATGGGACGCAGCCCTCGGGAGCAACCTGTCGACTCTGTGACCGGCACTCCGCTCTGCCACCGCGTCGCGGCAGTCACCTGTCACACCCGATCAATCCTGTCTCGTCTACCGGTCCGGGCAGGTGTCCACCGCGAATTCCCCGACCACCTTCTCCGTGATGCTGCTCCTGACCGGACCTGGGATCCGGTCTGCAAACTTCTTCAGATAGGCGTCGACCCACTCGCTCCGCTCCGCCAGGAACGGAAAATCGGAGCCGACCATACTGCGCACCGCCAGAATGGGAAGCGGCGCGTCCAGTGCCGGGAACGCCTTGTTCCGTAGCCCGGACGTGGTGCATCCCGGATAGAACTGGCCGAGCATGAGTCCTTCCTGGACGAACTTGGACTTACCTTCGCGTTGCGCCTCCTCGATCAACGAGTAGTCCGAGACGTCGGCGAACACGAGGAGCACGGCCTTCAGGAGCGCATCGTCGCCGTCAACCGGCGGCAATTCACGAAAAGCAGCGAACATCTCGTCCACCGCCTCGGTCATCTGCTGAACACCGACGTCGCAGCCATCGATGAATCCGACCCACAACAGTCCTCGCGAGATCGACGGATTGGTGAACGGGCAGACCGGACCCGATCTGCCGAGATCCGGATGCGGTCGGATCAGGTAGTCGCAAACCCAACTACGCAGCACCTCGGAGCACCGATGCTCGGAGCCCACGACCGCGTCCTCTCCGAACAACTTCTCGAGCCGAATCGCGGTCATTTGTCCTCCTACCCGATTCGCATCGACCACCATCCGACGCGCAAAGGCGCCGACGAGAGGAAGGGACCGGTGGCGCTCCGCGCCATACGCAAAAGCATGCTTTCCGGGTCGACTGCGGTGCGTCCGCACCTGGCGATCAGGCGAAAGACCGACTAGAGACACTGCTTCGGCGAGTGCCGTGAACAGCTGCAGTCCTGAGGAACCCTCTCGGCGAATCGCTGTCCTCCAATGGGACTGCCGGGTCCGGGGCAGCCAAGGGCATCGAGCACGACCTGTACATCCATTCGGCCCGCTCGACACCACGGTAGTCCGCGCTGAAGAGTCGGGCAACGGGTGCACGGTTTGTGTCGTGCTGCGCATTACTCGGGTGCCCCCCGCTCTCGGTCGACCAGATTCAAGTGCCGGTTGAGGAGGGGGCCCACGACCGAAAGGCCCTGCGGGCTCGTCATTTGCTCGTGACGCGTAGGGATTCGGTACTCGCGTACTTCACCGATGATGTACTTTCTCCAGCCCGCTGCTCCGGCCTCACGGTCGAGACCGTGATCGTCGTCCGAGTCTGTCGCCGCGCTGAAGTACGCGACCACGGTACCTTCGAGGGTCGACGGCCGATGCGCGAGAGCGCCATGGACGAGGTCCTGGTACTCCCGGTAGAGGGTGTCGAGGTGATCCGGAGTCAGTGATGCAAAGAGTCCACCCTTCGCACGCAGCAGCCGTGCAGCCTGCTCGGTCGTCATGTCCGATTCCCCCTCGTCGACCAACTCCACCCCACCGAACTCGGCGACCAACCTTGCGGCCGTGGGCATCTCACCGTCGACCTCGGCTCCGGACGGCGCGCGGCTGTCCATCATGGCAAGGGTGAGCACGTCGTCACCTTCTCGACGAAGTTGGACCGCCATCGCGTGCGCAATCTGCCCGCCCACCGAATAGCCGAGCAGGTGATAAGGACCGTGTGGCTGCACAGACCGGATCTCCCGGACGTAGCGGTGGGCAAGGTCGTCGAGCGATCCGAAACGTACATCGGGATCGGTCAGCGCGGGGGAATTGATTCCGTAGATCGGTCGGTCGTCGTCGACGTGCTGCACCAGGCCGCTGTAACACCAGGCGAGCCCGATGGCGGGATGTATGCAGAAGAGCGGATTCCGACTGCCCGTGGCACGCAGCGGGAGTAGCACCTCGACCGCTGAACCGGCGCCGTCGTTCTCGACGGTCTCGGCCTCGCGCGTCTCGATCCGGTGTGCCAGCGACTCGGGCGTCGAATGTGTGAAGATCCACTCGACCGGTACCTCCGTGGAGGTCGATTCCCGCAGTCGCGCAGCCACCCCCGTGGCCGTCAACGAGTTGCCGCCGAGGGCGAAGAAGTTGTCGTCCGCACCGACCCTCGCCACACCGAGTTCGACCGCGAAGGCAGCCGCCACAGCGGATTCGACGCCCGCTTTCGGTGCCCGGTACTCTGCTCGGCCCGCAGCAAAATCCGGCGCCGGCAACGCCGCACGATCAAGCTTGCCATTCGGCGTCAGCGGCACAGCATCGACCACCACCACCGCCGCCGGAACCATGTGCGGAGCCAACCGCTCCCCCGCAAACGCAAGAACCTCACGCACATCCAGATCCACACCCACCCCGGGCACCACATACCCGACCAACCGATCACCGGCACCATCGTCCGCACGCACCACCGCCACCGCACGCGCCACCCCCACACACGCCGACAGAACCGACTCGACCTCACCCAACTCCACCCGGAAACCACGAACCTTCACCTGCAGATCCGCGCGACCGACGTAATCGAGCGTCAGACCCCCACCGGGCAACCGCAACCACCGCACCAGATCCCCCGTCCGATACATCCGCCGACCCGAACCCTCGAACGGATCCGCAACGAACCGCGCCGCCGTCAATCCCGCCCGGTTTCGATAACCACGCGCCAGAGCCGAACCCGCCTGTTACAACTCCCCGACCACCCCCACCGGCACCGGCCGCAACCAACCGTCGAGCACACACTCCCCGACACCCCGAATCGGACCACCGATCGTCACCCCACCCGCAACCGTCATGCGCACACTGGCATTCGACTGGATCGTCGCCTCCGCCGGACCGTAGGTATTGAACATCCGCCGACCGGCCGCCCACCGCGCCACCAACTCCGGCGGACACCGCTCACCACCGACCACAACGGTCCCGAGATCGTCGAGCCCCACCGGATCCACCGTCCCCAACAGCGTCGGCGTCAACGCAGCATGAGTCACCCTCTCCCGCCGCAGAATCCCCGCCAAATCGGCACCGCCGACCACCGCCGGCGACACCACCACCAGCCGCCCACCGAACCCGAACGCCCACAACTGCTCGAGCACCGCCGCGTCGAAACTCGGCGACGCAACATGCAACACCCGCGCATCCGGACCCAACCCGAACCGAACCCCCTGCTCCGCCAACAGATTCGCCAACCCCCGATGCGTCACCACCACACCCTTCGGCACCCCCGTCGACCCCGACGTATAAATCACATACGCCGCATGATCGATACCCAGGCACGCCGTCCGCTCCCCGTCGCTCACCGGCCCAGACGACAACCCCGCCAACTCCACCTCGACCACCGGATCATCGAGCACCACCCACCCCACCGACCCAGGCAACCGATCCCGCCACTCAGCCACCGTAACCCCCACCACCACAGCAGAATCCGACAACATGCGCCCAATCCGACCAGCCGGATACAACGGATCCACCGGCACGAAAGCCGCCCCCGACTTCGCCACCGCCCACACCGCCGACACCGACTCGAACGACCGCGCCACCGCCACCGCCACACACGACTCCGGACCCACACCCCGACCGATCAACAACCGCGCCAACCGACTCGACCGCTCATCCAACTCCCCATACGTCCACCCCCGACCCCCACACACCACCGCAACCGCACCCGGATCCCGAACCACCCACGCCGACAACAACTCCACCAACACCCGCCCCGACACCCCCGACCCACCCGACACCGGCACCAACTCCCCACACTCAGCCCGGGAAAGCAGATCGAGCCGGGCCAGCGGCAGGTCAGGGTCGGCGACGACGGCATCGATCACGCGCAGGACCCGCTGCAGGATCGCCTCCATCGTGTCGCGGTCGAAGACTTCGGGCAGGTAGCTGATTCGCAGGTGCAGTCGCGTGTCGACGTGGGCAACGAGACCGATCGGATAGTGCGAGGCGTCGATCCCACTCACATCCACCACCCGCATGCCGGCTATGTCGGTCTCGGCGGTGAGCCCACCCCGATCGACCGGATAGGACTCGAACACGGTCATCGTGTCGAAAACTGCTCCAGGCCCGGCCGCCCGCTGGACGTCGGCCAACCTCACGTGGTGGTGATCGAGTAGTCCGGCCTGCTCCGCCTGGATCCGGTCGAGTAGCTGTCCCAGACTGTCTGCGGTGTCGAGCCGGACCCGGACCGGCAGTGTGTTGACGAACAGCCCGATCATCGACTCGACGCCTGCAACCTGCGCAGGGCGCCCGGACACGGTCGCACCGAACGTCACGTCGTCCCGGGATGTCCACGTGCCCAACACGATCGCCCACGCCGCCTGGACCACGGTGTTGAGGGTGACTCCGCGGGCGCGCGCGAGGGAGGTGAGCGCCGCGGTCTGTTCCTCGGTCAGCCCACCGAGCAAGTCCCGCGATTCCGAATATCGACGACCCGGGTCGGCCGGCGCCACCAGGGTCGGCTCGTCGGCGCCGTCGAACGCGCGAGCCCAGGCCTCGAGTGACCTGGGCTCATCCTGCCCACCTACCCAGGTCAGGTAGTCCCGATAGGGATGGATACGAGGCAGCATCGCGCCGTCGCCGTCGGTGGCATAGAGCAGCAACAGTTCGCGCAACAGCAGCGGCGTCGACCAACCGTCGAGCAGCAGATGATGATTGGTCAGCACCAGTCGGTGACACTCGGGTCCGGTGGTGACCAGCATCCAGCGCAGCAGTGGGGCCTGGGCCGGATCGAACCGCGTCGCCCGGTCGGCAGACATCAGTTGATCCCACGCACAATTCCGTTGATCGTCGTCCGAACCCGACAGGTCGCTCGCCGACCACGGGGCCACGACGTGGTCCTGAACCACCTGTACCGGGCCCCCAGTGACGCCGGGGACAAACGCGGTCCGCAGGTTCGGATGCCGTTCCAGCAGCACCTGTCCCACGCGCCGCAGACGCGCCGGGTCGACGTCCCCGCGCAGCTCGACGACCAACTGCACCACGTAGGCGTCCACCGACTCCTCGGACACCGACGTGTGGAACAGCAACCCCTCCTGCAGCGGCGAGAGCGGCCACACATCCGTCATGTTCGGATACCGGTCCTCGAGACGTTCGATCTCCGCCTGCCCGAGCCCGACCAGGTCGAGATCCGACGGGGTCCTCCCGCCCGCCCCCGGCGTCGCGACATGCGCGGCCAGCGCGACCAGCGCATTGCGCCACATCCGGGCCGCCGCACCCACCTCACGGGCGGTGAGCACTCCGCTGGGGAAGGACCAGATCGCCCGCAACCTCGGTCGGCCTCCGTCGTCGAGGGTGAAAGCGTTGATGTCGAGCACCGCCGGCACCGGCATGTCTGGATTCTGCGCACCGGTGAGATCGGTGGCGTCGTCGACCGGGAGCCAGCCGGCCCCACGCCCGCCGCCGGCGATACGGCCGAGGTAGTTGAACGCGATCTGCGGCGCAGGCTGGTCCCGCAGCACCGGTCCGGCGTCCTCGTTGAGATAGCGCAGCAGTCCGAAGCCGATCCCGTGGTCCGGGACCGCGAGGAGTTGCTCCTTGACGGACTTGACCACCGCTCCCGCGGCCGGCCCACCGGCGCACGCATCGTCGAGATCGATTCCGGAAAGATCCAGGTGCAGAGGAAAACTCGTGGTGAACCACCCGACCGTGCGAGTCAGGTCCGAACCAGCGACCACACTCTCCTCGCGCCCGTGCCCCTCGAGCCTGATCACCGCGTCATCGAGAAGGGAACCGCCAACCCCATCTCCACGCTCGCGCCGCCACTTCGTCACCGCCACCGCCAACGCGGCCAGCAACCCGTCGCCCACCCCGCCGTGGAACGCCCCCGGGACTGTGGTCAACAGGGCCTCGGTTACCTCCGGCGGTATGTCGACCTCCACGCTCCGGGTGGTGGCGACCAGGTCGATCGTGAGGTCGAGGAGTCGGGACCCGATCACCGGATCGTCCACCGCAGCCAGCGCCCGCCACATCTCGAGTTCCGCAACCCGCTCCGGCCGGTGCGCCGCCTCGACCAGCCCGTGCGCCCACCTGCGCATCGACGTCCCCACCGGGGCCAGATCGGGCGCTTCACCCGCCTCGATCCGCGACCACGCTGCCGCCAGGTCCGGCACCAGCACCCGCCAGGACACCCCGTCGACCGCCGAATGATGGACCACCACCAGGACCCGACCCCGTTCCGCCTCGTCCACGGGATCGAACCAGACCACCTGCACCACGATCCCGGCCGCCGGGTCGAGCCGATCCGCCGCGGCGTTCAACTCCGCCGCCGCCAGCTCGTGGAACTCGACCGTTCCCGGCGACACGTCGAGGGGCACCCGACGAATCAGCCCGTCCGCAAGGATCGTACTGCGCGGCAACACTTCCCACGCCCACACCCCATCGGCATCCTGGCGCAACCGAGCGCGCAACATGTCATGGTGATCGAGCACCGCCTGCACTGTGTTCACCAGGCCGTCCGCTCCGATGCCTTCCGGCAGATTCAGCATCACGGCCTGGGAGAAACGACCGAACCCGGACTCTCCGCGTTCGAGCAACCACCTCAGTACCGGCGTCAACGGGATCTCCCCTACCCCGCCACCGGCAAGCTCCTCCAGCAACTGCGTCGAACCACTGTCGCCGCGGACGGCAACCTCCGACAGCCTTGCCACCGACCTGCACTCGAACACGTCCCGAGGCGAGAACACCACCCCCGCCGCCTTCGCCCGCGCCGCCAACTGGATCGACATGATGCTGTCGCCACCGAGCGCGAAGAACGAATCCTCCACGCCCACCACATCGACGCCGAGCACCTCCCCGAACAGCCCGGCGAGTACCTTCTCGATCTCGGTGTCCGGTGCCCGGTACTCTGCTCGGCCCGCAGCAAAATCCGGCGCCGGCAACGCCGCACGATCAAGCTTGCCATTCGGCGTCAGCGGCACAGCATCGACCACCACCACCGCCGCCGGAACCATGTGCGGAGCCAACCGCTCCCCCGCAAACGCAAGAACCTCACGCACATCCAGATCCACACCCACCCCGGGCACCACATACCCGACCAACCGATCACCGGCACCATCGTCCGCACGCACCACCGCCACCGCACGCGCCACCCCCACACACGCCGACAGAACCGACTCGACCTCACCCAACTCCACCCGGAAACCACGAACCTTCACCTGCAGATCCGCGCGACCGACGTAATCGAGCGTCAGACCCCCACCGGGCAACCGCAACCACCGCACCAGATCCCCCGTCCGATACATCCGCCGACCCGAACCCTCGAACGGATCCGCAACGAACCGCGCCGCCGTCAATCCCGCCCGGTTTCGATAACCACGCGCCAGAGCCGAACCCGCCAGATACAACTCCCCGACCACCCCCACCGGCACCGGCCGCAACCAACCGTCGAGCACACACTCCCCGACACCCCGAATCGGACCACCGATCGTCACCCCACCCGCAACCGTCATGCGCACACTGGCATTCGACTGGATCGTCGCCTCCGCCGGACCGTAGGTATTGAACATCCGCCGACCGGCCGCCCACCGCGCCACCAACTCCGGCGGACACCGCTCACCACCGACCACAACGGTCCCGAGATCGTCGAGCCCCACCGGATCCACCGTCCCCAACAGCGTCGGCGTCAACGCAGCATGAGTCACCCTCTCCCGCCGCAGAATCCCCGCCAAATCGGCACCGCCGACCACCGCCGGCGACACCACCACCAGCCGCCCACCGAACCCGAACGCCCACAACTGCTCGAGCACCGCCGCGTCGAAACTCGGCGACGCAACATGCAACACCCGCGCATCCGGACCCAACCCGAACCGAACCCCCTGCTCCGCCAACAGATTCGCCAACCCCCGATGCGTCACCACCACACCCTTCGGCACCCCCGTCGACCCCGACGTATAAATCACATACGCCGCATGATCGATACCCAGGCACGCCGTCCGCTCCCCGTCGCTCACCGGCCCAGACGACAACCCCGCCAACTCCACCTCGACCACCGGATCATCGAGCACCACCCACCCCACCGACCCAGGCAACCGATCCCGCCACTCAGCCACCGTAACCCCCACCACCACAGCAGAATCCGACAACATGCGCCCAATCCGACCAGCCGGATACAACGGATCCACCGGCACGAAAGCCGCCCCCGACTTCGCCACCGCCCACACCGCCGACACCGACTCGAACGACCGCGCCACCGCCACCGCCACACACGACTCCGGACCCACACCCCGACCGATCAACAACCGCGCCAACCGACTCGACCGCTCATCCAACTCCCCATACGTCCACCCCCGACCCCCACACACCACCGCAACCGCACCCGGATCCCGAACCACCCACGCCGACAACAACTCCACCAACACCCGCCCCGACACCCCCGACCCACCCGACACCGGCACCAACTCCCCACACTCAGCCCGGGAAAGCAGATCGATGTCCGCGACCCGAATCGAGGGCGAGGAAACGACTTCCTCGGCAATGCGGACGAATCGGCCCGCAAGGCGCTGCACGGTGTCCGAGTCGAGGATGTCGGCAGCGAAGCCGAAGGAAGCCGACATCCCGAGGGGAGCGCCGGCGCCGGTGTCGAATTTCTCGGCGAGGCTCAGATGCAGGTCGTACCGGGCGACATCGAGATCGATGTCGACAGGCTCGACCGTCAGCCCCGGCAAGTCCAGGCGTGGCGACTCGGCGTTCCGAAACTCCAGCATCACTTGGAAGAGCGGGGAGTACGCCGTCGACCGCACCGGATCGATGGCCTCCACGACCTGCTCGAACGGCATCTGCGCGTGGGCGAAGGCGCCGAGATCGCGCTCCCTCACCCGATCGAGCAGGTCGGTGAACGTGGACTCGGGCTCCACTGGCGTCCGCAGCACGACGGTGTTGACGAACATGCCCACCACGTCGTCGAGTGCAGCCTCGCCTCGCCCCGCTGTCGGCGTACCCACCGCAATGTCCGTGCTCCCACTCACCCTGCTCAACAGCACGGCCAGCGTCGCGTGCATGACCATGAACACTGTCGAATGATGTTCGTGAGCAAGGGATTGCAATCGCTCGTGCAGATCCGAACCGATCTCGAAATGAACCTTCTTCCCTTGCATCGATCGCTGCGCCGGTCGTGGTCGGTCCGTCGGCAATTCGACTGTCGCAGGCATCCCTGACAACGCCCACCGCCAGTACGCCAACTCGCGTGCGATCGGCGAATCGGGCTCGGACTCGCTGCCGAGCATGCGGCGCTGCCACAGGGTGTAGTCGGCGTAGTGCACTGCCGGTGGCGCCCAGTCGGGTGCCCGCCCGTGCAGGCGGGCGGTGTATGCGACCGTCAGGTCCCGGGCGAGCGGCGCCATCGACGCACCGTCCGCCGCGATGTGGTGCACCACGATCATCAGCACGTGCTGCTGCGGACCGTTCCGGAACAGTGCCGTTCGGATGGGCGTCTCGTCGGTGACGTCGAATCCGGCGGCGGCACCCCGCACGAGGTGCGCCCGCAGGTCTGCCGCGCCGGACACGGACATCGGCGTGAGGTCGGGATGCACCTGTCCCGTCGGGACCACCACCTGGCGGGGACCGTCCGTGGAGTCGGGGTAGACGGTCCGGAGCGTGGCATGCCGATCCACGATGTCAGCAAGCGCCAACCGCAGGGCATCGGTGTCCAGATCGCCCGAGAATCGGAGCGCGATGGGAATGTTGTAGGCAGGCGACGACGTATCCAGTTGGTTGACGACCCACATTCGGTGCTGTGCCAGGGAGGTCGGAACACTGTCGGGCCGAGTGCCCGTGGTCAGTGCCGGTCGGGCCGACGATCGATCGTCGATACCGTCGATCCCGTCGATCCGGGCCGCGAGCGCGGCAATGGTGGGCGCCTCGAACAGGTCGCGGATATCGATGTTCCGATCCAGCGCCGAGTTGATCCGCGTGACCACCTTGGTCGCGACGAGGGAGTTTCCGCCGAGATCGAAGAAGTTTGCATCGACACCGAGGTGGTCGACCGCGAGGAGCTCGGCGAAGACGACTGCGGTTGTCTCCTCGGTCGGCGTGCGTGGCGGCCGGGACTCGGTGGGCCTCGTCCCGAAGTCCGGTGCGGGTAGTGCGGTGCGATCGAGCTTGCCGACCGGGGTCAGCGGAATCTCGTCGATCATTGTGATCGCCGCGGGCACCATGTAGTCCGGTACCGCCACACGAACCTGGGCCTTCAGGTCGGCGGGGTCGGGGACGTGCTCGGCGGCGGGAAGCACGTAGGACACCAGGACCGGGTCGCCGGTCGGGCCGGCACGACTGAGTGTCGCCGCGAATCTCACATGGGGGTGAGCCGTCAGCGCCGCATCCACCTCGCCGGGCTCGATCCTGAAGCCACGAATCTTGACCTGGGAGTCGGTCCGGCCCAGGTACTCGAGCGTCAGGTCCCCCTCCCGATCGCGCAGCCACCTCACCACATCCCCGGTGCGGTAGAGGCGTTGTCCCCGTGCACCGAACGGATCGGCGACGAATCGAGCGGCCGACTGACCGGCCTGATTCCGATACCCACGTGCCAGGCCCGGACCGGCCAGGTACAGCTCCCCCGCCACACCGACCGGCACCGGCCGCAGCCGCCCGTCGAGCACCAACTCCTCGAAACCCCGGATCGGGCCGCCGAGTGTCACCGGCTCTTCCGCCGACCCGATCACTCCGAGATTCGCCATGATTGTCGACTCCGTCGGGCCGTAGGCGTCGAACATCGCGCGCCCCGGCGCCCACCGCGCTACCAACTCCGGGGAACACGCCTCACCCCCCACCACGAGACACCGCAAGCAGCAGTGACCCGTGGGATCGACCGACGACAACGCCGACGGTGTCAGGATCGCATGGGTCACGCGGCAACGATCGAGCAGCGCCGCCAGGTCGTCGCCGCCGTACACCGTCGGTGGTGCGATCGTCAGGCACCCGCCCGCCGCGAACGCCCACACCAGCTCGAACACCGACGCGTCGAAACTCGGGGATGCGAAGTGCAGGACCCGCGCACCGGGCCCCGTCGCGAAACGGTCGCGTTGTTCGGCCGCCAGGTCCGCCAAACCCAGATGCGGCACCACCACGCCCTTCGGGACCCCCGTCGACCCGGATGTGTAGATCACGTATGCCGGATGGTCGGATGTCAGTGCCGAGACCCGTTCGCCGTCGGTCACCGCCGTCGAGGGAGTCCCCGCCACCTCCGCCTCGACCGCTTCGTCGTCGAGCACCAGCCACGGCACGGTCGGTGGCAGGTCTCTCGACACGTCCTCCGTCGTCAGCCCCAGGATGGCGCCCGAATCGGTGAGCATGTACTCGAGCCGAGCCGACGGATACCCCGGATCCAGCGGAACGAAGGCCGCACCGGTCTTTGTGACGGCCCACACCGCCAGGACCGACTCGAGCGACCGCGGCAGTCCCACCGCCACGACTTTCTCCGGCCCCACGTCATGACCGATCAGCCAGCGCGCCAGACGGTTCGACCGGCTGTCGAGCTCGCCGTACGTCCAGCTCCGGTCGCCGTATACAACCGCGACCGCATTCGGGTCCGCGCGCACCGATGCCGCGAACAGCCCCGGCAAAGTCAACGCGGGCAACGCCGCTGCCCCGGACACCGGCATCAACTGCTCACGCTCCTCGGGGGCAAGCACATCGACGTCGCCGACCGGAGCCGACGAATCTGCCGCCGCATACTCGAGAATCCGCACCAGCCGATCCGCGAATGCCTGCGTTGTCGCCGAGTCGAACAGATCGGTGGCAAACACGAGGTCGACTGACAGTCCCGACGGTCGACCGGAGTCGGTGAAGCTTTCACCTACGGTCATCTGCAGATCGCAGCGTTCGGGACAACAGTTCTCGGGTGCCGTGACGGACACGTCGGCGACCGCGGTCGGCTCGGCACGAGTGGGGCCGAGGACAACCTGGACGAGCGGCGGGCAGGGCGTAGTGCGGTCCGGGGCGAGCGCCTCGACCAACCGGTCGAACGACACCCTCGTATGCGCGAATGCGCCGAGTTGACAGCGCTTCACCCGCTCCAACAGGTCCGCAAACGAGAGTCCCGGATCCACGTGGGTCCGCAACACCACGGCATCGACGAACGCGTCCGCCCCGTCGTCGAGCGCGGCGTCGGCCCGTCGGGCAATCGGCGCACCGACCGCGATGTCGTCGGAGCCGCTCACCCGGGCCAGCAGTGCGGCCAGCCCCGCATGCATCGTCATGAACATCGTCGAGTCGTACTCGCGAGCACGCTGCTGCAGCTTGCGATGCAGCTCCGCGCCGAGCGTGAACTGCAGGCTTCCGGAGTCCAGGGACCGCTGTTTCGGTCGCCGCCGATCTGTCGGCAGCCCGAGCAGTACCGGCAACCCCGCCAGCGTCCGTCGCCAATAGTCCAGGTCCCGGGCCGCCTCCAGCCGGCGCTCGCCTTCCCTGGCACTGTCAGGGTGGATCGTCGCTATCAGCGACTCCGGACCGGCCGCGACGAAGTCCTCGACCACGCCGACGAACCGCTCGTGATGGAGCCTCAGCTCGTCGATGCGGTATCGCAGCGGATTTCCGCGGCACTCGACGAACGTCTTTGCGGGTGTGCCGCTTTGGTAGACATTGATCAGCAGGTCCGCGATCGGACCGGAGGTGAGCACATGAAATTCACCCGTCACCGAACCGAAATCGAGCTCCTGACGGAAGAGCATCACGTTGACCATCGGCGCGGCGGTCCGGTGGGCCTCGGTACCGACGCTCACCTCTCGCGCAATCTCGGCGAGGTTGCCGCGCTGGTGTCGCAACGCGCCCATCAGTTCCAGACTCACCCGCTCGACCAGATCGCCCACGGTGTCGCTGGGACCGACCCGAATCCGGAGCGGAACGACGTTGACGAACATCCCACCCGAACTGCGTAACACCGCAGTGGTCCGCCCGGAGACCGGGACATCCACGCGAACCTCCTCCCGGCCCGTCATCCGTGAGAGGTAGCAGGCGAACGCCGCGATGATCACCGCAGCGGACGTTCTGCTCGCCCGACCCTCGGAGTCCTCGAGCCGGGTGGCCGTGTCCTCGTCGAGTGATGTGGCCACCAGCATGTCGCGGGCCACCGCAGTGCCGTCTCGGTCGGCCAGACTCACGGGTTCCGCCAGCCCCTGGAACCGCTCGATCCAGTACGCACGGTCCGCCTCGAACCGACTCGAGGCACGGTACCGACAGTCGAGTTCGTACAACGTTCGCAGATCGGCAGCTCTGCTGGGTTCCGGGTCCCGGCCCGACGCCGCAGCCGAGTACAGAGCCGCGATGCGGTTGACCAACGTCATCGCGGCATACCCATCCAACGCGACATGGTGAGCACGGCTGTACCACAGGTACTGCGCATCGCCGACCTGCAATATGGTCGACACCCCCAGGGGGTCGTGCATCGGGTCCACCGGACTCGACCGGTCCTCGCGCATCCACCCATCCGCGGCCGCCACCGGATCACTCTCTCCACGAAAATCAATGAACCCCAACGAGTTATCCAAGGACGGATCAACAACTTGCCTGGGCTCCCCGTCGACCTCGATCAGCCGGAGGAAGGCGCCCTGAGTCTCACGTCCCGCGGTCACGGCCGCCCATCGGAACAGGTCGAGATCGAGGTCGCCGTGGAACTCCACGTACTGAGCGATGCAGTACGGAAGGTGTGGGGCCAGTCGCTGCGCGAGCCAGACCTCGTACTGCGCCGACGACAGCGGAAAGGGTTTCAGGGCAGAAACTTCCATGGGAGATGTCCCGAATCCGGTTGACGTCGACTCCGCCTGTTCGTCCATCAGAGTGCAATCTGGTCGTGTCGTCGCGACCTGGCTGTCGCGGGTGGAATAACCGGCCCGTGAACAAGCGGGCGCAGTGGCGCGTCACGCACCACGTCCCGAGGGACGAACCGCCGACGCGCGGTGACGCCGACCTGCTCGGCGAGTGCCCGATATCGGAGCTGCGGTGGAGTCTTCTCGCTCGAACGTGCCGACCGTGCCACCGGGTCCGGGGTGGCGAAATGACGCCTGTGACGTCTCGGGCCACTTGGTGGCCGCTCACCCATCCTGCCAGAGCCACTCGACACGCGCCAACCGCTCGAAGTGCTCCGTGCCGACAACGCCAGACGTGGCTAGCCTGGAACCGACTGCGGCGACGAGCGGCCAGGAAGACCGGAAACTCATGAGTGAACAACGACTGGTCCATGTGTTCGAGGAACTGGCGGACGCCCTCGTACCCGGCTTCGACACCACCGACTTTCTCCACACTCTGACCGACCGAACCGTGGCACTGGTCGCGATCGACGCTGCCGGCATCCTGCTGACCGATGAACGCGGGCACCTTGCTTCGGTGGCGTCCACCACCGAGCCGGCGCACACCCTCGAACAGTTGGAGGTGGCGGACGCACGTGGCCCCTGCTACGACTGCTTCACCACGGGGCGCCCCCTCGTCAACCTCGGCCGCGACGCGACCTCGGCGCGCTGGCCACGGTTTCAGCACCTGTCCGGAGAGGTCGGCTTCGGGGCCGTCCATGCCGTTCCGTTGCAGCTGGGAAACCAGGTGATCGGGTCGCTCAACATGTTCTGTGTCGCCACCGGCAGCCTCCCAGCGGAGGACGTCGACACGAGCCGGGCGCTGGCGCGGATCGCCACCATCGGGCTGCTGCACAATCGCACCGCGCGCAACGCGCAGGAAGAGGCCGCACAACTGCGGCAGGCGCTGACCAGCCGAATCATTATCGAGCAAGCCAAGGGGATGCTCGCCGAAGGTGCCGGATGCACCCCGGCGGTGGCATTCGACGCGCTCCGCCGTTACGCCCGCACCCATGGCCGACCGCTCCACGACGTTGCCGCTGAAGTCGTCGACGGCACCCTGACTCCGCCGACTTCCGGCTGATCCGCCTGGCGTGGTGCAGACGTCCCGACCGCTACCGGGCCATCGATGCGGAAGCGAAGGCGAGCACCTGCGGCCAGGAGATGTCCCACGCGGCCTTGTTCACCGGATCGTCTTGGCGCGCACGGGCACTGAAGCCGTGCGCGGCACCCGGATACGCGTGCACGATCGTCGCGCCGCTGTCGCGGGACTGCAGCGCCGACTGCAAGGCCCCGAAAGTTCCGGCCGACAGGATCGTGTCGGCGCCGGCGTGCAGCACCATGACCGGTGCGGCGATCGCCGGAGCCAGCGCCACCGTGTCGAGCGCGTGGTTCGCCGCGGCCGGATCCCAGATCGACGGATGGTAGGCAACGACATTCGCGAGTTCACGGTCACGCGCGCCGAGCAGCAGCGAGAACCGGCCGCCCAGACACCAGCCGATGACTCCGACGCGCCGTGCGCCCAGCTCACCTCGGGCGTAGTCGAGCAGAGCGCCCATCTCCGACAGGCATTCCTCGTCGTCGAGCTGCCCCATGAGCTCGAAGAGGCGCTCCTTCGGGGTGTCGTCCAGGCTCGGTCCGTGCCAGGGATCCCACACCAGTGCGGTGATCCCCGCCGCGGCGATGTCGGCGGCGTAATCGCGCACCTGCGCATCGACGCCGTTGATCATCGGCAGCAGCAGCATGACGGTATCGCTGCCGCCGTCGGGCTGCGCGAGGTGCGCGGTGAGGTCACCGACCGTGACGGTCCGTGACCTCACCGTGGAACCCGTTGTCACAGAATGGCGCCCGGCGCGTAGCGCGCAGCATCCGGGTTGGCGTCGACCAGCTTCTGCACCTCGGCGACCACCGAGTCGACCTGCGCGCCGGCGGCACCGATGAACGCGGACTTGTCGGCGAGGGCCTCGTCGAGCGCGGCGCGGTCGAGCGGCAGCCGGTCGTCGGCGGCCAGGCGATCCAGCAGATCCGGCTCCTTGCCCTGCTCGCGCATCGCGAGCGCGACGGCGACGGCGTGCTCCTTGATGACCTCGTGCGCGGTCTCGCGTCCGACACCGGCGCGGACCGCGGCCATGAGGACCTTGGTGGTCGCCAGGAACGGCAGGTAGCGGGTGAGCTCCTTCTCGATGACGGCCGGGTACGCACCGAACTCGGCGAGCACCGTCAGGAAGGTCTCCATCTGGCCGTCGATCGCGAAGAACGCGTCCGGCAGCGCGACACGGCGGACGACGGAGCAGAACACGTCGCCCTCGTTCCACTGCGCACCCGCCAGCTCGGACGCCATCGACGCGTAGCCGCGCAGGACCACCTGCAGGCCGTTGACCCGCTCGCACGAGCGGGTGTTCATCTTGTGCGGCATCGCGGACGAGCCCACCTGGCCGGGCTGGAAGCCCTCGGTGACCAGCTCGTGGCCGGCCATCAGGCGAATGGTGTGCGCGAACGACGACGACGCGGCACCCACCTGGACCAGCGCGGACAGCACGTCGTGGTCCAGCGAGCGCGGGTACACCTGGCCGACGCTGGTGAACACGTGCGCGAAGCCGAGGTGCTCGGCGACCTTCTTCTCGAGCTGCTCGAGCTTGGCGGCGTCGCCGTCGAGCAGGTCCAGCATGTCCTGCGCGGTACCCATCGGGCCCTTGATGCCGCGCAGCGGGTAGCGGTCGATGAGCTCACGCAGCCGGGTGAGACCCACCAGCAGCTCGTCGGCGGCCGACGCGAAACGCTTGCCCAGCGTGGTGGCCTGCGCGGCGACATTGTGGGAGCGTCCGGCCATCACGAAACCGGTGTACTCGGCGGCCCGCTCGCCCAGGCGGGCGGCGATCGCGACACCGTGGTTGTACACGTGCTCGAGCGAGCGGAGCACCTGCAGCTGCTCGACGTTCTCGGTGAGGTCGCGGCTGGTCATGCCCTTGTGCACGTGCTCGTGGCCGGCGAGGGCGTTGAACTCCTCGATGCGGGCCTTCACATCGTGGCGGGTGACGCGCTCACGGTCGGCGATGGAGTCCAGGTCGACGCTCTCGAGCACCCGCTCGTAGTCGGCGAGCGCCTCGGCGGGAACGTCGATCCCCAGCTCGGCCTGCGCCCGCAGCACCGCCAACCACAGCTGACGCTCGAGCACGATCTTGTACTCCGGCGACCACAGCGCCTTCAGCTCGGGGCTGGCGTAACGGTTGGCAAGGACATTCGGGATGCGGCTCACGAGATCCCAGTTTACGGCGAGACCCCAAGCCCCTCGTCAGTGCGTGCTCGGAGGAGCGAACTCGTCGATCAGGTCGAGCAGCATCGCGCGCGCCATCCCCCGCGGATCGGGGTCCACCTCGCTGAGCGCGCCCACGACCACCCCGTCCACCACGGCGACCAGGCGACGCAGCTGCGGCTCGCGCACGACGCGGCCGGACCGGCGCAGCACCTCGGCGAGGAGGTCGTCGGTTTGCGCCCGCAGCCGCAGCTGCACGTCCCGCAGCTCGGGATGTCGCGCCGACGCCACGAACCGCTCGTACCGTGCGATCAGCCGTTCCCGGGCACCGTCGCCGACCTCGTCGGGACCGATCAGTAGGTCGACGATCAGATCGACCGTCGCCTCGACGCCGCGCCGCCGCTGCGTGACGTCGTCGATGCGTTCGCGCATCGCGTCCAGTTCCCGGTTGCCGTTGTGTTCGACGGCGAGGGCCACCAGCTCGTCGAGCGAGCCGAAGTAGTAGGTGGTGGACGCGAGCGGCAGACCCGCACGGGAGGCCACCGCACGGTGCCGGACCGCGTCGAAGCCGCCCTCGAGGAGCAGGTCGGCCGCGGCGGTGACGAGCGCCTGACGGCGCCTCTCACCCTTCGGGGTCGCCGCGGACGTCATCCCTCCATCGTGCCAGCCACGGCGACACGCCCGAGTGAATTCGACCAAACAGCGCAGGCAGTGACCCTTCTCGACCTTTCTCGACCTTTCTCGCCCTGTCTCGCCCTGCCTCGGTCCTACTTCGGCGCGGGCAGCCACCGCTCGAGCCGGGCCAGCGCGTCCCGGATCTCCGCGGTGGAACCCGCGAACGACAACCGCACCGTGTGGTCGCCGTGCACGGTGTCGAAGTCGATGCCCGGCGCCAGCGCGAGACCCGTGTCTGCCAGCAGCCGCGCGCACCACGACGTCGAGTCGTCGGTGAGGTGCGCGATGTCCGCGTACACGTAGAACGCACCATCGGCGGGCGCCAGCTCGGTGAGCCCCAGCTCGGGTAGCCCGGTCAGCAGCAGCTCCCGGTTCACCGCATACCGCTGCACGTGACCGTCGAGCTCGGCACGCGCCTCGTCGGTGAACGCCGCGACGGCCGCGTACTGCGAGATCGCCGGCGGGCACACCGTCATGTTCGACGCGAGCCGCTGCAGTGGACGGCGCAGGCTCTCGGGCACCAGCATCCAACCCAGACGCCAGCCCGTCATCGAGAAATACTTCGACACCGACCCGATCACCACGGCCTGCCGCGACGTCTCCCACGCCGATGCCGTGACCTGCGCTCCGAACCCAATCCCGTGATAGATCTCGTCGGAGATCAGCAGCGTGTCGTGCTCCTCGCACCAGCGGGCCAGCGCGGCCAACTCGGCAGGGTCGATGACGGTGCCGGTGGGGTTCGCGGGGCTCGCGACGATCAGCCCGGCGGGCGGGGTGTCCATCTGCTCGAGCATCGCGACGGTCGGCTGGAACCGGGTCTCGGGTCCGCAGTCGATCTCGATCACGTTGCAGCCCAACGCTGTCAGCGTGTTGCGGTACGCGGGGTAGCCGGGCCGGGCGACGACGACGGTGTCGCCGGCGTCGAACGCCGCGAGGAACAGCAGCGTGAACGCTCCCGACGAACCGGTGGTGACCACGACGTCGTCGGCGTCGACGGAGATCCCGGACCGGCTGCTGTGGTATCCCGCGATGGCCTCGCGCAGCGGCTCGATGCCGAACGTCTCGGTGTACCCGAGCAGGTGGTTGTCCAGCGATTCCCGCGCGGCGCGCAGTACCGGCTGCGGGGCCGGCGTCGACGGCTGACCGGCCGCGAGCGTGAGCACATCGCCGTGCGTGCGCTGCCGCTCGGTGGCGGCCTTCCACACGTCCATGACGTGGAAGGCGGGGATGGACGATCGCTGGGATTCGGTACGCACATCTTCGACGCTAGCAACGGCCCGAACTTGTGCAACGAGGTACCGGAATTCGACGTCGCGAGGTCAGTCGTCGAGCAGGACGCGGCGGCTCGCGGCGATCGGACTGTGCGCGGTGAGGCCGCCGGGGTTCCCCCGTACATCTTCCGAGACCAGGGCTGCTGATCGGATGGGTGAACAGGCCCCGCCGCGCACCGGCGGAGGCCCCGCTGCCGCGCCGGAAACAGTCGTGCCGATCCCCCATTCGGGGGCGCGGCACGACAAAGAAGAAAGCGGCGGGCCAGACGGCTGTACGGCCGATCGTCAGATCGAGATGCGACCCTCGACGGCGGCGAGGCCGATGTCGGTGCGGAAGTGGCCGCCGGGCAGCTTGACCTCGGACAGGCGTGCGTACGCATCCTCCCTGGCCTCGGTCAGATCGGCGCCGACGCCGACGACGCTCAGGACTCGCCCACCGGCGGAGACGATCGCGCCGTCCTCACGGGCGGCGGTACCGGCGTGCAGGACGCGCTCGGCGTCGGACCCGGTGATGACGTCACCGGTGCGCGGGGTGGCCGGGTAGTTCTCGGCGGCCAGGACGACGGTGACCGCGGAGCCGTCGCGCCACTGCAGCGGCGGGACCGACGCGAGGGTGCCGGTCGCGGCGGCGTTCAGCACCTCGCCGAGCGGCGACTCGAGCAGCGCAAGCACGGCCTGGGTCTCAGGGTCGCCGAAGCGGCAGTTGAACTCGACGACGGCCGGGCCGTTCTTGCCCATGGCCAGACCCGCGTACAGCAGGCCGGTGAACGGGCAACCACGCTTCGCCATCTCCACCGCGACCGGCTTGACGACGTCGTCGACGATCTGGGTGACGGCCTCGGCGGGCAGCCACGGCAGCGGCGTGTAGGCGCCCATGCCGCCGGTGTTGGGGCCGGTGTCGCCGTCGCCGACGCGCTTGTGGTCCTGCGCGGGCAGCAGGGGGACCACGGTCTCGCCGTCGACCAGGCAGAACAGGGACACCTCGGGGCCGTCGAGGAACGACTCGAGCAGCACGGGGTGCCCGATCTCGAGGCACTCGGCGGCGTGGTCGCGCGCGGCGCTGCGGTCGGTGGTGACGACGACGCCCTTGCCGGCGGCCAGTCCGTCGTCCTTGACGACCCAGTTGGGGCCGAAGCGATCGAGGGCGGCGTCGAGATCGGCCGGGGTGTCGACGACCTCGCTGTGCGCGGTGCGGACACCGGCGGCCGCCATGACGTCCTTGGCGAACGCCTTGGAGCCCTCGATGCGGGCGGCCTCGGCGGACGGGCCGAAGCACGCGATCCCCGCGGCGCGGACGGCGTCGGCGACACCGAGCACCAGCGGCACCTCGGGGCCGATGACGACCAGGTCGGCGGCCTGCGACTTCGCGAGCTCGACGACGGCGTCACCGGACGCGACGTCGACCGCATGCGTCTCGGCGATGCGGGCGATGCCGGCATTGCCGGGGGCACACATCAGCTTGTCGACGCCCGGGTCACGGGCGAGGGCCAACAGGAGGGCATGTTCACGGGCTCCGGAGCCGATCACGAGTACGCGCACGGGTCTCAGACTACGGGCCGGACGCCGACGCCTCGACCACCCCCACCCTCGTCAGCGGGGGCGCTTCGCCAGGAACGAGGGCCGCGGTGCCGAACCCGAGTAGGGCGCCTGCACGACGTTCTCGACGCTGTTGAACACGACGAACACATTGGCGCGCGGCATCGGCGAGATGTTCCCACCGGACGCGTGCAGGGCGTTGCAGTCGAACATCGTCATCGAACCGGCGCCGCCGGTCAGCACCTCTATGCCGTGCCGCTGCCACATGTCGGTGATGACGCGCTCCGACGGCACCCCGATCCTGGGCGTCGTGGTCACGAGCGACTCGCGATAGAAGTCGTCCGGTGTGGCCCCGGAGCACTGCACGAAGGACCGCTGGGTGCCGGGCATGATCATCAGTGGGCCGTTGTACTCGGTGTTTCCGGTGAGCGCGATCGAGGCGCTCACCGCGCGCGGACGGGGCATGCCGTCCTCCGCGTGCCAGGTCTCGAAATCCGAGTGCCAGTAGAACGCGCCGCCCCGGAATCCCGGCTTGTAGTTGAGCCGGCTCTGGTGGACGTAGACGTCCGAGCCGAGAACGTCGCGCGCGATGTCGTACGCGCCGGACAACTCGACGACCCGACGAACGGCATCGCTGAGTTCGAGAATGTCGAAGATCGAGCGCACCGCATCGGAGCCGTCCTCGCGGACGATGCGTTCGTCATCCCGCAACGCCGAATCGTGCTGGATCCGCTCGATCTCCGCGAGGCAGGCCCCGACGTCCGCGTCGCCGATCACGTCCTCGCGATGCAGATATCCGCGTCGGTCGAAATCCGCATACTCCGCAGTGGTGGGATCGCCCCAGAACACCGGATCCGGGCGGCCGATCACCCGCGGCTCATCCGAAACCCGGGTCGTGTACACGTCTTCCACCAAAGTCATATGACAATCACCACCAAGCAGTTCGATTCTTTGTTCCGTACCGGCAGGCACACCGCCGCGCACTGCGACTGCGCACCGGAAATCCTGGTGCGCAGCCGCTTTCATCGATCGGACAATCCCGACCGGCCGATTACTGACGGTAGGACTCGACCTCGTCGACCGGTCGCGGAGCGGCCCGCGCTGCATCCTCGCCGAATTCGACCTTGGCACGGCGCTGCCGGAGCAGGTCCCAGCACTGGTCGAGCCGCTGCTCGAGGAATGTCAGGCGGGCACTCTCCTCGTCCGAGAGCCCTTGCCCCTCGGCCCGTGAGCGCAATTCCCTTTCCTCACGGACGAGTTCGTCGATGCTCTCGATGATGTCGTGCTCGGACATGGTGTGCCTCCCACCTCAGGGTAAACCGGATCGGCAGCGCTGTCCGGTTACCGCGTCAGGTCGTAGATCGTGATCCCGTCGACGGTGGTCGCGGTGAAGTTCGCCTGCACCCATTCGGAGATCTGCGACGCCGTGCCTGCGCCGTCGCGACCGCCGCCCATACCGTCGCGTGGACAGGTCCACATCCATGTAGACGAGGACGCGGGCGTCGGAGCCGCTCCACACGGTGCGCGACGCGCGACTGCGGCCCTTCTCGTCGAGGTGCACCACCCGGACGTCGCCGAACTCGTCGGCAAGTGTCCGCGCGATCTCCAGGGTCCGGTCGGTGCTGGCGTTGTCCGCGATCGTGATTCGCGCGGTGAAGGGCACCTCGGTGGACAGGTAGGCGCGCAGGCGCCGCACGCATCCCTCGAATAACTGCTGCTCGTTGTACACCGGCACCACTACGTCGAGGGCTGGGGTTCGGTCGTCATGGAGCCCAGGTTGGCGCTCGCGCCTGCGGCCCGGCTGGAGCCCAGCTGTGAGGTACCTGCCAATCGGACCCCGGCAGCGACGGCGGGCGGTCGTGCCGGGGACGGCCGTCAGTGGTGCAGCAGGTCCCGCACGTGTCCGGTTTCGTTGACCGAGGCCACACGTCGATTGCCGTTGCGCGAAACGAGCACCCGCGTGATCGACGTGTAGTCCAGCGGAAAGGTCAACGGCCGAGGCAGACCGAGAACCTGCTGCAGGAAGACGTTCGTCACGCCACCGTGCGCGACGACGGCCACGGTGTCCTCGTGCCGTGAGCCCGCCACCACCCGCTCGATCGCACCGACCACCCGGGCCCGGAAGGCGTCCTCGTCGACGAACTCGGGCAGCAGACCGCCGCGGATCCGCTCGAACACCTCCGGAGCCCTGTCCCGCGCCTCGTGGATCGGGATGTAGTGGTCCATCTGGGAGTCGTACTCGGCCAGTTCCTCGTCGACCTCGGGTGTCAGCCCCGTCGCCTCGACGATCGGCGCGGCAGTCTCCCGTGCCCGACGTTGCGGACTCGTGACGATCCGTGCGATGTCGTACTCGGCAAGTGCCTGCGGCAGGCGGCCCGCCTGCCGATGTCCGAGCTCGGCGAGCCCGGGATCAGCAGGCCCCTCCGCAACCGTGATGCGTTCCGGCAGAGCATGTCTCACGATGAGCAGCTGCATGTTTCACCCTTCCGGACGGTCGATGACAGTTTTGTCGCGAGCATCCGGAGCCTGCCGAGCACGCGCCGACGGCGCCATAAAGCGATCCTCTTCCATCCTCACCACCGAGCCGACCGATCGATCGCTCGGTGCACATAGTGGCTCAGCGCGTGATGGGTGTCAACATTTCACGGAAGCCTGCGCGAAGCGGCCACGAACCTCCGGGGAACTCCGCCTACGGTGCGACGACGCCCGCGATCGGAATGCGGCCGGCCACCGCGACCCGGAAGTCGACCATGGCCCGCTGCAAGTGGTCGGGGCTGGTCACGACCACCGCGCCGACCGCCCCGCGCTGCTGCAGGATCACGTTGGTGTTGGCCGCGTTCTCGACGGTGGAGCGGGATGTGTTCTCCTCCGTGATCCGGAACGGCACGACCCCGTTCGCGACGAGCCACTGACGCATCGCCTGCGCCTCGGTGACACCCGACTGCGGCACGCCGCCGCTGACGATGATCGGCGCGAGCGGATACTGTTGCGCCAGTTGGAGGGCCGCCCGCAGACGGGATTCGAGCACCGGCCGCATAGTGCCGTCCGGAAACAGTCCGGCGCCGAGCACGACGATGTTCGTGGTGAACGGATTGATCGCCAGCATCACCGGGACCTGCGTGGTCAGCGTCTCGAGCCGGGTGCAGCTGACAATGAGGTCCCGGACCGGCGTCTGGCATCCGCCGACGACGGAGAGCGCACCGTTGACGAGCGTGGTGGGCGACACCGCATTGACGATGTCGAGCGAGGACTCGGCACCGGCCTGGCCGGGCAGCGCGAGTCCGGCGGCGGCCGCCGCGATGACGGCCGAAACGAGGATCCGGCGGGGGCGTAACGAACGGACGGACATGACGCTCCTTGGCGTAACGGTCCCCCGACCGAGATGTGAAAGACGGATTACAGTGTGACCCACGCAATGCGCTCGCACATCACGAACCGTGATTTTCCCCGGGTCGCCGGCGGGCACGCCCGGGTGCGCGGCCGCGATCGCGGTCCGAGTACCGGAGGCCACGGCCGGGACCTATCCTCGCCATATGCCTTCTGTGTTCAGCGCCATCATCGCCGGAGATCTGCCGGGTCGTTTCGTGTGGGAGGACGAGGACGTGGTCGCATTCCTGACCATCGCGCCCGTCACCCAGGGCCACACCCTCGTCGTCCCCCGCAAGGAGGTCGACCAGTGGCAGGACGTCGACGACGAATTGTTCACCAAGTGCACCACCGTCTCCCGCACGATCGCGAAGGCGGTCCGCAAGGCGTTCGACGCGCCCCGCGCCGGCTTCCTGATCGCGGGCCTCGAGGTTCCGCACCTGCACATGCACGTCTTTCCCGCGTACACCATGGGGAACTTCGACATCAGTGGCGCCGACACCGACCCGTCGCCCGAGTCCATGGACGAGGCCGCCACCAAGATCAAGGCCGCGCTGCGCGACCTCGGCCACGCCGAGAACGTTCCGGCCTGACCGGTCAGCCTCTCGGCAGCCGCACCCGGAAGGTCGCACCCTTCCCGGGTGCGCTGTCGACGGTGACCGTGCCGTCGTGCGCGGCGACGATGGCCGCGACGATCGACAGCCCCAGTCCGCTTCCGCCGCTCGCCCGAGTCCGGGACTCGTCGGCGCGGTAGAACCGCTCGAACACCCGGGCCGCGTCCTCGTCACCGAGGCCGGGTCCGGTGTCGGACACCTCGAGGACCGCGTCGGTGCCATCGGTGCCGACGCGCACCGTCACCGACGCCGCGCCGGGGGTGTGCTCGAGCGCATTTCCCATCAGATTGCCGAGCACCTGCCGCAGTCGGGCGTCGTCGCCCATCACCTGGGCGGGTTCCGAACCGGGCAAGACCTCCAACGTGATCCGCCGCCCGGGCGCGAGCGCGCGCGCGTCGTGGACGGCGTCGGCCGCGACCGTCAGCAGGTCCACCGGATGCCGCTCGAACGGTCGCTGCGCATCCATCCGCGCCAGCATCAACAGATCCTCGACCAGCAGACCCATCCGGGTGGCCTGGCTCTCGATCCGGCTCAGAACCATCTCGGCATCCGTCGACGCGCCCTGACGGTACAACTCGGCGAAGCCCCGGATCGTGGCCAGCGGCGTGCGCAGTTCGTGGCTGGCGTCGGCGACGAACCTCCGCATCCGTTCCTCGGACCGACGCGCCGATTCCTCCGATGCCTCCGTCGCGGCGAACGCCGACTGGATCTGCGCGAGCATCCCGTTGAGCGCCGAAGACAGCCGACCCACCTCGGTGCTCTGGTCCCGCTCCGGCACCCGTCGGTGCAGATCGCCCGCGGCGATATCGGCCGCCGTCTCCTCCACCTCCTGCAGCGGTCGCAGGCTGCGACGCACCACGAAGTACCCCGCGAATCCGAGTACCGCCAGAACCACGATGCCGATTCCGAGTTGCAGCACCACCAACCGGTCCACGGTCTCGTCGATGTCGGTGAGCTTGATCGCCACCGTCGTCGTCCCGGAGGGGGTGGTGACCGTCATCTCCCGCCACCGGATGTCGCCACCACCGGCGGATCCGACGGTCACCGGTCCGGGGTCGGCGACGAGTTGTGGTGTCGCGTTGGTGCTCTCGTCGTTCACTTCGAGGTGGACCGTGCCGTCCGGGGCGGTGACGCGGACGTAGAACGGGCTGGGCGGCCGATTCGGTCCTGGCTCGGCGACTGGTGGACCGGGGCGCGAGTCCCGCGGCTTCGCCCACCCGTGCGCCGCGTCGAACAACTGCCGGTCCGTGCGGGCAATCAGCGAACTCTCCATCGCGGAGGTCACCGCGACACCGGAGGCGAGCAGCCCGGCCGCGGCCAACAGCAGCAGCGCCGCGACCAGGGTGATCCGCAGCGGTAACGCGCGCAGGCGCCTCATCCGTCCGCCTACCGAGGTTCGCGCATCACGTAGCCGACGCCGCGCAGGGTGTGGATCAGGCGCGGCTCGGTGGTGTCGACCTTGCGGCGCAGGTACGAGACGTAGGACTCCACCACGCCCACCTCGCCGCCGAAGTCGTAGTTCCAGACGTGGTCGAGGATCCGTGGCTTGCTCAGCACCGTGCCCGCATTGACCATGAAGTAGCGCAGCAGCGTGAACTCGGTGGGCGACAACGAGACCTGGTCGCCCGCCTTCCACACCTCGTGGGTGTCGTCGTCGAGTTCGATGTCCGCGAACCGGACCCGGGCGGGCTGCTTGTCCTGGTCGCCGTGACCGGAGCGCCGCAGGATCACCCGAAGCCGGGCCACGACCTCCTCCAGACTGAACGGCTTGGTGACGTAGTCGTCGGCGCCGATCGTCAATCCGGTGACCTTGTCCTCGACGGCGTCCCGGGCGGTCAGGAACAGCACCGGAGCATCGATGCCGTCCGCCCGCAGGCGGCGCAGCATCCCGAACCCGTCCATGCCGGGCATCATGACGTCGAGGATCAGCGCGTCGGGTCGGAAGATGCGCGCCTTGTCGAGGCCCTCGGCCCCGTTGGACGCGGTCTCCACCTCGAACCCCTGGAAGCGGAGGCTGACGGACAGCAGTTCGACGAGCGACGGCTCGTCGTCGACGATCAGCACCCGGACCTGCGGCATCTCACTCACAGCTCCAGACTCCCGTACATGTCTGGTCGCATGCTGGACGTTCCCTGGGATGTTCCTGTGAATGCCCGGCGAGCGCCTGAACGGGTGGTGAGAGCGGCCACCGAACTCGGAATCGATGCGCGAATTCGGTACCTTGGTACCGGTCAAGACGACATCCGGACGAGCACACCGTACCCGGCCAGCGACAAGACGGTGTTTGGAGAGTTGAAACACCATGGCCTGGATCGTTCTCGTAATTTCCGGCGTTCTCGAAGCCGTGTGGGCGACCGCCCTCGGTAAGTCCGCAGGCTTCACCCGCCTCGCCCCCTCGATCGTGTTCGCCGTCGGCATCGCGCTCAGCATGGCCGGACTCGCCTACGCGATGCGCACCCTGCCCACCGGTACCGCGTATGCGGTCTGGGTGGGCATCGGCGCATCCCTGACCGTCGCCTACGCGATGCTCACCGGGGACGAGAGCGCCTCGTTCGTCAAGGTCCTGCTGATCCTCGGCATCGTCGGCTGCGTCGTCGGCCTGAAGGTCCTGCACTGACCGCCCGACGGACCCGCGCCCCGCGTACCGAACACCCCGTTTGACTGTGTGGCGGGGGTTACAGTAATCGGATGAACCTGGTGTCAGCGATCACGTTCCCGGTCCGTGCCGGCCTCGCCATCACGGACGCGGCGCTCGAGGTCGCCGAGACGGCGCTGGCCACGACCCGGCTGGCGCTGTCCAGCACCACCGTCACCAGCGTCAGCGCGGCAACACTCGCCAATCCTCGCGGACCGCTGCAGCTGGTGCAGCAGTTGGCGGCGTTGGCCTCCGACGACCGCCCGCTGGGCCAGGCACTGCGTCCCGGCGGTCCGCTCGATCGACTGTTGGCGCCGGGCGGGGTCGTCGACCGGCTCACGTCCGACGGCGGCACCCTCGAGCGGCTGTTCGAGCCCGGCGGAGCGCTCGATCGCGTGCTGGCACCGGGTGGTCCGCTCGACCGCGTGACGTCGGAGGACGGCCCGCTCGACCGCGTGCTGTCCGAGGACGGCCCGCTCGAACGCCTGCTCGCACCGGGCGGTCTGCTGGACCGGCTCACCGCCGAGGACGGCCCGCTCGAGCGGCTCACCGCGCAGGACGGCGCGGTCGAACGGCTCACGAAGAAGGACGGGATCGTCGACCGCGCGCTGGCCGAGGACGGCATCCTCGAGACGCTGCTCGCGGAGGATGGCGCCTTCGAGCGACTCATCGCGGAGGGCGGTCCGCTCGACCAGATCGTCGCGCTGTCGGAGACACTCACGGCGCTGGCCCCGAACCTGCAGCGGATGAGCGCGAGCATCGATCTGCTCCAGGAGACCGTTGGGGTGCTCAGTGCCGCGGTCGGACCGCTCGGCGACCTCGCCGGACGCCTGCCCGGACGTTGGCTCAAGGGCGGCCGCGGACCCGACCTAACCCTCGGACCCGCCTGACAGGTGCGCGTCGAAGAACGCGAACACCCGACGCCACGCGTCCTCGGCCGTCTCGTGGTCGTACCCCATCCCGGCGATCCGCGCGAGCGTGTTCGCCCGACCCGAGACGATGCGGTTGGCGAAGCTGTGTCCCACCCCGGAATACGTTTCGACATCGTGCGCGACGCCCAAGCCGGTGAGGGCCGCGTCGAGTCTGCGTCCGGCACCGTGCAGGATCGGGTCCCGTGCGCCGTAGCTTCCGACGATCGGGCACGTCCCGCCGAGGGCCTCCTCGAGGTGCCGAGGTAGCGGCCCGTAGAACGGCGCGGAGGCAGCAAACCCCTTGGGCGCGAGCACGAGTGCGAACCCACCGCCCATGCAGAACCCGACCGCGCCGACCTGTCCCGTGCAGTCGGGTCGGGCGGCGAGCAGGTCCCGCGCGGCGAGCAGGTCGTCCACCGCGCGCCCCTGCCGCCGGATCAACTCGCGGAAGACCCGGGTGACACATCGGGCTCGACCCCCACGGGAATACAGGTCGGGGGCGAGCGCGAGGTATCCGCGCGCGGCGACACGGGCAGTGATCTCGCGGATGTCGCGGCCGACCCCGAGCGCGTCGTGGACGACCACCACGCCGGGCCACGGTCCGTCGTGCCCCGGAGTCTCGAGCACCGCGTCGATCGGACCGTCCGGTGTGGGCAGCGAAACCGTGGACATCCTCCGAGACTAGGGTCCTCGGTCCCGGATACACGGTGGATTCGTAACGATTCGACCGCCGCTGCCGCCCTTTCATTCCGGTTGCGTAACCACTTCGCCGAGGCCCTCCCGCGGGGTCGTTCCGTCGCTAGCCTGGCCTTGGCGCAGTTGCTCCACCTCGGATGCGGCGCCGCCGGTCATACCGGTGCGAAATGCACCGGACGGCAATGGAAGTACCTGGAAAGGCACGGAAGCAGTCGATGAACCACATCTCGAACTCTCGTCAGACCACCGCGAGCGGTATCAGCACCGGATCCATCAGCACCGAAGAGATCAAGTCACGCATCGCGGCAATGTTCGGAGACGCCCCCGCCGGCCATCAGGACAAGTAGTCCCGGCCCCTTCCCAATTCGATCACTCCCCCGTTTCGTCCCGCGCCGGACGCGCCCGGATGTGCGCGCGTTCGCCCTGGCGCCCGAAGAGCCCCAGGAACTCCACCGGGTTCGCGTCGGCGGCCCCGAACCAGTGCGGGACGCGCGTGTCGAACTCGGCCGCCTCGCCCGGGAGCATCACGATGTCCTGGTCGCCGAGCACCAGTCGCAGTTTCCCGTTGAGGACGTACAGCCACTCGTAGCCCTCGTGCACCCGCGGATCCGGAGCCTGCCGGCCGGTGACGCCCGGCATGACGTGCTTGTACGCCTGGATTCCGCCCGGTCGCCGGGTGAGCGGCACGATGGTCTTGTCCCCCCGGGTGACCGGACGCATGTGGATCCGCGGGTCACCGGTCGGTGGTGCGCCGACGAGCTCGTCGAGCGGCACCCCGTACGCCCTGGCCAGCGGCAACAGCAGTTCCAGGTTCGGCTTGCGCTGACCCGATTCGAGCCGCGACAGCGTGCTCACCGAGATCCCGGTGTCCGCGGACAGATCCGCCAGCGTCACCGCCCGCTGCTGCCGTAGATCCCGCAACCGCGGGCCCACCGCCCCGAGAATCCGGTCCATGTCCTCGACGTCGTCCATGCCCTCCAGACTGCCCGGAAGTTGCCGCTTCGGCAATAAAGCTTGCTCGATCCGGCCGAGGGTCGGCATGGTGGTGGCACCAAGGGAGGTATCGATGAGCGAACAGATGTCGGACGGATACGACGTAGTAGTGGTCGGGGGCGGCGCGGCCGGGCTCGAGGGGGCGTTGATACTTGCTCGGTCCCGCCGGAGCGTGCTGGTGATCGACGCGGGCGATCCGCGCAACGCGCCGGCAGAGGGCGTCCACGGTTTCCTGACCCGGGACGGCGTCCCACCCGCCGAGCTGGTGAGGGTCGGCCGGGAAGAGGTCCGCGGCTACGGCGGGCACATCGTGGACGGCACCGTCGCGGACATCCGCCGCGACGGGTCCCGGTTCACCGTGGCGCTCGCCGACGGCCGGACCGTGCAGGCGCGACGCGTACTGGTGACGACCGGGCTGGTCGACGAGCTGCCGGACGTCCCGGGCCTGCGGGAACTGTGGGGGCACGACGTGCTGCACTGCCCGTACTGCCACGGGTGGGAGATCGCCGATCAGCCGGTGGGTGTGCTGGCGACCGGACCGATGTCCGTGCACCAGGCGCTGATGTTCCGGCAGTGGAGCGACGACGTCGTCCTGTTCCAGCACACCGGCCCCGAGCCGACGGCCGACGAGCACGAGCAGCTCGCGGCGCGCGGCATCAGCGTCGTGCCCGGACACGTGCAGTCGCTGGTGACCGACGACGGACGCCTCACCGGGGTCCGTCTCGACGACGGCACCGTCGTCGACCGTCGGGCGCTGGTCGTGGCGCCGCGGTTCGTGGCACGCGTCGACGCGCTCACCTCGCTGGGCCTCGAGACCGAGGTCGAGCCGATGAGTGGTGGCCAGTTCGTGCCGGGCGACTGGTCGGGACTGACGAAGGTGCCCGGGGTCTGGGTCGCGGGCAACGTCGCCGACGCCAAGCTGCAGGTGCTCGGGGCCGCGGCGGGCGCCGCGATCGCCGCCGTCGCCATCAACAACGATCTGATCGCCGAGGACACACAGCTTGCCGTCGCGGAACACCGCGCAAGCGAATCGAAGGGAGTGGACGCATGACCGTGCAGTTCGACGAGGATTTCTGGAACGAGCGCTACCGATCGAGCCACCGTGTGTGGAGCGGGAACCCGAACGGCGGTCTCGTGAACGAGGTTTCGGACCTCGATCCCGGAACGGCACTCGACGTCGGCTGCGGCGAGGGCGCCGACGCGATCTGGCTGGCCGGCCGCGGATGGCAGGTGAAGGCCCTGGACCTGTCCATCGTGGCGGTCGAGCGCGCTGCCGAGCACGCAGCGAGCTCCGGCGACGACATCGCCGGCCGGATCACCTGGCAGCAGGCCGACCTGCTCGAATGGGATCCGGGCACCGACCGGTACGACCTCGTGACGTCGCAGTACGTGCACCTGCCCAGCGGTCCGCGCGAGGCGCTGTACGACCGCCTCGCCGACTTCGTCGCGCCGGGCGGCACCCTGCTGATCGTGGGACATCACCCGTCGGATCTGGATACCCACCTGCAGCGTCCACGCCACGCCGATCTGTACTTCACGCCGGAAGACGTTGTGTCCCGGATCGATCCGAAGGAATGGAAGATCGTCACCGCGGCCGCGACGTCGCGCACCGTCGAGCACGACGGCCACGAGGTCACCATCCACGACAGCGTCGTCCGCGCGCAGCGCCTTCGCTGACGCCGGCCTGGCCCTGGCCGGAGCACCGGGCCACCGCCTGTGCTCCGGCCTCGGCCCTACGACGCCGACACCCCCGCCAGCCCCCGCACAGTGGTCGGGACAGCGGTGGCGGAGGCGGGGTGTGTCCACAGCCCCTTGCGTTCGAGGAGCGGGAGCACGCCCTCCCCGAACCAGTACGCCTCCTCGAGGTGCGGCGCACCCGAGAGCACGAACTCGTCGATCCCGGCGGCGCGGTACTCCTCGATGAGCGCGGCGACCTCGGCGTGGCTGCCGACCAGGGCCGTCCCGGCACCGCCGCGGACCAGGCCGACACCGCTCCACAGGTTCGGGTAGATCTCGAGGGAGCGGGCGTCTCCGTCTCCGAAGGTGGCCCCGCCGTGCAACTCCCGCATCAGGCGCTGCCCCTCGGACTCACTGGCCGCCATCCCGGCCTGCGCCCGGGCGACGTCGGCCGGGTCCATGTCGTCCAGCAGCAGCTGCGCCTGCGCCCAGGCCTGCGCCGAGGTGTCGCGGCTGATCACGTGCAGGCGCACACCGAACCGGAGGGTGCGGCCGCGCTCCGCCGCGGCGGCCCGGACGCGGGCGATCTTCGCCGCGACCGCGGCCGGCGGCTCGCCCCACGTCAGGTACACGTCGGAGTGCGCACCCGCCACCGGCAGCGCCGCCGCCGAGGAGCCACCGAAGTACACCTGCGGCGCCGGATCGGGCAGTTGCTCGAGTTCGGCTCCCTCGACCCGAATATGGTTGCCGTGGAAGTCGACTCGCTCGCCGCGCCACAGGCGCCGGACCACCGACAGGAACTCGTCGGTGCGGCGGTAGCGATCGTCCTTGTCGAGGAAGTCACCGAAGGCCCGCTGCTCGGCGCTCTCGCCGCCGGTGACGATGTTGACCAGCAGGCGTCCCTGCGAATGCTGCTGATAGGTCGTCGCCATCTGCGCGGCGAGGGTCGGTGAGAGCGCGTCGGGGCGGAACGCGACCAGGAACTTCAGCCGCTCGGTGGTCGCGACGAGCATTGCGGTGGTGACCCAGGCGTCCACACATTGCAGGCCGGTCGGGGTCAACGCCCCCTCGAAGCCGAGTTGTTCGGCCGAACGCGCGATCTGGCCGAGATACTCCAACGTCGCGGGCCGGTCGCCGGCCGACGAGCGCAGATCTGCGCCGTGGCCACCGCCGACGATCTTGCGGCTGTCGCCTGAGGTGGGCAGGAACCAATGGAACGACAAGGACGTAGCGGACATGACGAGATACCTTCGTGTGTCGGGATGACGCGGGAGCCGAATGCCCCGATCACCTCGGCGATCGGGAAGGATCAGCTACGACAGCGCAGGGCGCCGACTCGGCACAGGTCCACATACAACCGCCAGCTGTGCCAGACCGTGCGCAGCGCAGGAGGCTGCAGTCCACTGGTCGGCATCATCTCGTCACTCCTTGCAGTGCGGGCACGGGTACCGTGCAGAGTACCCCGCGATCCCACCGTTGACGACCCCCGCAGAGTTGGCCGGACAGCGTTAATCATCCACCCCGGCAGGGCAATCCATCCGGCAGCACCTCAGACAGGACCCAGCATGACGTTGATCTCCGCACCGGACCTCGCCGACCGACTGGCCTCGGGCACAGTCACACGGGTCCTCGACGTCCGATGGTCGCTGCCCGAGCCCGACGGCCGCGCCGGCCACGCGGCCGGGCACATCCCGGGCGCGGTCTACGTCGACCTCGAGCGTGACCTCAGCGACCATGCCGTCGCCGATCGGGGCCGCCATCCCCTGCCCGCCGCGGACGACCTGCAGGCGGCCCTGCGCCGGTGGGGCGTGGACGACGGCGACACGGTCGTCGTCTACGACGACTGGAACGCCGCCGGATCGTCGCGGGCGTGGTGGGTGCTGCGCGCCGCCGGGCTCGGCGATGTCCGGATCCTCGACGGCGGGTGGTCGGCGTGGCGGGAGGCGTCGGGTCGGGTGGAAACCGGGGAGGTGACACCGCCCGCCGGCACGATATCGCTCGCGCGTCGGGACCTGTATGCGGGCACCCTCACCGAGAGCGAGGCCGCGGCCCTCGGACGCTCGGGCCGGCTGCTGGATGCGCGTGCGCCCGAACGCTTCCGGGGCGAGGTCGAACCCGTCGATCCCGTGGCGGGGCACATCCCCGGGGCCCGCAACTTCCCGTCGACCTGGGTGCTGGCGGCCGACGGGCGGTTCAAGTCGAGCGAGGAACTGCGCGCGCTGTTCGCCGAGCACGGCCTGGACGGAACGAGGCCGGCCGGCGCCTACTGCGGTTCCGGGGTGACCGCCGCCGTCGTCCTCGCCGCGGCCGAGACGGCCGGACTCGACATCACCCTGTTTCCCGGGTCGTGGTCGCAGTGGTCGGCGAACCCGCGCAATCCGATCGAACGCGGTCCGGCGACGTAACTCCTGCTACCCGTCCGCCGGCGCGGTGAGGGCCGCCGTCACCATCGATACGAGGTTCTTCTCGAAATCGACTGCGCCGAGCGGCAACCCGCGTCGACCGGCCAGGTCCTGTACACGCAGGGACAGCATCGTGGTGCTCAGCATCAGCACCGAACGGGGACCGGGGCGCGCTGTACGGCATCGACGTCACGCCGCCCGCCGGCACCACCCCCGGCAGCGTCGACATCGCCTTCGCCGCGCAGATGGGCCCGGGCAGCGGATCGAGCCCGGGCCTGTCCCCGGACGGGTCGATCTACGTGCTCACCGATCCGGGCGTGCTCACCGCGTTCGACGATGCCGGCGACAAGCTGTGGGATGCGGACCTGGCCGCGCAGGCCCTCGATGCCCTCCCCGTCAGCGATGCCTACGGCGCACCGGTCGTCCGGGGCAACGGCAATCCGACCGTGGTCGACGGCGCGGTGATGATCGAGGTGTCTACGGGTACAACGCGCCACTGCAGGGACAGCAGGTGTCCGTGCCGGTGAAGTCGGCCGTCGTCGAGATCGACCCGGCGACCGGAAAGGGCCGCCGCAACGTCGCTTTCGCGACCGACACCACCGAGGGCATTCTCACGATCGCCCCCGACGGACGCATGTTCGCCACCCCTCGGCGTCATGACCACGACGTCACTCGCCCCGGTCGCACGTACGTCGATCCGTACCTGCCCGAAGGGCTGGAGGTCATCAAGCCGACCGGTGGCCTGAACGGATTCGTCCCCGTTCGGTGACGCCCGGTCGGGCGGGCCGCGCCGCGCGCATGTCGGTGCGCGGCGCGGCCCGGAAAAGCCCCTGCCTACGGGCCGAATACAGGTAGTGGAACAGGTAGTTCTGACGTGGCCCCGGATCCCCTCCCGAGAGAACCTGGTAGTAGACCAATTCAGGACGACGGTTGAGGTGAACAGTTCATGATGCGTCGCGGACGTAAGACGCTCGTTGCTCTCGACAGCGGCAACTGGTGCTTCGGCAGGATCGTCGGACGACGGCGTTGCGAGTCCGGTGTGCGCGTCCAACTCCTGCAGCACGACGCCGGCGGGAAGTACCCACTGTTCGCCGTCGCGGAATCGAGCGTGGGCGACGGCTTCGCCCTGTAACGCGAGCGCTCCGCCACGTCACTCGTCGGCGGTGTCCACCCTCACCACGTGCCAGGTGCCCTTGACCCCGTCGCCACTGGTCTGGCCCGGCGCGGTGTCCTTCGCGAACCTGTAGAGGGGCTGGCCGTCGTAGGTCGCCTGTGTGGTCCCGTCGGGACGCGCGGCAGTTCCCAGAGCACCCGAGAGAGGCCCGGCGGCCTGTGGTGCCCCGATCGCGGGCGGCCAGATCTCGGCGCACTGACCGGTGCACTTGATGGCGCCCGGCACGTCCTCGTCGAATCGATAGAGGGTGAAGCCGTCGCCATCGGTCAGCACGGTGCCGAGCGCGGTCTCGGCGGTGCCGATCTCGAGGCCGCCCGTCGGCGCAGCGGTGGTGCTCGTCACCGCCGGCGCGGCGCTCGTGCTGACCATCGCGGGGGCGGCCACCTGCTCGTCGGTGTTCGCGCCGCATCCCGACGTCAATACGAGGGCGGTACCAGCACAGACCGCGGCAATGATCGACTTCTTGGACTTCATCAGGGTCTCCATCGTCAGGTTTCGGGGCAGTCACCCACTCGCTGCGGGCGACGCACAGGAGTACGGACCGTCCACCCGGACCGTTCACGGGTAACTCGACGCGGCAACTCGGACCGATGCGAGGATCGACCGTGAACGCCGCGGCTCTCGGTCACGTACTCCTCGGTGGACGTCGGGCGCACCGACGAGTTTCCGCTGAGGCAGGAGGTGACGGCGTGCGGCTACGCAGGTCGCGTCGGCAAACGGACGAGTCGGTCGGCAGTTTGGCCGACGGCACGGTGTTGCGGGCCGCGTACGACGACCACGGCGGCGAACTCTTCGCCCTGGCCTACCGCTCGCTCGGGGACCGGGGACGCGCGGAAGAGGCTGTCCAGGAGACGTTTCTCCGGGCCTGGCGCGGCGCCGACCGATACGACCCGCGGCGCTCGACGGTCCGGACGTGGCTGTACGCCATCTGCCGCAACGTCGTCATCGACGCAAGTCGTGCCCTCGCCGCCCGCCCACGCCTGGCCGACGCCGAGCCCCCGGACCTGCCGACGGCGGAACGACCGCTCGAACAACTCCTCGTGGGACTGCAGATGGAGGAGGCGCTGCGACGGCTGTCCGATCAGCATCGGTTCGTGCTCGTGGAGATCCATCTGCGCGATCGCCCCGCCGCCGAGGTCGCGGCACAACTGGGCATACCCGTGGGCACCGTCCGCAGTCGCGTGTACTACGGGCTGAAGGCACTGAGACTCGTACTGGAGGAAATGGGGTGGCACGGTGACCAGTGAGCACTGCCGGCAGACGCGTCCCCTGCTGGGGATGTACGCGCTGGGACACCTCGACGGCCGCGAGACCGTCGCGCTGCGCGCCCACCTGGACGGATGTCCGGACTGCCGCTCCGAGCTGCACCAGCTGGCGCCCGTCGCGGCGGCCCTGTCCGAGGCCGACCCGGATCGGCTCGCCGAGCCGCCGCCACTGCCGCCACCGACTCTGCCCGACACGATCTTCGGAGCCCTCGACCGCGAACGCGGACGGCAGCGGTACCGCCGGATCGGACTGGTCGCCGCGGCCGCCGTGATCGCCGTGGGCCTGGTGACCGCAGGGTTCCTGCTCCGCGGCGCCACCGCGGGCGATCCGCCCGGACAGGCCGTGGCGTTCACCGCGCTGTCCCCGGGAGTGGAGGCGTCCGCACGGGTGGAGAACCGGGCCTGGGGAACCGGCATCAGCCTCGACGTCACCGGACTCCCGCAAGGGGGCACCTACAACGTCTGGCTGCAGCGCCCGGACGGAAGTCGCATGAACGCAGGCAGTTTCATCGCGGGCGGCGATCGGACGATGTCGATGCAACTGGCGGTGGCACTACCGATGTCGGACGTGACGACGCTTGGAATCAGCGCCCCCGGCAACGACCACGTGCTCCTCCAGGCGCCACTGCACCCCTGAGGCCCACGTGTGGGCGAGAAGTGGGCCGGAACGCGAGAAGGGGCCGGTCCCGTTTCCGGTACCGACCCCTGACCTGCTTCGACGCGTTTCCGCTGGTGGAGCCCCCTGTCAGGATTGAACTGACGACCGCTCGCTTACAAGGCGAGTGCTCTACCACTGAGCTAAGGAGGCATTCGAGCGCGCTCATCATATCCATAGCCGACAGTGGTGTGCGTAACCGTGCCGCGACCGCCCGTTTTCGTTAGCGTTGTCCCATGCGCATCTCGGAGATCGCCACTGTCCTCGCGTGGCACGACGCTCTCAACTCATCCGACATCGACACTCTCCTCGCGGTCTCGAGTGACGACATCGACATCGCCGGGGAGGAGGGCGCGGCGCAGGGGCTCACGGTGCTCCGAGAATGGGCCTCGTCGTCCGGCCTTACACTGGTTCCCGGCCGGATGTTCATGCACGACGGGGTGATCGTCGTCGAGGAGCAGGCCACCTGGGCGTCTCAGCCGGACCAGTCGAAGACCGTGGCGACCGCCTTCCGTGTCGTGAACGACCAGGTGACCACCGTCTTCCGGCACGACACCCTCGAAGAGGCACTGGAGGCCACCGATCTCAGCGAGAAGGATCTCGTCACCGACATCTGACGTGCGCAGGTTTGCAGCGTCGATCGGCAGTCTCGTCAAGGACCGCCGGGCGACGGTCGACTCGGTCACCGCCGCGCCGACCCCGCTGCAGCCGATCGACCTCACCGACGATGCGCGAGTGGCCGAAGTGCTCGATCTCGCGGTCCGGGTCGGCGAGGTGCTGCTCGCAGCCGGCACCGCCGCGATGGACACCGCCACACAGGTGAAGTTCATCGCGGCGACCTACGGGCTGGCGCAGTGTGACGTGGACGTCACCTACAACTCGATCGTGGTCTCCGCGCACCGCGGTCCGCTGATCCCGCCGGCGGGCACGATGCGCATCGTGCACTACCGGTCGATGGACTTCACCCGCCTCGCCGCCGCGGACCGCCTGACGCGGCGGATCCGCCTCGAGGCGATCACCCCCGCGCAGGCGCACGCCGCGCTCGACGCGATCGTCTCCGCGCCGCACCCCTACAACCGGTGGATCGCGACGCTGGGCTGGGCCGGACTGGCGGCCGCGGTGGCCGTGCTGCTCGGCGGTGGTCCGCTCATCACGGCCGTCGCGTTCCTCACCACCGTCGTCATCGACCGCGTCAACCGGGTCCTCAACCGCTTCGGCCTTCCGTACTTCTTCCAACAGATGATGGGTGGACTGATCGCGGCGGCGCCGGCGACCGCGCTGTACACGGTCCAGGACCACCTGGGGGTCGTCATCAGACCCTCCCAGGTCATCGCCGCCGGTGTGGTGGTGCTGCTGTCCGGGCTGTCGCTGGTCGGCTCGGTGCAGGACGCGATCACGGGGGCTCCGATCACGGCGGCCGCCCGGTTCTTCGAGGTCGTGATGATGACGGGAGGCATCATTGCCGGCGTCGCGTTGTCGCTGCGGGTGGCGTCGGCGCTGGGGGCGGACCTGCCGGTGATCAGCAACGCCGCGCAACCGGACCTCACACAGCTTCCGGTCAAGATGGCCGCGGGCGCGCTGGCGTCCATGTTCTACGCGCTGGCCTGCTACGCCGAGCGTCGGGCACTCACAGCGGCCGGACTGGGCGGCGCCGCCGGGCTCCTCTTCTTCGTGATTGCCCAGAGCGTGGGCATCGGCCCGGTCATCTCGTCCGCGATCGCGGCGACGGTGGTCGGTTTCGCGGGTGGCCTGATGGCACGCCGCGCCCTGACACCGCCACTCGTGGTCGCGGTCGCGGGCATCACCCCGCTGTTGCCCGGCCTGTCGCTCTACCGGGGTTTGTACGCGCTGCTGAACGACGAACTGATCATCGGGCTGAGCGCCCTGCTGTCCGCGTTCGGCATCGGGTGTGCGCTGGCGGCGGGGGTCACGCTCGGAGAATGGGGCGCCCGGACGCTACGGCGGCCGCCCCGGATGCGCCGGAATGCGATAGTTCGCCGAAACACGACACTGCGCCGTCCGAGGTTCGGACGACGCAGCGTCGTGATGAGCGATTCGGTGCCCGATTCCGTGACGCAGTAGGTCGACGGGGCGGGCCGGAAGCGGCTACTTCCCGGCGTTCTTCTGGTCCTGCTCCATCGCCTCACGCAGGCTCTTGGGCCGCATGTCGGTCCAGTTCTTCTCGACGTATTCGACGCATGCCTGACGCGAATCCTCACCGAAAACGATCCTCCAGCCCTGCGGGACCTCGGAGAACGTGGGCCACAGTGAGTGCTGGTCTTCGTCGTTGACCAGCACGTAGAAGCGGCCGTCTTCGTCGTCGAACGGATTGGTGCTCATCTAACCTCGCTTGTCGCGTACGGGTTGTCTGCGTTCAGCCTAGCAAGGCTGCCGCCGAGATCTCGATGAGCGAGAATCGAATTGAGAATCTCTCCTGCGCGCACCGCAACATCGGACAACAGTGATGCTGTCAGACCATGGGTCTTCTCGATCCCACCTTGCAGGTAGATGCCGCCGCGAACACCCGGACCGACCTCGAGTCGGTAGTCCCGGCCGACACCACGATCGACGCTCACCTCGGGGAGGGAACTCCCGAACAGCGACTCGAGCGGCGCGGCCGAGAACCCGGTGGCCAGGATCAGCGCGTCACAGGTCAGCGTGTCGGTGAGCCCGTCGACCGCGCTGCGCACCGACACCTCGATGCCGTCCTCTACTTCGCGGACGCCGTCGATCTCGGAGGCGCGGCGCATGAACAGGCGCCGCTCACCGCGGACCCGTTCCCGGTACTCGGTCGCGTACAGCTCGTTGATCAGTTCGATGTCGACCACCGAATAGTTGGTGCTGCGGTGCAGTTCGAGCAGTCGGGCGCGTTCCTCCGCCGGAGCGGCGTGCAGTTCGTCGACCGTGCCGTAGCGGACGTCGGCCTCGACCCGCTCCGCTGCACGGATTACGGAACGTGACCAGGTCCTTCGGGAGACGCGATCTGCATCGTGGCGCCGTCGAGCAGCATGTCCTGGTGCCAGCCGAACTGATCCTGCTTCTCGAAGAAGCGTGCGGTGATCCGCGCGTCGGGCGCATTGCGGAAGATAGCAAAGGCTATCCTCACTCGGGGAGCACCAACGGAGGACCGACCGCGCGCTTCGTCGCTCGCGGCCCCGCTCAGGCGCGCGCTTCGGCGTCCGAAACCACTTCCAGCAGTACCGGCATCTCTCGCGCCCACCGCTCGACGGTATCCCGATCGAGAACTCCCGTGGAGAACTCGAAGTACGCATGCACGGGACCTGCGCCCGCAGGCTCGCGGAAGCCGAGTGTCAGTTCCGCCGAGGGCATCCCGACCGGAACCGGCAGAAGTCCGTCGAGGACACCGTCGGGGGCGTCGACCCGGGGCTGCTCGTCGTGGACGAGCAGCACCTGCGGGTAGCGGGTGCCCGCCCGACCACCGAGTTCGGCTGCGACATAGGCGAATCCGACATCCCGATGATCCAAAGCCTCGAGGTTCGACGCTCGGATGCGAGAGAGCAACTCGTCGAATCTCGGCGAGCCGCTCGTGTCGGTACGCAGCACCACCAGGTTGGAGAAGCACCCGACCAGGCCGGTGAGCGCGTCCTCCGTACGACCCGCGACCAGCGAACCGATCGGGATGTCGTTCCCCGCACCGTGTCTCGTGAGGATCGTGGCGAACGCCGCCTGCAGCACCATGAACGTGCTGGTTTCCGTCCGGTCCGCGAGGCGGTCGATGCCGTCGCGCAGCGCCGCGCCGATCTCGACCCGGATCGTCTCGCGCCGGGGCTCGCGGACACCGGCCGGGGCCGGTAGGTGGAGCCGGGCAGGCATGTCCGACAGCCGATTCCGCCAGTAGTCGAGCTGCCGGGCATGCCTGCTGTCCGGGTCGGCGGGATCGCCCAGCAACCGGTCCTGCCAGAGGGCGTAGTCCGGGTACGCCACCTCGAGCGGCGCCCACTGCGGACGGCCGCCACCGGATCGAGCCGCGTACGCGGACAACAGGTCCGCGAGAAGCAGACCCACCGACCGGTCGTCGACCGCCAGGTAGTGCATCGTGAGGAGCAGCACCTGCCGTCCGGCGTCGTCGCACACGAGGTGCAGCCGCACCGGCGCCTCCTCGGTGAGGTCGATCCGCAGTTGCGCCAGTCCGTGGACCCGGCGCTGCAGGTCGTCGTCACCGATCTCGATCATCTCGAGGCGCGGTCGCGGGCCGTCGGACGCGAGCACCTCCCGCCCGTCCGTTGCGAACAATGTCCGCAGCGGGGCGTGCCGGTCGACGACGTCGTCCAGCGCGCGCGACAGGTGCTCGGGATCCACCGATCCGGCGAAATGCAGCGCCAGCGCGTGGTCGGCACGGGCCGACCTGCCCGCCGCGCGATGCCGCAGCCAGTGCAGGCGCTGCGACGGCGCGAGCGGGACCGGCCCGGACCCGTCCGTCGGGACCAGCGTCGGGCTGCGGTCGTCGTCGGTCATCGGGTCGAGCGTGCCCACCGTGGCCATGGGGTCGGCGAAGAACTGGGACAGGAAGTGCACCAACCGATCCTGGTGCCGGAGCAGGTCCGCGCGCCGACCCGCGGGAACCCGCAGGTCGATGCGGACGGGTTCACCGTCCCCGCCGCCGAGGATGGAGAAGTCGAGGTCGCGAACCGGCCCGGTGACCAGGTCCCGAACGCCGGCGGGCGAACCGCCCAGCGCGGGCGGATGCTCGAACATCATGGAGTTGATGCCGGGGCCGAACACCCGGCGGTCCGGGTCGATCGCCTGGACCTCGCGCTCGAGATCCCCGCCCGGGAAGCGGCCGTGGCGCAGCGCCGCCACCAGTCGGACGTCGATCGCGCGGGCGAGTTCGCCGACGGTGGCGTCCGGATCCACGTGGAACGTCACCGGCAGGACCGTCGACACGGCGCCCGGCGTGCGACGGATCCCGCGTCCCACGCGGGCGGCGATCGGCACGGACACCGTGAGGTCGCGCAGTCCGGTGATCCGGTGCAGGTAGGCGACGAGCAACGCCATCGGCAGCCGGCTGCGACGGATACCGACGTCGGCGGCGAACGCGGACAACGCATCCGCGATGCCGGCGTCGATGTGGACGGTCGTCGATTCGGGGGGCGCCGACGCGTCGATGGCACCGGCGCACAGCTGCGGCGGCTCGGGCGATCCGAGGACCTCGGCGAGCCAGTAGTCGCGGTCCGCGGCGAACCGGGCCGAGCCGCGGTAGTCGCGGTCGGCGTCGACCAGATCGCGCAGCGCCCACTCCCCCGCATTCGATTCGAGGTCCGGGTCGTCGCAGCGGGCGACCGTGTCGGCGACGAGCAGCGCGATCCCGTAACCGTCGACGAGGGCGGGGTGGTAGCGCTGGTACCAGACGGTGCGGTCGTCGGCGAGCCGCAGCAGCGCGTGCGCGAAGAGCGCGTCGGCCCCGGCGACGTCGACGCGGGTGCGGGCGTCGCGGTCCATCCACGCCTGCGCCGCCGCCTCCGGATCGGCGGCCTCGCGCAGGTCGACCACATCGAGCGGCCAGGCGTCGGCCGGGACCGGCACCTGCCGCGGCGTGCCGTCCTCCCCCGCCCGGAACCGCACGTGCAGCGCCTCGGCGTGGGAGACGGTGCGGCGGATCGCCTCCGCGGTCCGATCCAGATCGATCGGACCGGCGACCTCGACGACAAGCGACAGGTTGTGTGCGGGGCTCTGCGGATCCGGTTGCTGTGCGATCAGGATCCGGGACTGCGCAGCGGTCACCGATAGGCCGGTCATGTCCTGCAGCTTTCTTCAGCCCGTCGGTCTCAGTCCGCCAGGAAGTCCAGAACCACCTTGTTCACAGCCTCGGGACGCTCGAGGTAACCGTAGTGCCCCGTGTCCGGAATCTCCTGGTACACCGCATTCGGGATGGCGTCGGCGAGTTCCTTCGACAGGTAGGCCGGAATCATCCGATCGTCCGCGAATCCGACGGACAGGCACGGACGGGTGATGGCGCGGTAGGCGTCGGCCCGGTCGAAGTCGCGGTCCATCGCGAGCTGGGCCCGCACACCGGCCGACGTCTTGCCGCCGGAGAACTCGAAGACGTCGAGCCAGTCCCGCGCGGCATGCTGGTCCGCGAGCGTCGCGGGCGAGAGGTTCATGACGGCCGTGATGGCGGCGCGGTACTTGGACGGCAGCGAGATCCCGGCATCCTCGAGCTCGCGCTCGCCCTCGTTGAGGGTCCGCTGGAACTGGTCCATCCGGGAGTGGCCCGCGAGGAACACCGCCTTGCGCACCAACTCCGGACGCGCGAGCGCCAGCTCCTGCGCCACACGCGCACCCATCGACGTGCCGACGACATGCGCGGGGCCGCCGCCGAGCAGCTCGATCAGCCCCGCCGTGTCGGCCACCAGGTCCTCGATCGTGATGCCGTCGACGCTCTCCCCCGACGGGGCGATCCCACGGTTGTCGAACGTGCACACCCGATATCCCGCGGACAGCAGGGCCGGAACCTGATGCAGGTCCCACACCCGGCCGGGGCTTCCGGTGCCCATGATCATCACGACCAGGTCGCCGTCACCCTTGACCTGGTAGTTCAGAGGAATCCCGTTGATGGTGGCGATGGGCATGTCGGCCTTCCTCGTGACGTTCCGGCTAGTTGCGATCGGGCTGGGGCTACCAATCCTGGGGCAACGGTACCCCGCAGTCCGTCCCGGACCCGGATCGTGAGGCGGTGCCGGGCGTCACCCTGCTCGAATGCACCGCACACCCGGTTTCGGCCGAATCGCGTCGGCGCTCCCAACCCGATTGATACCGTCCCCGACGGCACAGCGGAGATCACTTCTCCCCCACCGGGCACGGCTTCGGCCGGACCGAGACCTCAGGAGACACGAATGGGAATGCTCACCTCGATCGGCCGCCTGTTCGGGTTCGAGCCCAAGGACGCGATCCCGGCGCTGCTCGACCAGCTGCTCGCCGCGTCGAGCGCCGCACACGAGCCCCCCGCCGGTCAATAGGTCCGGGCTGCCCGGCAGAGCACACCCCATGGAACAGATTCAGGTCGAACTACCGGATCCGGATTCAGTTCATCGGATGCTCGCGGGATGGGCTGCCGTCCACGCGGCAATCTTCTCCCTGCCGGAACTCGAGAGTGCCTTCTCCATCGACGCTGGTCGGGTCACCTACCACGATGGTGGCGGCTCCCACTTCCACTTCGCCCGACTCTCGAACGGTCGGGCGACGATCTTCGGTTTCGATCGCGCCTGCCCCGATCCCACCCTCGAGGACAATCGCCAGGTGCTGCAGGACCTCGGATCCACTCCTTGGTGGCTCGAATCAGCATGCAGCGAAGCCATCTCGAACTTCGCGTACGGGTACGACAGTGGACGGTGGTTTGCGGTCGGCCACGACCCGATGCGCATCGCGCCGATGATGCTGGCGCCGGGCCCGTCACGGGAGCCCACGTCCGCGCTCTCCACCCTCGCCGACTTCCTCGAGCAGGCATCCGAGGACCTGTTCGGTTCAGCGGTGCGCGGAGACGACACGGCACTCGAGACACTGCTGGCCGCCGGGTCCGACATGGACGAAGCGATCCTTCGCGCTGCGATGATCGGAGATTACGAGCACCTGGACGACGGACTCGCGGCCGCGGCGCTGTTTCGAGACTGAGCCGTGCACGAACACTCCCGTGATCAGCGAGGTCACCCCGCGACCGCCTCGAAACCGCCGGGCTACCGCACCATGGTGCCGCGCCGGTACTCCCGTCCACCCCACACACCGGATTGGTGGGTGGCCACGGCGTAGTCGCCACACGCGGCCGCGATGGGGCAGCATGCGCAGACGCTGGCGGCGTAGTCGAGCGGCTCGCTCGGGTCCGGGAACCAGCGGTCAGGGTGCTTGTCGCCGCGGCAGGCGGCGACATCCCAGTCGTCGCAGTCGTCGGTGACCGGCAACAGATCGGCCAAGATCACGGTGGTCATCGGTTGTGCCTCCTTACAGGGTGATTCACGCCGTCGGGGTCAGATCGCGCCAGATCGCACGCTGACGCTTGAGGTCCTCGCGCGGCGCCCGGGGGATCCACAGCAGTGGCATGCCGGCTTCCTCGGGGGTCCGGTCCGCCTTGCGGCCGTTGCAGTCCGCACACGCTGCGACCAGGTTGTCGTACGTGTCTCCACCGCCCCGACTGCGGGGAAACACGTGGTCGACCGTGCGAGCGCCGGTCCGGCCGCAGTACGCGCACCGGTAGTGATCGCGCACCAGGATCGCCGGGAACGCGGCCCGGGAGTCGTCGTCGACGACCGGACGCGGCGGTGTGTGGACGTACTCGAGCAGCTGGATCGTGCACGGGAGCGGGAACGCGACGTGCTGGGAGCGCACCACGAATCGCGGGGTGCGCTCGACCAGCGTGACGGCGAGCCCTTCGGCGATCAGCACGATTGCGCGCGCTGCTGGTACTACGTCGAAGTCCTCGTACGTGACGTTGAGCACCCGAACGTGGGTGTTCATCCAGGTTCGCGCGGTGACTGCGTTGGGGGATATACGGGCCATGACAATCGACAACCTCGTTCTCTCACAAAGGGAGCGGCGGGTTCTCGAGGTATGCACGGCCCGTGGCGGCCTGAATCGGCCAGTGGATCACCGGAAGGCGACTACACCGTCGGGGCGCGCACGCCCCGAGAAGTGGGGCGTCAGAGGACGCGGAATCCGGCTGTGGCGACAGGATTCTCGGAGTGCCGGTCCATGCACTGAATCAGCGGATGCGACATGCACTGCGAATACGTATTGATGTGCATCCGACTGTTCCTTCCTGATCGCGTGGCTGACTTCCGGGCGCCCAGTGTGCCACGAATCCCGGCCCCACGCGGCGGAATTGTTTCGACACGATCAGCACACGTCACCGTCGAAGTCGGGGGTCTCGATGCGGCCCAGATCATCCGATCCGTCGAGTTGGTCGTGATCGAAGCCGCCGTCGAGTCGCGCACAGGCTAGTTGCCGCAGGGTTTGTGCGAGTGCCGCATGCCGATTCAGTACCGACAACCCGTGCGACAGCACGACAACCCCTGCGGCAACAGTCTTCCCCAGTTCGGAACGTTCCGGTCGACGGTCAGCGAGTGAACGTCAGCGTCGCCTCGGGGGAGGCATTGCCGTACGCGTCCACCGCCACGACCTTGGCCTCGTACGTGTTGCCCGCCACCGCATCCGGGACGGGGATGTCCAGGACGTTGGGGCGCGGCATGAAGTAGAAGTCCGAGAGCACCTTCGACGAGACCACCTTCGTCCGACGAGCGCCGCAGCCACGGCAGTCATCACGATAGTTTTGCGTCTCACGAGAATTCCTTTGTCTTCGGGCGCGGTGACCAGACCCGATCCGATAATTGGTCTGGACCAATTAAGCCAGGTGGCGCCGGATAGTACGAGGTGCGCCCCCGCTGGCCGCCGGGTGAAGGACGCGTGAACATCGAGCGCGTCGCGGTCCGGATGTGGCCGGCGCGCTGCCGGGTTCGACGATTCGCCTGCTGCCACCGCTCCGGACCGGCTACCCTCCCACCGAATCGGAGAGGGGCACTGGGCCGCTCACCTACCCCGTCTGACGTGAGGACCCCATGGGATCGACACGCTCCGTCCGCTCCGCCGTCAACCGCCTACTGCTGCTCGTGGTGGGCGTGCTCGCCCTGGTGGCGCCGGCCTTCGTCGCTCCGCTCGCATCCGCCGAACCGGCTACCGAGCCCACCACCGCGATCCGCCTCGAGGGCGCGAAGAACTTCCGCGACATCGGCGGCTACGAGACGTCCGACGGCAAGCGGGTCCGCACCGGCCTCGTGTTCCGGTCGAACAGGCTCAGCTCGCTCACCGACGCCGATCAGGCCGCGCTGACCGCCGCGAACGTCACGCTCGACGTGGACCTGCGAAACATGTGGGAGCGCAAGGACGACCCCGACCGGATCCCCGAGGGCGTCCGCTATCAGGTGGCCGATGTCGTCTCGTTCGAGCACGGGATCGCATTCCACGAGTTCGTGCCGCTCACGCTGGGCCGCGCGCTGATCGACGCGGCGGTCAACGGATCGTCCGACATCGGCCAGTCCATCGGCTACCCGTTCATGGTCACCTACCGCGGCTCCGACGTCGCGTTCCGCGACCTGCTGACGGCGATCGCCGGCAACACCGACGGCGCCACGGTCTACCACTGCAGCGCCGGCAAGGACCGCACCGGCTGGGGCACCGCGGTGTTGCTGACGCTGCTCGGGGTCCCGAAGGAGACGGTGTACGCCGACTTCCTCGCCAGCAACACCTACCTCGGACGCTCCGACGCCGTCGAGAAGTCCTGGCTCGACGCCTCTTTCGCGCAGGTGAACCGGCTGTACGGCAGCGTCGAGAACTACGTGCGCAAGGGGCTAGGTGTCGATCAGCAGACCGTCGACGCCCTGCGCACCAAGTTGCTCGCCTGAACCGGCGCCCTCCCAAGCCGCCCACAGCTGTGCGTAACGGCCACCTGCGCTGACCAATTCGGCGGGAGTGCCCTGTTCCACGATCCGGCCGTGCTCGAGCACCACGACGCGGTCGGCGGCCGCCGCCTGGGTCAGCCGGTGCGCCACCACGAGCGTCGTCCGACCCCGGGTCGCGGCATCGGCGGCCCGTTCGAGTTCGCGGGCGCCGGCGCTGCCGGCCTCCGCGGTCGCCTCGTCGAGGACCGCGACCGGCGGATCGGCCAGCACCAACCGGGCCAGTGCCAGCTCCTGCGCCTGTGCCGCCGTCAGCGCATGGCCGCCCTCGCCGACGACGGTGTCGAGGCCGGTGTCGAGGGCGCGCACCCACGCCAGCGCCCCGACCGCGTCGAGTGCGGCGGTGACGTCGTCCACGGTCGCGTCCGGCCGGGCCAGCCGCAGGTCCTCGATCAGCGGGCCCGCGAACACGTGCACCTCCTGGCTGACGATCGCGACGTGACGCCGCAGCCGGTCCCCGAGGTCGGCGATCGGCACGCCGCCGAGCCGCACCGCGCCCGACGTCGACAGCAGCGAACCGGCCGCCAGCGCCGCGAGCGTCGTCTTGCCGGCGCCCGTGGAACCGACCAGCGCCACCCGCTCCCCCGGCTCGATCCGCACGCTCACGCCGTGCAGCACCTCGTGGTCGTCGTCGTAGCTGTGCCGCACATCGACCAACTCGAGTGACGCATCGGCAGGGTCGGTGGTCCTGCCCTCGTCGTCCGACTCCGGGATCCGCAGCACGCCCACCAGTCGGGCGAGACTCGCGCCGGCCGACTGCACCTCGTCGAACGTGAAGAGCAGCGTGCCGATCGGGTTGAACAGACGATGGAACAGCAGGGCCGCGGTGGTGGTCTGACCGACGGTGACGACGTCCTGCTTCACGAGCGCGAACCCGACCGCGAGGATCACCGCCAGTCCCACGAACTCGGCTCGGTTGCCACGCCCCGCGAAGCGGGTGAACAGCCCGAACACCCCGACGGCAACATCACGCGCCTCCGCCGACGCCCGGTCGATGTCCGCGAGATGACGGTCCTCGAGTCCGTACGCACGGACCGTGCGCACACCCTGCATGCTGCTGATCAGCGCCTGCGAGCGCCGCCCCATCGCGACGCGCTCCTCGGCGTACAGCGGGCCCGACCGGGGCAGATACCAGCGCAGCGCGAGCGCGTACATCGGCAGCGCGACCATCCCGGCCAGACCCAGCCGCCAGTCGATGCCGACCATCGCCACCATGCTCAGCACCACCAGCAGCAGCGCGGACACCAGTCCCGGCACGACGTCGGCGACGGCCTTGCCGATCACCGAGACGTCGTCGCCGACGCGGGAGAGCAGATCCCCCTTGCCGACGCGTTCGACCGTCGGGATCGGCAGCCGCAGCGCCCGCGCCACCACCCGTTCCCGCAGCCGCGCCAGCGTGCCCTCGCCCAGGCGTGCGATGAGATACGAACCCAGCCCGGTGAGCGCGCCCGCCACGATCGCGGCGGCCGTGATGACGGCGACGACCCCGACGATCGTCGACGCCGGGGCGCCCTCACACACCCGATCGACGAGGACACCGAACACGTACACCGGGACCACCGCGGCCGCCGCCGCGATCAGCCCGACGAGCAGGGTCAGTGTCGCCAGGCCCTTGTGCCGGCCCAGTTCGCCGCGCAGCCAGCGCCAGCTCTCCGAGGCCGACGCGATCGGCAGCAACTGCCGCTCCGGGGCGCTCATCGCAGCACCGCCTTCCGGTAGTTCTCGTCGGTGGCCGACAGCCCGGCGTGGGTGCCCTCGGCGGCGCTGCGGCCGTCCGCGAGGACCACCACGCGGTCGGTGACGGACAGCAAAGCCGGGCTGCTGGTGATGAGGATCGTCGAGTGCGCGCGGGTGCCACCGTGACGGCCGGCCGCGATGCCGTCGGCGATCGCGTGTTCGGTCACGGCGTCGACCGCGGTGGTGGGATCGTGCAGCACCAGCACCGGGGCCTGCGCCGCCAGCGCCCGGGCGAGCGCGACCCGCTGCCGCTGACCACCCGACAGGCTCGCGCCCCGATCGGTCACCTCGTGATCGAGACCGTCCGGATGCGCGTCCACGACGTCGACGGCGGCCGACGCCCGCAGCACGTGCTGCACGACGTCGTGGTCGGCGTCCGCGGCCCCGGCCGTGACATTGGAGTGGACGGTGCCGGCGAACAGATCCGTGTGGTGAGGTTCGACGAGGATCGTGCGGCGCGCGTGCACGAGCCCCAGCTCCGTGACGTCGACGCCGCCGATCCGCACCTCGCCCGCGCGACGGTCGGGCGGCACCTGCCCCGACAGGACCTCGGCGAGCGCCTCGGCGTCCTCGGGCCGGTACGCGACGATTCCGAGGAGCTCGCCCGGTGCGACGTCGAGGGTGACGCCGTCGAGGGACCGGTACGCGACCGACCGCAGCCGCACGTCGCTCGCGCCGGAGGGTTCGACGGTCCCGGTCGGCAGCAGCGGCTCGGCGTCGAGCACCAACGCGAGACGATCCGCCGACGCCCGCGCGTTCGCGTAGTAGCCGGGCACCCGAGCGAGCATGCCGAGCGGTTCCGAGATGAACTGCGCCAGGCCGACGACGGTGATCAGCTCGCCGACCGAGATGCGGCCGTCGAGCGCGAACCAGCCCGCGAACCCGGCCACCGCCACCGCGAGCAGCGCGCTGACCGTCGTCGACACCCCGACGAACACACCGGTCGCCTTCGCGGCCCGCATCGTCGCGGCCAGCGCGCCGCGGCTGACGTCGCGGTAGCGCCGCGCGGCGGTGGCCTCCGCGCCGATGCCCCGCAGCGGCCGCAGACCGCTGACCAGATCGGTCGCCATGCCCACCGCCCGCGCGGTGGTCTCCTGCTGGGCCGTCACCCGACGAGTGATCAACGGCGCCGCCAATTGCAGCAGGCCGAGCACGACGGGGGTGCCGATCAGCACCGCCAGTCCGAGCGGAACGTCGATCCACAGCAGCGCGATCGCCGACGCGATCAACGCGGTGAGCGCGGCCGCGACGCGCGGGACCACGTCGAGGATCCAGGCCTCGCGGTCCGCGTCGGACGTGGACACCGTCAGCAGTTCACCGGCCCGCAGGTCGGTGCGGACCCCGCGCGGATCGAGGATCCGTCCGGCGACCTCGACGCGGAGGCGATGCGCCTCCTGCTGGACGGCGACGACGATGAATCGGGCACCGAAACGCCACGCCGACGTCAGCACCACGAACAGCGCGGCGAGCGCGGCCAGCCACACCACCAGCGCGGTGACGTCGCCGGTCTCGATGGCGCGGTCGACGATCACGCCGATCGCGATCGGCACCGCCGTTTCCGCCACCTGATGCAGGCTCACCAGGACCGTGCCCGCGATCAGACGCGCACGATTCCGTGCCAACGTGCGGCGCAGCACCGCGGTACCACCTGCCATCAACCCTCCAGCCCTCGACCACAGCGTGTGTTAGTAGACCCTAACCCGGTGGTGAGTGGCGCTGACCGGGGCAGTTCTCATAGAGTCGCAGTCAGGAACTACCTGCTCGTGAAGTAGCAGCAAGCCGGAAGGAACAAGATGGCCGCGAAGACGACCGCCGAGAACGAGATCGCGGACGAGGACCTCGAGCCCGTAGCCGACGAGACCGCCCGGCAGGCCCAGCGCGTCGTCGCTGCGTATGCCACGGACGCCGACGAGTGCCGCATGCTGCTCTCGATGCTCGGCATCGGACCTGCCGCGAAGCTCGACTGACGAACGACGACTGAGAAAGAGTAGGAAATCCGTGGCTGAGCTCTCGGAATTATCGAACAGTTCCGAGGGCGCTGCGGGCGCCGACTCCGATGACGCGGAGCGCGGAGGATCCGACTTCGTCGTCGTCGCAAACCGTCTGCCGGTCGATCTCGAGAAGCTGCCGGACGGCACCACGCGCTGGAAGCGCAGCCCCGGCGGTCTCGTCACGGCCCTCGAGCCGATCCTGCGCAACAACAAGGGCGCCTGGGTGGGCTGGCCGGGCGTCCCCGACGTGGACCTCGAGCCCATCGTCGAGGACGGCCTCGACCTGTACCCCGTGCGGCTGAGCTCGCAGGAGGTCGCGGACTACTACGAGGGCTTCTCCAACGCCACCCTGTGGCCGCTGTACCACGACGTCATCGTCAAGCCGGAGTACCGGCGTGAATGGTGGAACGCCTACGTGGAGGTGAACCGGCGCTTCGCCGAGGCCACGTCCGAGGCGGCCGCCGAGGGTGCCACCGTCTGGATCCAGGACTATCAGCTGCAGCTGGTGCCGAAGATGCTGCGGATGCTGCGCCCCGATCTGACCATCGGCTTCTTCCTGCACATCCCGTTCCCGCCGGTCGAGCTGTTCATGCAGATGCCGTGGCGGCGCGAGATCGTCGAGGGACTGCTCGGTGCCGACCTCATCGGCTTCCATCTGCCCGGCGGCGCACAGAACTTCATGTTCCTCGCGCGCCGTCTCGCCGGCCAGCAGACCTCGCGCGGCACGGTCGGTGTGCGGTCCAAGCTCGGCGTCGTCCAGGTCGGATTCCGCACCGTGCGGGTGGGCGCCTTCCCGATCTCCATCGACTCCGGCAAGCTCGACGAGCTGTCCCGGCGCAAGTCGATTCGCGACCGCGCCAAGCAGATTCGCAAGGAACTCGGCAACCCCAAGCACATCATGCTCGGCGTAGACCGCCTCGACTACACCAAGGGCATCGACGTCCGACTCGACGCGTTGTACGAGCTGCTCAACGAGGGCCGGGTCGATCCGGCCGACACCGTCATGGTGCAGCTCGCCACCCCCAGCCGGGAGCGTGTGGAGAGCTACGTCCAGATGCGTGGTGCGATCGAGCAGACCGTCAGCCGAATCAACGGCGAGTACGCCGAGGTGGGCCGCCCGGTGGTGCACTACATCCACCGACCCATCGGCCGCGACGAGCTGATCGCGTTCTTCGTCGCTGCCGACGTCATGCTCGTGACGCCGCTGCGTGACGGCATGAACCTCGTCGCCAAGGAGTACGTCGCGTGCCGCAGCGACCTCGGCGGCGCCCTGCTGCTCAGCGAATTCACCGGCGCCGCAGCCGAACTCCGCCAGGCCTTCCTGTGCAACCCCCACGACCTCGACGACGTCAAGGACAAGATGGAGGAAGCACTGAACCAGAACCGGGAGGACGGCCGACGCCACATGCGCGCCCTGCGCCGCCAGGTCCTGGCCCATGACGTCGACCGCTGGGCCCGGTCCTTCCTCGACGCACTCAGCCAGCAGGGCGTCGCCGGGGCGGCTCTGCTGCCCGCGGACGGCGAGTACACGGAGCAGAACTGACGGGCTCCACCCCGCCGACGTCGAGTGCTGGGCATTTCCCCGACGCCGGCTGGTAGACCTCTATCCGATTGCCTTCTTGTCGCCTACAGCGACCACATAGTCACAGGTGCGCGCCAGCGCCTTGATTGAGGTACTACCGTAGAACACCCTGACCATCGGGTTGACATGACGCACCGCGCGGTCGCGCTTACGCGCCTTCACATAGCGCGCAAACGGCAGGAACACTTGATCCGATATCGAGTAGACGCGGACATTACAGAAGCCCGATTCCTCGAGCATCCGCGTGTAGCCGTCAATATCCACGAACTCGTTGTCGTAGTACCGCCTCAGCCAGGAATACTTGCGCCTTGCTTCCTTTCGGGCACCTTTCATTATCATGTCCGCCGTGACAATTCGGCCGCCATCAGCCAATATTCGATTGGCCTCTGAGAAGAACTCTCGGCGGGATGGAAAATGAAAAGCAGACTCGAGGGCGACTACCTTGCTCGCAAAACCGTTCCCAACGGGAAGGGCAGACGCGGACCCTTCCCGATAGATAATCCTATCGGACATCCCCAAGTCGCGCGCCCGATCTTCTGCAAGCTTGATCTGAGTAGCGGATATGTTGACTCCGACGATCTGCCGTGGTCCGAACTCCTTCAACCACAGGACATTCTGATCTCCGAACCCCGGACCGACGTCGACAACCACATCCCCCGCTTCGAGATCAGCTTCCCGCGCAACGAGACGCGCCAACTGAGCACTTGCCTCATCGAGGCTGGTCGGCGCGCCTACCCAGTAGCCGAGGTTCAAGAACAACGAACTCTCAGAGAACCAGTTTCGACTTCCGATGATGTCGTATGCACGTCCGATACTCGACGTACCAGAACCCACTCGGAACACCAACCCGAGGAACTTCACACCTTCACTCAGCCAGCGTCGAGTCCTGGAAACAATGCCGTCGCGCCCATCGGTCACAGCTCCTAAAGAAATCCCTACAACCATTCGCAACCTTTCCGACGATTGATTTACACGGCCTGCTGAACCATCCCCAAATCAGCCTTGACCTTCACGGCCTTCTCAGAAACTTCCTGGAGGAAGATGTGGGCGGAGACAAAGAACAAGAATGGTATGGGTCCGACCGTTGCACCCCCGAGTGCCAACAAGCCGTTCTGGCCGTTGAACGGCCCGGATAGAGTCAGGCACGCGAACAGGCTGAAACCGTTCAGGATCACTGTGCAGACCGCGAACCAATTAAGCCAAATCGGAAATTCTCGCGATCGGACAGAAATCAATATAAATGACACAAGAAAGGGAATCCAGAGCCCGCCCAGAATGAACGCAGACGTGAAGCTGACAACATGGAGGGCGTGTACGATATCTGCAGAAACCTGACCGGCCAGCAGATTTACCGATGCCGTTATTCCGGTGATCATCGCAAATATCGTCATGACAGCTATGTCGCTTCCGAAGCCGATCCAACTCACCCTGTGCCCCGGACTGGAATCCAGACTGAACAACCGCCCCGCAATCGCCCCACTAATGCACAACAGAAGCACGAACAGAAAGGCCGCAAAGAGCATCGCAGCCTTGACATAGCCGCGATATGTGGTGAAGAAGTAGACGATGTCGTCGGTTGAAGAGCCGTCTGGAAAAACCCAGATGTACAGGGCAAGCATGATCAAGACCGCCACAACCGTCATCTCCGTGACGGCCCCGTAGATAATCTTCGGGAGCGACCCCCGCTCAGAACTTCTCACCAAAAAATTGACGATCCAGCCAAGCAGCGGGACCCGTGATGCCACCGATCGGCCCGAGTTCCTGCTGTCGAGAACAGACATATAAACTCCTCAATTCCAGCTGCAGAAAACATGAATCCACCGCATCCGCGTCGACCCTGACCCCGCCGATACGAATCCCACCCACGCCCCGGTGGCGACGCGGCGGCGAGAGATTTAGCCTGAGGCCTGAGGCTGCCCTCCTTAACGGCGTAGAAGTACTCCCCGACTTCGCTTCCGAAAGCTAACCACCGAGCGATCGCAGGAACCGACCGAACGAAAGGCTGCTAACCCGAACGCTCTGGCCACCGCCGGCATGCATCCACATCAATGGAGGCCCCACGACTCTCGACTCTAGCCGCGGGCGGCTCAATACATGAGTGAATTGACCAAACACGCCCATACCGTCCCCCAGGCGGTGATTTCTACGAATATCGTCGAACCTGCAATCCTTCCCGATCCGACGGCTACGCTGGATTCGATCTTCCCGCCGCTACAGGAGGACCAGTGCCTGAATATGATGTAGTTATCGCTGGAGCCGGTCTCGCCGGTAGTGCTGCCGCAATCCTCCTCGGCAGGAAAGGACTGAAGGTAGCCCTTCTCGAGACCCACACACACGAAAACTCATACAAACGGCTGTGCACGCATGTCATTCGATCGAGCGCTGTGCCCACATTGAGAAGGCTCGGGATACACTCCGAAATCGAAGATGCCGGTGGAGTTCGAACGCGCGACAGCCTGTGGACAAGACATGGATGGCTACGGGAAAGTCCGACCCCGAACCGACCAAATTATGGCTATAATATTCGTCGCGAAACCCTCGACCCCATCATTCGTCGGGTTGCCGCGGAAACACCTGGGGTGGAACTTGTTCTAGGCGCCAAGGTCATCGGGCTCACACGCTCGTCCGATGATCGAGTCGATGGCGTCCAGTTCGCGTCCCGTGGCACCACACATCGAGTCGACAGTCACCTTGTCGTGGGCGCCGATGGACGCCACTCGCGGGTTGCGTGTCAATCAGATCTACCGGGTAAGCAGTATCCGAATCGACGGTTCACCTTCTTTGCACAGTATCGAGACGTCGTTGTTCCCGACGATCAGAGCCTGCGCGTCTGGCTACTCGAGCCGGACGCGGCATCCATTTCCGTCCACGACGATGGCGTGGTTGTCGTTGCTGCGATGCCGGACAAGGAGCGTATCGGTGAGTTCATGAGCGACCGGGAGGGCGCGTTATGCAAAACGTTCATCGGCCTCGATTCCGCCCCGGATCTGTCGAGTGCGACCCGACTATCGGATGTCATCGGCACGCGGGACTACCCGATGGTCTTACGTCGGAAGATCGTTCGAAAAGGAGTTGCCCTGATCGGCGACGCTGCAATGGTGACTGACCCCCTGATTGGTGCCGGCTGCGGCTGGGCGCTGCAATCGGCTGAATGGTTGGCTGACGAAGTCTCCTCGGTTCTCGACGGTTCCGGGTCGACTGCCGGCCTGGATCGAGCTCTGTTCCGCTACCAACTGCGACACCGGTGGCACTTGTTGCCTCATCAACACGCAGCGATCGACTTCAGCCATCGCCGCGAATTCTCGTCGGTCGTAGATTTCCTTTATCGCGCGGCGACACGAGATCCCTGGATAGCAGACCAACTTTTCGGGGTGAGCACCCGAAACAAATCACCACTGACCCTGTTCACCCCTCGCGCAATGGCCCGTGCAAGCCTGTCGAATCTCGGAGGTTTCGGGGATCGGCACCGGAACGGAACAGGGAAGGTTCGATAGTGCAACGGAATGAATCTCATGTATCCGTCCCCGATCAGTCCGGACGAAACTTCATCATCACCGGCGGCAACAGCGGGTTGGGAGCTGCCACTGCCCGGGTCCTCGCCGACCGAGGCGCCAATGTCATACTGGCCTGTCGCGATACGAAACGAGCCCAAGTTCTAGCGGCGTCGATCAGTCCGAGGGTGACCTCACTGAAACTGGACCTGACCGACGCCATCTCGATCGCTCAGTTCGCGGAGTCCGTCGACACCGTCGATGTAGTAATAGCGAACGCCGGAATTTCCGCTGTTCCGTTCAAACAAACAAGCCTCGGGTTCGAGTTGCACATGGCAACAAATCATCTCGGCCACTTCGCACTGATCGGCCTCCTCCTCGATAAGATCACGGACAGAGTGGTCGTCGTTTCCAGTATGGCGCATCATTTCGCGGGCCTCCTCCACATGGGGACGTTGGATCCGAACGATTTTGGTTGGCAACGGCGTCGGTACACCCCATTCGGCGCTTACTGTCAGTCCAAACTCGCCAACCTCCTTTTCGTCAACGAGCTGCACCGCCGGTTGACCTCGTCGGGTCGTCAGTTGAAATCCGTCGCCGTCCATCCTGGAATTTGCCGAACTACGGTAGGGTTGCACACCGAGTCCCCGATCGGCGATATCGCATGGAAGGCGATTTGCGCCGTCGCCGGCCAGAGCCCGGAGTCGGGTTGCCTCCCTGCAATTCACGCTTCCACGGTCCCCGAAATCACCGGCGGAACCCTCGTCGGCCCGTCAGGCCTTCTTCAGATCCGGGGATTACCTGCATTGACGCGGCCCAGCAAGACGGCGCTGGACTCGGATCTGGCCGCAAAACTGTGGACAAGATCTGAGACAGCGACCGGCGTCTACTACGATCTTTGAGCTCCCGCCACCGCGGATGACAATCGCGGTCCATTCATCTGGCCGGGCGCTTCCCTTCAAACTTGAACCACCGTTGCTGTCGCGAGTCCACCCGCACCGAGAATTGCTGCCAGACCGGTCCCACCTCCACGTCGTTGGAGTTCATGAACCAGAGTGACGACGGTTCGCGCGCCCGACCCTGCGAAGGGATGTCCCAACGCCAGACCGCCGCCCAGAACGTTGATCTTCTCCCGTTCGATCTCTAAGCCCTTCTCGAACGCCAGACCGATTACTGCGAAGGAATCGTGAATCTCGAACAGATCGACGTCGTCCAACCTGACGCCCGCGACTGTCAGTGCCCTTCGTACGGACACGAACGCCGCGGACATGCTCTCGTTGGGTTCGACCCCGGCGCTACCCCATCCGGTCACGAAGCCCAGCGGCTTGATTCCGAAATCCCCAGCTTCCCGTCCACCGCTCAAGCACAGCGCCGCTGCACCATCGGTCAGGCCGGTCTGGTTCCCCACAGTGACTGTGTTTCCGGGTCCGAGGACAGGCTCCAACTCACGTAATCCTTCTGCTGTGACTCCCCGCTGGGGCAACTCGTCCGCCTCGGCCGTCCCGCCAGCCGCGAGACGGACGGAGACCTTCTCGGCATCGAAGATCCCTTTGTCCAGCGCGGACACTGCCAGCGCGTGAGCCCGCACTGCCCATTCATCGAGTTCCTCGCGTCCGATGCCCAACGAGCGCGCGGTGGCCTCACCGATGGTGAAGGTCAAGTCCCCTGCAGGAGCGGCCGAAGTGCTGGGATGACTCGGCGACCAGACCGGCGCAGAATTCGCCGGGTCCGCCGACATCGGATAGGTCACCGGCGCATGCGTTACAGACGTGACTCCACCGGCGATCACAGCGCGGCTCATTCCGGATCGTATGCCCGCAACGCCGTGATGAATGGCAAGCATCCCGGATGCACAGAAACCCCCGATCGCGACCCCTGGCGTATCGACCGGCAGCCCGAGGTCAAGCGCCGCGTATCTCGCGATGCATCCGCCTCCCTGGTAAACCTCACCGAGCGCGACGTCATCGACCGCTTCCGGGGGCAGGCCCGATTGGACCAACGACCCTTCGATCACAGACTTCGCAAGATCGAACTCCGATGCCTGGCCGAGCCCGCCGGTGAAAGCACGGGTGAATGGTGTCCGAACCGCAGCCAAGATAGCCGTTTCACGCATAATCTCCCCTATTCGCTCGCATCCGCCATTTCCTCGAGTCGTTCTGATTCTGCAGTTATGCGGCTCGCGACCTCCGCTTCCCAACGCTCCCGCGACCACGTCGTATCCACGATGAATTCGAACCTCGCATGCATGTCCGGCGCGATATCGTGTACATCGATAAAGAACTGGTTGTACCACCGACGTAGCTGATAGACCGGCCCGTCCTCGTCACACAGAAGCGGATTTTCCATCTTGGTTTTGTTTCTCCAGATCTCCACATCTTGCATGAATCCCTCGGTTGCCGCGTCATAGAGGCGACGGGCCACGAGATCGATAACCTTATCGTCGAATCCCGGAGTCTTGTTTACGGCTATTCCCCACTGCAGTCTGAACACGTTCTTACTCACCGGAAAGTGGGTGAACACAGCGATCGCATCCATTTCGATTCCGCTGTAGTTGAAATGCTGTCGATTCTCCATGTATGCCGGTCCGAAATATGCCGCAACAGAATCCACGTACATCGACCCGTCGAAATCCCGGCCTGGCCCGATATCCTTACGCCCAGCCATCCCGATGCTTTGCACCGCATTCTCACCGTCAAGACTGACCTTGAAATAGTCAGGAATACCGAAGTGCAAGTAAAAGAAGTGGGCCACATCGACGATGTTGTCCATAATCTCTCTGGAGTTTGAGCCCTCGACCTGGACACCACCCCATATCCAGTCAGTCCATTCATCGGTAAAGATCTCGTCGATTCGGGGGATCTGAGTTCCGACGCTCGGTGGCCGACCTTCCGGATCATGCCAAATGAACAACAGCTTGTTCTCGACCATCGTAGGCCAGGAACGTGTACGAGCAAGGGCAGGGACGCGACGGGCGTAGGGCACTTCCGTGCACCGTCCGTCACCGCCCCATCGCCAATCGTGGAAAGGACAGGCTATGGAATCACCCTTGACAGTCCCCTGACTCAGATCCGCGCCCATGTGCCTGCAATACGCATCGAGTACACGGATCCGCTTCGCCGAGTCCGCGAAAACCACAAGTTTGCCGCCGAAGGCATCGACCGCGTGTGGAAGTCCGTCCAGGAAATCCTGCTCGCGGCCCAGACAGTGCCATCCCCGCGCGAATCGGTCGAGGTCGATTCCGGTATCGATCTCACGGAAACGCAGTTCGCCATCCGATCGACTGTCCGAGCATTCGATTGAATCTGCCATCTCGAAATCACCGCCCATCATTGCCTGCCCCGATCTCCCGGTCGATGGCTTCGTACAGCTCGTCGTCGGACAGTTCCGAGACGCTACGTTCGCCGCCCTCGTCACCGGATCCGACCCCGACGCTTTCGAGCAACGCGTCGATTCGCCCCCTGATCAGGACCGAATCTTCTAACAGCTTGCCCGACTTCATGATTGCGTTCTCTAGCTGGGCGAGAAGTGCCTCCACCTCATCGAGTTCGGCATCGTCGGGGTCGACCGAAGAGATTTCAGAAAGAGCTTCGACGATTGCCGTGGCGAGCTGCCGTGGCGTTGGTCGATCGAAAACGATGGTGGTCGGTAGACGAAGTCCCGTTCGGTTGTTCAACCGATTACGCAGTTCGACAGCGGTAAGTGAGTCGAATCCGAGAGATCGGAACGCGACATCGGGCTCGACCTCAGCGGCGGACTCCAACCCGAGAGTGGCTGCAATTTCACGCTGTATCGACGTCAACGCGATGTCGTTCCGTCGGTTCGCCGGCGCGGACAAGAGGGTGGTGCTGAGCTCAGGGCTCGTGGTCGCCGGTTCGGCCCCTCGTCCTCCCCCGCGCTTCTTGACCAGGTTCTCGAAGACACTCGCGAACTGCCGGTGCTCGGGCCGCGACATCGCAGACTCCACGTCGAGCCGTGTTGCGACTGGAACCGCACACGCAGAGAGCACCGTGCGATCGAACGCATCCAGCGCCTCCTCGGACTCCATGCCGATCAATCCGATTCGCTTCAGCCGATTGATGTCGCTGGCAAGCATGTTCTGGGTCAACGAACTCGGCTCACTCCAGAGCCCCCACGCGATCGACGTACCGGCCAAACCCAGGCTCCGCCGCCACCTCACCAGACCGTCGAGATACCCGTTGGCAGCCGCGTAGTTGGCTTGGCCCGGGCTGCCCAGTACTCCTGCGACCGAGGAGAACACGACGAAGAACGCCAGGTCCAGATCCGCGGTCGACGCATGCAGATTCCATGCACCGGTCGCCTTCGTGTCGAACACCTTCGAAATCGACTCGGCATCCAGAGATTCCACCGCCTTGTCATCGAGGACCGCCGAGCAGTGCACCACCCCGATCAGTGGGAAGTCCGCAGTGATCGAGTCGACCAGACGCGAGACCGCGTCGGGATTCGAGACGTCGCAGGCAACAAACCGGACCGAGGCGCCGATCGCTTCCAGCTCCGACGACAGCTCCACGGCCCCAGGAGAATCGACACCGCTCCGCGAGGCAAGAACCAGGTTGCGAATGCCCCATTGCCGAACCAGATGACGGGCGACGTTCGATCCAGCCATTCCGGTGCCGCCGGTGATGAGAACCGTTCCGTCGCGGAACGATCTCAGCGCTACGGGCGGCATCGTAGCGACATTCTTTCCGACCTGACGTCCATCACCCATATGCCGGAGGGCATCCCGAACTAGACGAATGTCCCAGGCCCTGACCGGGATCCGACGCCACAGGTCGTCCCGAACCAGATCGGTAATCGTCCGCAGCCGCTCGCCGACCTGTTCCGGTGACATCCCGAGCAAGTTGAAGACCTTGTAGTCGACTCCCGGATATGCCTGCGCTACCTCGACCGGGTCACGGAGGTCGGCGCGTCCGATCTCGACGAACCGCGAGCCCGTACTACCCATGAGTCGCAATGTCGCGTCCACCAGTCGGCCGGAGAACGCATCGAGTGCCACGTCCATGCCCGCTCCCCGGGTCCGACGTGCGAAGACCTCCTCGAAATCTCCATTTCGGGACGACGCGATGTGGTCACGCGGAATACCCATGGATTCAAGGACCGCAAACTTCTCGGGGTTCGCCGTCGCGTATATCTCAGCCCCCAAGTGCTGTGCCAGCCCGACCGCCGCCATACCGACGCCACTCGCCGCGGAGTGAATCAACACTCGCTCCCCACGCCGCAGGTCCGCCAGATCGACGAGGGCGTAGTAGGCGGTGCCGTATGCGATGGGCATTGCCGCCGCCTCCGCGAACGTCCAGTCATCGGGCATACGGACGAGTTCGCGAGCGTCCGCTACGGCAATCGAACTCAGTGAATCGATGCATCGGCCGAAGACCCTGTCGCCGACTGCTATGTCGCAGACGTTGTCCGCAACCGCTGTCACGACGCCGGCACATTCGCTGCCCGCGCTTCCAACTCCGTTGTACGAGTTCAAGCTTATGAGCACATCGCGGAAGTTGAGGCCCGCGGCTCTGACCTCGATCAGAGCTTGATTGCTGCTCAGCTCGGAACCAACGGTATCGACAGCCGCAAGCGCCACGCTGTCGATCACGCCGTCGTTCCCAACGGTCAGCCGCCAGTCGCTACCGTCCGCGGGAATCGTCAGCGGGTCGCGCGGACCTGCCGTTCCGAGCCTCTCCAACCTCGGGACGAAGACCTGCCCCCGCCGGACCGCGAACTGAGGATCATCCGCATTGAGAACGTCATGGATCCTGTCGGAAGAGAGCACAGGGCTGTCGATGTCGATCAGTCGTACCCGGTCAGGGTGCTCCATCTGAACGCTTCTGACGGCGCCCCACACAGCCCCGGCTGACGGAAAACGCGCGTCCGCACCCGCGCACGCGACACCGCCGACAGTGAATAGAGAAAGACGCGCATTCCTCAACTTGTCCGAGGTCAGGAACCGCTGGATCTCTGACACCACGACTGTGACTAGCTCCAGCGAGGGTGCTGCGTCCTCCGAACCCGTCCCCACGAGATCGATCACTACGAGGGATGGAACTTCTCGCCCGTTTTCGATGTCCTTCAGCAGGGAGTCCATGTCTTCATGGAAGGTAACGCTCGCGGCGTCCAGAACTTCGGCAAACTCCCCGACCGGTTTTCCGAGAACGGCGACTTCGCCGAGTTCCTTCCCCGAGGGGACCTGGGTCCGGGTCAGTCGTTCCCAACGAAGGTCGAACAGGTTGTCCACTCCCGATCGCCGGGATGCGAAGCCCTCCGACGGAAGCGATCGCATGAACAATGAATCCGCCGACCAGATCGCCTGCCCATGACCGTCATACACACAAATTTCGATGCTCGCCGATTCGCGCATGGAAATCGCGATTCGAAACTTGCTCGGTTTCATCTCCGAGAACTCGACACCCCTCCAGGAGAAGGGAAGCATCATCCCCGAGGCGCCGAGCGAAAGAGCATCGACGACACCGTGAAGCCCCGAATCCAGCATCGCCGGATGGATCATGAAGAGCGGGATCTGATCGAATATCTCTGCTGGACAATCAATTTCGGCATACACGCCGGACTCCGCCTGCCACGCTCTCGAGAGTCCGCGGAAAGTAGGCCCGTACTGGTAACCGGCCGCATCGAGTTTGAGATACAACTCGGACACATCGATCTCACGCACCACACCGGGCGGCCATGATTCGCCCAGACTACGGGAGTTCAGCCCCCCCGCGGCCTCCCCGCGGAGCTCCCCGGTCGCACTGAGTACCCATTCCGCCGAACCTCCCGTTTCCAGGCAACCACTCTTAGCATATATTTCGATCGGGCAAGAATCAGTACCAGGCGACTTCACCACTATTTGGATATCTACGGTTTCACGGTCTGGAATCACGATCGGCGTGACGATTGTGAGTTCGTCCAGCCGGCTCATATCCAGACTCTTGGCCGCGAACATCGAAATCTCGAGCAAAGCTGTTGCAGGAACCAGCACCTGCCCGCAGACTGCATGATCCAGGAGCCACCGTTGCTTCACCGGAGATATCTCGCCGAAGAAGAGAACTGCATCGCCGGAAGCCAGTCGCGCCATGCTACCGACAAATGGATGTTGAACTTCTTCAGTTCCGGATGAAATCCCGACCACTTCCGGCGGATCCACCCAGTATCGCTTGCGCTCGAACGGATACGTCGGCAGATCGACGGTACCGACAGCGTCCCGAACCACGGGGGCCACCGCGTCGAGATCGACATCTACGCCGCAGCAGAACAACCGTGAAGCGTTGAGGACAAGGGACGTCCGCTCGGCGTCGTTCCGATTGACGGTACCGACTGCCGTCAAATCGCTCGATTCCGCGTCGAATATCTGCTCGAGCGCAGGAACCAGGACCGGATGAGGACTGACTTCGATGAACACATCGACTCCGTCGCTGAGCGCAGACCTCACGGCTCCCACGAAATCGACAGGCCGCCTCAGGTTCTCGAACCAGTAGGCGCTACCCAGATCACCCGGCTCCTCGAGCGTTGCGGTCACGGCCGAATAGAACGGGATACCCGACGGGCGCGGCACGATGTCGCCGAGGGCATCCGATAAGCGCGAAAATAGCACATCCATCTGCGGCGAATGGGACGCGTAGTCGACTGGGATCAGTTGGGCGGTCACTCCCGACGAATCGCATTCCCCGACAATGCGATCGACCGCGGACGACTCGCCGGATATGACGACGGTGCGTGGCCCGTTGACAGCCGCGATGGAAACATCGATCCGGCCACCGAGGATTGCCGACACCGATTCGGGGGCTGCGTTGATCACGGCCATCGCGCCACCGCTCGCAAGTTCGCGAATCGACCGGCTCCGCAGCGCAACCACCCGTACCGCGTCCTCCAGAGAGAGCGCACCCGCCACGTGGAGGGCGGCGATCTCACCTTGTGAATGCCCCATCACGCAGGACGGCTCGACGCCCAGGGACCGCCACATCGCTGCGAGCGACACGTTGATGGCGAACAGGAGGGGCTGGACCACGTCGACACGGTCGGACGCAGGGCTGTCCGTAGCACCGCTGATAACGCTCCGCAACGACCATCCAAGGTGCTCGGCGAACGCGGCGTCACACGCGTCGATGCTGTCCGCAAACACCGCCGAACTCTCCAGCAGATCGCGCCCCATCCCGTCCCACTGCGATCCCTGCCCGGGAAACACGAACGCCACCTTCCGCGCCTTCGCCCGTCCGGTAATGGTCATATGGTCGAACCCGTTGGTCTCCAGCGATCGAAGTCCCATGGCGAAGTCCTCCACCGACCGACCTACGACGACAGCGCGGTGCTGGAAGTGCGTGCGGGTGTGAAACAGTGACCGCGCGAGGGTAACTGGATCGACGTCTGGACGATCGGACAGATGGTCGAGGAGCCGCGACGCATAGGCCTCGAGCGCGACTTCGCTCCGCGCAGACAGTGTGAACGGCACCGGCGGGTCCGACGCGTCACGCGCCTCAGGCCGGTGCGAGTCCTGTTGCACGCTGTATTCCTCGAGGATGACATGAGCGTTTGTCCCACTCACACCGAACGAAGAGACGCCGGCACGCCGTGGCCTGTCGTCCGCCACTGGCCATTGTCGCGGTTCCTGGAGTAGCCGGACGTTGCCGGACTGCCAATCCACCAGCGGCGTAGGCGTATCCGCATGCAATGTCCTCGGTAGCACTTCGTTCTGCATGGCGCCGACCATCTTGATGATTCCCGCGATCCCCGCTGCACCCTGCGAGTGGCCGATATTCGACTTCACCGAGCCCAACCAGAGCGGCCTCTCCGGCGGCCGAGCCTGCCCGTACGTGCGAAGCAACGCCTCTGCTTCGATGGGGTCTCCCAGCTTGGTACCGGTCCCGTGAGCTTCGACCACATCGACGTCCTCGAAACCCAGGCCGGCATTTGCTAGACAGCTGCGGATGAGGCGTTGCTGGGCTCGGCCATTAGGTGCCGTCAATCCATTCGATGCGCCATCTTGGTTGACCGCAGACCCGCGTACGACGGCAAGTATTGGACGGTTGTTGCGGACGGCATCCGAAAGTCGCTCCACGACAACGACACCAGCACCCTCGCCAACGCCCATACCGTCGGCCGAGGCGGAGAATGCCTTGCTTCGACCGTCAGCCGCCACCCCCCGCTGTCTGGAGAACTCCAAGAGAAATGACGGCGTGGCCATGATCGTCACGCCGCCGGCGATTGCCAGGTCACATTCCCCCATCCGCAACGACGTCACCGCTTGATGAAGCGCGACGAGCGCGGACGAGCAAGCCGTATCGATAGTGATCGCCGGCCCTTCTAGACCGAGTACATATGCGATACGTCCGGAGAGGATTCCTCGCGAATTCCCCAGAAGAACTTGACCTTCGTATTCGCCCATACCGCCTGACGGGGTACGGAGTCGATCTCCGTACTCGTCGAAAATGGCGCCGAGATACACGCCCGTATTGCTGGCGCGCAAGGATGCAGGATCGACGTGGGCGCGCTCCAGTGCCTCCCAGACCACCTCGAGCGTCAGTCGCTGCTGAGGGTCCGTTACACGCGCTTCCCGCGGCGACAAACCGAAGAATCCCGCGTCGAAGTCCGCGATGGAGTCCAGGAAACCTCCCTCCCTCGCGTAGGTCGTTCCCTTGCGTTCCCAGTCGTCGTCGAAGAGATCCTGGAGCCTCCATCCACGGTCCTCAGGAAACGACCCCACTACGTCGGTACCCGAATCCACAACCTGCCACAAAGCCTTGGGCGAATCGATTCCCCCTGGAAATCTGCAACCCATGCCGACAATCGCAATCGGTTCCGACAACGACGCTTCGAGTGCGGATAGAGAGGATTTTGTTCTACGCAGCTCGACCGTCACTCGTTCGAGATATTCCCGGAGCTTTGCGTCATCAGTCATCAGTACGATCTCCTCCAACTTCTTCCCGAAATTCGGTCGCCGGAACCCCAACGCCGCAAGAGATTCAACACCGATTCCGGCCGTATGGACGAACAAGGAATACCCGTTGCCAAAATCGCAATTCTAAAGCCTGCACCCCACTACGGCGCTGCAACATTTTCCCGACTCGCACCAATTAGCCAATCGCACCCGCCGCAGATCGGAAGCGGCTACATTCTCACGGCCCCCAGATAAGCCGTGCAGAGGTGGTGAGCCTTTTGACGGTCGACGAATCAGACATGACAACCTTCACGAATGAAGCGAACCTGCGCCGCCATTCAAGGGTAGATAGCTTCCGATATCCGAATCAGACAATGCAGATACGTCGGTCGGCATACACATCGTCGCAGCGTGCGAAGCAACACCGTAGTAGCTCACTGAAACCAGGAAGGTCAAGAAGTTCGCAGGGTTCCCGTACTTCCCCGCCGACCCATTCGTTGCAACAACGGCATCCAATTCATTCGCCGTTGTCGAAATGGACACCGCTGGAAGTTGAAAAGACGTCGTACTAGTGGGTCCACCCACAGCAGGAGCGGTTAGTCCAGCAACCGATCCGTTCGATCCAGAGGGACTCGCCCCCGCGATGGTGGCTCCGCCGGACAGCGCGATGTAATCGCCGCCGGGATCTGCGGCACCAGTCGCGTTTACCCGCGTGACCGAAGAGGGACCCACCAAACCAATTCCGGTACCCGGAACGACCGACGCAGAAACAAACGTGGATGGGTTGATCTTGTACAGCAGCCTAAACCTCGACATCGCCGTCGCCAGAGTTCCCGCCGGTACTGATGGCCCGGTAGGCGTGTTGGCAAAAGTTCCGACTCCGGTCTGAAGGTGATAAACGCCAGAGCTCGGGTGAGATACCTCGATTGACATGGTATTACCCGGAAGGTGGCTGTTTGGAAACAACGTCGTGGGAGACTTTCCCAGACATCCTGTATCGAACATATTGGTTAACGTGTGCGCCGAGGCCGGCGGCGCGAGCGCCGCCACCATCCCAAAAGAGAGTGCCACAGCGCCGTTCGCCAAACCAATGATTTTCTTGCGCCACAACAATGAGAACAACTCCGACCTCCCGCATTTTGTACTCGACCCACACTGATCGAATAACCGACAAGAGCAGAAGCTTTGGATAACCACCCCCCGGATTCGGTGCCGCTACCAAAGCCAGTTAAGCACGACGAAGGACCCATCAACCACATTTCGGAGAATCCAACAGCCACCGAATTATGATCTGACTCACAATTTGCACCGGCGTCTATCTTGCGTCTGCCGTGGATTGGGACGGCCGGCCGCCGACGGGTTCGTCTCACGATTTCGATGGTCCCGCGCCGGATCCCGCGCCGCGAGCAACTGTCTTCCAAGTACTAGCGGGAAGGATCAAGTGCGCAGTTGCGGCGCGACCTCATGGACCAGGGTTGTCCAACGGGAGACCACTCGAGGCTCGAGGACGGAAGAGGGAAGGACACCGTGTCCGCTCAGGGGATGCCGCAGGCATGGCCCAACGCAGGCGCGCTGCAGGCAGGGACAAAGGCTCTGCCGGGAACCGCCAGAAACCTTCCGCGATGCGCGCGACAGTAGTTGGCCACAGCGCCACCCATCCGCTAGTCCGAATACCTCCGGGCCCCGAGAGATATCGGATCCCGTCCCTTCCGCCGGCCGGGTCCGGAGCCCCACTGGGCACGTCGCGCTACGGACCGCCGAACGCCCGCCTCCGCCGCGAACAGGCTGCTACTCAGCCCGCGATGTCGGGTTTGAAATCAGCTGTAGACGTCGCATCGACGGATGGTCATTGTCTTTCTGTTGAGGTAGAAGAAGACAACGGCCTGCACCCCATCGGCAGTGCACGACACTGTCACGGTATCGCCCGCCGCAATGATCTTGACGATATCTCGAACGTCCTTGCCCCCAAGGAGGTTCCGAGCCGCTTGATCTCCGGACTGACTGGCATGTACCAGGTCGAGAACGGACCGCTTACCCGCTTCGCCGACGCTGTTCCTCGAGCGGCCGTACGCGTGTGCCCCTCCCACTCCTTGCAGTCGAATCATCCGCGCGACCGTGCGCGCTCGGATACGAAGCACGGTCGGACCCACACCCCGGACTTGCGCAAACATGGGTCCGGGCTCCCAGTGCGAGGCGTGTCGACGGATGCGAGGCACCTCCTCGTCCAGAGTGACCTCATAGAGTAAGTGCATTGGCGCACGCGCAGTCACTCCACCTGGGAACCCTACTTCGATGGTCACATCACGGACCACCGACAGCCCGGTCACAATGTCGTCTCGCTCTTGGTGAAACCGAATGTTGTTCGGCTCGATGAATGTGTCCCAGAACCGCGACAAGGGTCCGCGTCCCCGGGACCCGGACTTCTTGTCGAATCCTCCACCGATCACCGGACGTCCACCCACCGGGTCCTCCACTGTGTGGTCCTCAGCGAACAGCTCGAGCCATGCCGACTTGTCATGAGCTGCGAGCGCAGTGGGAGACTTTCGCACCAGACTGCGAAGTTCGTCGGTCGTGATCGACCTCGAGACTGTCGATTGCCGGTTCATCGATGTGACTACCCCCCGGTCGAAACAGATGGCGTCCAGAAGTATTCCATTGGGAAAGGAGCGGTATGGAGCCGAACGCACCATCCCAGCATCCCCTCAGATCGGGCGCTCCTCCACATCTAGGAAGTTGCGGCCATCGTCGACTCGACACCCTGCGACGCGGGGCATCGCTATACCGGCGCGAGTCGCCCTGTCAGCCAGCGATCGCCGTCCTTGTGCATCTCCATCCGCACCCGGCTGCCGGTGGTGGCGGCGTCCGGCATTTCCTCACTGGTCGTGATCTGGTTGACGTACAACAGGACCACTGCGTCGTCAGGGCTCGCCGATTCGATCGCCCCCGCCTGCACTGTGGCTTCGACGGTGATCTTCTTCTCCTTGGCGCCCGGCGCGATCGTTTCCTTCACCAACTTGTCGTAGTCGGCCTTGAAGTCACCGGTGAGACCGTCACCGGCGGCAGCCAACTGCTGGTCGACGTCGTTGAAGTTGTAGGACAGCATCGCCGTAGCCTGAGCCGTTGCCGCCTGGACCGCGTCGGTCCTGGCTTGTTCGGTGGCCCGATCCTGCAGGTAGCCCCAGCCCAGAAACCCGACGCCCACCAGCAGGGCTGCAACCACCACGCCGGCGACGGCCACGAGCGCCGTCGGCAACGAGGACTTCACGGGCACGGACTCGGACGCGAGCTCGGTCGGCGGCAAACCTGTGTCGGTGCTCATAGCAGCGCCCTCGTTCTCAACACTCTTGTCGGTCACGGCACGAACTCCACTTTCGAAGCGGTCAACGTCCCGTCGTTGTCGGTCACCGTGACTCGCATCCGGAAGTCACGCGTACCGTTCTGCGCTCCGTCGGGGGTAGTCACATCGGCGCGCGCGGACACGAGAACCTTTGCAGTGTCCTCGCTGTCGCTCTCGATTCCGGACGCGACGATCCGGCCCACCGTGGTCACGCCGGCTTCCTTCACGATGCTGACGAACGGGTCCTCGCGGCCATCGAACTCGGACTTGAACTCGCCGCTCGCCCCCGCCAGGATCTTCTCGACGTCTTCCTTGGCAGTCTCCGGCTTGATCGTCGTGAGATTGAGGACCGTCTGCTGAGCGGTTCCCATGAAGGCTTCTCGCCGGGCGTCACGATCATTGGCGGCCATCCGCTCGAACACCAACCACCCACCGACCCCGAGAAGCGCCACGATCACCAAGCCCACAGCGATCATGGCCGCCAGCGCACCGCGGCTCCGACCGGGTTCGGTCGAGGCGACCGGGTTCCGATCGTCCGACGCAGCCTCCCCCGCCGGACCCGAGAGGTTTGCCGCCTCGGTGTCCGCGGAGGATTCCGTCGCCGAGGCATCCACGACCGGCGTCCGGGCCTTCTCCAACGTGATAATGCCTGTGGGGCCGGTACCCGAGTCGGCAGACTGTACGTTCTTCACCGACTGTGCGCCGTCGCCGTTCGCCGGTCCCGCACTGCGACTGGCACGCCGACGTGTCGGCCGCTTGTACTCGTCGGGTGTCAGCCCTGCTGACGTGTCATCATCGTCTGCCACGTCGTGTCCTCTCTCGGTGTTCCTCCCGCAAGCCCCGGCTGCGAGTACAGCAGGCCGTCGGGCCCGACGTACTTGCCCGTCGTCGGGTCGTAGGGGCGCGCTGTGGCAGGCACATTCGCGCTCCCGACGCTCGCCGGAGCCGTCGTGTACGAGGGTACAGACGGATCCTGCGGCGGCCCACTGGGCGGGTTGTTGCCCAGCGGAACGTATCCGGCTGCGCTACCGCACTCCTCGGGCGAAGCGGCCCTCTTGTCCGGGAACTCCATGCACGGGTAGTTGCGCGCACCGCGAACCACACTCGGGTCGTCCTGGGCCACCTTGCAGAAGAGGTCCGACGGCGTGGGAGGCGTCGTCCTCTCGTTCGGTGCACGCCACTGGTCGGCCGGGAGGAAGCCCGTGGTGCACGGCGGCGGATCGTTCACCTGCAGCGCGAAGTTCACGATCGCGCCGTCGTCGATCGGCCCGTTCATCGCCATGGTCAGCAGCGACGCCACCAGCGGCGGATAGATCACGAGCACCTGCTCGATGCTCTTGTGGTAGATGGTGGAGACCTCACCGACGCTCACCAGATTGGCGAGCAGCAGCGGCAGGGTCGGCTTCAGCTCCTGGAACAGGGCATTGGCCTCGGTCGCGGCGTTCGGCGTCTGCGCCAGCACACTTCGAATCTGGGGATCGCTGGCGCGCAACTGGTTCGAGAAGGTCACCAGGTTCTGTGTCCACGCACGGATCGCGTCGCTCGTGACCACTTGCGTGTCAAGCAGGCCCTCGGCCTGTTCGATCAGTGTCTTGGTGGCGTCCGAGTTGGCGTTGGCCTCCTGGACGAACAGGCGCGCCGAGTCGATGAGCCGCTGCAGGTCCGGGCCGGCGCCGTTGAACGCCTTGAACGACTCGTCGACGACGGTGCGCAACTGGGTGTTCGAGATACTCTGGACGAGAGTGTTCGCCTGGTCGAGCATCACGCCGACGTCCTGTGGAATGCTCGTGCGGTCCACGGGAATCACGTCCCCGTCGGTGAGGTACGGCTCCGAATCTGTGCGCGGAATCAGGTCGACGTACTGCTCACCGACCGCGGACACGCTCTTGACCGCCGCGTCGAGGTCCGCGGGGATGTCGTAGCTGCTGCTGATGGACAGCTTCGCGTCCACACCGTCCTCGGTGAGCACGACGTCCTCGACCTTGCCGATATTGGTGCCGCGGAACGCGACATTGGCGTTGACGTACAGCCCACCGCTCGAGGGCAGCTGCACGGTCACGCGGTTCTGCCCGATGCCGAACAGCGCGGGCAGTTGCACGTACTGGGTGCCCATCACGACCAGACCGATGACGGTCAGGATCGAGAAGATCACCAACTGAATGCGGACGAACCTCGAGAGCATCATGGCGTCGGCGCTCCTAGTTGCGGAAGGCCAGGAATCTGCAGCGACGGAATATCGTCCGCCGTCGCAGGTTTGGGCTGGGGCTGGATCAGATCAGGCTTCTTCGGCTCGGGGATCTTGAGCGGATCGTTGGTCTGGCCGGCAGTGCCCGCCAACGTCCCGAGCGCGCCCTCGACACCTGCGAGTGTCGGCCCCAAACCCGTCGAGTCGATGAAGTTGCTGGTCAGGCGCTCGTTGGTCAGATCGATCATCATGTTGAGGTTCGCGTAGTCACCCTGGAACACCTGATCCATGTATTTCATCGTGAACGGGAAGGTCAGCATCAGCGACAGCACCTCGGTCAGGTTGTTACCCGTGCTGGCGAGCTGCTCCAGAAGCGGTGACAGCGAAGCAAGATTCGCCTTCAGATCGTCGCCGCTCTCGTTGATGACCCGCGTCGCGGTGTCACTGAAGTTACCCAGCGCCACAAGCGCATTCGTCAGGTTCTGACGCTGCGCCACCAGCACCTCGAGGGCAGGCGGAATCCCGTCGAGAGCGCGGTTCAGCGTGTCGGTCTGCTGGTTCACCGTGCCGGCCAGTCGATCGATCCCTTCCATGGCGGAGATGATCTGCGTGCGCTGATCGTCGAGACTGCCCACAAGCTGATCGAGTTGCGGTAGGAGGTCCCTGATCGAATCCTCGCGCCCGCCGAGGGCCGCGTTGAGTTCCCGGGTGATGTCGTTGATCTGCGCCAGGCCACCGCCATTGAGCACGACCGACAGGGACGAGAGCGTCTGCTCCGTCGTGGGGTATGCGCCCGCTCGCTCGAGCGGGATGACGTCCCCGTCCTTCAGGGTTCCCTGCGGGGCGATGCCCACCGGGGGCAACAACTCGAGGTGCTGCGAACCGAGCAGGCTGGTCTGCCCGATCTTCGCCGTCGTGTTGGCCGGCAACTGCACATCCTTGTTGAGCGACACCGTGACGAGGGCGTGCCAGTCCTGTACCTCGATGCCGGTGACCGCGCCGACCGTCACGTCGTTCACCCGAACCGGTGAGTTCTGCGACATAGTCGTCACGTTCGGCATCTGAACCTGCACGGTGTACGAGTCGTCTCCTCGGCCTTCGGTGCCCGGCAACGGAACCGAGTTGAGACCGTTCCACTCGCAGCCTGTCACGGCCAGCGTGAGGGTGAGGGCGATGGCCGACGTGGCCAGCACTCGGGTTCGCTTACGGTTCCCGGTCATCGCCCACCTCCCGGATTGAGCAGTTCGCTGAGGTCCTTGGGCACCTGGACCGACGGCATAGTGAAGAGCGGCGCAATCTCGGAGGAGGACGGTCCCGACGGCGCCCGCGCCGGCACCTGGCCGGCGAGACTCGGCGGGCTGAACTCGATCTGCTCTGGCAGCGCACCCTGGGAATCCGCTACACGCGTCAGGATCGCCGGGTAGTTCGTCGTGATCGAGTTGAGCACCGGGCCGAGGAACTGAGCACAAAGGTCTGCCGATCGATCCGAATCATTGGTTTCGAGCCCCGCGATGAGGCCACAGACCATATTGATCGGGTTCCTTGCGTTGCTCGCGGCAATAACACCGTTCACCGATCCCTGCTTGGGGGTGTAGATGTCCTTGAAGTTCGCCAGGGCGTTCGGTGCGACATGCAGAATCTGCTCGAGCTGCGGGCGCTTCTCGACGAGCACCGAGGTCGCGTCCGCCAACCGGCCGACCTGCTCGGTGAGTGAGGCGCGGTTCTCGGTGACGAAGCGGTTCACGTCGCCGATCGCGACGTCGAGATCCTGCAGCGCCGTGCCGAGTTCGTCACTGGTGTCGGCCAGCAGCGACGACACGGACTGCAGGCGTCCGCCGAACTGCACGATCTGCTGGTTGCTCGACGCGAGTGCCGACACGAACACCTGCAGGTTGCGGATCGTCGCGAACAGATCGGTTCGCCCGTCAGACAGGGTCTTCATCGTGTCGGACAGCTCGCGCAGTGTGCTGCGCAGTGCATCACCGTTGCCGTCGAGATTGTCCCCGACGGTGTCGATGAAGTTGCCGAGCGAGCCCTGATCGGCACCGCCCTGTGGACCGAGTGCGTCCGACAGCTTCGTCAGCTCCGTCTTGATCTCGTCCCACTCCACCGGAACAGCGGTGCGCTCCATCGGAATCTCAGCACCGTTTGCCATCGCCTCTCCCCCGGTGTACACCGGGGTGAGCTGCACGAACCGCGCAGCGACGAGGCTGGGCGCGATGATGACCGCCTTGGCGTCGGCCGGGATGTCCACCGAGCGATCGACGTTCATGACGACCGTCGCGCCGGTTCCGGTGGGGTCGATGCTCTCGATCGAGCCCACCGTCACACCGAGCACTCGAACGTCGTCGCCGGCGTACAAGCCTGTGGTGGAGGGGAACTGCGCCGTGATGGTGGTCTTTCCGAGCCCGGGGAACAGGTAGATCACCCCGGCCACGAGAAGGGCAACCACGACGACGGCAGCACCACCGATCGTCAGCCACTTCTTCCTGGTACTTGTCTGCTGCTGTTCGTCGCTCATCGGTTCGGATCCTTGAGCTCGGTCGTCAATGGCGGGAGCTGGGCGAGGTCCTGCGGCACATGCTCGGGCCACAACAGTTGATCGACCGCAGTCTGCGTGAGCGCGCTGACGCTGAAGTTCGCGACATACGCCATGAAGAACGGGCCACTGCCGACAGCCTCGCCCAGCGAACGCGCGTACGGCGCCAGACCCTCGAGCGCCTGGCCGATGTTGTCCTTGTTGTTCTGCAGGTTCGCGACGACCGCGTTGAGCTTGTCGAGCGTCGGCTTCATCTGCTGCTCGTTGTCCTGAACCAGACCGGTGAGCTGCTGCGAGACGGCCGAGACGTTCGTGATCAGCTCACTGATCGCGTTGCGGCGACGGTCGAGTTCGCCGAGCAACTGGTTGCCGTCGAGGATCAGCGTGTTGATCTGGTCGCTGCGGTCCGCAAGGATCTTCGTCACGCCCTCGGCCCGGCCCAGCAGGTCCTTCAGGGACTCGTCTCGCGAGTTGATGCTCTGGGACAGGCGAGTGACGCCGTCGAGCGCGGCGCGCAATTCGGGCGGGGTGTCGGAGAGCGTCTCCGACACCGCGTTGAGCGACTCGTTGAGCTGGTTCGTGTCGAGATCCGAGACGGTCGAGGTGAGGTCCCCGAGCGCATCGTTGAGCGAGTACGGAGAGTTGGTGCGCTCCAACGGAATGGTGCTGCCGACCTTCATGACGTCCTCGCCCTCGGAGGTCACTTGAAGCGACTTGCGTCCGAGGATCGTGTTGGTCTTGATGTCGGCGCCCGAACTGCCGCCGAGGCGAATACCCTCGTTCATCGAGAAGGCGACCCGCACTTCGGCACCGTCGAGTTCGATACTCTCCACCTTGCCGACGTTGACGCCGGCGAGGGTCACGAAGTCGTCGGGCATAAGCCCGCCCGCGTCCTCGAACAGCGCCTCGTAGCGCACGTTGCCGAACAGGAACGGCAGTCTGTCGTACTGCAGTCCAGCCAACACCAGGCACGCCGAGACAGCGACACCGATGATGCCGATGCGCGTGAGATTCCGCTCACCCTTGGCCATCGAATGCACACCTCCCCGTTGTCTGAAGCGGTGTGGTCGGCAGGTCCACCCGCAGCTCCTTCCCGTCGGGCCCGGAGAACTTGAACGCCACTTCGCACGTATAGAACTGGAAGAACGCGCCGTATGAACCCGTGCGGATCAGCTTCCGGTACGCCTCAGGCAACCGCTCGAGCACCCAGTTGATGTCGTCCTGGCCGTTCTGCAGGTTCGTCGCGAGATCGCTCGCGTGGGCGATCGTCGACTGCAGATCCGGACGTGCTCCTTGGAGCAGCTGCGCAAGATCGTCGGTCGCCGTGGCGATCTTCGGGATCGCGGCTCCGATCGGGTCCTTGTCCTGCGCCAAGCCGCTCACCAATTGCTGGAGCTGGTCGATCGTCGACGAGAACTGGTCACCCTTGTCGTTGATGGTCGTCAACGTGGTGTTCAGATTCGTGATGACGTCGCCGATCAACTTGTCCCGGTCGGCGAGCGTCGACGTGAACGAACTGGTGTTGCCGAGCAGCGACACCAGCGTGCCGCCCTGTCCCTGAAGGACGTGCAGCAGCGCGCCACTCAGATCGTTGACCTGCTCAGCGCTGAGTCCCCGGAGCAGCGGCTTGAAGCCACCCAGAAGCAGGTCGAGGTCGAGGGCCGGCGCTGTCTGCGACTCCGGGATGGTCCCGCCCGTGTCGAGCGGCGCCGTCGAGCCCTCGCCCTCGAGCAGTTCGAGGTACCGGTCACCGACGAGGTTCTCGTAGCGGACCGTGGCCCGGGTGCTCTGCACCAGAGGGTATTTCGCATCGACGTCGAACGTCACCTTGGCGAGGTTGTCGGAGTTCACCTCGACGCCCTTGACCGTGCCCACGGGGACACCCGCGATCCGCACCTTCTCCCCGGACTTGAGACCGGACGCGTTGGTGAACACCGCACGGTAGCCGTCGGTGCTGCTGAATCGGGCCTGACTGAACACGATTGCCAGACCGGCGAAGATCAGCACCATGACAGTGGTGAACGCAAGGAACTTGACTGTGGTCGCGCGCATCACTTCCGACCCTCCGCAACCGGGGTTCCGCCGTAGAGCATCTGGAACAGCGTGGGCATGCTCAGGGTCGACTTCGTCGCCGGCATGTACGGGGTGTTCGCGTTGTCCGTCACGACGAACGGCGCGTTGCCGTCACGCCGCGGGTCGAAGTCGGGCAGGCCCCAGCAGCTCGGACCACCCGTGGCGTTGACCTTGGGTAGATCCCTCGGATACGTGTACGGCTCCAGTCCCGCCAGGAAGCTCGAGCTCATCGCGAACCCGGCCTGACCACCGCCCTCGATCTGTTCGGCCATCGGGCGGGCCTTGTTGAGCCCGACGATGAGGCACGAGATGGCCGGCGAATATCCGGACAGCAGAGCCGTGGTCGGCTCCAGCAGCGCAAGCGACCGCGTCAGGTTCGCCTCGTTGTCGGTGAGCAACTGGTTGCCGTTGTTCGCGAGGGCCACAGCGTTCTCCAGCGTCATGCGCAGGTTCTCCCGCTCCTCGACGATGCTGCCGCTGGTCGCGGTCAGATTGCCGAGCAGTGTCATCAGGTCCGGTGTGACGTCGGCGTACGTGTTGGTCACGGTGGCCGCAGCGTCGAGATCCCGCTGCAGTTGCGGCAGAGTCGGATTCATCTTCTTCAGGTACGCATCCGTCTCGCCCAGCAGCTCTCCCAGCTCGTTACCGCGCCCATTGAGCGCCGACGAGATGGCACCGAGCGTCGCGTTGAGCTTCTCCGGCTCGATCTGCTGCAGCAGCGTCGACAGGTTCTGGAACAGCGTGTTGAACTCGACAGTGACGCTCTCGGCGCCGATCACCGAGCCCGGCTGAAGGGACTTGGGCGACGGATCGCTCGGAGTAACGAAGTTGACGTACTTGGCGCCGAACACCGTGGTCGACTTGATCTCGACGGGAGAGTTCGCGGGAATGAGGTGCATCTGCGACGGATCCATGTCGAGCTTGATCCGGGCCTGGCCGTCGACCTCGTCGATCGAAGCCACCCGACCGACTTCGACACCACGGAGTTTGACCTTGGCGTCGGGTTCCATGACCAGGCCTGAGCGTGAGGCTGTCACCGTGACCGGTTCGCTCTTCGTGAATCCACCGACGAACATCGTCAGCGCCACCACGACGATCGCCACGAGGCCGAGCACCATCACGGCCGCAGCGAGTTTCGTCTTCCACCTTGCTTCGGGCATCGTCCCCCCTATCCCGAGAGGTTGAAGTTGCCGGACTGGCCATAGATGGCCAGTGAGATCAGCAGGGTCACGGTCACGACGGCGATGAGCGAGGCGCGGACCGCGTTACCGACCGCGACACCGACACCCACCGGTCCACCGCTCGCGTTGAAACCGTAGTAGGTGTGGATGAGCATCACGGCCACGCCCATCACGATCGCCTGCACGAACGACCACAGGATGTCTGTCGGTATGAGGAACGTCGAGAAGTAGTGGTCGTAGACGCCGCCCGACTGCCCGTTGAGCACAACGGTCGCGAACCGGCTCGCCACGAATGACGCGATCACCGCGAGCGAATACAGCGGGACGATCGCGATGATGCCGGCCATCACACGTGTCGACACCAGGTACGGAACCGACGGAATGGCCATCGATTCGAGCGCGTCGATCTCCTCCGAGACGCGCATGGCACCGAGCTGCGCGGTGGAGCCGGCGCCGATGGTGGCGGCCAGGCCGATGCCCGCGATGACCGGGGCGGCGATGCGCACGTTGATGAAAGCGGAGAAGAAGCCGGTGAGGGCCTCGACGCCGATGTTCCCGAGCGAACTGAAGCCCTGGACGGCAATCACACCGCCTGTGAACAGCGTCAGGAAGCCGACGATGACGACGGTGCCGCCAATGACGGCGAGCGCGCCTGTGCCCATGCCGATCTCGGCGATCAGGCGGATTACTTCCCTCCGATAGTGCACCAGCGCGCGCGGCGCCCCCACGAGCGCGCGCCAGAAGAACAGCGCCTGCTCGCCAACCTTGTCCACCGACCGCGACGTTCTTGCGATCCGCCGCCGAGTGCGGACGAAACGCCCCGATGCCACCAGAGCCATCTACTTCACCCCCCTGTCACTCATCCGGACGTCAGCTTGATACCGATGGCGGTGATGAGCACGTTGACCACGAACAGCGCCATGAACGAGAACACGACGGTCTGGTTGACGGCGTCGCCGACGCTCTTGGCGCCGCCCCGGACATTCATCCCGAGATACGCGGCCATGAGACCGGCGATCATTCCGAACAGACCGGCCTTGAGCATCGAGATCATCAACTCGCCGAAGCCGGTGAGGAGGGTGATGCCGTTGACGAAGGCACCCGGATTGACGTCCTGCACGTACACGGAGAAGAGGAAACCGCCGAGGATGCCGATGGTGCAGACCAGGCCGTTGAGTAGGAGCGCAACCGCGGTGGAGGCCAGCACTCGCGGCACCACCAGCCGGTGGATCGGATTGATGCCGAGCACGCGCATCGCGTCGATCTCCTCGCGGATGGTTCTCGCCGCGAGGTCCGCGCAGATCGCGGTCGCGCCGGCACCGGCAACGATGAGCACCGTGACGATCGGACCGACCTGCGTGACCGCGCCGAGGGCCGCACCCGCGCCGCTGAGGTCGGCCGCACCGATCTCCCTCAGCAGGATGTTGATCGTGAAGCTCACCAGCACCGTGAACGGGATCGCGACAAGCACGGTCGGAATCATCGACACACGGGCGACGAACCATGCCTGATCGATGAACTCCCGCCGTTGAAACGGACGCGAAAAGACGGCCTTGAGCGTGTCCGCCGACATCGCGAAGAATCCGCCGGCCGCTCTCAGGGGTACTTCGAGGAGGTCGACCACTCTTCCTCCTCACCAGTACTCGAAACTCGTCGTTGTCGATCGTGTGTGCGCCGATCGCTTCCGCGACGCAACACATCCCCCAGAGCGCCCGAACAGCACAAACGCCCTGTGATCCAGGTCATATTAACTAGAACGTGTTCACCTGTCAAAGGTCCACGGTGTCCGACTTTCGGAATTCCGCTCGCGGGACCCGAAACCCCGACGCGCGCCACGCCCCGAAGCGGCGACACCGGACGTTGCACACGGCCGGCCGGGACGCCGAGCGGCCGAACGCCCGGAACGTCGATCCATCCCATAAACGAGCCTGAACAGCGCCTTCGCCGCGGCCGTGAAGGAGACGCCATAGCCGTCCGGCGCCGCGATCCGACGTCCCGAAATAGCCCGGATCGACAACCCACTCCGATCGCCGCGCTCGTCCAGAACCGCAATCGACCCCATCCCCGAGCGCCCCGGACCGGCAGGAGCCGACAGAAAAACTGGAACGCGTTCTAGACACCAGTACAGCGTTCTGCCCCCGAAGTACCACTCCCCCGACGCACCGACTCACGTCGCGCGCGTCCGCCCCATCTTCGTCCGCATTCGTCCTGCATGTATCGAAAATCCCGCAATCTCCCGTTACAGGGGAGATTGCGGGACACGGTCGCGAGGAGCGGCCTCGATCAGCCGAGACCCTTCAGCGCCTCGGATGCGGAGAACATGCGTTCGGGATCGCGGTCGTCGAAGTACGCGCCCATCTCGTTCGCGAGATCGGCAGGCGTCCACTGCGCCGCCGCGTCGAACCGCTGTTCCACGACGGGGGCCGCCATCAGCGCGACCATGGGGCCGTAGACGACGAATACCTGACCGTTGACCTTGTCCGCCGCCGGCGACGCCAGGTACGACACGAGCGCGGCAACATGCTCGGGCGACAGCGGATCGATCTCGCCCTTGGGAGCGTCACCGAAGACGGACTCCGTCATCGACGTCCGGGCGCGGGGGCAGATGGCATTGGCGCGCACACCGTACCGGGACAGGCCGCGCGCTGCCGACAGCGTCAGCGCCGTGATTCCGGCCTTCGCGGCGCCGTAGTTCGGCTGCCCGGCCGGGCCGAGCAGTCCGGCCTCGGATGACGTGTTGATCAGTCGGCCGTAGACGGGCGCACCGGCCGCCTTCGACTGGTCCCGCCAGAACGTGGCGGCGTTGCGGGAAAGAAGGAAGTGTCCACGCAGGTGGACCTTGAGGACGAGGTCCCATTCCTCGTCGGACATACCGAACAGCATGCGGTCGCGGACGATGCCCGCGTTGTTGACGACGATGTCGACGCCGCCGAGGCCCTGCGCCGCGGCCATGAGCGCGTCCGCAGTGGACCGCTCGCCGACGTCACCGGCGACGAACTCGACTTTTCCACCGAGAGTGCGGATTTCGTCCAGCGTGGACTCGACCGCGTCGTTGATACCGAGATCGTTGACGACGACCGCCGCCCCGGACTGCGCCAGGCCGATCGCCTCGGCCCGGCCGAGGCCGGAACCCGAGCCGGTCACGATTGCGACCTTGCCCTCCAGGCTGACCTCGCGACTGTTGACTGCACTCATGAACGCACTCCCGTACCCGTGACGTCGACCGGCCTCGTGCCGATCGGTGCCTCGTCGCTGCGGCTGCCGGCGACGCGGCCAATGTAGAACGTGTTCTACATTGGCCGCAAGGCTCGGTCTAGTGTTCGGTCAGTGCAGCGCGCGGGCACTGCGCGATCGCGGAACGAACGTCGGCTTCCCTGTCGGCCGGGGGCACGGGTGCCGAGATGATCAACTCCTCGTCGTCATCCAGATCGAAGATGTCGGGAGCGATTCCGACGCACACGCCGTTCGCCTCGCAGCGATCCCTGTCGACCCTGACCTCCATGACCATTCCTCTTTTCACATTCGTTCGAAAGACTCGCGGAAAGCGCGTTGCACCGGGCTGCGGTCCAACGACTTCGGTCATAAGACTAGAACCCGTTTCACTGCTGTGCAATGATTCGGACAACCATCCTCGACGCGGCTGCTGCACGGCTCCGCCTCGGTGACGGACAGCCCGCCGCACGGCCTCGAACACCACGGCCGTGGCCCGCGATCTTTCCAGAAACCGTGCCGAATCCCGCGATTCCGCGCCGACGATAGCCTGGATTGGAGAAACCAAGTGGATATCACCTACACCGCGGAGCAGCAGAAGCTGCGCGAGGAATTGCGAAGCTACTTCGCGAAATTGATGACTCCGGAACGTCGAGAAGCACTGATGGCGACCACCGGCGAGTACGGCGCGGGAAACGTCTACCGCGAGGTCGTCCAGCAGATGGGCCAGGACGGGTGGCTCACCCTCGGCTGGCCCAAGGAGTACGGCGGCCAGGAGCGGTCCGCGATGGATCAGCTCATCTTCGTCGACGAGGCCGCGATTGCAGGTGCGCCGGTGCCGTTCCTGACGATCAATTCGGTCGCACCGACGATCATGCATTTCGGTACACCCGAACAGAAGGCGTTCTTCCTGCCCAAGATCTCCGCGGGTGAACTGCACTTCGCGATCGGCTACTCCGAGCCGGGCGCCGGCACCGACCTCGCGTCGCTGCGCACGTCCGCGGTCAAGGACGGCGACGACTACATCATCAACGGCCAGAAGATGTGGACGAGCCTCATCCAGTACGCCGACTACGTCTGGCTCGCCTGCCGCACGGATCCGGCCGCGAAGAAGCACCGCGGCATCAGCATGCTGATCGTGCCGACCACCGCAGAGGGATTCTCGTACACGCCGGTCCACACGATGGCCGGGCCCGACACCAGCGCAACCTACTACCAGGACGTCCGCGTGCCGCAGAGCTCGCTGGTCGGCGAGGAGCACGGCGGCTGGAAGCTCGTCACCAACCAGCTCAACCACGAGCGCGTCGCGCTCACGTCGGCCGGCGTGATCATGACCGCGCTGCAGGAAGTGCGCGAGTGGGCACAGAACACCAAGCTGGCCGACGGCCGCCGGGTGATCGACCAGGAATGGGTCCAGATCAATCTGGCTCGGGTGCACGCCAAGACCGAGTACCTCAAGCTCATGAACTGGGAGATCGCGTCGGCCACCGACCACGCTCCCGGCCCCGAGGCCGCGTCCGCCAACAAGGTGTACGGCACCGAGTTCGCCACCGAGGCGTACCGACTGCTGATGGAGATCATGGGCCCGTCCGCCACCATCCGGCAGAACTCGCCCGGCGCCGTCCTGCGCGGCCGGCTCGAGCGGTGGCACCGCTCGGCACTGATCCTCACCTTCGGCGGCGGCACCAACGAGGTCCAGCGCGACATCATCGCCATGACCGCCCTCGGCCAGCCCCACGCCAAGCGATAAGCAAGGACCACACCATGGACTTCTCTCTCACCGAGGCCCAGCAGGACCTGGCAGGTCTCACCAAGGGCATCGTCTCCGACATCGTCACCAACGAGCACCTGCGCGAACTCGACTCCGCGGAGGACCGGTTCGACCGCAAGCTGTGGGACGCGCTCGCGTCGTCCGGCGTGCTCGGCGCAGCACTGCCCGAGTCGGTCGGCGGCGACGACTTCGGCATTCTCGAGCAGTGCAGCATCCTCATCGAACTCGGTCGCGGCGTCGCGCCGGTGCCGTACCTGTCGTCGATCGTGATGGGCGCCGGCGCGATCGCCGAATTCGGTTCTGATGCCCAGCGTGCCGAATGGGGTGCACCCGCGGCCGCAGGATCGAAGATCATCGCCGTCGGGCTCGCCGAGGAGCTCAACGACAACCCCGCGGCGCCGGTCACCCGGGCGAAGCAGACGGCGAACGGGTGGACGCTGAGCGGCACCAAGATCGTCGTCGACGCGGCACCGATCGCGGACCTGATCCTCGTGCCGGCCGCCACCGAGAGCGGCACCGTGCTGCTGCTGGTCCAGCCGGGCGACGCGGGTGTCACGATCACGCGCCAGCAGACGACGGACTTCGGCTGCACCGGCATCGTCGAGCTGTCCGACGTCCAGCTGGACGCCGACCGGGTGCTCGGCACCGTCGAGCAGGGCGGCGAGATCGTCGAGTGGATCCTCGACCGCGGCGCAGTGGGCTCGAGTGCCTTCCAGTTCGGCGTCCTTGACCAGGGGCTCAAGATCACTGCCGACTACGCGCGCGAACGCGTCCAGTTCGATCGGCCCATCGGCAGCTTCCAGGCCGTCGCGCAGCGACTCGCCGACGGGTACATCGATGTCAAGGGTGTGCGGTTGACCCTGTGGCAGGCCGCTTTCCGTCTCGCGGAGGGACTGCCGACGGAGGGCGAGATCGAGATCGCGAAGTTCTGGGCCGCGGATGCGGGCCATCGCGTCGCCCACTCCGTCGTGCACATCCACGGCGGTGTCGGTCTCGACGAGGACCATCCGGCGCACCGATACTTCCTGGCCGCGAAGCGCCAGGAGTTCCTGCTCGGCTCCGCGACCGATCAACTCCGCCGCCTCGGCGCCGTCCTGGCCACGACTCCGGCGTAAGCACCACGGACACAAGCGGTCCGAAACGAACGACTCGGATCGGTCCCACACAGTGAAATCGGGAAACATGACGGGCGTCACAATCGTCATGATGTGGGAATGACAGCGACTCCCACGGTGGCGGACCTGCTCGCGCAGGTCCGCCACATCGATACGCACGGAATCCGATTCGAAGATGCGTACATTCCGTGGACGGATCACGTCCACGGAATGTACGACCGCGCATCCGCTTTGAACCGCCTCCTCGATCCGGCGCGACCGCGGCATTTCGGTGTCCTCATGGACAACGTCCCCGAGTTCTCCTCCCTGCTCGGTGCCGCCGCGTTCTCCGGTGCCGTTCTCGCCGGCCTCAACACCACCCGGCGCGGTGAGGCCCTGGCCCGCGACATCGCACTGTCGGACTGCCAGATCGTGTTCACCGAGAACACCCAGGCCCACCTTCTCGACGACATCGACCTCGGCGATGTCCGGGTGATCAACGTGGACTCCCCGGACTGGGCGGAGATCCTGTCCCCCTTCGCGGGCAGCCCCGCAATCCCGCCCACGGCCGCGCCCGACGACCTGTTGATGCTCATCTTCACGTCGGGTACGAGTGGCGATCCGAAAGCCGTGCGGTGCACGCACACCAAGATCGCCGATCCCGGAGTGATGCTCGCGGACCGGTTCGGCCTGTCCAGCGACGACGTCGTCTACATGTCGATGCCGATGTTCCACTCCAACGCGATGATGGCCGCGTGGGCCGTCGCCCTGCGGGGACGGTCGGGTATCGCGATGCGACGCAAGTTCTCCGCGTCCGGCTTCCTGCCGGATGTGCGCCGCTACGGCGTCACGTACGCCAACTATGTCGGCAAGCCGCTGTCGTTCATTGTGGCGACCCCGGAGCACTCCGACGACGCCGACAACACGCTGAAGATCATGTACGGCAACGAGGGTTCCGCGCCGGTGGTCAGGGAGTTCTCGCGTCGCTTCGGGGCGCGCGTGATCGACGGCTTCGGCTCCACCGAGGGCGGCGTGTCCATCTCGGCGCACCCCGACTCCCCGGCGGGCGCCCTCGGGCTCCTTCCGGACAACGTGGAGATCCGCCACCCGGACACCGGCGCCGTCTGCCCGCCTGCAGAATTCGACGCCTCCGGCCGCCTCGTGAACGCCGAGGAGTCGACGGGCGAGATGGTCAACGTTTCCGGCGCGGGCGCGTTCGCCGGCTACTACAAGAATCCCGAGGCGGACGCCGAGCGCCTGCGCGACGGCATGTATTGGAGCGGCGACCTCGCCTACCGCGACGCCGACGGCTTCGTCTACTTCGCCGGACGCAGCTCCGGTTGGCTCCGGGTGGACGGCGAGAACCTGGGCGCCGCACCGATCGAACGGATCCTGGTGCGCTATCCCGGCTTCGCGCAGGTGTCGGTGTACGCGGTACCGGATCGGGAGGTCGGCGACCGCGTGATGGCCGCCGTCATCCCCACCGCGGATGCGGCGGACTTCGATCCGGTCGCCTTCGCCGAGTTCCTGGACGGGCAGCCCGATCTGGGGCCCAAGCAGCGCCCGACCCTGCTGCGGGTGTGCAGCGAGTTCCCGCGCACCGCAACGTTCAAGGTCGTCACCCGCACGCTCAGTGCGGAGCGCTGGCACTGCCCCGAGCCCGTGTGGATCCGTGAGCGCGGCCAGGACGAATTCGCACTCCTCACACCGGAGCTCGCGCTCACGTTGGAGCGTCAGACCGCAGACGCCTAGCTCCGACGAAGAACTGGAGCCCGGAACGACTTTCGTCGTTCCGGGCTCCAGTTCTTCTGTGACCGCGAAGGCTACTTCAGACTGTCGAGCCTGGCCACCGTCGACTCGAAGCCCTCGACGAGTTCGGCCATGATCTCGGCGACGGGGCGGATCTCGTTCATCCGGCCCACGATCTGTCCGACCGGCATGGCCACGACCTCGGGGTCGTCACCCGCCGAGATGCGCTGGTGTGCCTCGCTGACGAGGATGTTCTGCAGCGGCATCGGCAGCGGATCGGGGGCGTCGGGCTTGGCCCACGCCTCGGTCCACTTGGTCTTGAGCAGCCGGGCCGGCTTGCCGGAGTAGATCCGCGAGCGGACCGTGTCGGCCGACGTGGCACCGAGCAGGGCACGCTGGATCGACGACGGCCCGTCGGCGGCACTGCCGAGCTTGTACTCCGACGTGGTGAGCCAGTACGACCCCATCCACACACCAGACGCACCGAGCGCGAGCGCGGCGGCGATCTGACGGCCGCTGCCGATGCCGCCCGCCGCCAGGACGGCGGCGGAGTCGCCGACGGCGTCGACGATCTCGGGGACGAGCACCATCGAGGCGATCTCACCGGTGTGGCCGCCGGCCTCGTAGCCCTGCGCGATGACGATGTCGACACCGTTCTCGACGTGGCTGCGCGCGTGCCCGACGGCCCCGGCGAGGGCCGCGACCGGCACGCCCTTCTCGTGAGCGAGGTCGATGACGTCCTTCGGCGGCGAGCCGAGAGCGTTGGCGATCAACGCGATCCGGTGATTGAGTGCCACATCGACATGCGAGCGTGCCACCGAGTGCAGCCAGCCGAGCGTTCCCGTCGCGCGCTCGACATCGTCCGACAGCGGCGGGACCCCGAGCTCCTCGAGAGTCCGGTTGACGAATGCGCGGTGCTCGGCCGGGATCAGCTTGTCCAGGTCGACCGCCGCGCCCTCGGTGGGGACCTTGGCCGGCATTACGATGTCGACGCCGTACGGCTTTCCGTCGGTGTTCTCGTCCATCCAGGTGAGGGTGGCCTCGAGCTCTTCCGGATCGTTGAACCGGACGCAACCGAGGACACCGAGTCCACCGGCCCGCGAGATTGCTGCTGCCACATGCTCGGACGGCGTGAAACCGAAGATCGGGTACTGGATGCCGAACTTCTCGGCGAGATCGGTGTGCATCAAGCGTCCTTGCCGTTGGTGTAGTGATCGTCGGCGTCGCGCGACTGGGTCTCCGCGGTGGCCCACTTGTAGTCCGGCTTGCCGGCCGGCGAGCGCTTGATCTCGTCGACGAGCCACAGGCTGCGCGGCACCTTGTAGCCGGCGATCTCCTTGCGGGCCGCCTCGACGATATCGTTCAGGCTCGGGTTGGTTCCGGGGCGCGGTGCGACGACGGCCGCGACACGGTTGCCCCAGCGCTCGTCGGGCACACCGACGACCAGGACGTCGAAGACGTCGGGGTGCGTCTTGACGGCGCCCTCGACCTCCTCAGGGTAGATCTTCTCGCCGCCACTGTTGATCGAGACCGATCCGCGGCCGAGCATCGTGACGGTGCCGTCCTCCTCGACCGTGGCGTAGTCGCCCGGAATCGAGTAGCGAGTTCCGTTGAGGACCTTGAACGTCGCCTTGGTCTTCTCCTCGTCCTTGTAGTAGCCGAGGGGAATGTGGCCGCTGCGGGCGAGCATGCCGACCTGGCCGGAACCGGGCACGACCGGGATGCCGTCGTCGTCGATGACGACGGTGGCCGCGTCGATCTTCACGCGCGGGCCACCGGTGTGCTCGAAGCCCTTGGTGATGGTCGCAAGGCCGCCGAATCCGGTCTCCGAGGAGCCGATCGAGTCGGTGAGCAGACGGTTCGGGAGCAGGTCGAGGAACTGCTCCTTGAGCGCGGGCGAGAACAGGGCCGCGCTGCTGGCGATCACGTACAGCGACGAAAGGTCGTACGGCTCACCGGTCTCCGGGTTGCCGGCAATGAGCGCGTCGATCATGGGACGCGCCATCGCGTCGCCCGTGATGAAGATGAGGTTGATCTTGTGACGGTCGATGACCTGCCACACCTCGTGGCCGTCGAACTCCGGGTGCATGACGAGCGTGCCGCCACCGAACAGGCTGTGGAACACCGCCGACTGCGAACCGCCGTGGATCATCGGGGGAATCGGGAAGCGGACCATCGCGGGGTGCGCGGCACCGAGCTTCGCCAGCTCCCACTCGTCCTGCAGGTACTCACCGGTGACGAAGTTGACACCGCCGCCGAGCACCCGCCACCAGTCCTCGTGCCGCCACATGACGCCCTTGGGCATGCCGGTGGTGCCGCCGGTGTAGAGGATGAAGATGTCGTCGGGGCTGCGCTCACCGAAGTTGCGCTCGGGCGAACCCTGGGACAGCGCCTTCTCGAATTCGACGCCGCCGTACGACGAGTAGTCGAGATCCGTGCCGTCCTCGACGACGATTGCCGTCTTGACGAGAGGGGTCTCGGGCAGGACGCCCGCGACCTTGTCGCTGTAGCGGCGCTCGTGGATGAGCGCGACCATGTCCGAGTTCTCGAAGATGTACTGTAACTCGTTCTCGACGTACCGGTAGTTGACGTTGACCATGATCGCGCGGGCCTTGAAGATGGCAACCATCGACACGATGGCCTCGATGGTGTTCCGGCTGTAGATGCCCACCTTGTCACCCGGCTCGACGCCCTGATCCCGCAGGTAGTTGGCCAGACGGTTGGCCTTCTCCTCCAGTTGCGCGAACGTCAGCTCACGGTCGGCGTCCACGAGGGCGAGGCGGTCCGGGTTGAGGTCGATCGAGTGTTCTACGAGATCTGCGATATTAATGGCCACGTCAACAAAGTAGAACGTGTTACTGTCGGTGACAAGACCCAATTTGAGACTCAACTCACACACATAGCGGGAGCCCTCAGTGTCCACCGAAACTACGGAAAACACAGACGTTTCGGCGAAATCGCCCCACTGCCTCATCGAGAAGCGTGGCCACGTCATGATCGTGACGATGAACCGCCCCGAGGCCCGGAACGCGCTCTCGGGCGAGATGATGGCGATCATGACCGACGCCTGGGACCGGATCGACTCCGATCCCGACATTCGCGTCGCGATCCTCACCGGCGCCGGTGGCACGTTCTGCGCCGGAATGGACCTCAAGGAGATGAACCGCAACGCCCCGGGCGACAAGTTCGGCGCCGGGATGGACGTGACGCGGTTGCCGGCACTGCTGAAGGGCCGCCGCCTCACCAAGCCGCTCATCGCCGCGGTCGAGGGCCCGGCCATCGCCGGCGGCACCGAGATCCTGCAGGGCACCGACATCCGCGTCGCCGGCGAGAGCGCGCGGTTCGGCGTCTCCGAGGCGCGACTCGGACTGTTCCCGCTCGGCGGATCCGCGGTCCGACTGGTGCGCCAGATCCCGTACACCGTCGCCGCGGAGATCCTGCTGACCGGCCGGACGGTTCCCGCCCCCGAGGCCAAGGAACTCGGCCTCATCGGCCATGTCGTCCCCGACGGCACGGCCCTCGACAAGGCACTCGAGATCGCCGAGCAGATCGCCGCCAACGGCCCCATCGCGGTGCAGGCGATCCTGAAGACCATCCGGGTCACCGAGGGCATGCACGAGGAGGAGGCGTTCGCGCTCGAGGCCCAGATCGGCATGGCGGTCTTCAAGAGCGACGATGCCAAGGAGGGCCCGCGCTCCTTCGCAGAGAAGCGCTCCCCCAACTTCACCGGCAAGTAAGCGGTCACCGCTCGAGCGGAGGGTCCCTTCACACGCTGTCAGCGTGTGAAGGGACCTTCCGCTTCCGCGGGGCACTCAGGGCGGGGCGCCCCGGGACACCCGCACCGTGCGTATTCTCGACGAGCATTGACCGACGATCGACAGGTGAGACCGTAGATGGGCACAACAGCTGGTGACGCACCTCAGCCTCAGTGGCAGCGCCTCGAGCCGCTGGAGCTCACGCCGATCCTGTCAGCGGCGCTCGATGCCTTCTACGAGAAGGGCTTCCACGGCGCATCCGTGCGCGAGATCGCCCGCCGGGTCGGGGTCACGGTGCCGGCGCTGTACTACCACTACGAGAGCAAGGAAGGCCTGCTCGTCGCCCTGACCGAGCTGTCCACCAGGGACGTGCTGACGCGCGCACACGCCGCGGACGACGCCGGCGAGGACGACCCCGCCCGTCGGCTCGAGAACGTGGTGTCCGCGATCGTGCTGCGGATGACCGATCGGGCGCGACTGGCGGCCGTCGAGGGCGAGGCGCGCTACCTGAGCCCCGAGGCCTACGAGCGCTACCGGACCGTCCGCAAGGGCATCGAGAACCTTGTACTGGGAATCGTCCGGGACGGAAACCGCGCGGACGCTTTCGACGTCGAGGACCCGGCCGAGACGACCCGGGCCATCCTGGGCATGTGCCAGGCGATTCCCCGCTGGTACCACACCGAGGGCAAACTGGGACCCCAGGCCGTGGCCGCCAAGTACGCGGCGATCGCGTCGAAGATGGTCGGGGTCGAACAGCACTGACCCACACGTTGACCTCCCTCGGCCCCCGTGGTAATAACACTTAGCGATCGATAAGTAAGATTGTTGGGAAAGGGACCCGCCACTCGTCATTCACCTCGAAGCGGCAGGCGAGCGGTACGGTCTGCAGACCATCCGCGAAGGCGCGGGAACGGCCAACGCGCCATCATCGAACGACCCTGAAGCACAAGAACATCCGGAAGGAACCCACATGATCGTCAACGACAGCGTCGCCCTCGTCACCGGCGGCGCCTCGGGCCTCGGCCTCGCCACCGCCAAGGCCCTGCTCGCCGACGGCGCCAGCGTCGTCATCCTCG
>NZ_JBNPXA010000018.1:0-121389 GCF_050433545.1 Rhodococcus sp. BE178 | reverse complement strand
CGCCCCTATCGGCCGCAGACCAACGGCAAGGTTGAACGGTTCAACCGCACCCTCGCCGCAGAATGGGCCTACGTTGACACCTACACCTCCGAAGCGGCTCGCGCAGCGACCTACCAGCAGTGGATGCATCACTACAATCACCACCGACCCCACACCGGGATCGGCGGCAAGTCACCCATCGACCGCGTCGGCGTCCACAACGTCCCCGGGAACTACACCTAGGGCGCGACGTACGGCAAACGGCCGCGCACCCGATAGCCGCCGCCCGGGACCGGGCCCGCGACGAGCTTGCCGCCGTGCAGCTTGGCGCGTTCGGTCATGCCGATGACGCCCTGCCCGCCCGGGGACGCGTCGATCAGGGCCGCCGCGCCGCCACGGCCGTCGTCGTCGACGACGAGTTCGAGTTCGTCGCCACCCCAGTTCACCTCGACGCGCGCCACCGCCCCCGGCCCGGCGTGCTTGAGGACGTTGGTGAGGGACTCCTGGACGATGCGGTAGGCCGTCAGACCCGTGCCGGTCGACAACTCGCGCGGCTCGCCCGTCACGTGCAGGTCGACGTCGAGTCCGCCACGCTGCAGCTCGGCGACCAATCCCCCGATGTCACCGGCGCCGGGCATGGCCGCGAACTCGCGGGGCCGATCCTCGCGCAGCACCGACAGCAGCGCCCGCATGTCGGTGAGCGCCTGCCGGCCCGTCGACGAGATGGTTTCGAGCGCATCGATCGCGGCCTGCGGATCCTGCGCGGCGCCGTAGCGGCCGCCGTCGGCCTGCGCGATGACGACGGTGAGCGAGTGCGCGACGATGTCGTGCATCTCGCGGGCGATGCGGGTGCGCTCGTTGACGGCCGCGAGTTCCGCCTCCTGGGCGCGTTCGAGTTCCAGCAGTCGCGCCCGCTCGGCGAGGCCCTCGAGTTCCTGGATGCGCACCCGCCGCAGGTCGCCGAACGCCCACACCGCGAGGACGAACACGATGAGGAACATCGCGGTGATCACGGCCTGTTCCCAGCCGCGTCCCTCGTACGCGAAGTACTCGGCCCCGGCCGCCGCGGCGCCCAGGATCGCGATCGCCAGCGCCGTGTAGCTGCTCCACCGCGGCGTGTACGCCGCGAACGCGTACAGCGCGACCGGCACCGCGAATGCGCTCGGCAGCAACGTGTCCGGGATCAGCACCAGGTGCGCGACCGCGAATGCCGCGACGACGAAGCCCGAGATCACGGTCCGCGACCGACGCCACGCCAGCGGCAGCGTCATCCCGAGGGTCACCGCGACGCTGACGGCGTTGCCGTCGATGAGCGCGTTCGGCAGGCACACCAACGTGAGGAGCACCGCCTCCACGCGGTCGATTCCGACCGCGTGGGCGGCGCTCCAGCGATACCAGCGCTCGCTCAGGGGGAACCGGGCCATGCCGTCAGCCTAGAACCCGGATCGAACCGGTCAGCCGAGCAGCTTGGCGCGCAGCGCCTCGTCCTTCTCCAGGACCATCTGCTCGAGACCGGCCTGGAAGGCGGCCATCCGCTGCTGCAGGGCCGGATCCGACGCACCGAGGATGCGTGCGGCCAGCAGGCCCGCGTTGCGCGCGCCGCCGATCGAGACGGTCGCGACCGGGACGCCCGCGGGCATCTGCACGATCGACAGCAGCGAATCCATGCCGTCGAGGTACTTCAGCGGGACGGGCACGCCGATCACCGGCAGCGGGGTGGCCGACGCGACCATGCCCGGCAGGTGCGCGGCACCGCCGGCGCCCGCGATGATGACTTTGAGTCCCCGAGCTGCGGCGTCGCGGGCGTAGTCGAGCATGCGCTGCGGCGTGCGGTGCGCGGACACGACACCCACCTCGAACCGGACACCGAACTCGGCAAGCGCCTCGGCGGCGGCCTCCATCGTCGGCCAGTCCGAGTCGCTGCCCATGATCAGCCCGACTGCGGGCCCGTTCGATTCAGTCACTTCGTGTCGCTCCCGTGCTCGTTCCGAACAGTGTCATTCCCGCCCATGTTCATCCCACCCGTCAGTCCATTCGGCGTGCGACAGCCAGTGCGCCGCCCGCTGCGCGCGCTCGCGCACGGCCGCCACGTACTGCGGGTCGTCCGGCGAACCGTCGGCCCCGCCGAGCACGTTGACGTGCCCGATCTTGCGGTCCTTGCGCTCACCCTTGCCGTACAGGTGCACCTTCGCGTCGGGCATCCGTGCGAACAGGTGGTGCAGACGCTCGTCCATGCTCATGACGGGCGCAGTCGGTGCCCCCAAGACGTTCGCCATAACCGTGACCGGGGCGAGGGGCGACGTGTCACCGAGCGGGTAGTCGAGGACCGCGCGCAGGTGCTGCTCGAACTGCGACGTCCGCGCACCGTCCTGGGTCCAGTGACCCGAGTTGTGGGGGCGCATCGCAAGCTCGTTCACGACGAGCCGGCCGTCGGTGGTCTCGAACAGCTCCACCGCCATCGATCCGACGACACCCAGCTCGGCAGCGATCCGCAGCGCGAGCTGCTCGGCCTCGGACGCTCGCTCGCCCGACAGCTGGGGCGCGGGCGCGAGGACGACAGCGCACTGTCCGTTCAACTGCACCGTCTCGACGACGGGCCACGACGCGCCCTGCCCGAACGGCGAACGCGCGACCATCGCGGACAGCTCACGGGTGAAGTCGACGGCCTGCTCGACCATGAGCTCGACGCCCTTGTCGAGCTGCTCGGTGACGATGGCCTCGGCCTCGTCGGAGTCGTCGGTGATCCAGACGCCACGGCCGTCGTAGCCGCCGCGCACAGCCTTGAGGACGATGGGCCAGCCGTGCTCGGCACCGAAGCGGACCACGTCCTCGGCCCAGGTGACCGCGGCGAAGGCCGGGACCGGGGCGCCCATCTCGCTGAGCTTGCGACGCATCGCCAACTTGTCCTGCGCATACACGAGCGCCTGCGGCGGCGGCTGCACGTTGACGCCCTCGGCCACCAGCACGTCGAGGTGCTCGGTGGGGACGTGCTCGTGGTCGAACGTCAGCGCGTTCGAGCCGAGCGCTGCCTTACGCAGAGCCGCGAGGTCGGTGTGGCTGCCCAGGACGACGTCGGGGCTGACCTGAGCGGCGGGCTCGTCGATGCTGCCCGCGAGCACCCGCAGCGTCTGTCCCAGCTCGATCGCGGCCTGGTGGGTCATGCGCGCGAGCTGGCCACCACCGATCATCGTCACCACGGGCATACCGCTGGGGAGATCGCGAGGAGGCGCGGGGCGAGGTTCGGAATCAGATTTGCCGGTCACGACACACCATGGTGTCACGTTCACCTCGGACCGGTTCTTCCGAGGTCATCGACGGTGTCAACCTGTGAAGAACCTGATAATGGACGATCCGCTGCATCGATCGAGATCCCGGGTTCGTAGAATACGATGTTGTGTCTTTCGTCGACGCGGCGATGAGCCGAGTTCCACAGCCGTTCAGAGCCATCGTTCTTCGCCACCACGAATTGATCAAGTTCGCAATCGTCGGCGGCACGACCATGGTGGTCGACCTCGCCATCTTCTACTCCCTGAGCCTCACGATCCTCGAGCAGAAGCCCGTGGTCGCGAAGGTCCTCTCCGGCGTGGTCGCGACCATCCTGAGCTACGTCCTCAACCGCGAGTGGTCGTTCAAGCATCGCGGCGGGCGCGAGCGCCATCACGAGGCGCTGCTCTTCTTCACGATCAGCGGCATCGGTGTCCTCATCGCGGCGGCACCGCTGTGGATCGCGAACAACGTCTTCGACATCCGGACGTCCATGAGTTTCGGTGCGCTGGTGGTGGTCGACTTCGTGCTGAACTACATCATCGGCAACCTGCTCCAGATGGTGTTCCGGTTCTGGTCGTTCCGGCGGTGGGTGTTCCCCGAGGACAACACAGTGAACACAGTGACCACAGTGAACACAGTGACCACAGCGAACGCCGCGATCGCGGCGACGACCGAGCACGAGGCGATCGCGCAGCCGGAGCCGATCGAACTCGCAGGCGAGGACCCCGCCCGCCCCTAGCGCGGTTCGTGGATCCCGACCACCCGGGTCGGCGCATCGTCCTTGACCGGGGCGAGGAACACCGCGAACAGGGCGGGCCGTCGGCGCTGCAGTTCCAGGCGGCCGCCGTCCGCCTCCACGAGGGCCCGCGCCAGCGCCAGTCCGACGCCGGTGGACCCGGCACCCGAGAAGCCCCGGTCGAAGATGTGCGGCGCCAGCTCGTCGCTCACGCCCTCCCCCTCGTCCGACACCTCGACGCACACCCGCGAGTCCTTGCCGGCTTCGCGGCCCACCGGGCCGGACACCAGACGCACCGACACCGTGCAGGTGCCTGCGCCGTGCTGGAGGGCGTTGTCGATCAGCACGGACACCGCCTCCCGGAGGCGCGATCCGGTCGCCGACGACGTCAACCGCGGCTCGCCGCGCAACCGCAGCACCCGGCCCGCGTCCTTGAACGGCCCCTGCCAGTCGGCGACGACGCTCGCGAGCTCCCCCACCACCGACACCGGCTCCCGGTCCGCGGCACCGCTGGCCCGCGAGGACCGCACGAGATCGTCCACCGCGACGGTGAGCCGGTCGACCTGCGCCATCGCTTCCTCGGCCTCGTGGACCACCGCCGGGTCGGGGTGCCCGGACAGCTCGTCGAGCCGCAGTCGCACGGCGGTGAGGCGGCTGCGCAACTGGTGGGAGACGTCGCCGACGAGCGCGTGCTCGCGCTGCAGGCGCCCGGCGATCTCGACCGTCGCCGAGTCGAGCACGTCGGACACGCGGTCCAGTTCGGGGATCCCGTGACGCCGGGAGTCGGGCCGGAAGTCGCCCTCCGCGAGCCGGGCGGCGCGGTCGGCGACGTCCTTGAGCGGATCGGCGAGACGTTTCGCGGTCACGACGGCCACGCCCGCTCCGGCGCCGATCGACGCGAGCACCAGCAGGGTCACCGCACCGACCGCCTGACGCTGCAGGGTCCGCATCCGATCCGACGGCACCTCGAGGCGCAGCGACCCGGACGTCCCCATCGAGAGGGATTCGACGAGCGGTGACGGCACCGATTCCGCGCCGATGTCGAGTCGCGACGCCCCCTCCTCCGGTGTCGGGTATACGACCACGAGTTTGCCGCCCTCCGGCACGACCAGCCGCAGCCCCGTCGTGTCGAGTCCGCCTTCGACGACGCCGGAGGCACCCTCCTGCACGATGATCTCGGCGGCCATTCGGTCGAGCCGACCCTGCAGGTCGCTGCGAGTGAAGTCCTCCACCCACAGCCACGCGGTATAGATCAGTGGAACACCGAGCAGCAGCCCCGTGAAGATGACGACGGCGAGGATCGATTGCAGGATTCTGCGGCGCACGGCGCGGGAAACCTAGTCGGTGTTGATGCGGAAGCCGACGCCACGCACGGTCGCGATCCGGCGATCGGCGCCCGCTCCCTCGTCACCGATCTTTCGGCGCAGCCAGGACATGTGCATGTCGAGTGTCTTCGATCCGCGCAGTTCGACGTCGCCCCACACCTCGCGCAGGATCGTGTCGCGCGAGACGACCTGACCGGCATGTTCGAGCAGCACACGCAGCAGCTCGTATTCCTTGTTGGCGAGCGCGACCTCGGACCCGTTGACGAGCACTCGCCGGGCCGCGGGCTCGAGGCGGATACCGGCCACCTCGACGGCCACGTCCTCCCCGCTGCCACTGCGGCGGAGCAGGGCCCGAACCCGTGCCATCAGCTCGGCGAGACGGAACGGTTTGCCGACGTAGTCGTCGGCGCCGGCGTCCAGACCGACCACGAAGTCCACCTCGTCGGTGCGCGCGGTCAGCATGAGCACGGCGAGATCGAGGCTGTGCGCACGCAGCTGGCGGCACACCTCGAGTCCGTCCATTCCGGGTAGACCGAGGTCGAGGATGAGGAGCTCGAAGTCACCGGTGAGCGCACGATCGAGCGCGGACGGCCCGGTCTGTTCGATCGTGACGGTGTAGCCCTCACGTCCGAGTGCACGCGACAGCGGCGCAGCGATGGCCTCGTCATCTTCGGCAAGTAGTACAGCGGTCACGACGACAGCCTACGGTCGGTTTAGCCGGCGCGGTTCCATTACCAGCCTTTCCGGAAATTCCGGCCGTCGTCTCCGGAGTCGTCCGGCGCCCGTCCCGGCCCCGGGTGACGGTCGTCCCGGTACTCGTCCCGATGCATGGACGTCGAATCGAATACCTGGTGGTACAGCCGCGAATGCACCTTCTGCACCTCCGGAATGTCGTCGAATTCGAGCGGATCGTCGGACGACGAGACGATGACGAGGGTTCCGGTCCGCAGCATTCGGTCGACCAGGCCGTGACGGAACTGCACGTTGCTGATTCGGTTCATCGGGATGTCGATTCCGGTGTGGGTCATCACGCCGTGCCGAATCATCACCCGGCGGTCGGTGACGATGAAGTGCGTCGAGTTCCACCGCAGCACCGGGACGAGAACGCGCCATCCGACGACGGCGAGCCACACCGCGGCGATCACGAGGAGCACCACGGTCACCGCGCCGCCACTCAGCTGCGACTGTGCGATCCCCGCCGCGAAGCCCGCGATCGCGGTGACCAGGATGAAGATCAGGGCCGGGGCGACGAGCATCTTCCAGTGCGGATGCCGGTGCAGCACCAGCTCCTCGTCCGCCGCCAGCGCGTCCTGCGGATAACCCATGCGAAGAGTGTGCCAGGTCGGGCGGGCCGACAGGACGTCCGACGGTTCACGGACTCCGGGGTTCCTCCGGTGGCGGCCGCTCGACCTCCCGGGCGCCCTTGATGAACACATCGGCCCAGCGCGTCGACGGGTCGATGTCGATGAAGAACGCCTTCACCAACAGCGACATCGGAATCGCCAGCAGCGCGCCGAGCGGGCCGAGCACCCACCCCCAGAACACGAGGGCGAGGAACGTGGTCGTCACCGACAGCCCGACGGCGTCGCCGACGAACTTGGGCTGGATCACCGATTGGATGACGACGTTGATGACGCTGTAGGCGATGATCACGATGATCGCGAGTTTCGGTCCGCCCTCGAGCAGACCGAGCAGTGCGGGCGGTATCAGTCCCAGCACGAACCCGATGTTCGGGATGTAGTTCGTGATGAACGACAGCAGGGCCCACAGGATGGGGAGCGGAATGCCGAGCCACCACAACGCGAGGCCGTCGATCACCGCGACGATCAACCCGAACACCGTCGACACGATGAGATAGCTGCGGGTTCCCGAAGCGAACGTTTCGATGGCATAAGCGATTTCGGGCCGGTACCGGGCGACGACGGCCAGCCGATCGTGCATCGACATACCGTCGAATGCCATGAACAGCAGCAGCGCGAGGATGAAGAACAGGTTCGAGAACACGCCCAGCAGGCCCGAGACGAGAGCCTCCGCGTAGCCGACCGCCTTACCGAAGTCGATGCCCGACAGCGCGTTCTGGATCTGGTCCGATCCGATGCCGTGCTGTTCCAACCGCTGCTCGACCTGGTCGAGCAGCTGCTGTGCGTCGTCGGAGTACTGCGGGAGGAGCGTCGCGAGCTGCGCGACCGAGATCGCGAGCGCTCCCACGAGACCGAGCAGGATCGCGTACACCGCGACCAGGGCGCCGAGCATCCCGATCCAGCGTGGCCAGCCCCGATGGCGCACCCACTCCTGAATGGGCTGGACGCCGACCGTCAGCATCAGTGCGAGGAACACCGGGCCCAGCACGCCGGAGAAGGCCTTCATCCCGGTCACGGCGACGACGCCGGCGGCGATGGCGAGGAGAACGATCAGGCCGCGTGGGATCGCCCAGTCCGAGCGGTTCGTCGGAGCGGGCGGTTGCCGATCGTTCCTGCGTGCCATCCGACCTCCGCTCGCGGCGAGGACCGGTTCGGTCCTGGCGGATCAGCTCGTACGTCGTGCGAGGAACGCCGCGGCGACCACGATGATGCCGTACAGGATCATCCAGACGCCGACGACGATCACGAAGACCCCGAGCGAGAGCTCGGGCTGGAGCAGCACGATTGCGCCGGCCACCACGCTGATGATGCCCAACACGATGCCCACCGCGCGGTTGCCTGGGACCTCCGACGCTCCGGCAACGATGTCGAGGACACCGCGGAACACCCACCATGCACCGATGACGAGCGCGATGATCACGAGCGTCTGCAGCGGACTGCGGAGAACGAGGAAGCCCAGCAGGACCGCGAGAGCACCCGACAGGCCGGTCAGGGTGCGCGCCGCGGTCGGGGCGCCGACCTCGGCGAAGGACCGCACGATCTGGATGATGCCGAACGCGAAGACCTGGATCGCGATGAGGACGGCCGCCACCACCAGGGTCGCGTCGGGCCAGACCAGCATCGCAATTCCGAGGCCGAGCGTGAGCAGACCGAATACGACGGTCAGTCCGGTGAGAAACCGCCGAGCAGTTTCAAATTGCCCGGAATCACCGACCCAGACTTCGTCCGATCCCGCCGACATGCCTTGTTGACCATTCATCGTTTTCCCTCCGCGTCACGCGAATCGTGGATGAGCGTCAAAGTAGCAGCAATTCACACGATTGCCAGCGATGAACGACTTTGTGGTTCCGACTGCGATTCTGCGCGGTTTCACCCGCAGCGGGTGAGGTTCCCCGCAGAATTCGGTACGACACTCCTGCTGATGGAGTGGCTTCTCCAGCGATGTCTTCTCGACCGATCGAAAGGGGAACTGCGATGACGGATCGCACACCGACGACCCACAGTTCGGGCGGCGCCAAACAGGGATTCGCTGCGGGAGCGTCGATCGCCGCCGCGATCATTCTCATGACAGTCGGAATCCTGCAGATCTTCCAGGGAATCTCTGCACTCGCGGACGACAACTTCTTCGTCGTCGGCCCCGAGTACGTCTATCAGTTCGACCTCACCACGTGGGGTTGGATCCACCTGATCCTCGGCATCGTCGTGGTCCTCGTCGGACTGGGACTGCTGACCGGTGCGACGTGGTCGAGGGTGACCGCCATCATCATCGCGGCACTGTCGATCATCGCGAATTTCCTGTGGATCCCGTGGTACCCGATGTGGTCGATCCTGATCATCGCGCTCGACATCGTGGTGATCTGGGCCGTGTCCACGTGGGACACCGAGCGCGCCTGACGCTCACACCGATCGCAGATGGGTGATGTCGCCGGCCGACACCGCGACCGGCGACTCACCGTCTGCCTCGATCACGATTCGTCCTTCGACGTCGACGTCGGTCGCGATCCCGACCAGTTCCCGATCGCCGGGAAGCTCGGCGCGCACCAGCCGTCCGAGCGTTCCGCACCGCTGCCGGTACGCCGCCGCGAGGTCCTCCACTCGCCACCCGACGGACTGCCACTCCCGCCAGCGTCGCGCCAACTCCCGGAGCACCGCCCGCACCAGGATGTCGCGGTCGGTGACGGCAGCCTCCTCCAGCAGCAGCGAGGTCGCGGTCGGCACCGGCAACTCGTCCTCGGTCAGACTCACGTTCAACCCGATCCCGATGACCACCGTCGGCACCGGTGCCGTGGCGGCAACTTCCGCGAGAATGCCGGCAACCTTCTTCCCGCCGATGAGAACGTCGTTGGGCCACTTGAGTTCCGCATCGACCTCCGCGATGGTGCGCAACGTGTCGACCACCGCGATCCCGGAGAGCAGCGGAAGCCATCCGATGTCGGAGAGGTCCATGCCCGGCATGTCGAGCACCGCCGACACGGTGATCAGCGCCCGGGGTGCGCTCACCCACGGTCGCGAGTGCCGGCCCCGGCCGCCCGACTGGTACTCCGCGACGAGAACGCTGCGTGCGTAGTGGGCGTCCCGCGGCCGGGCCAGCAGATCGGCGTTGGTGGAACCGGTCTCGGCCACCACGTCGACCCGCGCCCAGAACGCATCCGGGTCACCCCCGGCGTCACGAACGAGCGCGCGCCGAAGCGCGTCGGCGTTCAGCGGGGGTCGGGTGAGATCGGTCCACATGTCTCCAGCCATTCGACCAGCCTAGAATGCGCCCGGGGACACGGTTGGAATGTGACTCGTCAGTAGCTTAGGTTGAATAATTCAACGCAACCAGACCTCACTCGACGGAGGCCTCGGAGACCTGGTTAAGCTCACATCCCATGACCAGTGTGCAGGAGCCAGCCGCGGCGGAGGCGGCGAATACCCCGGATATTCACACGACGGCGGGAAAGCTCGCTGACCTGCGGAACCGCCAGGCGCAGGCAATGCAGCCGATGGGTGAGGCCGCAGTCGAGAAGGTCCATGCGAAGGGCAAGCTGACGGCGCGCGAGCGCATCACCGCGCTCCTGGACGAGGGCTCGTTCGTCGAGCTCGACGCCCTGGCCCGCCACCGCAGCACCAACTTCGGCCTCGCCGACAACCGCCCCGTCGGCGACGGCGTCGTCACGGGCTACGGCACCATCGACGGCCGCGACGTCTGCGTCTTCAGCCAGGACGCCACCGTGTTCGGCGGCAGCCTCGGCGAGATCTACGGTGAGAAGATCGTCAAGGTCATGGACCTCGCGATCAGGACCGGCCGCCCGTTGATCGGCATCAACGAGGGCGCCGGCGCGCGTATCCAGGAGGGCGTCGTCTCGCTCGGCCTGTACGGCGAGATCTTCCACCGCAATGTCCAGGCGTCCGGCGTCATCCCGCAGATCTCCCTGATCATGGGCCCGGCGGCCGGCGGCCACGTCTACTCCCCCGCGCTGACCGACTTCGTGGTGATGGTCGACGAGACCAGCCAGATGTTCGTCACCGGCCCCGACGTCATCAAGACCGTGACCGGTGAGGACGTCACCATGGAGGACCTGGGCGGCGCCCGGACCCACATGGTCAAGTCCGGTGTCGCGCACTACGTCGCCTCCGGCGAGCAGGACGCCCTCGACTACGTCAAGGACCTGCTGTCCTACCTGCCGAGCAACAATCAGGCCGCGACCCCGCGCCTGGCACCGTCCGACCCGATCGACGGCTCCATCGAGGACTCGCTCACCCCCGAGGACCTCGAGCTGGACACGATCATCCCGGACTCGGCGAACCAGCCGTACGACATGCACGAGGTCATCCGTCGCCTGCTCGACGACGACGAGTTCCTCGAGGTGCAGGCCGAGCGCGCCGCGAACGTCATCGTCGGCTTCGGTCGCGTCGACGGCCGCAGCGTCGGCATCGTCGCCAACCAGCCCATGCAGTTCGCGGGCTGCCTGGACATCGACGCATCCGAGAAGGCCGCGCGCTTCGTCCGTACCTGCGACGCGTTCAACGTCCCGATCATCACCCTGGTCGACGTCCCGGGCTTCCTGCCCGGCACCGAGCAGGAGTACAACGGCATCATCCGCCGCGGCGCGAAGCTGCTGTACGCGTACGGTGAGGCCACGGTCGGCAAGATCACCGTCATCACCCGCAAGGCGTACGGCGGCGCGTACGACGTCATGGGCTCCAAGCACATGGGCGCAGACGTCAACCTGGCGTGGCCGACCGCACAGATCGCGGTCATGGGCGCGTCCGGCGCCGTCGGCTTCGTCTACCGCAAGCAGCTGCTCGAGGCCGCCAAGAACGGTGAGGACGTCGACGCACTGCGCCTGAAGCTGCAGGCCGAGTACGAGGACACCCTGGTGAACCCGTACGTCGCGGCCGAGCGCGGCTACGTCGACGCGGTCATTCCTCCGTCGCACACCCGCGGACAGATCGTCTCCGCTCTGCGCCTGCTGGAGCGCAAGATGGTTTCACTTCCGCCCAAGAAGCATGGGAACATCCCCCTATGACAGCGACCACCCGGGAAGAAGTACTCGCCGACGCCGAGCTGCTGGACGCGTCCTCGCTCGAAGGAGCCGCGTTGGCTGAAGCTGTCGCAGGTCTGGAGCCCGACGTCGCAGCGGGGTCGCAGGGTCCCGTGATCACGATCGTCAAGGGCAACCCGACGGATCAGGACATCGCGGCACTCGTCGCGGTCCTGTCCGCGGCAGCTGCTTCGGCCGGCGACGCCGTGTCCGATCAGCGGCCGCCCGAGACGTGGGGTGCACCGACCCGCATGCACCGGGTTCGCGCGCCGTTCTCGCCGTACTCGTTCGGCAACCCGGTCGCGCCGCGTCCGTTCTGATCGAACGGCTCACGCAGTGACCCATCTGGTTCTCGCCTCGGCGTCCCCGGCACGGCTGTCCGTGCTGCGGGGCGCCGGGGTCGAGCCGACCGTCCGAGTGTCCGGTGTGGACGAGGACGCCATCATCGACCGTCTGGGCCCGTCCGCGGCTCCCGAACTGGTCGTCACCACGCTCGCCGAGGCCAAGGCCCGCGACGTGATTCCCGCCCTGGTCGCCGACGGCATCACCGATGCCGTCGTGATCGGGTGCGATTCCATGCTTCTCATCGACGGTGAACTGCAGGGCAAACCGCACACCGTCGACGTCGCGCGCCGACGCTGGCAGTCGATGGCGGGCCGCAGCGCAACCCTGTTGACCGGGCACAGCGTCCTGCGGATCGCCGACGGCGCGATCATCGCCGACGCGGCCGATCACAGTGGCACCGTCGTGCACTTCGCGAACCCGTCGGCCGAGGATCTCGAGGCGTATCTCGCGACCGGTGAACCTCTGACGGTGGCCGGCGCCTTCACCCTCGACAGTCTCGGCGGCTGGTTCGTCGAACGACTCGAGGGCGATCCGTCGAGCGTCATCGGGATCGGCCTGCCGCTGGTCCGGCGACTCCTGTCCGACGTCGGCGTCTCGATCGCCGAACTGTGGGCTGCGAACGCGCTGGTGCGCTAGCCCCAGCTCATTTCCACCCTCGCTGCAGGGACCCTGCCATCGCCCGCGCCTTCGCCTTGGCCCGCTCGGCGTCCGGCCCCGCGAACTGCTCGTCCACCGCTGCGCACCACAACTCCAGCCAGCGCTCCATCCGTTCGCCCGCGAGCCCGTGCTGACGGTTCAAAGCCTCGTGCACGGCAGTGAAGCTGCCCTGGTAGCGCGTGGTGCGGAACAGGATCTGTTCCCAGAAGTCGCCGACCACGGGTAGGTGTTCGTCGAGTCCGACAACTGCGAGCGTCTCGAACGCGGGAGCGAGCACGGGGTCCACGAGTGCGCGCTGGTAGAACGCGCGCAACAGGCGATCGACGTCGGCACGGGTGGCCAGATCGCCAGAGGGGTCGGCGGGACTCGTCACGGGGCCCGACGGTACCCGTCGGTAGCGCCGAACCGGCCGGGGCGATATCGCCCACCCTGTGAATCGGGCCACCACCTAGAATTGGTGACGGACAACCCTCCACCCTCGTCAGCCTCAGGAGCCCACCCGTGCCCGTCGCGCCCGACCCCAATCCCGCGTTCGCTGCGTATACCCATCCGGAGCGACTCGTCTCGACCGAGTGGCTGTCCGTCAACCTGGGCGCCCCCGGTGTGAAGGTGGTGGAGTCGGACGAGGACGTCCTGCTGTACGACATCGGCCACATCCCCGGCGCGGTCAAGATCGACTGGCACCTGGACCTCAACGATCCGGTCACCCGCGACTACATCGACGGTGAGGCGTTCGCCGACCTGATGAGCCGCAAGGGCATCGAACGCGACGACACCGTGATCATCTACGGCGACAAGAGCAACTGGTGGGCGGCGTACGCGCTGTGGGTGTTCACGCTGTTCGGCCACGAGGACGTCCGCCTGCTCGACGGCGGCCGTGGCGCGTGGCTGTCGGAGAACCGGGACACCACGCTCGACGTGCCGATGCCGGCGCCCACGCAGTACCCGGTGGTCGAGCGCGACGACTCCTCGATCCGGGCGTTCAAGGACGACGTGCTCGCGCACCTCGGGGCGGGCCCGCTGGTCGACGTGCGGTCCCCGCAGGAGTACACGGGCGAGCGCACCCACATGCCGGACTACCCGGAGGAGGGTGCGCTGCGCGGCGGTCACATCCCGACCGCGATCTCGATCCCGTGGGCGCGGGCCGCGGCGCCGGACGGGCGTTTCCGCAGCCGCCCGGAGCTCGAGGAGATCTACGCCGATTTCTCGCACGACGACGACGTCGTCGCGTACTGCCGCATCGGTGAGCGGTCGAGCCACACGTGGTTCGTCCTCACCCACCTGCTCGGGTTCCCGAGCGTCCGCAACTACGACGGCTCGTGGACCGAGTGGGGCAACGTCGTGCGCGTGCCGATCGTCAAGGGTGACGAGCCGGGTGTCGTGCCGGGTTCGCCCGCGGAAGTGGCGTCGTGAGCCTGCCCGAGAGCCTCACCGAGATCGTCGACGACTTCGCGGCGGTCGACGGGCAGGACAAGCTGCAGTTGCTGCTCGAGTTCAGTCGCGAGCTGGCACCGCTGCCCGCCGAGCTCGAACAGGGCGCGATGGAGCCGGTGCCGGAGTGCCAGTCGCCGCTGTTCCTGTTCGTCGACAGCGCGGACAGGGAGAAGGTGCGGCTGTACTTCAGCGCTCCCGCCGAGGCCCCGACGACGCGGGGCTTCGCGTCGATCCTGCACCAGGGGCTCGACGGGCACAGCGCCGCAACGATTCTCGCGGTTCCCGACGACTTCTACTCGGATCTCGGCCTGGCCGACGCTGTCAGCCCCCTGCGGCTGCGCGGCATGAGCGCGATGCTCGCACGGATCAAGCGGCACCTCCGCAACTGATCGCGTGCACTTCGCGTAACACCTGACACATCACCCGAAACAGCAATGCACCGGGGAGCGACCCTCCCCGACAACCTCGACTGTGACGATCTTCACCGCCGCCACCGCGGCGGAACAAGAGACTGGATTCTCCACGATGGAATTCACCGAGCTCGCGGACTACGCGATCTCCGCCGGCATGCTCACCGAGTGGTTACCCGAAGCGGGACCCGGGTGGGTGGAGGACGGCCGTCCCGCCTCCTACATCCACGAGGCGCACCTGCGCCGGACCGCGGACAGCACCCACGACGACGGCCGCGAGTCCTGGCTCGGCACCGCCTTCCGCCTGCCCGAGCCGCTCGATCACGACGCCTTCCGCACCGCGGTCCGCGCATGGATCGCGCGGCACGAGCCGCTGCGGAGCCACGCGGAGCTGCTGTCCGACGGCCGGATCCGCAGGTACACGATCGACGCGGACCAGATCGATCTCAACGAGGTCCGTCACGAGTACGAGTTCGACGCCGACACGGTCTTCGAGCGCGTGCACGACCTGTTCGACGAGCTCACCTCGCCGCACCGCTGGCCTGCCTACCTGTTCGTCACGCTCGAGCACTCCGACCCCGAGCCGGGGTGCACGGTGTTCTTCGCCGCGGACCACTCGCTGATCGACGGACTGTCGGTGGTGCTGGTCGCGCACGAGATCAGCCGCCTGTACACCGAGGCGCTGACGGGCAGCCCGTCCGATCTGGTTCCCGCCGGCAGCTACATCGATTTCGGCGCCGAGGAGCGTGCCTCCGCTGCAACGATCGATCACCGGCACCCCGCCGTCGAGTGCTGGCGGACGGCGTTCGTGCGCAGCAAGGGCCGGCTGTCGGATTTCCCACTCGACTTGGGTCCGCGGCCGGAGAATCGGGTCGCGCAGCGCGCGGTCTCGGAGTGGGTGCTCGATGCCCGTCAAGCCGCGGCGTTCAACACGGTGTGCCACCGCGCCGGTCAGAACTTCTTCGCCGGCGTCCTTGCGTGCCTGGCGCAGGCCAGTACCGAACTGACCGGCAACACGGTGTTCCGGACCGTGACCCCGGTGCACACACGCAATGATCCGCACTGGGCGACGTCGCTCGGCTGGTTCGTGGGCCTGTCCCCCATCGAGTTCGACATCGCCGGCGCCGAGGACTTCGCGGAGTCCGCCGCGCGTGCTGCTGCCGCGGTGTCGCTGACGAAGTCGGCGGCGAAGGTGCCCTTCGCCCGCGTGGAGGAGATCCTCGCGACGCCGATCCGGCCCCGATTCGTCGTGTCGTACATGGATGTCCGCTTCGTCCCGATGGCGCAGCAGTGGCCCGAGGTGCAGGCCCGGGCTCTGCGCAGCCGCCACTACACACACGACGTGTACGTCTGGGTGAATCGAACGCCCCACGGCGTCAACGTGTCCGCCCGGTTTCCGGGAACGCCGGCCGCCACAGAAGCGGTCATGCTCTTCCTGGCGCGGGCCCGGCGGGCCCTGCTGGAGGTGGTTCCGACCGAGGAACCGGCTCGCACCGTCGCACCGGCGGTCGCCGCGGGTATCCACACCACTACTGGTCAGTAGGGTTGCGGCGACGACCACAGCCCTTAATGTGTAAGCGCTATCCGGTTACATCGTCTATCGGATTGGTGCCTACACTCCGATGAGATGCCAACAGATACCTGCCGGTGATGCTCACGGGTGAACCGCGGGGACAGACCATGCGAAACACAGGAGGCTCAGTGCCCAGTCATGCCAGCGCGCACATCACGAAGGTGCTCGTCGCCAACCGCGGCGAGATCGCTGTGCGGGTCATCCGAGCCGCGAAGGACGCCGGATACGGCAGCGTCGCTGTCTACGCGGAGCCCGATGCGGATGCACAGTTCGTGAAGCTCGCCGACGAGGCGTTCGCCCTCGGTGGCCAGACCTCGGCCGAGTCCTACCTGGTGTTCGACAAGATCCTCGACGCGGCCAAGAAGTCCGGCGCCGACGCGATCCACCCCGGCTACGGCTTCCTGTCCGAGAACGCCGACTTCGCGCAGGCCGTCATCGACGCGGGCCTGATCTGGATCGGCCCCTCGCCGCAGTCCATCCGTGACCTCGGCGACAAGGTCACCGCCCGCCACATCGCCGAGCGCGCCAAGGCTCCGATGGCCGCCGGCACCAAGGACCCGGTCAAGAACGCCGACGAGGTCGTCGAGTTCGCCAAGCAGTACGGCGTCCCGGTCGCGATCAAGGCCGCCTTCGGTGGCGGTGGCCGCGGCATGAAGGTCGCCCAGACCATCGAAGAGATCCCGGAGCTGTTCGAGTCCGCTACCCGTGAGGCCATCGCCGCCTTCGGTCGCGGCGAGTGCTTCGTCGAGCAGTACCTGGACAAGGCCCGCCACGTCGAGGCCCAGGTCATCGCCGACCAGCACGGCAACGTCGTCGTCGCCGGCACCCGCGACTGCTCGCTGCAGCGCCGCTTCCAGAAGCTCGTCGAGGAGGCCCCCGCGCCGTTCCTGACGGACGACCAGCGCGCGCGCATCCACGCATCCGCGAAGGCCATCTGCAAGGAGGCCGGCTACTACGGCGCCGGCACGGTCGAGTACCTGGTGCAGGGCGACACCGTCTCCTTCCTCGAGGTCAACACCCGCCTGCAGGTGGAGCACCCCGTCACCGAGGAGACCGCGGGCATCGACCTGGTGCGTCAGCAGTTCCGCATCGCCAACGGTGAAGAGCTGGAGATCAAGGAGGATCCGACTCCGCGCGGCCACTCCTTCGAGTTCCGCATCAACGGCGAGGACGCCGGCCGCGGCTTCATGCCCGCTCCCGGCCCCATCTCGGTCTACAAGGAGCCGTCGGGCCCCGGCGTGCGCGTCGACTCGGGTGTCGTCCAGGGCGACGTCATCGGCGGCCAGTTCGACTCGATGCTCGCCAAGCTGATCGTCACCGGCGAGAACCGCGAGCAGGCACTGCAGCGCGCCGCTCGTGCGCTCGCCGAGTTCGAGGTCGACGGTCTCGCGACCGTCATCCCGTTCCACCGCCACATCGTCGAGAACCCGGCCTTCGTCGGTGACGGCGAGAGCTTCGAGGTCTACACCAAGTGGATCGAGACCGAGTGGGACAACACCATCGAGCCGTTCACCGGTTCCGGTGCTGCTGCCGACGAGGAGGAGAACCTCCCCCGTCAGTCGGTCGTCGTCGAGGTCGGCGGCCGCCGCGTCGAGGTCTCGCTGCCCGGTCAGTTCTCGATCGGCACCGGTGGCGCTCCCGCGGGTGCCATCCGCAAGAAGCCGAAGGCGCGCAAGCGTGGCGGTGCCGGCGCGGGTGCAGCGTCCGGTGACGCCGTGACCGCCCCGATGCAGGGGACCGTCGTCAAGGTCGCCGTCGAGGAGGGCCAGGAGGTCGCCGAGGGCGATCTGATCGTGGTGCTCGAGGCCATGAAGATGGAGAACCCGGTCACCGCCCACAAGGCCGGTGTCGTGACGGGTCTGTCGGTCGAGGCCGGCGCCGCCATCACCCAGGGAACGGTCCTCGCCGAGCTGAAGTGATGCTTCGATAGGAACACACTGCTCCACCCTGTGCGCGCCTTGCGGATCTCGGATCCGCAAGGCGCGCACAGTAGTATCCAGGCATGGCCGACGTCCCCGATATCCGAATCGGCACCGCCGAACGCGAGCAGGCGCTCGACGCGCTCACCCGGCACTTCAGCGACGGGCGGCTCACGGTCACCGAGTTCGACGAGCGCAGCGGCCGGATCGCGGCTGCCACCACGCGCGGCCAGCTCGACACCCTGTTCGCGGACCTGCCTGCCCTCACGGCATCCGCGCCCGCGACCGCGCCCGAGCCGTCCGGCGACTCCGACGACACCCCGGGATGGCGCAACAGCGTCATGGCGGTGATCCCGTTCGTGGCCCTCGCGCTGTTCTTCCTCGTGCCGATGGACAACAGCTGGTTGTTCTTCCTGCTGATCCCCGCGACGGCCGCGATTCTGTTCGGCGGCAAGAAGGGACGCGGCGGCTGCTGATGGAACCGATCGAGATCAATGCCGGATCCTGGTACCTGCGCGCGCTGCGGGCCGACGAACGGGTCGACGACCGTCCGGCGCTGCGCGACGGCGGCATCGCCGATACCGGCTACGTCGCCGAGCGGTCCCGCCAGTGGGCCGCCGACGAGCACTATTCCTGGGCCGTGTGTGAGCCGACGACGGGCGAACTGCTCGCCGAGGTGGGTGTGGCCCCCTCTGGGGACGCCGGCGTCCTGAGCGGCTGGGCACGGCCCGGCCACGACGACGTGCTCGCCACCGCGACCGACGCGGTCCGACGATTCGCCGAGGGCGCCCTCGGGCTGACCCTCACCGAGCGCTGAGGGGCCCCGTGTTCGACAAGCTCGACCGGCGTCACGTGCCGCTCGCGATCGCGACGGTCGTGGTTCTCGTGATGCTGTTCTCCCCCGGTTCCACGGTTCCGAGCGGACCGGAGAACAGCGACAAGGTCACTCACGCCCTGATGTTCACGGCGCTGGCGCTCACATCGCGGTACGCCCGCATCGGCGTCGCGTGGACCGCGGCGTGGCTGCTGGCGTTCGCGGCCGTGTCGGAGGTGCTGCAGGGGCTGCTGCCGATCCAGCGCAGCGGATCAGTGTGGGACGCGGCCGCGGACGCCGTGGGCATCGCGCTCGGTCTGGTACTGGCCCGGGTGTTCGCCCGGCCGTTGCGGATACCCGTCTGACAGTCAGCCCTCGACGAGGTGCTTGCGGATGGTCTCCTGTCCGTCCTTGTCGATACCGAGACCGTCGGCGAAGTAGCCCTCGATCGTGCCGAAGGATTCCCGCATCTGCTTCAGCGCCGCGTCGAGGTACTCGGACCGCACGCCGAGCACCTGCTTCAGGAGTTCCGGATCCCCGCCCGCGACGGTGAACTTGTCGAACACCGACGCGAACGCGGGCAGCAGCTGCGTGTTGGTGAGCAGGTAGTCGTGGTAGACGTCGTCCTCGTCGACGCCCAGCAGAAGCAGCAGCGACGCGGTGGCCCAGCCGGTGCGGTCCTTGCCGGTCGTGCAGTGCACGAGGGCCGGGAGGGCGTCCGGGGCGGCGAGGTCGGTGAACATGCCCCGGTACGACGCGATCGCGCTCGGCAGCGTGACGAAGTCGCGGTAGCTGCCGAGGAAGTAGTCGACGGCCTTGTTCTCGCCGAGCATCGTCACCGCGATCGACGGATCGGCCAGCACGGCCTGCATCTGCGCGGGCACGGAGCGGTAGGCCTTGTCGGCCAGGACGTCGAGTGCCACCTCGCGCGCCGACGCGGGCAGTCGGTCTGGTGCGGCTTCACGCTCGGAGTGCGTGCGCAGGTCGAACACGGTGACCAGGCCCAGGTCCGCGAGACGCGGTGCGTCGTCAACGGTGATCTTGCTCAGGTCGGTCGACCGGTAGAAGCGCCCGAAGCGAACCGAGCCGCCGTCACTCGTCCGGTAGCCGCCGATGTCGCGCAGGTTCGGGACGGACAGGATGGGGATGCTCGCGCCGGGCTTCGCGCCGGGGATTGACGTCATACGCCCACGGTAAACGACACCGCCGGCCGGGGCTCTCTCGAGCCTCGGCCGGCGGATTCGTGTCGTGTGTGGTGGCCGTCAGCTCAGCTTCTTCGAGCGCAGTTCGTGGCCCTTCGAGGTCTTGCAGCGACCGGTCTCGAGGTCCCACTGCCAGCCGTGCAGGTTGCACGTCAGGTTGGAGCCCTCGACGACGCCGAACTTGCTCAGGTCCGCCTTCAGGTGCGGGCAGCGACGCTGGATCTCGTAGCCGCCCACCTCGATCGACGCGGTGTCGTCGTGCGCCTCGGCGAACCAGCCGTCGGCGTACGCGATGCGCTCGTCGGTCAGGCACTTGAAGAACGTGTAGAGGAACTCGTTGTAGCCGCCGACGCGCCACGCCTCGAAGCGGGTGGACAGGAAGATCGTGTTGACCCAGTCGGGCTCGTCGTCGCGCAGCACCGTGCGCACCAACTCGGGCGCGATGCGGAAGCCGTAGCGGTACTTGCCGTCACCTGCCTGCGGCGCGCGGACCGTGCGGTTCGGGAAGTCGAGGACGACGGTCTCGTCCCCGATCTCGAGGCCGACGGGGTAGCCGATGCCGTCGCAGATCAGATCGGACTGCGCCATGATCGGCTCGAACTTGGCCTTGAGCGGACCCAGCAGCGGCTCACCCTCGGCGGGCGCCCACGCGGCCTTCTCCGCGGCGATGACCGGTGCCATGCGCTGGGCCATGTCCTCGATGTAGGTGGCCTTGTCGGTGAAGATCTTGTCGACGTCGGCGTCCGGGATCGGGTGCGCCAGCGTCGCCTTCTCGCCGTGGATGTCCACGGTGGATCCGGGGATCATCAGCAGGCCGCCGTCGTTGCCGTGGATGCGCATCTGTTCGAGGAACACGATCTGGTCGGGGAAGATGTTGCCCTCGTCGCCGTGGTCGTCGTTGAGCGAACGCAGCGCGTCGTCCAGGAACACCGGCGGACCGGCGGACGGCACGACCCACGTGGCGCCGACCTGCTCGATGTAACTGCGGCAACGGTCCATGCCACGCTGACGCTTCTGCTTGCCGAAGTTGCGCTTGGTGCCGGCCGGGATGTCGTAGACCATCGGGTACCAGATGGCGCCCGAGTACTGCAGCAGGTGGATGTCGATCTTGCCGAATGCCTCGAGCATCGGATCCATGTCGACCGGGCGCGCGTCGTTCATGTTGAAGCACACGGTCTCGCCGTCGGAGACGACCAGGCCGGAGTCACCGATCGGGCCGTCTGCCGGGGCGCGCAGCGCGATGATCATGACGTCGAGCTCGCCCGCCTGGAGCGGAGCCTGCGGAGCGACCTGGATGCCGGCTGCGCTCACGCGGTGCTTGACGGAGTCCTGCGTCTCGAAGAACTTCGTGAACCCCAGCTTGCGGAGTTCACGCTCGAGGTCCGGCACCGGGTAGTCCGGGAGCAGCACCGTCGCGTCCTTGTTGACGTGCTTGGTGAGCGTCTCCGGATCGAAGTGATCCTTGTGCAGGTGCGAGACGTACAGGTAGTCGACGTCGCCGAGGGCGTCCCAGTCCAGGCCGGTGTTGTCGGGGAACGGGAACCACGACGCGAAGTACGCGGGGTTCACCCACGGGTCGCAGAGAATCGACCCCGCTTCGGTCTGGATGTGGAATCCGGCGTGTCCGACGCTGGTGATCTGCACTCGTCTGCCTCCTCGATAGACCTCGACAATCGTAACGAGACCACGCACCGGACCCGCCCGGCGCACCGTCGATGTGGGACGAAACACCTGGATGGGGGTCTCAGGACCCTACGGAGTCAGCGGACGAGGACCCGGTCGAGCGCGTCGAGGGCGGCGTCGAGTTCGGCGATCGTCACGGTCAGCGGCGGCCGGAACCGGATGCCGCGCTCGCCGGTCGCGAGGAACAGCACGTGTTCGCGCTCGCGCAACTCGGTCACCACCCGATCCCGGTACTCGGGCGACGGCAGCGTGATCGCGCACATCAGGCCGCGCCCCCGCGGCTCGGTCACGGCGTCGTACCGGGCGGCCAACTCCTCGAGTCGCCGCAGCAGGTGCGCGCCGCACAGTCGGGCGCGGTCGATCAGCCGGTCCTCCTCGATCACCTCGAGGATGCGCCGGGCGCGGACCATGTCGGTGAGGTTGCCGCCCCACGTCGAGTTGATCCGCGAACTGACCTCGAAGACGTTGTCGTGGACCTCGTCGACGCGGCCGCCGGCCATGATCCCGCACACCTGGGTCTTCTTCCCGAACGCGACCACGTCCGGGGTGACACCCATCTGCTGGAACGCCCACGCGGTGCCGGTGAGCCCGCAGCCCGTCTGGACCTCGTCGAAGATCAGCAGCGCGTCGCGTTCGAGGCACAACTCGTGCATGCGGTGGAAGAATTCGGGCCGGAAGTGGTGGTCGCCGCCCTCCCCCTGGATCGGCTCGGCGATGAAGCACGCGATGTCGTGCGGGTGTTCTTCGAAGGCGCGACGCGCCTGCGCGAGCGCAACTTCCTCGGCCTGTTCCGGGTCTCGTCCGTCCGCGAGGTACGGCGCGTCGATGCGCGGCCATCCGAACTTGGGGAACCGCGCGATCTTGGTGGGGTCGGTGTTGGTGAGCGAGAGCGTGTAGCCGCTGCGACCGTGGAACGCCTCCGTCAGATGCAACACCTGTGTCCCGAGCGAGGGGTCGAGCCCGCGAGTTTCGTTGAGTCGGCTCTTCCAGTCGAACGCGACCTTGAGCGCGTTCTCGACGGCGAGGGTGCCGCCGTCGACGAAGAACAGGTGCGGCAGCGCCGGGTCGCCGAGCACGCGCGCGAACGTGTCGACGAACCGCGCCATCGGGACGGTGTAGACGTCGGAGTTGCTGGGCTTGTTGATCGCTGCCGTCACGAGTTCGTGGCGGAACTGTTCGTCGTCGGCGAGCGCGTGGTGGTTCATGCCGAGCGCCGACGACGCGAAGAACCCGAACATGTCCAGATACGTCGTGCCGTCGCGGAGGTCGACGACGTGCGCGCCGCGGGACGTCTCGAGATCCAGGACGAGGTCGAACCCGTCCGCGAGCATGTGCGCGCGCAGGACGTCGTGAACGCGCGCGGCCGGCAGGTCCGAGTCACCGGCCGCGGGGCGGACCGCGGTGCTCATACGGAAAGGCTACGTCAGCGTTCCGGGTCACGGAGGGCTGTCGGGACTCGTACGATCGAGGTGCGATGGCCGAAATCCACGAACTACGGTCGAGATTCGCTGCGGCGCTGTCTCGCACGTACGGCCGCGAGGTGCCGGCCTACACGACCCTGGTGGAGGTCACCGGACAGGTCAATGCGGACTTCCTGGCCGCTCATCCGGATTCGGCCGAGCGCCTCGGCAGCATCGCGCGGGTGACGGCGGAGCGCCACGGCGCGATCCGGGTCGGCACCGCGGCCGAGATGCACGACGTCGCAGTCCTGTTCGCCGGATTCGGCATGTATCCGGTGGGGTTCTACGACCTGAGGGAGGCCACTCCCCCGGTTCCGGTGGTGTCGACCGCGTTCCGCCCGATCGACCCCGAGGAACTGGCCCGGAACCCGTTCCGGGTGTTCACGTCGATGCTCACCACCGCGGACCGACGGTTCTTCGACGCCGATCTGCAGCGGCGGCTCGACGGCTTCCTGGACAGGCGGCGACTGTTCCCGGACGTGCTGCTCTCGCTCGCCCGCCGCGCGGCCGACGACGGCGGACTGGACGAGTCGCAGGCGCAGCGGTTCGTCAAGCTGGCCACCGGGGTGTTCGAGTTGTCGGGCGAGCCGGTCGACCGCGGCTGGTACCGGGAACTCGAGCAGGTCTCCGCGGTGGCCGCCGACATCGGGGGCGTGACCAGTACCCACATCAACCACCTCACGCCGCGGGTCCTCGACATCGACGACCTCTATGCGCGGATGTCGGCGCGCGGCATCGCGATGATCGACCGGATCCAGGGCCCGCCGCGGTGGGACGGACCTGCGGTGCTGCTCCGGCAGACGTCGTTCCGTGCGCTGGCCGAGCCGCGCCGCTTCCTCGACTCCGACGGCTCGATCACCGACGGCGAGCTGCGGGTGCGGTTCGGCGAGGTCGAGGCGCGCGGGATCGCGCTCACCCCGGCGGGACGGACGCTGTACGACGAACTGCTGGGTGCGGATCCGTTCAACGAGAACCGTTTGTGGGACAAGCGGTTCCCACGGTCCGAGGACGACCTCGAGCAGCGCGGCATGGCCTACTTCACGTACCACGACGGGGTTCGCGCACCGATCGTCTACGAGGACTTCCTGCCGAAGTCCGCGGCGGGGATCTTCCGATCCAACCTCGACACGGACACCCGCGCGACGGCCGGGGAGTCCGGCGTCGGCTACGACCGCGATGCGCTGGCGGCGGCGATCGACCGCGAGGTGCACGACCCGTACGAGCTGTATCGGCGACAACAGCAACGCTCAGGAGGGACCGGATCATGACGCTTCCCGGCACCGGCACGTTGGCGGACCGCGCGATCGTCGCGCTCGGGCGTTGCGGCGCCACACTTCCCGAGATCGCCGGCGATGCCGGTCCCGCGCCGCTCACGGCACACACCCCGATCGACGGCTCGGTGCTCGCGTTCGTGCATCCCAGCACCTCCGCCGTCGTCGACGCGGCGGTCGGTCGCGCCCACGACGCGTTCGCGACGTGGCGGACGGTGCCCGCACCCCGGCGCGGCGCCGTGGTCCGCCGGCTCGGGGAGCTGCTCACCGAGCACAAGAGCGATCTGGCCGAGCTGGTGACGCTCGAGGCGGGCAAGATCCGCTCGGAGGCGCTCGGCGAGGTGCAGGAGATGATCGACGTCTGCGAGTTCGCGGTCGGCCTGTCGCGGCAGCTGTACGGCCGCACGATGGCGTCGGAGCGCCCCGGACATCGGCTGTCGGAATCGTGGCACCCGCTCGGTGTGGTGGCGGTGATCTCGGCGTTCAACTTCCCGGTCGCGGTGTGGTCGTGGAACACCGCGCTCGCGCTGGTGTGCGGCGATCCGGTCGTCTGGAAACCGTCGGAGCGCACACCGCTCACCGCGATGGCGTGCGATGCGCTGCTGCGCCGGGCCGCGTCCGAGACCGGCGCCCCCGACGGCCTGCACCATGTGGTGCTCGGGACGGCGGTGGTCGGCGAGCAACTCGTCGACGACCCGCGCGTGGCACTTGTCAGCGCCACCGGATCGGTGCGGATGGGACGGGCCGTGGCGCCGCGGGTGGCGGCCCGCTTCGGACGGTGCCTCCTCGAACTCGGCGGCAACAACGCGGCGGTGGTGACGCCGTCCGCCGACCTGGATCTGACGGTGCGCGCCGTCGTGTTCGCGGCCGCCGGTACCGCCGGCCAGCGGTGCACGACGCTGCGCCGGTTGATCGTGCACCGGTCGATCGTGAACGAGGTGACGAACCGGATCGCCGACGCGTACCGGCAGTTGACGGTAGGTAATCCGTTCGACGACGGGGTGCTGGTGGGGCCGCTGATCTCGGGTGCCGCGTTCCACTCGATGCACGCGGCGCTGGACACCGCGCGTGCCGACGGCGGTGTCGTGGTGACCGGTGGCGAGCGGGTCGGCGGCGGTGGCTCGTTCTACGTCACGCCCGCGTTGGTCCGCATGCCGTCGCAGACCGCGATCGTGCGCGCCGAGACGTTCGCCCCGATCCTGTACGTCCTGCCCTACGACACGTTCGACGAGGCGATCGAGCTGCACAACGGTGTCCCGCAGGGGTTGTCGTCCGCCGTCTTCACCACCGACCAGCGTGAGGCCGAACGATTCCTGGCCGCGGACGGCTCCGACTGCGGCATCGCGAACGTCAACATCGGCACCTCGGGCGCCGAGATCGGCGGCGCGTTCGGCGGCGAGAAGGAGACCGGCGGCGGACGCGAGTCCGGTTCGGACGCCTGGAAGGCGTACATGCGCCGCGCCACCAACACCGTCAACTACTCCGATGAACTCCCCCTCGCCCAGGGGGTGAAATTCGGGCCGGATCCCTCCTGAACTACGCCCGCACCCTGTTGGCTGTATGAGGTGTGTCACACACACTACGGTGACGATCGGACAGGTGTCCGGTCGGGCGAATTCCGCAGAGGGGCCGACGGGGTCGTGGCGGTCGCCTTCCGGGACGACTGACGCAGGGGGACGCTGTGACCACCAGCAGGCTCGCATCGCGGCCGAGATTCTTCGCACGCACGCGTTCCCGCCGAGCGCTCGCGGTCGCCGCTGCCGCCGCCATCATGGTGCCCGTGGGCAGTGTTGCCGCCGCGCGGGCGGACTGCGGTGCGGGTTCGATGCCGGAAACCGGCCTGCAGGGTGACGTCCCCGCCGCCGAACGCGACAGTGGCCGCAGCAGCAGCGGCTACAGCTGCAACATCTCCCGACTGGGCGCGTACGAGGGCCGCGGGGCCGGCATCGTCTCGGCGAGCTTCGACCACTGCGTCTACATGGGCAGCTTCTTCCCCGGAAACATGCTCGACCAGGCCCAGGGCGTCCAGGTTCTCGACGTGACCGACCACGAGGGCCCGCGCACCGGCATGATCGCCGGCGGCGACCTGTCCATGCCGGGCATGGCGACCATGGCGGAACTCGACGCGCTGGCGGCGAGCCGGGGCCCGGACGCCGAGATCCTGTTCCTGCAACTGATGGAGCGTCACCACCGGGGCGGGATCGCGATGGCGCAGGCCGCGGACCGACAACTCGCCGACGGACCGGTGAAACAGGCGGCCCGCGAGATGCTCCAGTCCCAGACCCAGGAGTCCGGTCTGATGACGGTCATGCTCGCGCAGCGCAACGCGGCGCCACTCCCCTAGTGCCGTCGAAACCTCCCCGCGCCGACCGCGGGATTCATTCCGACTCGGTGCGCCGCAGCCGCGCGTCATAGTCGGCCCGCGCGGTGGGGTCGACGTGGGTGAGCGCCCGCTCCCCGCCGATGACGCGTCGGATCAGCCGCACCAGCCGTTCGGGCGCCACCGCCACCCCGACGTCGAGGGCCGCGAGGTACCCGGGGACCGGGGTCTCGGCGCGTCGCGTGCGGACGGTGCGCAGGACGGCGTCGGCGATGTCCTCGGGGTCCACGGTGGGCAGGCCCTTGCCGAGCGGGATCCCGGACGTCAGTGTGGTGCGGACCGCGCTGGGCAGCACGGCGCTGACGCTGACTCCGTGCTCGGCGAACTCGAGGCGCGCCGCCGACGAGAGTCCCACGGCCGCATACTTACTCGCGTTGTACACGGCGAGCCCGGGGATGGCGATCTTCCCAGCGAGCGACGCGACGTTCACGACGTGGCCGCGGCCGCGTTCGATCATGCCGGGTACCACGGCCCGCATGCCGTGGATCGGTCCCCATACGTTGACGTCGATCGTCATCTCACCGGTCGCGTCCGGCTCGTCGAGGAACGCCCCGGCCGGCATGACGCCAGCGTTGTTGACGAGAATGTCGATCGGCCCCACCTCGGCCACGCACGTGTCCCACGACGCCCGGGACCGGACGTCCAGCACGTGGGCGGTACCGAGACCTGCGGCGGCGTCCTCGACCGCACTCCGGTCGATGTCGGCCAGAGCAACGGTCGCGCCGTGGGCCGCGAACGCCCGCGCGGTGGCCCTGCCGATGCCGCGTCCGGCGCCGGTCACGAGCACCCGCGCGCCGCCGAGAGCAATCGCGGGATACCGGGTCATGACGAAACCTCCGTCGAGGTCAGGTAGGCCGATTCGTCGAAGTGCCGCAGCCTCTCCCGCATCCGCCCGGTCGACCACGGCCAATTGAAGCTGTTGCGGCCGTTGACATCGAGGAAGTAGCTCTGGCAGCCGCCGGCGTTGTAGACGGTGGTGGCGAGTGCCTGCTGCACCTCGGCGTTGAACGCGGCCTGCACCTCGGGACGGGTCTCCATCCGGGTCCAGCCTGCGGCGCGGGCGGTGGCGATCGCGGCGGCCAGGTAGTCGAGTTGCGCCTCGAGGATCATGAACGCCGACGTGTGGCCGGTGCCGAGCGCGGGACCGAGCAGCACGAACGCGTTGGGGAACCCGGCGACGGTGGTGCCGAGGTACGCCTTCGGGCTGCCCTTCCAGTGGTCGCCCAGGCTGCGGCCCTGACCGTCGAACACCCTTCCCGCGATGGGCATGTCGAGGATGTGGAAGCCGGTGCCGAAGATGATGGCGTCCACCTCGCGCTCCTGGCCGTCGGCGCCGACCACCACGTTGCCACGCACCTGCTGTACCGCGTTCGCGTGCACCTCGACGTTCGGGCGATTCAACGCGGGATAGTACGTGTTCGACATCAACAGGCGCTTGCAGCCGAGCGTGTAGTCCGGGGTGAGCGACTTCCGCAGGTGCGGGTCGCGAACCTGCGCCCGCAGCTGCACCCGACCGATCTGCTGGACCACCCGCAGGATCCACGGGTTGCGGAAGCCGATCCCGAGCGCCTCCATGATTCCGTACTGGATGCGCCGCAACGCCTTCAGCGCGCCCGGCACCCGCCCCATGGCCGCTCGCACCGCGCCCGGGATCGTGGTGTCCGGCTTCGGCAGCACCCACTGCGCGGTGCGCTGGTACAGGTGCAACTCCGCCACGGTCGGCGCGATCTCCGGCACGAACTGCACCGCCGACGCGCCGGTCCCCACGACGGCCACCCGCTTGCCCGCCAGCTCGTAGTCGTGGTTCCACCGCGACGAGTGGAAGACCTCGCCACCGAAACCGTCGAGCCCCGGGATGCCGGGGATCAGCGGCTGGTTCCACGGTCCGGCGGCCGCGATCACCGCGTTCGCGGTGAGCACACCGTTCGACGTCTCCAGCAGCCAGCGGCGCGACGGCTCGTCCCACTGCGCGCGCAGCAGTTCGGTGCCGAACTCGACGCGCTCGTGGACGCGGTGCCCGGCCGCGGTCCGCTCGATGTACTCGCGGATCTCGTCCTGCCCCGCGAACAGTCGACTCCAGTCGGTGTTGGGCGCGAACGAGTACGAGTACAGCGCCGACGGTACATCGCACGCACACCCGGGATAGGTGTTGTCGCGCCACGTCCCACCGAGCGAATCGCTCTTCTCCAGGACGACGACGTCGTCGACCCCCATCTGCTGCAGCCGGATCACGGCGCCGATTCCCGAGATTCCGGCGCCGACGACGATCACCTCGTGGTGGCGGGTCATCCGCGAACTCCTGTCGTGAGGGCGTGCTCCACCGCGGTCCGGGTGCTGCGCAGCGCGTGTTCCAGCGTCGCGAGCCGACGCCGGTCGTCCATGAAGTTGGCGCCCATCACGGCGAGATCCTCGGCGGTCGCGTCGATCCGGATCACCCGGGTGCCGGACGCCTCCAGCGCCGCGCATTCGGCGTCGAGTCCGGCGCTCATCCAGTTCCGCAACACCGTCCGCTCGAGGATCGCCGGTCCCCGAGCGCGGATGCGTCCGCCGGACGCCATGGGAGCCAACACGATCACCTCGTCCAGTCCGCGCCCGGCCAGCAGGTCGGCGGACGCCGTGGACGCCGCACCGCCGTCGACGAACCGTCGGCCGCCGATCCGGACGGGCGGCATCCAGCCCGGGATCGCCCACGACGCCCGGAGCGCCTCCGACAGCGTCGCGTTCGGTGCCCCCTGCGCACCGAACGCCACCCGCTCGCCGGTGCCGTAGTCCATCGCGACCAGCCGGGTGTCGGGATGCGAGACCCAGCCACCGGCACCGAGACCGGTCGCGAGCCGGTCAAGCCAGCCCGCGTCGCCACCGCCCTCCGGGAGCATCCCGCTCAGCCCGGTCACGGTCGGCAGGCCGCGACGCAGCAGCCCGGGCGAGCCCAGGCGCGGTCGCGGTAGCGGCGGGAAACGTCCCGGCGCGCCGGCGAGATGTCCGGCGAGCACGGGATGCGTCGACTCGCCCAACTGCACAGCCAGGATCTCGTCGACACCGATTCCGCTGCCCAGCATCGTCACCAGCTCGGCCCCGGCCGACGTGCCCATCAGGACGTCGGCGTCGCGCGGATCCCAGCCGAGCGCGTCCCGCACGGCGACCAGCGCCGCGACCGCCCACGCCGCCCCCAACGTTCCCCCGCATCCGATCACCAAGCCGCGACTGAGATGTGTGTCACTCGACGTCATATCTAGAAACTAACAGCATCCAGATACTCTGGGTAGCCCAAATGCGCGAGGAGATTGGCGATGCCCCGTCTGACCAGGTCGGAGAGTCAGGCCCGGACCCGGGCCGAGTTGCTGTCGACCGCCCGCGACCTGTTCCTGACCGACGGATACGCGGCGACGTCGCTCGAGAAGGTGGCCGAGACGGCGGGCTATTCGAAGGGTGCGGTGTACTCGAACTTCCGCGGCAAGAAGGAGTTGTGCCTCGAGGTCCTGGACCTGATCCACTCGACCAAGTTCGCGGAGGTCGCCGCACTGCTCGCGGCGGACGGCGAACTCGACACCACACTCGCCCGTTTCCAGGACTGGGCCGAACGAACACTCGGCGATGTCGACTGGACGATGCTCGAGTTCGAGTTCATCGCCGCGTCCCGACACGACCCCGAGGTCCGGGCCGCGCTCGCGTCGACGCTCGGCATGGCGCACGGAATGGTTCTGGCCCTGCTGAATTCGCTGACCGAGACGACCGGCGTCACGCTCCCGATCCCACCCGACGACGCCGCCCGCAGCGTTCTCAGCCTGGGCGTGGGTCTCGGCATCCAGCGCGCCATCGACCCCACCATCTCGGCCCGCATCGTCACCGACAACCTGCGCGCGCTGCTCCACCGGAGCTCGCCCCTCCCCGACTCCGAGGCGAGCGACCGGCCGGGTCAGTAGAGCGTGGCGATGAAATCGAACACGGCGGGCTGGACCGCCGGGTTGTTGTTGGTGATTCCGGTCGCTGCTCCGATCGCGCCACCGATCGCGGCACCCGGGATGCAGCCGACGAACAGGAACAGAACGCAGCCGACGACGGCACCGACACCCGCGCCGATCTGCGCGGACATCTGTCCTCCGTTGAACCAGCCCTGTTCGATCTGCCGGACCATGTTGTCGTAGGCGTCCTGGCGGGCGTCCACGTTGTGCAGCGCAGCGACGCCCTGGGCCGGGACCGCCGGCGTGAGGGTGAGCCTGCTGCCGTCGACCGACGGGACCAGCGAGATGTCGGTACCCGCCACCGGGTAGGTCAGCGGGATGGTGCCGACGGTGGCGCCCGCGGGATCGACGACGTCGACGACATTGCCTGCGACCCGGAAGGTGCCGGCATCGAGCACAGTGTCGAGCGATGTTCCGTTCGAACCGATCTGGGTCTGATAGTGAATGACCCCAGGACTCGGCGGAGGTCCGGGCTCGGCGTAGGCGGTGCCGGTGGCGACACCCAGAGCCGCGATGGCCAGCACGGACACGGCGGCTGTTCTGTGGAGTTTCACGGGGAGCTCCCCTCCTTGCAGGAAGACGGCCCCGACCTGGTCAAAGACCGTCCGGAACATCCACTAGACTAGTGAGTGGAGGCCGGTCTGTACGGCCTTACCGGGATTCTCGACCGAATCTCGAGCGACTTCGACGACGCGGCCCGTCGCCCGTTCGGCAGCGCTCCCCACTGTCCGATTCGACCGCATTTCCCTACCGCCCCAAAGTATTCCGAGACGATATGGTCGAGCCATGACTGGCACGCCCCTGTTCCTCCCTGCCGGAACCGAATTCACGCCCGAGGACCTGGTGTTCTACGCCGACCCAGGCAATCGAACGCTCGATCAGGCGCTGGCCGAGGCGGATCTGCTGGTGAGTTGCCCGCATTCGGGTTACGCGATCCCCGAGGAGCTCGCACCGTTCCTCGCACCCGAGTTCACTCGCAGACTCCAGTTCGATTTCACCGATATGTCCACCGGGCCGATCGTGCGGCGTTGGGCCGAGATCGACCCCCGGATCGTGTATGTCGAAAATCCGCACCCGCGCATGATCCGCGACCCCAACCGGGCCCGCCCGACGGATCTCGAGGCGACGCTGCGCGAGGCATTCGCGCGGGTGCGGCAGGCCGGCCCCGGCAACCGGGCCGACCTCGGCGGCGTCGACGCCGTCCGACCGGTCACGTTCTCGTTCTACCCGCTGCTGCTCGAACCCACCGACGACGCCGGATGGAAGCATCTGGCCGACACCTTCACCGAGGTCGCCGACCGCGGCCTGGGCGTCTACGAGCGCACCCGCGACGAGTTGGTCGACCACATGGCGGAACTGGCCCTGCGCCGCGGCACCGACTTCACGACCCTCTCGTTCCACGACACGATGAACCACACGACCCGACGCGACGGCGCGGTGAACGTCCTGCGGGCCGAGCCCGACCTGCTACCGGATGTCGTGGCCCTGTCGAATCGCGGGGACCACGAGGGCGATCCGCGGGGCGACAATCCGGTCACGATGGACCCCGCCCGGGTCCGCGCACTCGCGCAGGCACATCGCAAGGGATTCGTGGACTTCACCGCCGAGGCGGAAGCCGTGCAGCTCAACCAGCCGTACCTGGGCAGCCAGGAGATCATCACGGCCGGCGCCCGTTTTGCCGCGCTGCGGCACCGCACCGAGGCCGCCGGGGTCGTCCTCGGTGCGGTGCAGGCCGAATTCCGGCGCGAGTTCCTGCTCGGCGAACGGGCGACGGCCGAACTGATGGAACCGGGCGTCGACTGGCCGAGAGCCGATCAGGACCGGATCGACCACCTCGCCCGCGCGTGCAAGGCGAGCTGGGACGAGTACCGGAGCCGGTTCCCGCTCAGACCGTCTCGGTGAGCAGGCGATCGCGGAGCGCGTTCTTCTGCACCTTGCCCGTGGCCGTCGTCGGCAGCGCCTCGATGAACCGGACCCGGGTCGGCACCTTGAAACGCGCCAGCCGTTGCCGAGCGAAGGCGATGACGTCGTCCTCGGCGAGTGCGGCACCCTCGGTCGGCACGACGAAGGCCACCGGCGTCTCGCCCCACTTCTCGTGGGAGGCCGCGACCACCGCCACGTTGCGCACTCCGGGCATCTCGGCGATCACCACCTCCACCTCACGGGAGTACACGTTCTCACCGCCGCTGATCAGCATGTCCTTCTTCCGGTCGACCAGGGTGATGAAACCCTCGTCGTCCGCTCGTGCCATGTCCCCGGTGTGGAACCATCCACCCCGCAACGCATGGGACGTCTCCTCCGGACGCATCCAGTACCCGGCGAACACGTTGTCGGCTCGGACCAACAGTTCTCCCACCGTTCCGACGGGCACGTCGCGGTCCAGGTCGTCGACCAACCGCGTGTCGATCCCGAAGAGCGGCCGTCCGATCGATCCGGCCTTCTCCCGAACGTGCTCGGAGTCGAGCAGCGCGATCGACGGGGCACACTCGGTCATCCCGAACCCCTCCCGGAACGGGATACCACTGCGCGCCAGGAAGTCCAGCACCGAGACAGGTGCAGGCGCACCGGATGTCAGGGCACAGTCGAGCGAGGACAGGTCGTAGCGTTCCAGATCGGGCACACCCATGACGGCCTGCCACATCGTGGGCACCAACAACAGTTGAGTCGCCCGGTGCGCGACCACCGCGTCGAGGACCGCGACCGGATCGAACGACGGCATGATCACGTTCATGGCGCCCACATAGATGAACGGCAGTGTGTAGAGCCCCAGCCCGCCGATGTGGAACATCGGAAGTGCCGTCACGGTGACGTCGCACGAACGCAGTCCGAACGCGGAGGTGACGGCGGCCGCGTTGGCCCGGAGGTTCTCGTGGGTGATCATGGCGCCCTTGGGTCGCCCGGTGGTTCCGGACGTGTACATGATCACCGCCACGTCGTGGCGATCCGTCAGCGCCGGCAACGGGTCCGGATCGGCGGTCGCCACGAGGTCGTCGTACTCCGCCCCCAGTGCTACCACGTCGCGCACCCGCACGCCCGGTTCGTTCACCGCAGCTGCCGCCTGGGTGAACGCCCCGTGCACGAAGAGTAGCTGTGCTCCGAGATCGGCCAGGACATAACCGATCTCGGACGCCGTGAGCCGGACGTTGATCGGTGTGAATACGGCGCCGAGCTTCGCTACCGCGAAGAGGATCTCGAGGCACTCCACGGACGTGGGTACGACCGCGGCGATGCGGTCTCCGCGCCTGACGCCGAACCGATCGCGTAGCTGGTTCGCCAGCCGGTTCGCGCGGTCGTCGAACTCGCCGTAGGTCCAGGTGCGCTCACCGGACACGAAAGCGACCTTGTCGCCGCTCAATTGGGCCCGCCGGGTGGCCCAGTCACCGATTCCCTGCATTGATCGACTCCTTCGACATTGTGTTCCGGGCCGCGGTCGGCTCTGTCAGCCGACCTTCGAGGTGACGCGATCGATAATTGCTGCGAAGTCCACGCCGGCGGGCAGCGTTCCGTACACGCTGCCACGGTCGCCGTCGATTCTGGTGGCAATGAAGGCATCGGAGACCGCATGATTGCCGTGCCGCACCAGGAGCGACGCCTGCAGAACCAGTGCCATCCGCTCGATCACGCGACGGGCGAGGACCTCCGCGTCCGCCAGATCGGTCAGCTGGGAACGGATCTCGCGGACCGCACGCTGAATGCTCGGCTCGGGACCGGCCAGCGCGACCTCGTCGAAGAACCCTTCGACGGTGCGCGGATTCTTGCCCATCGCCCGCAGCACGTCGAGCGCCGCGACGTTTCCGCTGCCTTCCCAGATCCCGTTGAGCGGGGACTCGCGGAACAGGCGCGGCATCTGAGACTCCTCGATGAAGCCGTTGCCCCCGAAGCACTCCATCGCCTCGGCCGCATGAGCGGGCCACCGCTTGCACACCCAGTACTTCCCGACCGCGAGGGCCAGACGCAGGAAGTCGGACTCCGCCACGTCACCGCGAGTGGCACGGTCGTGGGCGCCGGCGAGGCGCATCATCAGCAGCGACGCCGCCTCCGACTCCACGGCCAGGTCGGCCAGGACGTTCCGCATCAACGGCTGGTCGATGAGGTAGTTGCCGAAGGCCTGCCGATGCGTCGCGTGATGCACGGCCTGGGTGACGCCCCGACGCATGCCCGACGCCGCCCCGATCAGGCAGTCGAGGCGAGTCATGTTGACCATCTTGATGATCGTCGGCACACCACGGCCCTCGTCACCGACACGCCACGCGAAGGCGTTCTCGTACTCGATCTCGGCCGACGGGTTGGACCGATTGCCCAGCTTGTCCTTCAGCCGCATCAGTCGAACGTTGTTGCGGGTGCCGTCGGGAAGGACGCGGGGCACCAGGAAGCACGTCACGCCCGCGTCGGTCTGCGCCAGGACCAGGAACAGGTCGGCCATCGTCGCCGACGTGAACCACTTGTGGCCGACGATCCGGTAGGTGCCGTCGGGCTGCAGGACGGCGCGCGTCGTGTTGGCTCGAATGTCGGAGCCGCCCTGCTTCTCGGTCATGGACATCGTCGCGAGCAGGCCCGCCTTCTCCAACGGAGGCCTCAGGCCGCCCTCGTACGACGAATTGGACAGCAGCGGTTCGTAGATCGCGGCCAGCTCGGGGTTCTCCCGCAGCGCGGGGACGGCGGCGTACGTCGCCGAGATCGGGCAGGTGTGGCCGGCCTCGACATTGCTCCACACGTAGAACTTGGCGGCGCGCGCCACGTGGCTGCCCGGCCGGGCGTCGCTCCACGGTGCGCCGTGCATCCCGTTGGCGACGGCCGTGGACATCAGCTCGTCCCACGCCGGGTGGAACTCGATGTCGTCGGTGCGGTGACCGAACCGGTCGTAGGGCCGCAGGACCGGCGGGTTCTCGTTCGCGAGCCGGCCCAGTTCCTGCACGTGCTCGGTTCCGGCCAGCGCGCCGAGGCGGCTGACGTCGTCGACGGCCCATTCCGCGCCCTCACGGACGAGCCCCTCGAGCAGCGTCGGATCGTCGGCGACGTTGTGGCCGTACAGCGGAACGGACTGGTTGAACACCTCGTGTGTCTGCATGACTGCCTCCTTCGACTGATTCGGACATTACGTTTTCCGAACAGTCGAAGTCAATGAGTAATATTCGGTCAGTTCGTGTGACCGACCTCCGGAATCGACACGAACTCCTCCTGGTACGCGCCCCACGCCGCATGCACACGGTCGGCCGTCCACGAATTCGGTCGAAGTTCCTGCGGTAAAACAGGATCCGTGAGAAGGTGTCGAACAACCGCGGTGGCGACCGTGAATCGGTCGACCGTGCTCTCGGCCAGGTTCATCAGCTCGAGCAGCCGCCGGGACTCCCGCTCCCAGGCCGGGAGGTTCCACAACGATCCGAGGAGTTCACCGGCGTCGCGCACCGGACTTCCCGTCAGCACCTCCACCGGTTCGGCGGCCAGGTCGAGCACCCGCGTCAGGTTGGCCGGACGCAGCCAGACGCCCTCGCGCAGTTCGGCCAACCGGAGCCGGGACAGCCGCTCGCGCAGCGCGGCGCGATCGCCGGGATCGCGTCCCGTGCCGGTGACGACGACGATCTCCCACTCCCCGTTCCACGGGCGGGTCCCCTGCTCCACCTCGTGCAGCACCCGCTGACGACGTTCGAGCAGCGGTGCACTCAGATGGAACCCGTCGGGTGTTCGCGTGAGATCGCCACCGGACACCATCCGGCTCAACGCTACCCGCGCCGCAGATTCCTTGATACCGAACACTCCCGCGGCCCGGACGACCTGCGCCGGCGTCGGCCGCGCCGGGTGATTGCTCACGAGGAGACTGAGAATCACACCACGCGCCGTCAGTCGCGGTAGATGCGCCGCCAGGTCCAGCCGCGAGCGGTCGGTCGGGTCGTCAGCACCCTCCACGTCGGTTCACTCCTTGTCACGCAGGCAGGGCAAACGGGAGATGTCCCTGCGGCATCGTCCAACCGTAAGGCTCCACGCGCGACACCGACCGTGGGGGCGATCAACCCCTCACCCCAGCAACACGCCCAGGCCCGCACCCGCCGCGACGGTCGTGGCCGCGAGGACCACGGTCGGGATGAAGAACGAGTGGTCGACGAGCTTGGTGCCGAGCTTGGTGGTGCCCGACAGGTCGAAGTTGGCGGCCGCGATCTGGGAGCCGTTGGTGGGCAGCAGGTAGACGCCGGCGAAGGCGCCGGCCCACATTCCGCTGAGGACGCCCGGCGCGATGCCCGCCGCGAGACCGATCGGCACGATCGTTCGGGTCGCGGTCGACTGGCTCGTGGTGAGGACACACACGAGGAACACGCCGAGCGCGAAGATCCACGGTGCCGCGTTCACCCAGTCGCCGACGGTGTTGGTGATGGTGTCGCTGTGTGCGCTGATGAACGTGTCGGTCAGCCACGCGAGTCCGAACAGGGCGATCGCCGAGACCATGCCGGCACGGAACACCGTCGAGGCGGGCACCGTGGACACGTCGGGCCGCGACACCAGCAGGATCACGGTGCCGACGAGGAACATGATCATCTCGATGATCGGCGTCATGCCGAGCGGGGTGCCGTCGGCGGCATCCGGCCGGATGTCCTTGAACAGACCGAACACGACGATCGCGGCGACACCGGCGAGGAAGATCAGCGCAGCGTTGCGGCCCTTCGTGGTCGATTCGAGTTTGAGGGCGCCCGGACCACCGGCCCCCGCGACCTCGAGTTCCCCGGACTCGATCCGGGCCTGCACCTCGGGGTCGTCGCGCAGTTCCTTGCCGAGCTTGTTGACGACGAACGCCGAGAGCACGATGCCGATGATCGCGGCCGGCAGCGTGATCTTGATGATGTCGATGAGTTCGAAGTCGTACGGCGAGACGTCGGTGAGCGTCACCATCGCGGCCATCGCGGCCGAGACCGGGCTGCAGGCGAGCGCGACGCCGGTCGACACGACCGACAACGACAGCGGACGCGACGGCCGGACCCCGTTCCGGTACGACAGGTCGTAGATCACCGGGAGCAGCGGGTACAGGATGTTCGACGTCCCGGCGCCCACCGAGAACAGGAACGCGACCAGCGGCGCGATCAGCGTGATCTGTTTCGGCCGCTTCGAGATGAGCCGGGCGGCAATGGTCACCATCCAGTCGATGCCGCCGGCCACCTGCATCATCGACGACGCCAGCACCACCGACAGGACGATCAGCAGCGCGTCCACCGGCGGCGTTCCGACGTCCTCGCCGAACACGAACACCAGCACGGCCACGCCCGCGCCGCCCCACAGGCCGAGCGCGACGCCGCTCGAGCGGGTGCCCATCACGATCGCGCCCAGCACGACCACGAGTTCGAGCACCATCCTCAACGTCTCCATGCCGCCCCGCCCGTTCTTTGTGAAGACCGATCGTTTGTTCAGGAAGCTACTACGCGGTCGGGCCGGGACGCTGGCTGAAAGTGCGTGTCGGTGCCTGCGGGCAAGATGGAGCGCATGGACGCCGTCCTCGACCGCTTCTCCGCGCCCACCCGGGAGTGGTTCGACGGTGCCTTCGATGCGCCGACGGCCGCACAGCTCGGGGCGTGGGACTCCATCGCGAGCGGGTCGCACACGCTCGTCGTGGCACCCACCGGCTCCGGCAAGACCCTGTCGGCGTTCCTGTGGGCGCTCGACCAGCTGTCCACGTCGACCGAGTCCGACCGGGCCACCCGTGTCCTGTACATCTCGCCGCTCAAGGCGCTGGGCGTCGACGTCGAGCGGAACCTGCGCGCCCCGCTGGTCGGGATCACCCAGACCGCGAAGCGGCTCGGGTCGGAGCCCCCGGAGATCCGCGTGGGTGTGCGTTCCGGTGACACCCCCACCGGTGAGCGCCGCAAGCTGATCAAGACCCCGCCGGACATCCTCATCACCACCCCCGAGTCGCTGTTCCTGATGCTCACGTCGTCGGCGCGGGAGACGCTCGCGGCAGTCGACACGGTGATCGTCGACGAGGTACACGCAGTCGCCGGCACCAAACGCGGCGCCCACCTCGCGCTGTCGCTCGAGCGCCTCGACCAGCTCCTGACCAAGCCCGCCCAGCGGATCGGGCTGTCGGCGACCGTGCGTCCGCACGAGGAGGTGGGCCGGTTCCTGGCGGGCGCCGCGCCCATCCGGATCGTGGCGCCGCCCGCAGCGAAGACCTTCGATCTCACCGTGCGGGTCCCGGTCGAGGACATGACCGAACTCGGCGTCGCGGAACCGGATCCGGACTCGATGTCGCCGGCGCCGCAGGCCGGGTCCATCTGGCCGCACGTCGAGGAGCAGATCGTGGACCTGATCCTCGCGCATCGCTCATCGATCGTGTTCGCGAACTCCCGCCGCCTCGCCGAGAAGCTCACCGCACGGCTCAACGAGATCTACGCCGAACGCCTCGGCGGCGCCGTCGAGAAGCAGGGCCGGCCGCCGGCGCAGATCGGCGCGCCCACCGAGGTGAACTACGGCGCCGATCCCCTACTGGCCCGCGCCCACCACGGTTCGGTGAGCAAGGACCAGCGGGCCATCATCGAGGACGATCTCAAGTCGGGACGGTTGCGCTGTGTCGTCGCGACCAGCAGCCTCGAACTCGGCATCGACATGGGCGCGGTCGACCTCGTCGTCCAGGTCGAGGCGCCGCCGTCCGTCGCGAGCGGACTGCAGCGCGTCGGCCGCGCCGGACACCAGGTGGGCGAGATCTCCCGCGGCGTGCTGTTCCCCAAGCACCGCACCGACCTGATCCACTGCGCCGTCACCGTCGAACGGATGACCAGTGGCAAAATCGAGGCGCTCGAGATCCCGGCCAACCCGCTCGACATCCTCGCGCAGCAGACCGTCGCCGCCACCGCGCTCGAACCGATCGACGTGGAGCAGTGGTACGAAATGGTCCGTCGCAGTGGGTCGTTCGCGACGCTACCCCGCTCGGCGTACGAGTCGACGCTGGACCTGCTCGCGGGCCGCTATCCGTCCGACGAGTTCGCCGAGCTTCGGCCCCGGCTCGTCTGGGATCGCGACGCCGGCACCCTCACCGGACGGCCCGGGTCGCAGCGCCTCGCCGTCACCTCCGGCGGCGCCATCCCCGACCGCGGCCTGTTCGCGGTGTACATGGTCGGCGAGAAGGCCTCTCGGGTGGGCGAACTCGACGAGGAGATGGTGTACGAGTCCCGGGTGGGCGATGTGTTCGCACTCGGCGCCACCAGTTGGCGGATCGAGGAGATCACGTTCGACCGCGTGCTCGTCAGTCCCGCGTACGGACTGCCCGGACGGCTGCCGTTCTGGCACGGCGACGGTCTGGGCCGTCCCGCCGAACTCGGGGAGGCGCTCGGGGGGTTCCTGCGCGAGCTGTCCACCAGCACCCCGGACGAGGTGGCCACCCGACTCGCCGCGAGCGGACTCGACGCCAACGCCACCACCAACCTCGCGGCCCTGATCGACGATCAGCAGCAGGCCACCGGACGCGTCCCCACCGACCGCACGCTCGTCGTCGAACGTTTCCGCGACGAACTCGGCGACTGGCGACTGGTGCTGCACTCGCCCTACGGGCTGCGCGTGCACGCGCCGTGGGCGCTCGCGGTGGGCGCCCGACTGCGGGAACGCTTCGGCGTCGACGCCGCCCCCACCGCGTCTGACGACGGCATCATCGTCCGCCTGCCCGACACCGAGGACAACCCGCCCGGCGCCGAACTGTTCGCGTTCGAACGCGACGAGATCGAGGACATCGTCACCGACGAGGTGGGCGGCTCGGCACTGTTCGCGTCGCGGTTCCGCGAATGTGCCGCGCGCGCACTGCTGTTGCCGCGCCGTACCCCCGGCAAGAGAGCGCCGCTGTGGCAGCAGCGGCAGCGTTCCGCGCAACTGCTCGACGTCGCCCGCAAGTATCCGACGTTCCCGATCCTGCTCGAGACCGTGCGCGAATGCCTGCAGGACGTCTACGACCTGCCCGCGCTGCGGGACCTGTTCGGCCGCATCGCCTGTCGGCAGATCCGCATCGTCGAGGTGGAGACCGCGTCGCCGTCGCCGTTCGCGAGCTCGCTGCTGTTCGACTACGTCGGCGCGTTCATGTACGAGGGCGACAGCCCGCTCGCCGAACGCCGCGCTGCCGCGCTGTCCCTGGACTCGACACTGCTCGCCGAACTGCTCGGCCGGGTGGAACTGCGCGAGTTGCTCGACGCCGACGTCATCGCCAAGGCCGAGCACGAACTGCAGCGCCTGGTCCCGGAACGGCGCGCCCGCGACGTCGAGGGCATCGCCGACCTGCTGCGCCTGCTGGGGCCACTGACGACCGAGGAGGCCGCCGCCCGCGCCACCGCCGACCCGCTGCCGTGGCTCGAGGAACTGGTGGAACACCGACGCGCGCTGCACGTCTCGTTCGCGGGCCGCCAGTGGTGGACCGCGATCGAGGACGCCGCACGGCTGCGCGACGGGCTCGGCGTACCGCTGCCGATCGGCACGCCCGCGGCATTCATCGAGCCGGTCGACGACCCGCTGGGTGATCTGCTGAGTCGCTTCGCGCGCACCCACGGCCCGTTCACGCTGGCCGAGGCCGCGGACCGGTTCGGCATCGGATCGGCCGTCGCGCGGGACGTGCTGGTCCGGCTCGCGAACGAGAAGCGCGTGGTCGAGGGCGAGTTCCGTCCCGGTGCCACCGGCAGCGAGTGGTGCGACGCGGAGGTGCTGCGGCGCCTGCGCCGGCGTTCGCTGGCCGCGGCCCGCGAGGACGTCGAGCCGGTGAGCACCGCGACCCTCGGCCGCTTCCTGCCGGGCTGGCAGCACGTCGGGGGTTCGCTGCGCGGTATCGACGGTGTCGCGACCGTCGTGGAACAGCTTGCAGGAGTTCCGGTTCCGGCGTCCGCCCTCGAAACCCTGATCCTGGGCTCGCGCGTCCGCGACTACTCCCCCGCGATGCTCGACGAACTCACCTCCACCGGCGAGGTGCTGTGGGCGGGCGCCGGACAGATCTCCGGGAAGGACGGCTGGGTGAGCCTGCACCTGACCGAATCGTCCCCGCTCACGCTCGCGACACCCGCCGACATCGAACTCACCGAGATGCACCGTGCCGTCCTCGACACCCTCGCCGGCGGCGGCGCGTACTTCTTCCGGCAACTCTCGGACACACTCGGCGCGACGGACGATCCCGCGCTCACCTCCGCGCTGTGGGACCTGGTGTGGGCGGGATACATCGGCAACGACACGCTGGCCCCGCTGCGGGCGCTGCTGTCGGACACCTCGCGCTCCACACCCAGCCACCGCACGCCGCGGCGCGCACCCCGCGCGCACGCCTACCGGCGGCTGGGCCGGCCCACCATGCCCACCAGACCCGGCCCGCCCACCGCGGGCGGACGCTGGTCGCTGCTTCCCGAACCCGAGCCGGACCCCACGCTGCGCGCACACGCCACCGCCGACCTACTGCTCGAACGCTACGGTGTCGTCACGCGCGGATCGGTGGTGAGCGAGAACGTTCCCGGCGGCTTCGCCTTGATGTACAAGGTCTTCAGCGGCTTCGAGGACGGTGGCCGCTGCCGCCGCGGCTACTTCGTCGACACCCTCGGCGGCGCCCAGTTCTCCACCTCCGACGTCGTCGACCGGCTGCGGACCTACAGCGACTCGATCGAAGGCCGGCACACCTCCATCCCCGCCGTCACGCTCGCGGCATGCGATCCCGCGAACCCGTACGGCGCGGCACTGCCGTGGCCGCCGTCGATGTCGGGCGAGGACGCACCGCGGCACCGGCCCGGCCGCAAGGCCGGCGGCTTGGCAGTGCTCGTCGAGGGCGAACTGGTGCTGTTCGTCGAGCGCGGCGGACGCACCGTCCTCACCTTCACCGACGACATCGGCGCACTGCGCACCGCCGCGGAATCGCTCGCCGGCACCGTCAAACGCGGAGGCATCGACAAGGTCGTGGTCGAGAAGGTCGACGGCGCAACGATTCACGGACACAACTTCGCACAACTGCTCGCCGAGGTCGGATTCTCGGCCACCCCGCGCGGCTACAGATTGCGGGCGTGAGGCGATGCCCGAGGGAGACACCGTCTGGCGGACGGCGCAGCGGCTCGACGCAGCCCTCACCCGCCACGTGCTCACCGAGTGCGACGTCCGGGTCCCGCGCTACGCGACCGTCAACCTGTCCGGCAACACGGTCGACTCGGTGATCGCCCGCGGCAAACACCTGCTGACCCGGGTCGGCGACCACACGATCCACACCCACCTGAAGATGGAGGGCGCCTGGCACGTGTACCCCCGGGGCGCCCGGTGGAAGCGCCCCGGACATCAGGCCCGCATCGTTCTGGGCACCGATGACGCCGTCGCCGTGGGATTCTCACTCGGCATCACCGAAGTGATCGGCCGCGACGAGGAGGAGAGCGTCGTCGGCCACCTGGGCCCCGACCTGCTCGGCCCCGACTGGGACGCGGCGGTCGCGGCCGCGAATCTGGCTGCGGCCGAGGATCGTCCGATCGGCGAGGCCCTGCTGGACCAGCGCATCATGGCGGGCATCGGCAACGTGTACCGCAACGAGATCTGCTTCCTACGCGGCGTCGATCCGCGAACCCCCACCGACCGGGTGCCGGACCTGCCCAAGGTGGTCGACCTGGCGCACCGACTGCTCCAGGCCAACCGCGACCGCGCCGTCCGCGTCACCACCGGTGATCGACGGCCCGGCCGACGGGACTGGGTGTACGGGCGCGGCGGCAAGCCGTGCCTGCGCTGCGGCACCCTGATCGTGGCCGACGAGTTGGCCGAGGAACCCGGCCGCGAGCGTTCGATCTTCTACTGCCCCAACTGTCAGCCGCTGCGCTGACCGGCACCGTCGAGCAGTGCGACACAGTGTCCGACGAACCGCTCGCGGGATGTCACGATCGTGCCGTCCAGGTACCCGATGAACAGACTCGTGAGCGCCCCGACGAGGCCGACCGCCGTCATCTGCCGTTCGTCGCGATCGGTGATCTGCGACAGCTGCTCGTGTACGAGCAGCACGAAGGCCGGGGCGAGTTGGAGCCCCTGCCCACCGAGCGCGGGCTCGACGAGCGGCGCGAGCAGCAGCACCCGGCCACGCGCCGGGTCGTCGACCATCAGTTCCACGAAGGCCGACACGGCCGCGGCCGCGCGGTCGTGTGGTGCCGGTGCCGCTCCGACCGCCGCCACGAGTGCGGCGTGCGCCTGCCGGCCGACGTCGTCGTACACCGCTCGGACGAATCGGTCGCGGTCGGCGAAACTCTCGTAGAAGTACCGTTCGGTGAGTCCGGCGGCGCGGCAGACCGCGCGGACGCCGACGGCCGCACCGCCCTGTGCGCCCAGCAGTTCGATGCCGGCGGCGAGCAGTGTGTCGCGCCGGGCGGCACGGCGTTCCTCGATTCCGGTCCCCGCCCACGTCCGCTGCGTACCCACCGCACCTCCAGCCCTTGACCGCGTACCGCCCCGATCCTAATCTGACAACGGGTGTAGTCAATTGCTCCCGGAAGGCGGCTCGCATGACCCGTTCGGACACGTCGGCGCCGATACCGCTCGGTCCCGACTCGCTCACGTGGCGCTACTTCGGCGACTGGCGCGGCATGCTCCAGGGTCTGTGGGCGGGGTCTATGCAGAACATGCACCCGGGTCTGGGCGCCGGAGTGGAGCAGCACTCCCGGTTCTTCGAGGAACGGTGGGAACGCCTGTTCCGGTCGCTGTACCCGATCGGCGGCGTGGTGTTCGACGGTGACCGCGCGCAGCAGACGGCCGAGGAGGTCCGCAACTACCACCGCGACATCAAGGGCGTGGACGCGAAGGGACGGCGCTATCACGCACTCGACCCCGAGACGTTCTACTGGGCGCACGCCACGTTCTTCATGGGCACGATCCTCACCGCCGACAACTTCATGGGCGGCATCACCGAGGCCCAGAAGCGGCAACTGTTCACCGAGCACATCCAGTGGTACCGGCTCTACGGGATGAGCATGCGTCCGGTGCCGCAGACGTGGGAGGACTTCCAGCGGTACTGGGAACACATGTGCCGCGACGTCCTCGAGGACAACAGGGCTGCCCGTGACGTGCTCGACCTGTCCGACATCGGCCGTCCCCCGTTCCTGATGTGGGTGCCGGAGCCGATCTGGCGGGTCGCCCGGATTCCGGTGTCGAAGGGGTTCGTGTGGCTCACGGTCGGGATGTACGACCAGCCTGTGCGGGATCTGCTGGGCTACCGCTGGGGGCCGCTGGACGCGTGGCTGCACCGCCGCGTCGGCGAACTCGTGAATGTGGCATTCCGACTCGTTCCGGAGCGCAGGCGCAAGCATCCGCGGGCCCGTGGCGGCGTCGACCGGGTCAGCGGGCGGTCACCGGCCGACGCTCCACTGGTGCACACGCCGACGCGCAACCTTCCGCCGCTCGAGCATCGCAACGATCCGAGCCACTACGTTCCACCCCTCAACTGAGGTATGCGACGCTTTTACGCATGGAACCGGACCTTCGCTCGCTGCTGCACCGCCCCCTGTTGAGTCGTTCGGTTCCTCTCGACCGGGAGAACGCGGCCAGTCGCATCAGCGCCTACGTGTACGGCAACATCCTGATCCTCGCCGCGCTGATTCCGGAGACCGTCTCTCGCAGCGACTCCCGCACCATCGCCGTCGTGGCCGGAACCGCGGTGTCGACATTCATCGCCCACGCCTTCGCGGAAGGCGTCGGCAGATCGGTGCGCTCCGGCCGTCAGCTGACGACCGCCGAACGCCTGGCCGAACTGCGCGATTCGGTCCCGGTCCTCAGCTCGGCGGTCCTTCCCATCGTCCTCCTCGCGACCGCCGTCTTCGGTTGGCTCGAGCCGTTCACCGCCCAGGTGATCGCCGAGGTCACGATCCTCATCCGCATCGCGTCGATGGTCTTCGTCATCGCCCGTCTCCGCGGCGAACGACCCTCGCGCGACACCCTGATCGCCGCGGGGCTGCTGGCCGTCGCAGCCACCGCGGTCGTCGTCGTCAAGATCGTGCTGACCCACCACTAGGCAGCACCGTGCCCGGTACCGGCTCGAGGATCTGCGCACGCGCCTCCGGGGCCGCGGCCCGCAGCGCGTCGGCGGACGCGTCGTCCGCCTGCGCCTGCGACATGATCTCGGCCTCGACGCGCGCCCGATACGTCTCGACCTCGCGGTCGATCGTGGCCGCGTCCCAGCCGAGGATCGGCGCGACGAGCTCGGCCACCTGCTCGGCGCAGTTCACGCCGCGGTGCGGGTACTCGATCGAGATGCGGGTGCGGCGCGCGAGGATGTCCTCGAGATGCAGCGCACCCTCGGCCGCGGCCGCATACACGGCTTCCACCTGCAGGTAGTCGGGCGCGTCGGTGATCGGCTGGAGCAACTCGGGTGAGTCCTGACCCAGTTCCAGGACCTCGTCGATGAGCGAGCCGTACCGGTCGAGCAGGTGCTTGACCCGATACGGGTGCAGTCCGTACAGCTGGCCGAGGTGCACGGCCTGGTTGACCAGCGCGAAGTAGCCGTCGGCGCCGACCAGCGGCACCTTCTCGGTGATCGACGGCGCGACGCGGGCCGGAATGTCCTCCGAGGCCAGGTCGACGGCGTCCTGCCCCATCACCCGGTAGGTCGTGTACTTGCCGCCGGCGATCGCGACGAGGCCCGGCGCGACGCGTGCGACGGCGTGTTCCCGCGAGAGTTTCGACGTCTCGTCACTCTCCCCCGCCAGCAGCGGACGTAGCCCGGCGTACACGCCGTCGATGTCGTCGGGGGTGAGCGGGGTGACCAGCACCTTGTTGACGTTGCCGAGGATGTAGTCGATGTCGGCCTTGGTCGCGGCCGGGTGCGCGAGGTCGAGATTCCAGTCGGTGTCGGTGGTGCCGATGATCCAGTGGCCACCCCACGGAATCACGAACAGCACCGACTTCTCGGTGCGCAGGATGATCGCGGCGTCGCTCACGATCCGATCGCGCGGAACCACGATGTGCACGCCCTTGGACGCCCGCACCCGGAACCGTCCGCGCTGGCGGGACAGCGACTGGATCTCGTCGGTCCACACACCGGTGGAATTGATGACGACGTGGCCGCAGACCTCGGTCGTCTCACCGGTCTCCGAGTCGCGGACCCGCACGCCGGACACCCGGTCGGCCTCCCGAAGGAAGCCCACCACCTGTGTCGAGGTCCGAACGACCGCGCCGTACTGGGCCGCCGTGCGTGCCACGGTCATCGTGTGGCGGGCGTCGTCGACGACGGTGTCGTAATAGCGGATTCCGCCGACCAGCGAGTGCCGCTTGAGTCCGGGCGCCATCCGCAGTGCACCCGCCCGCGTCAGATGTTTCTGCGCCGGGACCGACTTCGCGCCGCCCATCCGGTCGTAGAGGAGGAATCCGGCCGCCATGTACGGCCGCTCCCACACCCGATGTGTCAGCGGGAAAAGGAATTTCAACGGCTTGACCAGATGCGGCGCGAGCGTCGACATCGACAGTTCCCGCTCGTGCAGCGCCTCCGCCACCAGACCGAACTCGAGCTGCTCCAGATAGCGCAGTCCGCCGTGGAACATCTTCGACGAGCGTGACGACGTGCCCGAGGCGAAATCGCGGGCCTCGACGAGCGCCACCTTGAGCCCGCGCGTCGCGGCATCGAGCGCCGCGCCGGCACCGACGACGCCGCCACCGATCACCACCACGTCGAATTGCTCGGTTCCCAACTTCTCCCAGGCCTGCTCGCGCTGCTGCGGACCGAGGAATTGCACACCAGGCTGCTTGTCCAACTCGGGCTCCCGTGGTTGTCGGCAAATCTGCCCCCAGGCTAGTAGCTTCGTGCCCAGACTGCCCGAGAGACGAGGATGCCCGTGAGCCAGTACATAGCCGCGATCGACCAGGGAACCACGTCGAGCCGCTGCATGATCTTCGACCACGCCGGTCAGGTCGTGGGCGTCGCGCAGAAGGAGCACGACCAGATCTTCCCGAAACCGGGCTGGGTGGAACACGATGCCGTGCAGCTGTGGAGCAACACCCGCGAGATGGTCGGCTCGGTGCTCGCGAAGACGAACCTCACGGCCGGCGACATCGCCGCGGTCGGCATCACGAACCAGCGCGAGACCACCGTGGTGTGGGACCGCGAGACCGGTGAACCCGTCTATAACGCGATCGTCTGGCAGGACACCCGCACCGATCGGCTGTGTGACGAACTGGCCGGCGAGGAGGGCCGCGGGCGGTTCCGCGAGGTCACCGGGTTGCCACTGTCGACGTACTTCGCGGGCCCCAAGGTGCGCTGGATCCTCGACAATGTCGAGGGCGCCCGACAGCGCGCCGAGGCCGGCGAGCTGTGTTTCGGCACGATCGACTCGTGGATCGTCTGGAACCTCACCGGCGGTCTGCACGTCACCGACGTGACCAACGCGTCACGCACGCTGCTGATGAATCTGCGGACCCTCGACTGGGATCGGGACATCTGCGAGGCGATGGGCATCCCGGTCTCGATGCTGCCGGAGATCCGAAGCTCGTCCGAGGTGTACGGCGACCTCGCGCTGCCCGGCATCTCCGCCGGCATCCCCATCGCGGGTATCCTCGGTGACCAGCAGGCCGCGACGTTCGGGCAGGCGTGTCTGTCGGAGGGCGAGGCCAAGAACACCTACGGCACCGGAAACTTCCTGCTGCTCAACACCGGAACCACGCCCGTACACAGCGAACACGGCCTGCTCACCACGGTCTGCTACAAGCTGGGCGACAAGCCCGCCGTCTACGCGCTCGAGGGATCGGTCGCCGTCACCGGTTCCCTCGTCCAATGGCTGCGCGACAACCTGGGAATCATCCAGTCAGCCAAGGATATCGAGCCGCTCGCCAAGAGCGTCGCCGACAACGGTGGCGCCTATTTCGTGCCCGCGTTCTCGGGTCTGTTCGCACCGCGCTGGCGGCCGGACGCCCGCGGCGTCATCGCCGGCCTGACCCGCTTCGTCAACAAGGGACACCTCGCCCGCGCCGCCCTCGAGGCCACCGCCTACCAGACCCGGGAGGTCATCGAGGCGATGCGCGCCGACTCCGGCGTCGAACTGAGCTCGCTCAAGGTGGACGGCGGCATGGTCGTCAACGAAACGCTGATGCAGTTCCAGTCCGACATCCTCGGCGTCCCGGTCATCCGCCCCGTCGTGAACGAGACCACCGCACTCGGCGCCGCGTACGCCGCGGGTCTCGCGGTGGGATTCTGGAAGAGCGAGGACGACATCCGCGACAACTGGGCGCAGGACAAGACGTGGGAACCGAAGATGGACGAGTCCGACCGCGAACGCCTCTACAGCGGGTGGAACAAAGCCGTCGAACGTACCTACGGTTGGACCGACGACGCAGGCGAGTCGGGCGACACCGCCGACGCCCCTTCGACGTAGCCCTTCCACGCCGAGAGGCGTTCACGCCAGTACTCGGTCGCGGGACCCGGGCCGACCTGACGCACCCGGACACCGACTTCGCCGGCCTCGACGGCAAAGTCGATGCGCACCTCGATACGGGACTCGGCCGGATCCCTCTCCTGAGATCACGAGGTTTTGTACAAAATCGTTCACGCGTCGAAAACAGTCTCCGAGCGCTCGTGCGCGTCGTGGGCCTCCCGCATCCGCCGGACGCCGTCGGCCAGTACCGCGCCGTCGTAGGTCGCGAAGCAGAGCCGCGCCGCGTGCGGGTGGGCGGCAGCGACTCCGAACGCCCCGCCCGGCACATAGGCGACGCCGTGCCGAACCGCGGTGTCCAGCAGAGTCGCGGTGTCTGTGCCATCGGTGAACTCGGCCCAACAGAACATGCCGCCGTGGATCGTGGAGTGCGCGATCCTGTCACCGAAGGCCTCCTCGAGCGTGCCGACGAGCGCGCCCGCCCGCGACCCGTACGCCGCACGGATCGTGTCGAGGTGCCCGCCGAGCCACGCCGTGTCGCCGAGCAGTTCGGTCGCGATCTGCTGTGTGAGGGACGATCCACACAGGTCGGCGCCCTGCTTGAGAAGTTCGACGACCTCACACACCCGGCGGTCGCCATGCAGCCAGCCGATCCGCAACGCCGGTGCGAGGGTCTTGGATCCGCTCGACAGTCGCAGCACCCGGGCCGAGTGGGTCGCGACGGGGTCGGGGGTCGGTTCGCCGAACCACAGTTCGCCGTACGGATCGTCCTCGATGATCCAGAAGCCGTACCGGTCAGCGAGATTCGCGAGGTGCGCACGCCGAGCCGCGGACAGCACCACCCCGCGCGGGTTGTGGAAGTTGCTGACCGTGTGGACAACCTTGGGCCGCAACCCTTCCCGCAACGACCGCTCGAGGGCATCGGTGTCCATGCCGTCGCCGTCCAGTCCGATGGGCACCAACGCGGCCTGCGCGGTCCGGAACACCTGCAGCGCCCCCGTGTAGCCGGGCTCCTCGACCACGACGACATCGCCCGGATCGAGCAGCACCTGCGCGAGCAGGCTCAGCGCCTGCTGCGATCCGTGGGTGACGACCACCTCGGCTGGTTCGATTCTCCGCCCCACCCGCTCGCTCTCACGCGCCGCGATCGTCTCGCGCAGCGGCGCCCAGCCGGACGTCTCGCCGTATTGGACAGCGCGGGGATCGGCGAATGCCCGCTCGGCGGCCAGCGCAATGCGTTCGCGCGGAACGAGTTCCGTGGCCGGCAGCCCACCGGCCAGGCTGATCACATCTGGGCGGGCGGTGAGAGTGAGCAGATCGCGGATGGCCGAGCTGCGTAGCCCGGCCATCCGTGACGACAACACGAGAGACGGACCGTGCGAGGAATCGAGGGACATAGAGCAACTCCGTAGTCGGGGAAACTGCCGTCGCGCACGACGGCGAAGGACGAAGGCAGATACACCCAGGTCGTCCCGGATCGACGGGGCGGAGAGCGATGCGATGGGCCGATGGTTCTCGACCGACTTATCGCATCGTCCCACAGATCGCTCCACTATATGAAATCATCGTCTCACATGGTGAACAGGACGTCGGTCAGTCCAGGTCGTCGTGACGCATCAGCTGACGCGAGGCCTCGGTGATGGAACCCGACAGCGACGGGTACACCGAGAACGTCTGCGCCAGATCGTTGACCGTCAGGTTGTTCTGCACCGCGATCGCGATGGGCAGGATCAGTTCCGACGCCGTGGCCGCGACCACGACACCACCGATGACGACGCCGGTGGCCGGGCGACAGAAGATCTTCACGAAGCCGCGGCGCAGACCCGACATCTTGGCGCGCGGGTTCGTGTTGAGCGGCAGCATCACGGTGCGGGCCGGGACCTCACCGTTGTCGATCGCGGCCTGGCTGACGCCGACGTTCGCGATCTCCGGGCGGGTGAAGACAGCCGACGCGACGGTCTTGAGCTTGATCGGGCTCACGCCCTCGCCCAGCGCGTGGTACATCGCGATGCGGCCCTGCATCGCGGCAACCGACGCCAGCGGCAGCAGGCCGGTGCAGTCGCCGGCGGCGTAGACGCCCGAGACCGTCGTGCGCGAGACACGGTCCACGCGCAGGTAGCCGCCCTTGTCGAGTTCGATGCCGACCTTCTCGAGTCCCAGGCCCTCGGTGTTGGGTGTGGAACCGACCGCCATCAGGGCGTGGCTGCCGTGCACGGTACGACCGTCCGCGAGCTTGACGACGATGCCGTCCTCGGTGCGCTCGACCGCGTCGGCGCGCGCGTGCTTGACGAGGGTCACGCCGCGCTCGGCGAGCACGTCCTCGAGGACGAGTGCCGCGTCGGCGTCCTCGTGCGGCATGACGCGGTCACGGCTGGACACCAACGTCACCTTGACGCCCATCTCGGTGTACGCGGACACGAACTCGGCACCGGTGACGCCGGAACCGACGACCACCAGGTGCGACGGCAGTTCCTCGAGGTCGTACAGGTGACGCCACGTGAGGATCCGCTCGCCGTCCGGCACAGCGCCCGGCAGCACGCGCGGGCTGGCGCCCGTGGCGATGAGGACGACGTCGGCGTCGAGGACCTTCTCCTCGCCGGTGGTCAGCGTGGCGCGGACCTGGTGCGCCGCCATGCCGATCTGCCGGTCGATGAGCTCGGCGGTACCCGACAGGAGCTGGACGCCCACGCTCTGCAGGCGGGCCCGGATGTCGGACGACTGGACCTGCGCGAGGTTCTTGACGCGGGAGTTGATCTGCGGAAGCGAGATGGTCGCGCTCGCGGGATCGAGGGAAATGCCCAGGTCGGTGGCGCGGCGCATGTCGGTGCGGATGCCGGTGGACGCGATGAACGTCTTGGAGGGAACGCAGTCGAACAGCACACACGCGCCGCCGATACCGTCGGAGTCGACCAGGGAAACGGAGGCGCCGTGCTGTGCGGCCACCAGCGCTGCCTCGTATCCGGCAGGTCCGCCACCGATGATCACGATCCGGGTCATTCGTCCTCCAAGCTCACCGCGCCGGCCGGGATCTCCAGCCAGGCCCGTGCACAACGCTATTCCAGTGACCGGGAACACGCAGGCCGCGACCCCCCTCTGACCCCCCATCATGCGCTCTCGGAATCGCCGAATGCGCCGGATCGTGCGCGCGGCGGTTCTCCCGCTACCCGAGCGTCGAGTACAGCGATTAGGCTTGCCGCCGTGCCGATCTATGCCGCCTACGGGTCCAACATGCATCCCGAACAGATGCTCGAGCGCTGCCCGCACTCGCCGATGGCGGGCACCGGGTGGCTCCGCGGGTGGCGGCTGACCTTCAGCGGTGGCGACATCGGCTGGGAGGGCGCGCTCGCGACGGTCGTCGAGGATCCGGACAACCCGGACGCCAAGGTGTTCGTCGTCCTGTACGACGTCCCGTCCGAGGACGAGGAGCGCCTCGACCGCTGGGAGGGTTCCGAACTGGGCATCCACCGCAAGATCCGGCTGCGTGTCGACACCGCCGACGGACCCGTCCTGGCCTGGCTGTACGTGCTCGACGCCTACGAGGGCGGACTGCCGTCCGCCCGCTACCTGGGTGTGATGGCCGACGCCGCGGAGATCGCCGGAGCCCCCGCCGACTACGTGCGGAGCCTGCGCACCCGCAACAGCCGCAACGTGGGACCCGGCACCCCGTAGGGCCGCCACAGCGCCGCCACAGGGCCGGCTCAGTGTCGACTCAGGACTGGAGCACCAGGTTCGTCAGCACCCGGACCCCGGTCGTCAGCGCCCGCTCGTCCAGGTCGAAGGTGGGCTGGTGGATGTCGAGTTGTTCGCCGTGCCCCGACCACACGCCCAACCGCGCCATCGCGCCCGGCGCCTCCTCGAGGTACCAGGAGAAGTCCTCCCCGCCGCCGGACTGTGGGGTGTCGGCCAGCGCGTCGGGGCCGATCGCGCGGACCGCGTCCTCGAGCATGCGCGCCGACACCTCGTCGTTCACGACCGGCGGCACACCCCGTCGGTAGTTCAACTCGTACCGCACGCCGGTCGGCGCCAACAGCCCGTGCACGATCTCCCGCACCGTCGGCTCGAGCAGCGCCCACGTGTCGTGGTCGCCGGTCCGGACGGTTCCGGTGAGGATGCCGCTGCGCGGGATCGCGTTGGGCGCCTGCCCCGCGCTCACCGCGCCCCACACCATCACGGTGCCGCTGCGCGGATCGATGCGGCGGCTGAGCATGCCGGGCAGACCGGTGATCACCGTGCCGATCGCGTACACCAGATCGGTCGTCAGGTGCGGCCGGGAGGTGTGCCCTCCCGGCGAGTCGAGGACGAGTTCGACGGTGTCGGCCGCCGACGTGATCGCGCCGACGCGCACCCCCACCCGGCCCGCCTCGAGCCGCGGATCGCAGTGCAGCGCGAAGATCCGCGACACCCCCTGCATACCACCGGCGGCGACGACGTCGAGCGCACCGCCCGGCATCACCTCCTCCGCCGGCTGGAAGATGAACCGCACACCGATCGGCAACTGCGGCAACGCGTTCAGCGCCAGCGCGGCACCCAGCAGAATTGCGGTGTGCGCGTCGTGGCCGCACGCGTGGGCCACCCCCGGCACCGTCGACGTGTACGGCGCACCGGTGGCCTCCTGCATCGGCAGCGCGTCCATGTCGCCGCGCAGACCGATCCGCATGCCGCCGGGGCCGATGTCGCAGATGACGCCCGTCCCACCGGGCAGCAGCAGCGGCGACATGCCGGCCGCGGACAGCTGGCTCGCGACGAACGCGGTGGTCGCGAACTCGTGCCGCGCCAGTTCCGGATTCGCGTGGAAGTGCCGTCGCCACCGCGACAGGTCGATCGTGTGCTCGGCGAGCCACTTCTCGATGCCCTCGTTCACCGCCGCGCCACCCCCTCGAGCAGTCGCCCGCGCTGACCCTCGTCGAGTGCAGCACGGATCGCGGTGCGCGCCAACGCTGTAGCGCCGTCCACCACGGCCTGGTCGGCCGACTCGGTCACGGCGGCAGCAGCGAACTCGGGCTGATGGGTCACCGCCCCACCCGAGTCGATCCCCACCACCGGATGAATGCCGGGGAGAACGTGCGTCACGTTTCCCATGTCCGTACTGCCCAGGGGGCGAGACGATTCCAGCTCCACCGGAAGCGGGGTTCGACCGAGGTCGACGATCTCCTCGCGGTAGGCGTCCGCCAGCCACGGATCGGGCCGCAGCTCGGTGTAGGTGGGCGAGACCGTCCGCACCGCGTGCGTACACCCCGTCGCCAGGGCGCCCGCCGCGAAACACGACTCGGCGCGGGCGGCCAGTTCGTCGAGCGACTCCGCGGTCCGCGCCCGCAGGTAGTACAGCATCTCGGCGCGCGCGGGAACGATGTTGGGCGCCACGCCACCGTCGCTGACGATGCCGTGCAACTGCTGCCCGGGCGACAGATGCTGTCGCAGCAGCGCCAACGCGACCTGAGAGACGGTGGTCGCGTCGGCGGCGTTGCGGCCGAACTCCGGTGCCGCCGAGGCGTGCGCCTCCCGACCCGTGAACGTGACCGCGATGTCCGCCAGCGCCAGCGAGGTGGCGCCGACGATGTCGAACGGGCCCGGATGCACCATCAGGGCCGCAGCCACGTCGTCGAACACACCCCGCTCGAGCATCAGAACCTTGCCGCCGCCGGATTCCTCCGCCGGGGTTCCGATCACCCGAACGGTGATCCCCAGCGTGTCGGCGATCGGTGCGAGCGCGAGGCCGGCGCCGACCGCGGATGCCGCAATGATGTTGTGCCCGCACGCATGACCGATCTCGGGCAGCGCGTCGTACTCGGCGAGCACGGCGAGCACCAGTTCCCCGCCCCCGAAGGTCGCATCGAACGCGGTCGGCAGCTCCGCGACCCCGGTACGCACCTCGAAACCGCGGCCCCGCAACACCTCGGTGACCTTGGCCGCGCTGCGGTACTCCTCGAACGCGAGCTCGGGTTCGGCGTGAACGGAGTGCGACAGCGCGACCAGATCGGATCGCGCCGCCGACACCGTGTCCGACACCGAGGCGAACAGCGAGGCCGACAGGGATCCTGATTTCACAGATCCCAGTCTCTCACTCCTGCCCGCCCGGGCCCGCCTATCCGAACTTGAAGTTGCTCTCGTCGGTCTCGGTACCCAGCGCCTCGAGCGTCTCGCGATGGATTCCACGCTTGATCCCGGCCAGGTTCGCGCCGTGCGTGGACGCAAGCGCCGACGCACGCGCGACGGCAGCGCCGAGCACCAGGTCCCCCTCGACCGCGTCGTCGACGATCCCGGCAGCGAGCGCGTCCGCGCCGCCGTACCGGCGACCGGTCGTCATCGCCTCGACCGCCGTCTGACGGGGCAGCCGCGTCGACAGCAGCGTCGACATGCCCACCGTGAACGGCATGTTCAGGTTGACCTCGGGGAGGCAGAAGTAGCCGCGGTCGCTGCGCATCACCCGGAAGTCGTGGGAGGCGACCAGCATCGCGCCGGCGCCGAACGCGTGCCCTTGCACGGCGGCGACGGTCGCCATCGGGAACTCGAGGATGCGGGAGAACACCGTGTGGACCCGGTCGAGGTAGCCCGGCAGCTTGTCGAGATTGCCGAAGATCCAGTCGGTGTCGAGGCCGTTCGTGAAGAACTTGCCGGTGGCCGTCGTGACCAGCGCCGCGGGTCCCTCGTGCGCCTCGACCTCGTCGAGCAACGCGTGCGTCGCATCGATCCAGTCGGGATGGAACCGGTTCTCGTTGTCCGTCTCCCCCTCGTTGCCGAGGTAGAGGACGAAGACGTCGCCTTGGCGATTCAGGTATGGCATGTTCCGGATACTACCCGTGAGTAACATTTCGTGGCGTCGCTACCGGTCGCACTACTGTGTCCCTTCATGGGCACACTCGAGCAGCAGGCCGCCGACGTCCTCGCCGACCGCACCGGAATCGCGAAACACGCCGCCGCCGTCGTCCTCGGATCCGGCTGGCAGGCCGCGGCCGACGCCCTCGGCCGGGCGTCCGCCGCCGTCCCGATGGCCGACCTGCCCGGCTTCGCGACACCGTCCGCGTCCGGCCACGCCGGGACGATGCTGTCGATCCGTGTCGGTGACACCCCGGTGCTGGTGATGCTCGGCCGCGCGCACGCATACGAAGGCCACGAGTTGTCCCGCGTCGTGCATCCGGTGCGCACCGCGATCGCGGCGGGCGCCGGAACCGTCATCCTCACCAATGCCGCCGGCGGCATCCGGGAGGGCATGAGCGTCGGCGAACCGGTTCTCATCAGCGACCACCTCAACCTCACCGCACGCTCGCCCCTGGTGGGCGCGCAGTTCGTCGACCTGGTCGACGCCTACAGCCCGCGACTGCGCGGGCTCGCCCGCGAGATCGACCCGACGCTGAGCGAGGGCGTGTACGCGGGCCTGCCCGGGCCGCACTACGAGACCCCCGCGGAGATCCGGATGCTGCGCACCCTCGGCGCCGACCTGGTCGGGATGTCCACCGTGCACGAGACCATCGCCGCCCGGGCGCTCGGCGCCGAGGTACTGGGTGTCTCGCTGGTCACCAACCTCGCGGCCGGGATCACCGGCCAGCCACTCGACCACGCCGAGGTCCTCGCGGCCGGGCAGGCGTCCGCTGCACGCATGGGTGGGCTGCTGCGCGAGTTGCTGGCGCGGTTGTGAATCTCCGTTTCGGCACCGCGGGCCTGCGCGGGCCCGTCGGGGACAGACCCGGCTGCATCAACGTCGGCGTCGTCGAGCGCACGACGGCCGGCCTCGCACAGTGGCTGCGGGACCGGTGCCTCGGCGGCGGGACCGTGGTGGTCGGCCGGGACGCACGACACGGGTCGGAGGAGTTCGCCCGCGCCGCCGCGGAGGTCCTGACCGCGGAGGGATTCGCGGTGACCGTGCTGCCGCGACCGCTGCCCACTCCCCTGGTCGCGTTCGCGGTGCGCCGCCTGGGCGCGGTGGCCGGGGTCCAGATCACGGCGTCGCACAATCCGCCCGCCGACAACGGCTACAAGGTGTATCTGTCGGGCGGCGCGCCGCTGGCCGCGCCCGCGGACCGGGAGATCGAGGACGCGATCGGACGGGTGGGGCAGATCCGCCGCCAACCGGTCTCCCCCGCCGACGACACTCTGCTCGACGACTACCTCGAGCGCGTGGCCACACTGCCGTACGGGGATCGCCGCGATGTCCGGATCGCGTTGACCGCGCTGCACGGCGTGGGCGGCGAGACCGCAGTCGCAGCACTGCGTGCCGCCGGCTTCACCGACATCCACACCGTCGCGTCGCAGTTCCTGCCGAACCCGGACTTCCCCACGGTGACCTTCCCGAATCCCGAGGAACCGGGTGCGACCGACACACTGCTGGCCCTGGCCGCCGAGGTCGATGCGGACGTCGCGATCGCGCTCGACCCCGACGCCGACCGCTGCGCCGTCGGTGTTCCCGCCGGGGACGGCTGGCGGATGCTCACCGGCGACGAGACCGGAGCGCTACTGGGGCAGCGGATCCTGCAGCACGCCCCCGACGGGGCCCTCGTCGCGACCACGATCGTGTCGTCGACGCTGCTCGGGAAGATCGCCTCTGCCCGCGGTTTCCGCTCGGCCCGCACCCTGACGGGATTCAAGTGGCTCGTCCGCGCCGGGGACGGCCTGGTCTACGCGTACGAGGAAGCGGTCGGACACTGCGTGGACCCCGACGTCGTGCGAGACAAGGACGGCATCTCGGCGGCGGTGCTGGTGGCCGACCTGGTCGCCGACCTGGCCGGTTCGGGCCGCACCGTGCAGGGCGTGCTCGACGAACTCGCCGTCGAGTTCGGGGTGCACGCGACCGGCCAGGTGTCGATTCGCTTCGACAACCTCGGCGACATCGCTCGGATCATGGCGCGGCTGCGTACCGATCCCCCGACCGAGATCGCCGGGATCCCGGTCGAGGCAACCGATCTGGGTCGGTCGCGCGGCGCGATGCACACGGACGCCGTCGTGTTCACCGGACGCGATCTGCTCGTGACGGTCCGCCCGTCGGGCACCGAACCGAAACTCAAGTGCTACTTCGAGGTGGTCGAAGCCGTCCCGGCCGGTGACGTCGCTGCGGCGCGGGCGACCGCGTTCGTGCGCGCCGGGCTGGTGCGTCGTCAGCTGGAGGATGCGGTCACGTGAGAGCCTGAGACAAACATCAATACAACGAGGGGTCGCGACATGAAGGTCATCGGCAGCACGAGAACGAAGACGGCCGCGCTCGTCGGCGTCACGTTGGTTGCTCTCGTCGGCTGCGGAAACAACGACGGCGACACCGCCACCGCAGCGGCCACGCCGACGACAACCACGTCGACTGCTGTGGCGACGAGCGCATCCCAGTCGTCCAGCGCGACGGCCGCCGCCGCGAACGCCACGACTCCCGCGCCGGCCACGAAATCACCGGCGAGTTCGGGCGGGGCCCTGGCACCGGGCTGGAACACGAAGGTCTTCGAGCACGCCGGCCGGACCGCGATCGCGGCGGTTCCCGGCGGCTCGCTGGTCTCCATCGAGGAGAACAGCGACGGTAGTTGGGTGGTCCAACTCATCAACACCGACGGCGCCGCGATCGAGGTCGGTGTCTCCCCCGACGGCGACAGCATCATCGCAGGACCCTCGGCAACCGGGGAACGAAACCCGGGTACCGAGGAGGCGAACCTCGATTACACCGCCGCTACGGGCGTCGTCCTCGCGGAGGTCCCGGGCGGCCGGATCATCGACCTGGAGCTCGTGGTGGAGAAGGGCGGCACGTACGTGTGGGAGGCCGACGTGATCGACGCCTCAGGCGTGCAGCGCGCAGTGGACGTCGATGCAGTCACCGGCCGCGTCCTGCAGAACACGACGCGCTGACCGAACGGAGGCGGCCACCGGTCCGGTAGCCACCTCCGTCCACGCACGATCGAGCTAACGCGGACCGAACTGGCGATCACCCGCATCGCCGAGTCCCGGCACGATGAAGGCGTTCTCGTCGAGGCCCTCGTCGACGGTCGCGGTCACGAGCCGCACCGGGTGGCCGGAGTTCGCGAGAGCGTCCACACCCTGCGGGGCCGCGACGACACACACGGCGGTGACATCGGTGGCGCCCCGCGCGACCAGCAGGTCGATCGTGTGCACCATCGAACCACCGGTCGCGAGCATCGGATCGAGCACGTACACGGGAATGCCGGACAGGTCGGCCGGCAGCGACTCGAGGTACGGCACCGGCTGGTGCGTCTGTTCATCACGCGCCATGCCGACGAATCCCACCTGGGACTGCGGGATCAGCGAACTGGCCTGCTCCACCATGCCGAGACCGGCCCGCAGGACCGGGACCAGCAGCGGCGGATGCGCCAGCCGGATTCCGGTCGTCACGGCGACGGGCGTCTTGACCTCGAACTCCTCGACCGGGGCGTCGCGGATGGCCTCGTAGATCAGCATCTGGGTGAGTTCACGCAGCGCGGACCGGAACGTTGCGTTGCTGCTGCGTTCGTCCCGCATCGTTGTGAGGAGAGCTGCTGCGAGCGGATGGTCGACCACGTGCGTATCCATGACTTCACAGGATAGTGGGGCGCCGCCGCCACTCGAACTCGCCCGGAAACTTGCCGGAACCGAATCCACCGCCCGTGCGTCCAACCCTGCGACGGAATCAGTTCGACGGGGATGCACGGGGGGATGCAATGAGCGAGTTCTCAGCGGTGACGGAGGGAATCACCGCGTTCGGCGTCACCGCCGCGACCATGGCCGCACAGTCCGAGGCCGCCCAGGCGGGCGCCGCAGCCGCAGGTTCGGCACTGCTCGGACCGGTGTTCGGACTGATCGGCGGCGACTTCGTCACGGCGTTCGAGACCGCCCAGGCCGCACATGCAACGGAACTGGGGCGCCTGGCCGCGGCCTGGTCGGCGATGAGCGCGGCCGCGGCGACCACCGCCGCCACCTACGACGCGACCGACGCCGGGACAGCGGCGTCGCTCGGTGCAACCGGAGTCGCGCCGTGATCGACCTGCTCGCGCGACCCGTCCTCGACCTGCTCGGCGCCTTCGGTTCGGGCGCCCTGCCCAGCGGGTCCCCCGCCGACGCCATCCGAGCCGCGTCCGATGCGGTCGACGCCGTCCACGCGCTCGGTCGCATCGGGATCAGCGACCTCGGCGGCGTGTGGACCGGGACCGCCGCCGACGCGGCGATCGACAAGGCCGAGGCCACGCAGGCCGCGTCGGTACACCTGTCCGATCGGGGCCGGGAGATCGCGGCGGTCGTCGAGGCCGCGTCCGAGTGCGTCCGGGCCGGTACCGCCGAACTGCAAGGCATCCTCGACTCCTTCCTGTCCATCGCCTCGTCCGCGCTGCCCATGCTGGCGACGCCGGCTGGGCAGGCAATGCTGATCGGCGCCGCGATCGAGCACCTCGGACGGGCCCTGGCCGTGGTCGATCGGGTACGCGGCGAGCTGGCCGTGCACACCGGGAAGATGGTCGAGCTGACGGCACCGGACCCCGTACCCAGCGATGCCCGCACCGTCGCGGCCTCGGCCAGCGCACCCGCGCCCGTCACACCTGCGGCCGCCGCGCCGCCGACCGGCACTCCGCAGTCCGACGCCGCGGGCCGTCTCGTGTCGGCGTTCGCCGGCTCCTACCGCTCGCCGACACCGCCGGTCGGCGGCGCACCTGCGGGCACCGTCTCCTACGGGTCCGGGTCGTCCGCCGGCTCGGTCGAGACCGGGAGCGCCGGCGGGTCCAGCTCGTACGACCCCCGGTTCGGTGGCAGCGGCATCGAGATCCTGCTGCCCGACGGCAGCACCGCCGTCGCCCCCAACGAGGAAGCCGCGAACGCCGTCCGCAATGCGCTCACGCAGCAGGGCGTCCCCTATCAATGGGGTGGCACCACGCCGGGGCAGGGTCTGGACTGCAGTGGCCTGACGCAGTGGGCATACGGCGAGGCCGGTGTCGAGCTGCCCCGGCTCGCTCAGGAACAGGGTGTCGGGATCCCCGTCGACCAGGAGAGCCTCATGCCCGGCGACCTCGCCGTGTGGGACGGGCATGTGGCGATGGTGATCGGCAACGGCCAGATGGTCGAGGCCGGCGACCCGGTCTCGGTGAGCTCGATCCGTACAACGAACAGCGGCATGGGCTTCTACGGCTTCTACCGCCCCACCGAGTGACCGGAGGAACATGACCCTCGAACCACCGTCCCCGCCGGCCCCCGAGGTCGCGACCGCGGTCAACCGCGCGCGGACCGTCGCGGTGCGCGCCACCGAAGCCGGCCTGCCACTCGACATTCGGATCGACGAGCGCGAACTGCGCTACGGCGGCGAGTGTCTGGCCGACGAGATCCTCCGGCTCTGCCGAGAGGCCGCGCGGGAGGCCGGCAGCCGCCGACGCGAGCAGCTCGCGCACGACGGCATGCCCGAAGACGTCCTCGACCGGCTCGGGCTACCGACCCGTGAGCAGGTCGCGGTCGCCCAACAGGCCGAGGACGAGAACCAGGCCCCGACGAGCTGGATGCGACGGGTATGAGCGGACACGACATGGACGCCATCGTGCGGCGGGCGTCGGCGCAATTGAATATGTTCGACGACGCGCTGTCGGGGCTGCGATCCATCCGGGCGCACGCGGTCAGCGACGACGGCAGGGTGCGTGTCGAGGTCGACGGGAACGGCAGCCCGACCGGGCTGTGGCTCAGCGATTCCCTGCTCGGGCTCGACGCCCGTGCCCTCGGCCGGACGATCACACACACCGCGCACCGGGCGGCGGCCGTCGCCGCCGAGGAACGGAACCGGATCACCGCGGCCCTGTTCACCGACTTCACGAACAGCTGACCTGTGTCCGGCTATATCTTTGCGCGTGAGCTGGCTAGGCTTCCGGCCATGGCTGGAGACATCGTCCCGATCGAACTCGGTCTCACCCGAGGCGACCTCGTCACGCTGTGGGCTCCTCGCTGGCGCGAGGGCGACGACGAGTGGGAGGCGTTCCTCGGTCACGAGGAGGACCTGTACGGCTTCCCCTCCGTCGCCGAACTCGCCGCCTTCATCCGCACGAACAACGACAACGACCTCGTCGAGCACCCGTCGTGGCCGGTCGTCTCCAAGCTGGCCGCGCCCGAGCTCGAGCCGGACGAGAACTTTGCGTTCGATCTGATCGGCGTTCCCGAACTGGCCGCCGGCGATCCGGAAGGGCTGACCATCTCGGAGCTCGAGAGCACGCTGGCGATGGTGCGCAACATCGGTGAGGTGTGCGATCTCGAGCCGGTGATCAAGTTCTTCGAGAACCACCCCGAACTCGCCTACCTGCGCGGCGGCGCCGACGAGTTCGTCGGCCGCGAGGGCGAGGCGCTGTGGGACCGGATCGGCACCGCGGTCGCCGAGGACTGGGACGCCGTGCTCGACGCGATCGATTCGATCGTCACCGCCCCCGACATCGACGCCGACGCCCTGTCGATCGCGGAGGCGGAGGTCCTCGCGGCGGAGGAGAACGTGGTCGACGCCGACGACGACGCCGAATCGGACGAGGACTACGAGGAGTACGACACCGACGAGACCGAGGAGGAAGAAGAAGAGACCTTCTGGACTCTCGTCGGAATCGACCCGATCAAGATCATCACGTCGGAGACCACGTACTACTCGCTCCGCTGCTACCTGAACGATCACGCGGTGTTCCTCGGACACGGCGGCCGGATCTCGGTGTTCGGTTCCGAGCGCGCGCTCGCCCGCTACCTCGCCGACAACCACGACCACGAGCTGGCTCGGGTCAGCACGTACGAGCAGGTGCAGAACGCCGCGGTGGACGGATCGCTCGACGTCGAGGTCACCGACGAGAACGTCTACGTGCTGCCGGGCCTGGCCGACGACCTCGCCGCGGGCCCCGACACCGTCGATGCCGATCAGCTCGAACTCGCCGTCGAGCTGTTCACCGATGCGGCGGACTTCGCGAAGGACGACGCGACCGACGCAGCGCTGGCACCGTCGACCCCGCTGGGCTGGTACGTCTCGTACATCATCGAGCCCACCCCGAGCCGGATGACGCCCAATCCGCCGTTCCAGGCCGAGTCCGAATCGTGGCGGGCGCTCGAGAACGAGTTCGAGAACCGGCTGCGTCCGGAGTAGGCCGGGATCGGGCCCGGCTCAGCCGATGAGGACTGCGTAGCCGGGCTTGATGACGTCGTCGATCAGCGCCAGCCGCTGATCGAACGGGATGAACGCGGACTTCATCGCATTGATGGTGAAACGTTCGAGGTCACTCCAGCCGTACCCGAACGTGTTCACCAGCGCCAGCATCTCGCGGCTCATGGAGGTGTCGCTCATCAGCCGGTTGTCGGTGTTGACGGTGACGCGGAACCGCAGGCGCGCGAGCAGATCGAAGGGGTGCTCCTCGAGAGTCGCCACTGCCCCGGTCTGGACGTTGGAGCTGGGGCACAGCTCCAACGGAATCCTCTTGTCGCGCACGTAGTCGGCGAGCAGTCCGAGTGTGACGTCGCCTTCCGGTCCGATCGTGATGTCGTCGGTGATCCGGACTCCGTGCCCCAACCGATCGGTGCCGCAGAACGCGATGGCCTCGTGGATGGACGGCAGACCGAACGCCTCACCGGCATGGATCGTGAAATGGGCGTTGCAGGTCCGCATGTATTCGAAGGCATCGAGATGCCGACTCGGCGGGTAGCCGGCCTCGGCGCCCGCGATGTCGAAGCCGACCACGCCGCGGTCCCGGAACCGGACCGCCAGTTCCGCGATCTCGCGCGAGCGCGCCGCGTGCCGCATCGCGGTGAGCAGGCACCCGATGCGGATGTCGGTCCCGGCGGCCCGGGCCACCGCCGTGCCCTCCTCGAAGCCGGCCAGGACGTGCTCGACCACCTCGTCGAGGGTCAATCCCGCGTCGAGATGTTGTTCGGGCGCGAAGCGCACCTCGGCGTAGACGACGCCGTCGGCGGCGAGGTCCTCGGCGCATTCGCGCGCGACCCGGCGCAGACCCGCCGGTGTCTGCATCACCGCGACGGTGTGAGCGAAGGTTTCGAGGTAGCGCTCGAGCGATCCGCTGTCGGCGGCGTCACGGAACCATTCGGCGAGTTCGTCGGGCGTGTGCGCGGGAAGTTCGGTGTAGCCGCACTCGGTGGCCAGTTCCGCGACGGTCGCGGGCCGCAGACCACCGTCGAGGTGGTCGTGCAGCAGCACCTTCGGCGCTCGGCGCAGGTAGTCCAGATCCAACGGCGCTGTCATGGCTAGACGGTAGCCGCGGATCCCGGCGATCGCGTGGCATCGACATGCCGGATGTCGGAACGTGAAGTGACAGAAGCATGGCGAAATAAAGTTACCGGCGAGTAGGTTATCGACACGCAATGTTCACCCGCGTGAGACATTTTCCACATTGCATATGGCGGCGTTATACCCGTCGTTCACCGTCGCCGCCACTCGCCAGTCCACCCCGGATGCAACCCGACGAAACGCCCACGCACCCGATCAACAGTGTCGCGCAACAACTTCCGCCGAAACAGGGCCGAAGGTCCTCACCCGATCACACGGGCTGAATGGATGCAGAGAATCGACAGGCGCCCCCAAACTTGCCATGGGAAGGCAAACCTAACAAGCATTTTCGACGCCGTACGAACCGCACAGAGAATTAGTTCCCGGATTCGGTTGGGTTTAGAGTTCACAGAAGTCGGTTTAGGTTCTCGTCGAGCCCGAGCTGCGGTACTCCCGAACAGTGTTGCAGGCTCGACGCGCCCACCAAAGACGTTGGAGGCACAGCACTCGATGAGCAGCACGACGGAAGCCGCTCCCACGAAGGAGCGCACCCGGTCGCTATACCGGGGCGACCCCGGAATGTGGTCCTGGGTTCTACACCGGATCACCGGCGTCGCAACATTCTTCTTTCTCTTCGTCCACGTCCTGGACACCGCGCTCGTGCGCGTCAACCCGGACACCTACGACCGCGTCATCGAGACCTACAAGAACCCCCTTGTCGGTCTCATGGAGCTCGCGCTCGTTGCCATGGTGCTGTACCACGCACTGAACGGCATCCGGGTGATGCTGGTGGACTTCTGGTCGAAGGGCCCCCAGTACCAGCGCGTCATGCTCTGGGTCATCCTCGCCATCTGGTTCGTGGTGATGATTCCGGGCGCAGGTCGCATCTTCTACAACATGTTTGCGGGGCACTGACATGACGACAGAAGCCAAGTCTCTGGGCACGGCGTACGACCGCCCTGCCAGCCTGGACAACCCCCGCTCGCCGCGTCGCGCCGCGAAGAACAACTTCGAGCTCTACGCATGGCTGTTCATGCGGTTCTCCGGCCTGGCACTCATCGTGCTGGTCCTGGGCCACCTGTTCATCATGCTGATGCTCGACGACGGCGTGCACCGCATCAACTTCGCGTTCGTCGCGGGTCGCTGGTCCAGCCCGTTCTGGCAGTTCTGGGACCTCACCATGCTCTGGCTCGCCCAGCTGCACGGCGGTAACGGTCTGCGCACGGTCATCGCGGACTACTCGCGTAAGGACTCCACCCGGTTCTGGCTCAACACGATCCTGGTCGTGTCGATGATCCTGATCATGGGCCTGGGTACCTACGTCATCTTCACTTTCGACCCCAACATCTCGGCGAGCTAGGGGAGCAGACACTTCATGCAGGAACATCGTTATGACGTCGTCATCGTCGGCGCCGGCGGCGCAGGCATGCGCGCAGCCATCGAGGCCGGGCCCCGCGCCCGCACCGCGGTCCTGACCAAGCTGTACCCCACTCGCAGCCACACCGGTGCCGCACAGGGTGGCATGTGCGCCGCGCTGGCCAACGTCGAGGAAGACAACTGGGAGTGGCACACCTTCGACACCGTCAAGGGCGGCGACTACCTCGCCGACCAGGACGCCGTCGAGATCATGGCGAAGGAAGCCATCGACGCGGTGCTGGACCTCGAGAAGATGGGTCTCCCGTTCAACCGCACCCCCGAGGGCAAGATCGACCAGCGTCGTTTCGGTGGTCACACCCGCGATCACGGTAAGGCCCCGGTTCGCCGCGCGTGCTACGCCGCCGACCGCACCGGTCACATGATCCTGCAGACGCTCTACCAGAACTGCGTCAAGCACGACGTCGAGTTCTTCAACGAGTTCTACGCGCTCGACCTCGCGCTGACCGAGACCCCCGAGGGCCCCGTCGCCACCGGTGTCATCGCCTACGAGCTCGCGACCGGCGAGATCCACGTCTTCCACGCGAAGTCGATCGTGTTCGCCACCGGCGGCTCGGGCCGCATGTACAAGACGACGTCCAACGCGCACACCCTCACCGGTGACGGCATGGGCATCATCTTCCGCAAGGGCCTGCCGCTCGAGGACATGGAATTCCACCAGTTCCATCCGACAGGTCTGGCGGGTCTCGGCATCCTCATCTCCGAGGCTGTCCGAGGCGAGGGCGGCATCCTCCGCAACGCCGACGGCGAACGCTTCATGGAGCGCTACGCCCCCACCATCAAGGACCTCGCGCCGCGCGACATCGTCGCCCGCTCGATGGTGCTCGAGGTGCTCGAGGGTCGCGGCGCCGGTCCGAACAAGGACTACGTCTACATCGACGTCACGCACCTCGGCGAGGACGTGCTCGAGGAGAAGCTCCCCGACATCACCGAGTTCGCCCGCACCTACCTGGGCGTCGACCCGGTCACCGAGCTCGTCCCGGTGTACCCGACGTGCCACTACGTGATGGGTGGCATCCCCACCAAGATCCGCGGTGAGGTGCTGCGCAACAACGAGGACGTCGTCCCCGGCCTGTACGCCGCCGGCGAGTGCGCCTGCGTCTCGGTGCACGGCGCGAACCGTCTGGGCACCAACTCGCTGCTCGACATCAACGTCTTCGGTCGCCGCGCCGGCATCGCCGCCGCGGAGCACGCCGAGAACAGCGACTTCGTGCCGCTGCCGGAGAACCCGGCGAAGATGGTCGAGGAGTGGCTCGAGGTCATCCTGTCCGACCACGGCCACGAGCGTGTCGCGGACATCCGGACCGAGCTGCAGCAGACCATGGACAACAACGCGTCGGTGTTCCGCACCGAGGCCACGCTGACCCAGGCGCTGCAGGATGTGCGTGCTCTCAAAGAGCGCTACAACCACATCACGGTCCAGGACAAGGGCAAGCGCTACAACAGCGACCTGCTCGAGGCCGTCGAGCTCGGCTTCCTGCTCGAGATGGCCGAGGTCACCGTCGTCGGTGCACTCAACCGCAAGGAATCGCGCGGCGGACACGCCCGCGAGGACTACCCGGATCGCAACGACGCCGAGTACATGCAGCACACCATGGCCTACAAGGTGGGCGACGGTCTGCTCTCCGACATCCGTCTCGACTACAAGCCGGTGGTCCAGACCCGCTACGAGCCCATGGAGCGTAAGTACTGATGTCCGCACCTGTCATGGACAAGGACGCACCCGCGCTGCCGCCCGTTCCCGAGGGCGCCGTCATGGTCACCCTCAAGATCGCCCGGTTCAACCCGGAGGACGGCGAGGGCCAGCGCTGGGAGAGCTTCCAGGTCCCCACTCTGCCGACCGACCGCCTGCTGAACCTGCTGCTGTACGTGAAGGGCTACCTGGACGGCACCCTGACGTTCCGTCGCTCCTGCGCGCACGGCGTGTGCGGTTCGGACGCGATGCGGATCAACGGCGTCAACCGTCTGGCCTGCAAGGTCCTGATGCGCGACATGCTGCCCAAGGACGGCTCGCCGATCACGATCACCGTCGAGCCCATCAAGGGTCTGCCGGTGGAGAAGGATCTACTGGTCGACATGGAGCCCTTCTTCGACGCGTTCCGCGCCGTGAAGCCGTTCCTCATGACCTCGGGCAACGAGCCGACCCGCGAGCGCATCCAGTCGCAGGCGGACCGTGCACGCTTCGACGACACCACCAAGTGCATCCTGTGTGCCTGCTGCACCACGTCGTGCCCGGTGTACTGGAGCGACGGCAGCTACTTCGGCCCGGCCGCGATCGTGAACGCGCACCGCTTCATCTTCGACAGCCGTGACGAGGGCGCCGCCGAGCGGCTCGACATCCTGAACGACAAGGAAGGCGTGTGGCGCTGCCGCACCACCTTCAACTGCACCGACGCGTGCCCCCGTGGCATCCAGGTGACGAAGGCCATCCAGGAAGTCAAGCGCGCACTGCTGTTCGCCCGCCAGTGATGTTCCGGTAAGCCACGCACCACCCGTTCTGCGCACTTGCCGCTGTTCCCGACCAGTTCGGGGCAGCGGTGAGTGCGCAAAATGCGTTTCAGGGCATACCCTGGACTCTCGTTATGACTGCTCTCGACAAGACTGCGCGACGGCGTCTGCTGCTGACCGCCACAGCCGCCACGCTCGCCTTCGGCGCCGGGGCCGCCCCCGCCGCCGCTCTTCCCGTGGCAGCGCAGCAACCGTCGGCAGCCGACGTGGACCCCTCGCCCACCACCACTCCCCCGTTCAGCACCCCTAGCACCGACAGCTGCCCGCACCGGCAGTCACCACCGCCGGCGATCGACCTGTCCGAGGTGCCGCGCCCCGGCGGGTCGGCGCCCGCTCCCGTCCCGGTGCCGGACGACCCCGTCGGCGGCGACGCGCTCGGCAACTGCGGCATCGTCACCGCCCCGGGCACCCCGCCCCTGCCCGCGGACCTGTCCGCGACCGGCTGGATCCTGTCGGACCTCGACACCGGCCAGGTACTCGCCGCGAAGGACCCGCACGGCCGCTACCGGCCGGCGAGCACGATCAAGATCCTGTTGTCGCTGGTCGCCCTCGACGAACTCGATCTCGACAAGACCGTCGTCGCGGACGCGACCGCTGCCGCTACGGAGGGCAGCTCGGTGGGCCTCGGCGCCGGCGGCACCTACACGAACCACCAGCTGATGCAGGGCCTCGTGATGCGCTCCGGCAACGATGCCGCCCACGCCCTCGCTGCACAGCTCGGGGGCGACGAGGCCACCGTCGCCAAGATGAACGCCAAGGCACAGTCCCTGGGCGCGTTGGACACCCGGACGGCGTCGGTCTCGGGCCTGGACGGTCCCGGCATGTCGACGTCGCCGTACGACCTCGCGCTGTTCTTCCGTGCGGCGATGCAGAACCCGACGTTCGCGCAGCTGATCTCCACCGACGAGGTGATGTTCCCCGGGCACCCGGCAGACCCGACTGTGCCCGACAGCAAGCCGGTCGAGCCCTACCCGATCTACAACGACAACCTGCTGCTCGCCAACTACGCGGGGGCACTCGGCGGCAAGACCGGTTACACCGACGACGCCCGCCAGACGTTCGTGGGCGGCGCCGATCGCGACGGGCGGCGGCTGGCGGTCACGCTGATGGCCGCCGACGTGCTGCCCATCCGTCCGTGGGAGCAGGCCGCACGGCTGCTCGACTACGGCTATGCCCTCGATCCCGACACTTCCGTGGGCGCACTCGTGGATCCGATGTCCGCGACCGACGGCTCGGCGGTGGCCGTCGCGGGACCGGACAGCTCCGACGCCGGCGGTATGGATCTGGCATCCGGATCGGATCTGCCGAACAAGGACGTCGCCGGTCGGGTCGCGGTGGGGATCGTCGGATCGGGCGTGATCATCGGGCTCCTCGGCTGGGCCCGCGCGCTCACCCGCCGCCGGCGCCGCTGAGCGTCGGTCAGTCCCCCCGGCGCTTCCACAGGCCGGCCAGGCCGATGGCGGCGAGCGCGCCGGCGCCGGTGAACGCGAGCGCCTCCTTCACCGTCGGGCCCGCCCGCAGTTGCACGCGCGGGCGGATGACCGCCGAGTCCGGCGGCGGCACGAACGCGTTCTCGAGGTTCTCCCGCGCGGTCGCCGCCCACGCGGTCGCGAAGAGGATCAGGCGCGCGGTGAGATTGCTGAACACGAGCAGGCCGATGATCGGTCCGAACGCGATACCGGCCGGCCCCTGACTGACAGCCGCCAGATAGAGCGCTCCGACCTGTCGGAAGATCTCGAACACGATCGCGGCGGCGAAGGCGGCCCGGGCGGCGCTGCGCAGCGTCACCGGTTCGCGGGGCAGGCGCGCGATCACCCAGGTCAGCACGGCCCACGTCGCGAGCAGACCGATCACGAGCGACACGATCCGCACCGCCACCCCGACACCGGTGATGTTCTCCGCGCCGAGCCATTCGACGACCTTGCCCGACAGGGGCCCGTTGCTGAGAGCGGACAGTCCGAACGACACGAGCATCGTCAGGCCCAGCCCGAGGAGGGCCGCGAGATCCTTCAACTTGGTGACGATGAAGTTCCCGGACTCGTGGGTGGTCTCCCACATCGCGGTCAGCGCGTCGCGCAGGTTCGCCATCCACCCGAGTCCCGCGTAGGCGGCACCGAGCAGACCGAGCACACCGACACCGGTACGCGCCGAGATGGCCGAGTCGATCAGGGAGTTGACGGTGTCGCCGAGCCCGCCCGGCATGTTCTTGCTGACCTGGTCCTGGATGTCGGTGATCCAGTCGGGATTACCGGCGAGCACGAAGCCCGCGACGGCGAACGCCACCATCAGGATCGGCACGATCGCAAGGATCGTGAAGTACGTGATCCCGGCGGCGTAGTAGTCGCCCTTCTGCTGCTGATAGCGCCCGCCCGCGCGAACGAGGTGATCCAGCCACGGCCGCGCCGCTCGCTGCCTGTCGAGAAAGCTCGGCGCCTCGTCCGTCATGTGCAGATCTACCCCTTACTGGTGAGGAATCCCACCTTCTCATAGACCTGGCCGAGTGTCCGGGCAGCAACTTCACGGGCCCGATCGGCGCCGGCGGCGAGGATCCGATCCAGCTCGGTCCGGTCGGACAGGTACCCGTCGACCGTCGCGCGCAGCGGGGTGACGAAGTCGGCGAGGACCTCGGCGGTGTCGGACTTGAGGTCGCCGTAGCCCTTGCCCTCGTACCCGGCGACCAGATCGTCGATGCTCTTTCCCGACAACGCCGACTGAATGGTGAGCAGGTTGCTCACGCCCGGCTTGTTCGCCTGATCGAAGCGGATCTCGCGCTCGTTGTCGGTGACCGCGGACTTGATCTTCTTGGCCGAGATCTTGGGGTCGTCGAGCAGGTTGATCAGGCCGGCCGGGGTGGGCCCGGACTTGCTCATCTTCGACGTCGGGTCCTGCAGGTCGTAGATCTTCGCGGTGCCCTTGATGATCTGCGGCTCCGGAATCACGAACGTCTTGCCGAAGCGGGTGTTGAAGCGGCCGGCGAGGTCGCGCGCGAGTTCGAGGTGCTGACGCTGGTCCTCGCCCACCGGCACGCGCTGCGGGCGGTAGAGCAGGATGTCGGCGGCCATCAGGACCGGGTACGTGAACAGACCCACGCTCGCGTGGTCACTGCCCTGCCGCGCCGACTTGTCCTTGAACTGCGTCATGCGGCTGGCCTCACCGAAACCGGTGATGCAGTTGAGCACCCACGCCAGCTCGGCGTGCTGCGGCACCTGACTCTGCACGAACAGCGTCGACCGCTCGGGGTCGATGCCCAGGGCCAGCAGCTGCGCGACGGCCCGCAGGGTGCGCATGCGCAGTTCCTTGGGGTCCTGCGGCACGGTGATCGCGTGCATGTCGGGGATGAAGTAGAACGCGTCGAACTCGTCCTGCAGGGGCACCCACTGCTGCAGCGCACCGAGGAAATTGCCGAGGTGGAACGAGTCGGCGGTCGGCTGGATGCCCGACAGGACGCGAGGCTTCGCGGTCGGAGGGGTCGCGGTGTTCTCTGCAGTGCTCGACATAATCCCCGATACTTTCACGCGTGCGGATCGGCGATGTGAGGGAGGTGCACGCCGACGGCCAGGCATCGGTCGACCACAGCGTCGGCGTGGCCGGGTCGCACCTGCAACACGATCGACCCCGGCATATCGCCCACGGCTTCCGCGAACCAGGCCAGCTCCGAGACCTGCTCTCCCAGCAGCGCGTCGGCGTCGAGGACGAACACCACGGGGTCGGGTCCGACGGTGTCGCCGATCTCGCCGAGGCACTCGTCGAACGCGTCCTTGTTGCGGCCGAAGTAGTACGGGAACTGCAGTGCGGCCGCGAACTCGTCGAACAGCGCCGGCACGGTCGACATCCGTCGTCCGCGCACGTGCCGCACCGGACGCCCGGCCGCGCGCAGGTCCTCCTCGATACCCGCCGCGCGGCCCCGATCCGTCACCAGCAGGGACAGTCCGCGCGGGAACCCGGGTCTCATCACAGCGTCCTCGTCATCAGCGCATCCTCACGAATGTTTCGTAATGGTCCGAGGTGTACCACGCGGAGCCGTCGTCACCGGTGATGATGCGTTCGGCGTCGCGACCCCGGCCGCTCTGCTTCCGGTTGACGTCCCACTCCTGGTAGCGGACCTTCTGACCGCTGTCGGACTTGCCGGGCAGCCGGCCCTCGTGATTGCCGAACACCCGCCCGCCCTGCGTGCCGGGCGCGTCGGCGGGCGGCCAGCCGCTGGCGTCGATCGCGGCCAGCGTGGTCCACACGTACTCGGGGACGGCGCTGTTCGCGGCCTTCTTCGCCGGGCTCGTGGTGGCGGTCGGGCTGGTGGTGGTCCTGGTACTGGTGGCAGGGGTGGTCTTGGTGCCGGACGCGGAGACGCTGCTCGTCACCGACGTGACCGAGGCTGCGGCCGGTGCCGTGTCGTCTCCCCCGCTCTGCGTCCCGAGGACGATCGCCACGGCGAGGCCGACGATCGCCACGAGCAGCGCCAGCAGCGAGTTCTTGGGCTTCGGTGACGCCATCAGCGGAACTGGACCGTGACGGGCGCATGGTCCGACCAGCGCTCGGCGTACGTGGCGGCCCGCTCGACACGGGCCTCCTTCGCCCGCTCCGCCAGGCCCGGCGTAGTCAGGTGGTAGTCGATGCGCCAGCCCGCGTCGGTGTCGAACGCCTTGCCGCGGTACGACCACCACGAGTACGGGCCGTCGACCTCGGGGTGCAGCGTCCGCACGACGTCGACCCAGGCCCCGTCGGCGAGGAGGGCGTCGACCCAGGCGCGCTCGCCCGGCAGGAAACCGGACTTCTTGACGTTGCCCTTCCAGTTCTTGATGTCCCGCTCGGTGTGGGCGATGTTCCAGTCACCGCACACGAGAACGTCGCGTCCCGCCGCGGCGGACGACTCGGCGCTGCGGTTCAGGTGCGCCGCGAACGACGCCATGAAGCGTTCCTTCTGCTCCTGCTTGGGCGTCTCGGCCTCACCGGTGGGCAGATACAGGCTGCCGACGGTCAGGGTGTCGAAGTCGGCCTCGATGTAGCGCCCGGCGTCGGCGAACTCGTCGTCACCGAACCCGATCCGCACGGCGTCGGCGGCGCGACGGGACAGCACCGCGACACCGTTGCGGCCCTTCGCGGACGGCTCCGCGGAGGCGAGGTGCCAGCCGGCATCGAGCGCCGGCGCGAGGGTCTCGTGGAGCTGCTTGTCCGACGCGCGGGTCTCCTGCAGGCACACGACGTCCGCCTGCGAGCCCTCGAGCCACTCGAGCAACCCCTTGCGGGCGGCAGCGCGGACGCCGTTGACATTGACCGTGGTGATGATATGTGGCACGCGAAGAACCGTAGCCGAACGGGCCGACGCTATCGGCGGGCCGTCACCACCGCGACGGCGAGGACCGCGATGCCCGTCAGGGCCAGCAGCGAGCCCACCAGGGCGGGGGCGGTGTAGCCGAATCCGGCCGCGATGACGACGCCGCCGATCCACGCGCCGAACGCGTTCGCGATGTTCAACGCGGAGTGGTTGAGGGCCGCTGCGAGGGTCTGTGCGTCCGCGGCGACGTCCATCAGCCGGGTCTGGAGTCCGGGCACCAGCGCCGATCCGGCGGCGGCGACGAGGAACAGCACGATCATCGCCGTGTACGGGTTGTGCGCGGCGACGGCGAAGAGCGCGAGCAGCACCACCAACGCGCCCATCATGACGAACAGTCCGCGGGTGAGGGCACGGTCCGCGAGCCGGCCGCCGAGGAGGTTTCCGGCGACCATGCCGAGCCCGTAGACCATCAGCGCGAGCGGCACCAGGGACATCGGCAGCCCGGCGACCTCCGTCATCGTCGAGCTCACGTAGGTGTAGACGGCGAACATGCCGCCGAAGCCGACCATGCCCACCACCAGGGTCAGCCACACCTGGCCCCGCCACAGTGCGCCGAGTTCGGTGGCCGGGTTGCTGGTGCGGATCGCGTGCAGTGGCGGAACCCACACGGTTATCGCGGCGACGGTGACGGCGCCGATGACGGCGACCACCGCGAATGCGCTGCGCCAGCCCAAGCCCTGCCCGATCCAGGTGGCGGCCGGCACGCCGACGACGTTGGCGACCGCGAGACCCGACATCACCATCGCCACCGCCTTCGCGCGGTGGCCGGGTCCCGCCAGGTGGGCGGCCACGAGCGAGGCCACACCGAAGTAGGCGCCGTGTGGCAGACCGGCGACGAAACGCGCGACCATCAGCCCGCCGTAGTTCGGGGCCACGATCGCGGCCGCGTTCCCGACGGTGAAGGCGATCATCAGGCCGATGAGCAGCGCCCGGCGCGGCATCCGCGCGGTGAGCGCCGCGATCAGCGGCGCGCCCACCACGACACCCAGCGCGTACGCGGTGATGACGTGCCCGGCGGTGGGCTCGGAGACGCCCAGGCCGCCGGCGATCTGCGGCAGCAGGCCCATCGCCACGAACTCGGTGGTGCCGATGCCGAAGCCACCCATCGCGAGCGCCAGCATCGCGCGGCGGCGGCCGGTGGGTGAGAGGAACACGTCCGTGGACGTCTGGGCGGGGGCCGAGATGGTCAAGAAGAGATGCCTTTCGGGGCACAGTGAAAACAGCAGACGTTCGACGGTACCGACCGAAAGAAAACGGGACGTTCCCACGAGGGGAACGTCCCGTTTCAGCTGAAGTCAGCGACGCATCAGCGTGACGCGCGAGCCTTCTGCAGGTTCTCGTCCAGCGTGGAGAGGAACTCCTCGGTGGTCTGCCAACCCTGGTCGGGTCCGATCAGCAGAGCGAGGTCCTTCGTCATCTGACCGTTCTCGACGGTCTTGATGACGACGTCCTCGAGCTGCTGCGCGAAGTCGATGACCTCGGGGGTGTTGTCCAGCTTGCCGCGGTGCTCGAGGCCCCGGGTCCACGCGAAGATGGACGCGATCGGGTTCGTCGAGGTGGGCTTGCCCTGCTGGTGCTGACGGTAGTGGCGCGTGACGGTGCCGTGTGCGGCCTCCGCCTCGACCGTGCGGCCGTCCGGGGTCATCAGCACGGAGGTCATCAGACCCAGCGAGCCGTAGCCCTGCGCGACCGTGTCCGACTGCACATCGCCGTCGTAGTTCTTGCAGGCCCAGACGTAGCCACCCTCCCACTTGAGCGAGGAGGCGACCATGTCGTCGATGAGGCGGTGCTCGTAGGTCAGACCTGCGGCATCGAACTCGGCCTTGAACTCGGTCTCGTAGATGTTCTGGAACTCGTCCTTGAACATGCCGTCGTAGGCCTTGAGGATGGTGTTCTTCGTGGAGAGGTACACCGGGTAGTTCTGTTGCAGGCCGTACGCGAGCGAGGCGCGGGCGAAGTCCTGGATGGACTTCTTGTAGTTGTACATCCCCATGACGACGCCGCCGTCCTCGGGAATCTTGCACACCTCGTGCTGGATCGGCTCGGAGCCGTCCTCGGGGGTGTAGGTGATGGTGACGGTGCCGGCGCCGGGGACCTTGAAGTCCGTGGCGCGGTACTGGTCACCGAACGCGTGACGTCCGACGATGACCGGCTTGGTCCAACCCGGGACCAGACGCGGGACGTTGGAGATCAGGATCGGCGCACGGAAGATGGTGCCGCCCAGGATGTTACGGATGGTGCCGTTCGGGGAACGCCACATCTTCTTCAGGCCGAATTCCTCGACCCGGGCCTCGTCCGGGGTGATCGTCGCGCACTTGACGCCGACGCCGTGCTTCTTGATCGCTTCTGCAGCGTCGATCGTCACCTGGTCGTCGGTCGCATCGCGATGCTCGATCCCCAGGTCGTAGTACTCCAGGTCGACATCCAGGTAGGGATGGACCAGCTTGTCTTTGATGAACTGCCAGATGATGCGAGTCATCTCGTCGCCGTCGAGTTCGACGACCTTACCTTCGACCTTGATCTTGGACATGGGGGCTTCGTGTCCTCCTAGGAAGTTTCCCTGGTTCCACGTGCACGGACCACTTTGTGGGCGGGTCCGCCAACGGTTCAATTATCAAACGTATACGGTCCGGATCTCCCGCGTGAGGGCCGATCCAAACATGACGAGCGTACTGCTATCCGCCCGGACCGCAACCACCGGGCCGAAAGCCGCACACCCTACCGTTCAGTAACCAGACTTCCGCAGAGGGCCGCCGCGATTGCGCGCGGCGACCCTCCGTCGGCCGATCAGCCGAGTTCGCCGACGACGGCCTCGGCGCTACCGAGCAGCGCACCCGACGCAACCAACTGCACCGCAGCCTCGATTTCGGGGGCCAGGTAGCGGTCCGTGCCGGGGCCCTCGACGTGCTCGCGGAGGGTGTCGCGCACGGCACCGGTCGCCGGCGACGGCTGCAGGGGCGCCCGCAGGTCCAGACCACGCGCCGAGGTGAGAGCCTCGATGGCCAGCACCCGGGTGAGTCCGTCGATCGCGCGGCGCAGCTTGCGCGCCCCCGACCAACCCATCGACACGTGATCCTCCTGCATCGCCGAGGACGGAATCGAGTCCACGCTCGACGGCGCGGCGAGGCGCTTGAGCTCGGAGACGATCGCAGCCTGGGTGTACTGAGCGATCATGTGTCCACTGTCGACACCCGGATCGTCGGCCAGGAACGGCGGCAGCCCGTGGTTGCGCGCCTTGTCCAGGAACCGGTCCGTCCGGCGCTCACTCATGCTCGCCACGTCGGCGACGACGATCGCCAGGAAGTCCAGCACGTAGGCCACGGGCGCACCGTGGAAGTTGCCGTTCGACTCGACCCGGCCGTCGAGGGTGACGACCGGATTGTCGACCGCACTCGCCAGCTCGTAGGACGCGATCCGCTCCGCGTGGGCGAGGGTGTCGCGCGCACCGCCCGCGACCTGGGGCGCGCATCGCAGGGAGTAGGCATCCTGGACGACGGTGCAGTCCGGGTTGGCGTGGCTGGCGACGATCTCCGAGCCGGCGAGGATCCGGGTCATGTTTGCGGCCGCGACCGCCTGCCCGGGCTGCGGGCGCAGCGCCTGGAGGTCCGCGGCGAAGACCTTGTCCGTTCCGAGCAGGCCCTCGACGCTCATCGCCGCGGTGATGTCGGCGAGCGAGAGCAGCTTGTGCAGATCGTGGCAGGCGAGGACCAGCTGGCCCAGCATGCCGTCGGTGCCGTTGATGAGGGCGAGGCCCTCCTTCTCCTCGAGCTGGACGGGCTCGATCCCGGCCGCGGCCAGCGCCTCGGCGGTGGGCATCAGCTCGCCGTCGGCGTTCCGCACGGTGCCTTCCCCGATGACGACGAGCGCGACGTGCGCCAGCGGCGCGAGGTCGCCGGAACAGCCGAGGCTGCCGTACTCGTGGACCACCGGGGTGATGCCGGACGACAGCAGCGCCGCGTAGACCTGCGCCACCTCCGGGCGAACCCCGGTGCGGCCGGTCGCGAGCGTCGACAGGCGCAGCAGCATCAGCGCCCGGACCACCTCACGCTCCACCTCGGGACCGGACCCGGCGGCGTGCGAGCGGATCAGGCTGCGCTGCAACTGTGCCCGCAGCTCCAGCGGAATGTGCCGGGTGGCCAGGGCACCGAAACCGGTGGACACTCCGTAGACCGGCTTCGGATCCTCGGCGAGTGCCCGGATACGGGCGCGGCTCTCGCCGATGGCCGACAGGGCCTCCTCGGACAGTTGCACCGTCGCACCGAATCGTGCGACGCGCACGACTTCCTCGGGCGTCACCGCGCCGACACCGACAACGACAGGTGCGATCTCCTTCGCTGCCTGGTCTGCGGTACGCGGGAGGGTGTTCGTGCTCATCTTTGTTCTCCGTTTCGAAAGTAAGGGTCGTGCTCGAAGTTGTGGTCGGTGTCAGACGGGATCGACGAGGATCTCGTCCTCGACTACGGGCTCCGGTCGCGCCCAGCGGCGGTAGGCCAGGGCGAGCAGCACCAGCCACACCGCTCCGACCACGAGTGCCACCCGAGAGTCGGCGTCGAAGGCCAGCACGGCGATGACGAAGACCAGGAAGCCGATCGCGATCAGCTGCCCGTACGGCCAGAACGGCACCGGGAACTTCAGTGCCGCAACCTCGTCCGCGCTCATCTGCTTCCGCGAGCGGTACTGGGCGAACAGGATCATCAGCCAGACGAAGACCGTCGCGAAGGTCGCGATCGACGCGATGACGAGGAAGACCCGGTCCGGCATCGTGTAGTTCAGCAAGACGCCGACCAACAGTGCGGCGACCATGATCACCACCGTCATCCACGGGACCCCGTTGCGGGAGACCCGGCTCATCACCTTCGGCGCGTACCCACGCTGCGCCATTCCGTACATCATGCGGCCGGCGCCGAAAATGTCGCTGTTGATCGCGGACAGCGCAGCGGTGATCACCACGACGTTCAGCACCGTCGCGGCCGGACCGATGCCGAGTCCCTGGAAGATCTGCACGAAGGGGCTGCCCTCGGACCCGATGTTCTGCCACGGGGTGATCGCCATGATCACGGCGAGTGTGAGCACGTAGAAGACGATGATCCGGATGGGCACGGTGTTGATCGCTCGTGGAATGGTCTTCTTCGGGTCCTCGGCCTCGCCCGCTGTGATGCCGATGATCTCGGTGCCACCGAATGCGAACATCACGATCGCGAAGCAGCCGAGGAACCCGCCGAGCCCAGTGGCGAAGAACCCGCCCTCGTTCCACAGGTTCGACACTCCCTCGCTGGTGTCGTGAAGACCGAACCCGAAGATCAGAACCGCGATACCTCCGGCGATCATCGCCACGATCGCCACGATCTTGACGATCGTGAACCAGAACTCCACCTCACCGAAGACCTTGACGCTGAGCAGGTTGATCGCGCCGATGAAGAAGATGACCGACAACACCCAGATCCACCGCGGGACATCCGGAAACCAGAAACCCATGTAGACGCCGAAGGCCGTCACGTCGGCCAGACAGACCACGATCATCTCGAACGTGTAGGTCCAGCCGGTCGCGAATCCCGCGAGTGGACCCAGATACTTGCTCGCGTACTCGCCGAACGAACCCGAGACCGGATTGCTCACCGCCATCTCGCCGAGCGCACGGAGCACGATGTAGATCACCGCGCCGCCGATCAAGTAGGCCAGCAACACGGACGGCCCTGCCTGGCTTATTGCCTCCGCGGAGCCGTAGAAAAGGCCGGTGCCTATGGCGGAACCGAGGGCGATGAAGCGGATATGGCGCGCTGTGAGACCTCGGGTCAGCGCCGGGGCAGTGTCTGTCACAATCGAACTCCCTGGACGGTGGCGTTATCGGCGGACGCAGCGCGGATCGGAAACCCACAGTTTTGTGCGAGTTTTGTGCCCTGCGTCACAACCTGCGGCACATGTCTAGTCCTGTATATACAGCTAAGTCAAGTGGGGCTCGTCACTTTCCCTTCTCGACGCGCTTGCCCGCCCTCCTTCCAACCGCGCGGTCGATACCGCTACTATCGGCGGCAGGTCATGAGTGCCAGCGTCAAGCCCCGGCTCGCTGGTCGGCAACCCTCCAACCGCGGTGGGGTGCCCCGGGTGATGACCAGGTTTCCCGGCGAGAGTCGGGTGACAAGCGCGGGTCCGCTGGGACGGACCCACTGACCGGGCCATGCCCCACCGGAGGTTTCTCATGTGTTGTTGTCGCAGATAGCCCAGTCATTCCGGCGCGCGTACGCCGCAGCGCCGACTCATCACCTCCCCAACCTGGAGTAGACGACTCATGACCGACATCACGGACGCCGCGACCGATCCGACGGCCGACTGGAGCTTCGAGACCAAGCAGATCCACGCTGGCCAGTTGCCGGACGGCACCACCAACGCGCGCGCGTTGCCGATCTACCAGACCACCTCGTACACGTTCAACAGCACCGACCACGCCGCCGCGCTGTTCGGGCTGGCAGAGCCGGGCAACATCTACACCCGCATCATGAACCCGACGCAGGACGCCGTCGAGCAGCGGATCGCCGCGCTCGAGGGTGGCGTGGCAGCGCTGCTGCTCGCGTCCGGTCAGGCCGCCGAGACGTTCGCGATCCTCAACCTTGCCGAGGCCGGCGACCACATCGTGTCGAGCCCGCGCCTGTACGGCGGCACGTACAACCTGTTCCACTACTCGCTGCGCAAGCTGGGCATCGAGGTCTCGTTCGTCGAGGATCCCGACGACATCGAGCAGTGGCGCGCCGCCATCCGCCCGAACACCAAGGCGTTCTACGGTGAGTCCATCTCGAACCCGCGCAACGACGTGCTGGACATCCCCGGCATCTCGAAGGTCGCGCACGAGAACGGCATCCCGCTGATCGTCGACAACACGGTCGCGACCCCGTACCTGATCCGTCCGCTCGAGTTCGGCGCGGACATCGTCGTCCACTCGGCCACCAAGTACCTCGGCGGCCACGGCACCGCGGTCGCCGGCGTGATCGTCGACGGCGGCAACTTCGACTGGACACAGGGCCGCCACACCAACTTCACCACCGCCGACCCGAGCTACCACGGCGTCGTCTACGCGGATCTCGGCGCACCGGCATTCGCGCTCAAGGCCCGCGTGCAGCTGCTGCGCGACCTGGGTGCGGCCATCTCGCCGTTCAACGCGTTCCTCATCTCGCAGGGCATCGAGACGCTGAGCCTGCGCATGGAGCGCCACGTCGCGAACGCGAAGGCCGTCGCCGAGTACCTCGAGGCCCGCCCCGAGGTGACCTCGGTGTCGTACGCCGGTCTGCCGTCGTCGCCGTGGCACGAGCGCGGCAAGACGCTGGCCCCCCGCGGCACCGGCGCCATCGTGGCGTTCGAGCTGGCCGGTGGCGTGGACGCGGGCAAGAAGTTCGTCAACGCCCTCACCCTGCACAGCCATGTCGCCAACATCGGTGACGTGCGGTCGCTGGTGATCCACCCCGCCTCGACGACGCACTCGCAGCTGACTCCCGCAGAGCAGCTCGCCTCCGGCGTCACCCCGGGTCTCGTCCGCCTCGCCGTCGGGATCGAAGGCCTCGACGACATCCTCGCCGACCTCGATGCCGGGTTTGCGGCGGCGGCATCTTGACCGTCAGCTCCGTTCGCAACGCCCGTCCGGCCGGATTCCCTCCGCCGGACGGGCAGTTGGGCACTGTCCACATCGGCTCGATCGAGCTCGAGAGCGGTGCGGTGCTGCCCGACGTCACGCTGGCCGTCCAGCGGTGGGGTGAACTGGCACCCAACCGCGACAACGTGATCCTGGTCGAGCACGCCCTGACCGGCGATTCGCACGTGACCGGGCCGGCGGACGCCGAACACCCCTCCCCCGGCTGGTGGGACGGCATGGTCGGGCCCGGCGCGCCGATCGACACCAACGAGTGGTGCGTGCTCGCCACCAACGTGCTGGGCGGCTGCCGCGGCACCACCGGCCCGGGTTCACTCGCGGCCGACGGGTCGCCGTGGGGTTCACGGTTCCCCGCGATCTCCATCCGCGATCAGGTGACCGCCGAGATCGCGCTCGCGGACCTGCTCGGCATCGAGCGCCTGTCCTCCGTCGTCGGCGGGTCGATGGGTGGCATGCGCGCACTCGAATGGGTCGTCGGGCGCCCCGATCGGGTCGATTCGGCGCTGATCCTCGCGGTGGGCGCGCGTGCGACCGCCGACCAGATCGGCACCCAGACCACCCAGATCGCGGCCATCGAGGCCGACCCCGACTGGCAGGGCGGCAACTATCACGGCACCGGCCGCGTCCCGGCGACCGGACTGCGCCTCGCCCGCCGGATTGCACACCTGACGTACCGCACGGAGAACGAGCTGGACTCGCGCTTCGCGAACGACGGCCAGGGCGACGAGAACCCTTGGGACGGCGGACGTTACGCGGTCCAGAGCTACCTCGAACACCAGGCTGACAAGCTGGTCTCCCGGTTCGACCCGAGCACGTACGTGCTGCTGACCGAGGCCATGAACCGGCACGACGTCGGACGCGGACGCGGCGGTATCGAGGCGGCGCTCGCGTCGACCGACGTTCCGGTGATCGTCGGTGGCGTCGACTCGGATCGGCTGTACCCGCTGCGGCTGCAGAAGGAGCTCGCGGACGGCCTGCCCGGCTCCGACCGGCTGCGGGTCCTCGAGTCGAAGGACGGCCACGACGGCTTCCTCACCGAGGCCGACGCGGTGGCCGAACTGCTGAAGGAAACGATGGAGTTGGCGCGCGCGGCCCGTCGCGACTAGTGGCTCGTCACGGATCGTTGGCCGGGTAATCCGCGGTTTCGGGTGAGGCGCGCTGCAGACTGTCTCCGAGTCAGAAGGGAGGTGGTCGTGGCACGTCTGTAGGTCGACGCCGACGACGTCCGCGGCATCATCCATGCCTTCAACGAGTACGGATTCGAGGCCCTGAACCCCAAATGGAGTGGGGGACGCCCGATGGCGATCGATGAGCAGAACCGCGAGGAGATCTGTCTGATCGCCCGGACGTCCCCCGCAGACTGGAAGATCACCGCCTTCTCCACCTCGAGCTTGGCCAACTCGCCGAACACCTGACCACGAAAATGGTGGTGCCAGCGATCAGCCGGGAGACCCTGCGCAGGATCCTGCACGACGGCAAGGTCACCTGGCAGACCACCACGCCGTGGAAGGCGTCCACCGATCCGGACTTCCTGAGCAAGATGTAGGCGATCTTGGCCCTGTACGACGATCCACCCACCGACGGGCGGGTGGTCTCTGTCGACGAGTTCGGGCCGTTGAATCTGCAGCCCCGTAAGGGCAAATGCTGGCGTCCGATCACGCGCCCACATCGGCAGCGCGCAAACTACAACAGTAACGACGGTGTCATGCACATGCTCGCGGCACTCGATTCAGCCAGCGGCAGAATGTATTACCGCATCCGTCCACGCAAACGCTCCCGCGAGTTCCTCGACCTGCTCGACAACTTCTCCCCGCACCGGCACGCCACCGTGCGAGTGTGGGCCGCCGACAACGACGTCAATTTGGTGTTCCTGCCGACATACGGGTCAAGGCTCTGGATCGAAGCCGAGTTCGCAGCCTTCCGGTACTTCGCGTTGGGAGGCACCGATCACCGCAGCCACGGCGAGCAGAACGCTGCGATCGCTGCCTACGTGCGGTGGAGTAACGCCCACGCCGAGCCGAAACCCAACTTCGCACCCGACTCCCCGATCCGGTCGTGGACCGAATACCCGCATTACCCGGCCAAGGTTGCCTGACGAGCCATCAGATGTACCCGGCCATCAGGTTGGCGCCCGGCGGCTGATCGGCGGGAGTCCGCCAAGTGCGCTGAGGCGTCGACGAGTGTCCGGTTCAGGCGTTCGACCTTGCCGTTCTGCCACGGCAGTGCGCTCTGATGAACTTCTGCTGGATCTCGTGTTTGGCGCAGACCCGGCCAGGCTGGCGACTCGCCGATGTTCCCAATCCTGATGAACGCGTTGTCAGAGCCCCGGATCGAGCCTGGTCGGCCCGAAAGCAACCGGACGCCCTTCTCGGCGACAAGGCCTACTCGTCGAGAACGATCGCACTCATCTGCGATCGAGCGGTCATCGCCGAACCGGACGACCAGAAACGGCATTGAACCCGACGGGGCAGTCGTGGCGGCCGCCCCGTCGGGTTCAATGCCGAGAACTACCTGCCCCTATTCAGGAGACACGCCCTAGTTCTCGCGACGGGGTTGGATCCGTCGACAGCCGTCCCGGGACGGTGACCGCAGCGATAACAGCGGCGACGACGAAGCTGCCTCCGAGTACCAGGAACCCCACCACGGTCGATCCACTCACATCCGATAGCCAACCGACCGCAAACGGACCCACGAATCCGCCAATACTGCCGAAGGTGGTCATTGCGGCAACAGTGATACCTGCATACGAATCAGGGAACATCAGACTCGGTACCGCCAAGTAGGTTCCCAATGACAGATAGCTACCCGTCGCGACCACGCTCAGAAGCGCCAGCTGAAGCACCACATTTGATGTTGCCTGGCCGGCGATGGTCGCCAGGCCAGCGGCAGCCAAAGGTGCCACGATCCATGCCCGCACCGAGCCAACAGAGTGGGTGTAGCGACTTGCGAGCAGCATCCCCACCAAAGCCACAACATAGGGGACTGCGCTCAGGAGTCCGACATGCAGAGCGGAACTGTCCGGGGACGCATCCTTGATAACAGTCGGCAACCAGAGAACGACCCCATACGCCCCACCAAACCAAAGGAAATACACAGCAATCAACTGCCAGACCGTGCGACTCCGCAAGACTTCGTGGTAGCGGGTACCAACCACAGACTCCGACGCTCGCTCGAGCTGCTCCGCGTCGATCTGCGACTGCACCAGTGTGCCCTCGTCGATCGGCAGCCACCGAGCATCCACAGGTCGCTCACGAACGATCAGAAGCCATGGGACCAGCCACAGCAACGGGATCAGGCCCTCTATGACGAAAACCATGCGCCAGTCTGTAATTGAGAGCAACCAGCCGGAAAACGGGGAAGCGAGAACAGCGGACAATGGGATACAGGTCAGGAACAGCGTGTTGGCACGACTGCGCTCGCTATCGACAAACCATCTCGAGAGCAACAAGACGACGACCGGGAGCACACCGCCCTCGAAAACACCGAGCGCGAACCGCGCCACGTACAACTGTTCCTGGTTCTGCACGAACCCGCATGCGGTTGCCGCTATAGACCACGCAACCAGCAACACCGCAACGACAGGCCGCGCGCCCCAACGTCGGGCCATCAGTACCGACGGGACTTGGAGGACAAGGTATCCGATGAAGAACGCGCCGGAGATCATGCCCTTAGCAGAACTGGACAGATGCAGGTCATCACCAATGAACGGGAGGATGAGTGCGACGTTGCCTCGGTCCAGGTAGGCCAGCAGGTACATCACCATGACGACAGGGATCAGGTAACCCCAACGTCTACTGGCGAACGGGGAACGGTCCATCAAGTATCTCCTCACTGTCTTTGCACTCTGAGAGCGGTGAACTATGCTGCAGATCACAGGTTCGTATGTATATGCCTGCAGGCAGATGAGAACCAACGGCGATTGCCACAGGGTGAGAAAGGCGCAGGTCCACGCGCCGAAATCTGCACCCACCGCCGCGTCACGCTGTCAGAAAACAGGGAACACAGACCGCTACCGCCACATCAACAAAACCAGTGCGATTTCGGTACTCTTCGGAAATCGTCCCTTGAACTAAACAGGACACTCGGCCCGAAGGGAGCCCTCCGCCCCACGACTCCTCGGCCGTAATCGTGCACGGCCCCCTTCTTGTAGATAAGGCAGAAAACTATCAACACCGGTAGCCGATCAACAATTCTGCCAAGCCACCTAGGATATAACATATGGATAAGCAGCATGGCAGGCAACAAAACTCATTCGCGCGCGGCTTGGACGTCCTCATTTCGATCGCCCAGAACGGGCAGACAACCGTAGCTGACATCGCCGATGAGCTGGATATTCCGCAAAGCACGGTATATAGATACATCCGTTCTCTCCGCGACCGGGCCCTTATCGAGGAGTCGCGGGGTATCTACATACCAGGCTGGCGCCTAATGGACATCGCTGGCCATCACCTCATCAACACCAAACTGGTAACGGCTGGGACAGAGCGCCTTCGGCAACTGACCGATCAAACATCGGAAACATCGGTGCTAGCGATTCGCGCCGGCTCGCAAGGAATATGTCTGAGGCAAGCCACCTCGCCAAACCCTGATCGTTACGAGTTTCGTGTCAACGAGTTGTTGCCCCTCTATGCCGGAGCGGGTCAACGTGTTCTCCTCGCCTTTGCCCCGAGACCAATAATCGACATCGTGCTCGCACGAATATCACCACAAACATCGAACACGCCGAGCGCGGAGCAGCTCACCCAACTCATCGAAACGACGCGTCGGAACGGATTCGCGGTCTCGCGGGGAGAGTTCCGCACGGGAGCGGTCGCCATCTCTGTTCCGGTCTTTGCAGGCGGCGAGGTCGCCTGTTCCTTGACGCTCGCAGGTCCGTCCGAACGATGCTCGACGGATCGTTGGTTACGCCGTTCCCTCTCCCTGTTGCGTGACGCCGCCGCCCATCTCGGGGACGTTCTCGTTGAATAACGGTCAATGCAGACGCCGGCGGGTAGCGGCCGAGGGGTTCGGGCGAACGATGCAACACCGATCACGCAGATTGCCGGGTGCCATGGAACCGACCTCAGGCCGCTCGACACGGGCGGTCGAATTCCACTGTCGGGCAAACACGGACAGTCGTGGAGGCCGTATCCACAGGATCAGAGATCAAGCTTCAGTCGCGTGCCTCGACACCTGGAAACACACGGAAAGATGGTCTCCGCGCTTTCGCGCTCATCCTGGTCGAGAATGTGGTCACGATGATCGGGTGCCCCCTCCAGAACCCGCGTCTCGCAAGTCCCACATATGCCGGAGTGACATGAGCTGAGAACCCGCACACCCGATCGCTGAAGCGCGTCCAGAATTGTCTCCGTCGAGCCCACGATCACTTCAGTTCCATCCAGAAGTTCGACAGTGAATTCGCTGTCCTCTGGATACGACTCCCTAGATCCAGCCGACTCGAACCGTTCAATCGTCAGACGACACTTCGGATTTTCCGCACAATAACCTTCGAGAGAATCCAGTAGCCCCACGGGTCCACAAGCATAAATGTCGGCTGTTGAGCCTCCGTGAGCGTCGAGTTCGGCGGCCAGATCGAGAATGCCGTCAACACTGTCGTAGTGGTGCCGAACATTACCTCCGTACACGGAAAGTTCATCCGCGAATGCGGTTGAATCCGGAGTTCGGGTGAGGTACACCAACGTCCAGTCAAGCCCCTCCGCTGCAGCTTGGGCGATCATCGACAAAAGCGGGGTGATGCCGATTCCTCCTGCAACAAAGACGACATCCCTATCGCCAGGTTCGAACGGGAAGTGGTTTCGAGGGGTTGAAACAACGAGTTCATCGCCGGCACGCAGCTCGTGGTGGACGAAGCGACTCCCGCCGCGACTGTCGACATCCTCCAATACGCCAATCCTGCAACGCGACGACAGCGGCGAACGGGACAGCGAGTACTGGCGGACAATCCCTTCTCCGAGGAATACATCGACGTGCGATCCCGGTGCCCACGCGGGGAACTCAGATCCATCTCGAGGCTCGAGTTCGATGGACATGACTCGTTCCGCGACGAGTTCCATCGAAACAATACGCGTCGTCAGCGTGTCGGGGCCGGTCAGCCCGGGCAGAGATGCGCGTCGAATCGTCGGCTCAGTGAGCACGGGAACGACGTTTGAATCACCGATCTGAACTGCAGAATCCTTCATGCCGGCCATAATCCCGAACCTCGTGGGGCGGTTCAAACGCGATTATCACCGGGTAAGAATCTCCGTTGTGATGCCTCCCATCCCCGCCTAGCGTGCTGGACACCTACAACGCACAGGAGGCGGCGTGTCCCTGACACTCGGCAGTATTCCCTTGTTGAATGACGACCCGTACTCAGATGAGAATCTCACCAACCCGTACCCACTCTTCGCAAAGATGCGCGCCGCCGGGCCTGCAGTTTGGCTCGAAAAATACAATACCCCCGCCTTTACGCGTTTCACGGAGGTCAGGGATATTCTCGTCGATCACCAGTCATTCATTTCCGGCGCCGGCGTCGGCCCACGAAACTTTCACCACGAACCGCCGTGGCGTAAGCCGGGAATTCTCGAAGTCGACCCGCCAATGCACACGCAATTGCGCGCGGTCATGTCCGACGTAATCAGCCCACGCAATCTCCGAGCGCTCAGAGCTGGGTTTCAAGAGTTCGCGACTTCACTCGTGGATAGGATCCTTGATGAACGCGAATTCGACGGGGTGGGTGACCTCTCGGAAGCATTTCCCATTCGAGTTTTCGGCGATGCAGTAGGAATACCACGACAGGGCCGCGCAGAGAATCTTCTACCGCACGGCGCCATGAACTTCGCCAATTTCGGACCGGAGGACGCCCGGTATGCGCAGTTCACCAGTGCCGGCGCCCACACGACGGGCTGGGTCGCAGAAAACTGCGCCCGCGAGAATCTCGACCCAAACGGCCTGGGAGCCAAGATTTGGGCGCATGTCGACGCTGGCTTCATCGAGAGCGAGGACGCCGCAATCCTGGTTAGAGCCTTGCTCTCGGCCGGGCTCGACACAACGGTGATCTCGATCGGAAATGCGGTGCAGTGTTTGGCAGCGAATCCGGGCCAGTGGGATATCCTACGGGCGGACCCGAAGTTGATTCGCTTCGGCATCGACGAAGCTCTGCGATACGATGCCCCATTTCAGTCGTTCTTTCGAACCACTAGCCGCGCTGTCGACGTACACGGGGTCCACCTACCTGCCGGCAGCAAGCTGATCGTATTTCCCGGCGCAGCGAACCGCGACGAGCAGCGTTGGGGAGCCGACGCGGATGAGTACAGGGTTGAGCGCGACAGCGGAGGACATCTCACCTTTGGTATGGGAATTCATCAATGTGTCGGACAACCCATCTCTCGACTCGAGATGGAAGTACTGTTCTCCGAGCTTGTGAAGCGAATCAAAACAATAGAACTGGCGGGAGAACCTCAGCCATTCTTGCACAATACACTGCGCGGCTGGTCCTCACTTCCTCTTCGCGTCGTCCCCGCATAGCGGTCCCTGTATAGCGGCAGATTGGGCAACTCGCAGCACGTTCGTTTGGAACCGTAACCTCGATTACGTGAACGGACTGATCGCGGTACCCATGCCGTCGCACAGTAGTGGCGGCTGGTCATGGCACGCGCACGGCCGTCGCGTTGTGTTGTCGAATGGGGTCGCCACCGACGAACCCTCCTCCATACGTGGCCAGCACCATCGAAGCCGTGATCGCCGACCGGGCGGCCAAAAACGCCATCGCCTCTCCGAAAAGGCAGCCGTGGCGGCCGTCCGGTTCGCGTCGGCTCCGAGAAGACCAGCGCCTCGCGCGTCGTCGAGCGAGCCTTCGCCGTACTCAGACAATGGCCGCGCGGGATGCGCGTCAGTCGGTGCCGAGCGGATCGATCGAGACCGCCAGCGCGAGGATCGTGACGCCGACGACCGCCATGGCCGCGACGTCGAACCCCTTGCCCCGCACGGCCAGCAGCCCGACCCGGTCGGGCGAGAGGATGCCGCGCAGGAACGCCGCGAGCAGCATGGCGCCTCCGAGCACGAAGGCGCCACGCCGCCAGCGGTCGGCGAGGACCAGCACGAATGCGGCCGCCACCACGAGGAGGACGGCCAGCATCGGGAGGTTCTGTCGCACGAACCGCGTCACAGGCTGGGACACTGGGCGAGCCTAGTCGCGCAGACCGGCGAGCTGCTCGGCGCGCTCCACGACGTTGGTGAGCAGGAATGCACGGGTGAGGGGTCCGACGCCACCGGGGTTCGGGGAGATGAATCCGGCGACCTCGCGGACGTCGGGGGCGACGTCACCCTTGAGTCCGTCGGCGGTGCGGCTGACACCCACGTCGAGCACCGCGGCACCCGGCTTGACCATGTCGGCGGTGATCAGTCCCGGCACGCCCGCGGCGGCGATGACGATGTCCGCCTGGCGCACCTGCGCCGCGAGATCGCGGGTTCCGGTGTGGCACAGGGTGACCGTCGCGTTCTCCGACCGGCGGGTGAGCAGCAGGCCGATGGGACGGCCGACCGTGACGCCACGACCGACGACGGCGACGTGCGCGCCGGCGATCGGGACCTCGTAGCGGCGCAGCAGGTGGACGATGCCGCGCGGGGTGCACGGCAGCGGGGCCTCCTTGCCGAGGACCAGACGACCGAGGTTCACCGGGTGCAGACCGTCGGCGTCCTTCTCGGGGTCGATGCGCTCGAGGGCCGCGTTCTCGTCGAGGTGCTTGGGCAGCGGGAGCTGCACGATGTAGCCGGTGCACTCGGGGTTGGCGTTGAGTTCGTCGATGGTGGCCTCGAGGTCGGCCTGGGTGATGTCGGCGGGCAGGTCGCGGCGGATGGAGGTGATCCCGACCTTGGCGCAGTCGTTGTGCTTGCCACGAACGTAGGCCGCCGAGCCGGGGTCGTCACCGACGAGGACGGTACCGAGTCCGGGCGTGATGCCCCTCTCCTTCAGGGCCGCCACCCTGGCCTCGAGGTCCTCGAAAATCTCGTCGCGGGTTGCTTTGCCATCCAGGATCGTTGCAGTCACGGCGACCATTGTTCCAGGCTGGAGCGACTCCGCGTCACCGGCTCCGAATCTTCGCGGTCACCACGGCTCGACGACGAGTCCCATCGCGGTCGCGTAGGCCACCGCCTGGGTGAGTTCCACCTGGGTCTTGTCGAGCTTCGCGGTGGTCCACAGCCCGGCGTCGACGTGGGCTCCCCGCAGGTCGGCGCCCTCGAGTCGCGCACCCTCGACGCGGGCGCCGAGCAGGTCCACCGACCGCAGGATCGCGCCGCGCAGGTCCGCCTGCACCAGGTTGGCCTCGCGGAACCGGGAGTCGGTGAAGTCGAGCCCGCGCAGGTCGGCGCCGCCCATCGACACCAGCGTGAAGTCCACCTCGTCGATCAGCAGCGGCCGTAGCTGACAGTCGACGAACACCGATCCGAGCAGACTGCAGTTGCGGAAGCTGCTGTGCCACATGGTGGTCCGCGCGAACATGCACGACCGGAACGCACTGCCGTGATGATGCGAGTCGGTGAGATCGGCACCGGTGAAGTCGCATTCGGTGAAGACGGCGAACTCGGTGTGCAGCTCGGACAGGTCGGCGTCCCGGAACGAGCACGCGGTGTAGTGCTGCCGGTTCCAGTTCTCCCGCGACATGCGGGCGTCGGAGAAGTCCTCCCCGACGATCTCCACGAGTTCTCCCGTCATACGTCCATGCTGCCCTCGGGTACCGACAATTACGACCGGTCCTCTAGCAGTTGTCGAACTGCCAGCGATCGTCGATCAGCGTCCAGGTGCGCGGCTCCATCGCGTGCGCGGGTGCGTTCGGGTCCGCGTCCACCGTGACCACCTGGCCCGACGATCCGATCACGCGAACGGTCCAGCTGGTCGGCCGCGGCTCCCGGCCTGCATAGAAGGCGTCGAGCAGACGACGGTAGGACTCGACGTCCCCGATCTCCGCCTGGCATCGCTGCGAATAGAAGTCCCAGGCAGTGTCGGCGTCCTTTGCGGCGGCGGCCAGATCGAGCGCCTCGGCCGCATCCCTGAGACGGTACTCGAGGCCGCCGCGCCCGAGTATCGGAGCACCTCCGGCGCCTGGCAAGCTGAACGCCGTGTTCCGAGTGATGTTCCACGAGCCCCGCATTCCCCCCAATACCGGCAACGCGATCCGGATGGTCGCAGGTACCGGCTGCGAACTGCACCTCGTGGGACCGCTCGGGTTCGACCTGTCGGAGCCGAAGCTTCGCCGCGCCGGCCTCGACTACCACGACCTGGCCTCGGTCACCGTGCACGAGGATCTCGATGCGGCGTGGGCGGCGCTGAATCCGGACCGGGTGTTCGCGTTCACCGCGCACGCGTCGACGTCGTACGCCGACATCGCGTACCAGCCGGGCGACGTCCTGCTGTTCGGTCCCGAGCCGACGGGCCTGTCGGAGGAGGTTCTCGCCGATCCGCACGTGACCGCGCACGTGCGGATCCCGATGGTTCCGGGCAGGCGGTCGCTGAATCTGTCCAACGCCGCCGCCGTCGTGACGTACGAGGCGTGGCGTCAGCACGGATTCGCCGGAGGCGTCTGAGTCCCGAGTTGGACACTTGACCGATCCGGTGTACGACGACCGGGTCACACGCGCTACAGTGCCCTCGAAAACCTGAATTAGCAGGGGGAATGCGTGTTAGCGCGCGTCGCAGGTATGTCGGGTGCCACCCCTCGGAGTGGCTGAGGGGTCACCATGCGTACTGAAGCAGTGCACCGTCTGCGGAGCGCCTGCGCCGCGGTACTGTCCGTGACGGCACTCGTCGTGACCGGGCTCCTTGCCCAGGCACCCGCGGCGAGCGCCGAACCCGCACCGCGCGTGACCCGGGTGGACGACGACGGCTCACGTGCGGTCACCGCACAGGTCTACTCCCCGTCGATGGACCGGGTGATCCCCGTTCGTGTGCTGCTGCCCGCGGAGACCTCGACTCCTCGCCCGACGCTCTACCTGCTCAACGGCGCCGGCGGCGGGAATACGGACGCGACGTGGCAGGAGAACACCGACGTCACCGAGTTCTTCGCCGACAAGCACGTCAACGTGGTCACCCCGATGGACGGCGCCGCGAGCTACTACACGGACTGGGAGCGCGACGATCCGATCCTGGGCCGCAACAAGTGGCAGACGTTCCTGACCCGCGAGCTGCCCCCGATCATCGACGCCGAGTTCGGTGGCAACGGAAACAATTCGATCGCCGCCATCTCGATGACCGCGACGTCGGTCCTGAACCTGGCCATCGCCGCTCCCGGCCTGTACAAGGGTGTCGGGTCGTACAGCGGTTGCGCCGAAACGAGCAGCCCCGCCGGTACCGCGTTCGTCGACCTGGTCGTCCGATCGGCGAAGGGTGCCGACCCGACAAACATGTGGGGGCCCGTCGGCGGGCCGGGCTGGATCGCCAACGATCCCGTGGTGAACGCCGAGAAACTCCGGGGCACCGCCCTGTTCGTCTCGTCCGGCTCGGGGCTGCCGGGACAGTACGACCACCTCGGCGCCCCCGGCGTGGACGGCGACCTGGTTGCCTTCGCGCGGCAGGTCGCCGTCGGCGGCGTCATCGAGGCCGCCACCAACATGTGCACGCACAACCTCGCGAATCGCTTGCAGCAGCTCGACATTCCGGCCACCTTCGATTTCGCGCCCTCGGGCTCGCATTCGTGGTTGTACTGGCAGGACGATCTGCACCAGTCGTGGCCGCTGTTGGCGCGTGCGATGGGGATCTGACTCCCGCCCGGATTCCGGGCCTGCGGTCAGCTTCCCGTGCGGGCGATCCCGAGGAAGTCGCGGGCGGCTCCGCGCAGTCCGCGGGACTCGTCCCACACCGCGAGCAGCCGTCGCGGCATCCGCAGACCCTCCACCTCGACGGACGAGAGCCGACCGTCGTTGAGGTCCGCTTCGACCGCGAGCGACGACACGACGGCTGGAGCGTTGCCGGCCACGACGGCCGCCTTGACCGCCGTGCACGACGTCAGTTCCAGCAGCGGCTCGACGCATCCGGGCACCGCGTGCTCGAGTGTCGTTCGAGTGCCGGACCCCGATTCCCGCTGGATCAGTGCCGTGGCCGCGAGTTCACTCGCGGCGATCGGTGCGCGTGAGATCCAGGTATGGCCGGGCGGGACGATCACGACCAGTTCGTCCCGGGCCACCTCGACCGACCGGAGGCCGTCCGGGACCACGGGCCCCTCGACGAAACCGAGGTCGGCCTCCCCCGCCCGTACCTGCGCGGCGACGTCGGTGGAGTTGAGCAGCCGAATCGAGGTGACGACGTTCGGGTGCTTGCGCCGCATAGTGACCGTCCAGGCGGGCACGAGGTACTCGGCGATGGTCATGCTGGCCGCGACGGTGAGGTTGGCCTCCATCTCGCCGCGCAGCGCGGCGACTCCGGACGCGAGCTCCTCCGCGGAGTCGAGGATCGCGGACGCCCATTCCAGGATCAGTGCGCCCTCGGCGGTGGGCTGGACGCCGCCGGAGCCGCGGTCGAACACGCGGATCCCGAGCTGGCGTTCCGCGGAGCGCACGCGCGCGCTGACGGCCTGCTGGCTGAGTCCGTGCTCGCGCCCCGCGGCCCCCATGCTCCCGAGCCGACCCACCGCGACCAGCACGTCCAGCGCGGCGAGTTCGGGTACGCGGTTCGAAAGCGGCATACCACCAAGGCTAGCCCCACAAAGCGCGTTTGTACCCCATCTACCCCAAGGCTTCTACCGGGGACAACGACGAGACGGGAGAGTTGGTGTCATGCTCACAGCTTCACGTCTGGCACACCTGACCCCCAATTGGTTCGCCATGGTGATGGGCACGGGAATCATCGCCGTCGCCACGTCGTCGCTCCCGGTCGACCTCCCCGGACGGCGCGGAATCGCGCTCGCGTTCTGGCTGCTGGCGACGGCCCTGCTGGTCGTGCTGGTGACCGCGTTCGTCATCCACTGGGTCCGCCACACCGAGCACGCCCGCGGTTACGCCCGCAGCGCCACCATGTTCCCCTTCTACGGCGCGCTGCCGATGGCCGTGCTCACCGTGGGAGCCGGGACCGCGGCCGTCGGGTCCACCGTGATCAACGCCGATGCGGCCTTCGCCATCGCGGGCACGCTGTGGGCAATCGGCACCGCGGGAGGACTCGTGACGAGCGCGGTGATGGGGATGCGGTTGCGGTCGGTCGCCGATCGCGGCACTCCGGTGCCCGCTTGGCTCATGCCGGTGGTGCCGCCGATGGTGTCGGCCGCGACCGGCGCCGCCCTGGTGCACCACCTGCCGGAGGGCTGGCCGCGTGTGGCGATGCTGACCGGCTGCTATGCGCTGTTCACGGTCGCTCTGGTCTTCGCGCTGGTCATCGCCACGATGGTCGGACGCGAGTTCGGCGAGCGTGGACTCCCGCCGCTGCAGGCCCTGCCGACCATGTGGATTCCGCTCGGCATCGTCGGACAGTCGATCGCGGCGGCGAACCTGCTGGGCACGGCGGCGGAGGGGGCCGTCGGTCACGACGTCGCCGACACCCTGCACATCTTCGGGCTCGGGTACGGACTGCTGATGGGCACCATCATGATCGTCGCGCTGACCGCGGTCGGCGTGGTGACGGCCCGCGCGTTCCGCAACGGTCTGACCTTCACGATGAGCTGGTGGAGCTTCACCTTCCCGGTCGGTGCCTGCGCGGTCGGGATGGGAGCATTCGGTGTCGCGGGTGACTTCGAGATCCCGCGAGTGTTGTCGGCCGGACTGCTGTGCGCCCTGGTCGTCGCCTGGTGCGTGGTGGCAGTGCACACCGCACACAAGGTTCGGACCAGGGCGCTTCCGGCCCCGGCCTGAGCCGGGCCGAACCGTCGGTCAGGCGAGGGCGTCGATGGCAGCCTGGAGTCGGGTCGTGGCCTCGTCGGCGACGGACTCGAGTCCGGGCTCCTTGGTCACCTCGACCATCAGCGCGGGGTTCATGGCCTCGACGATCACGCCGTCACCGTCGGCGCGGACGACGACGTTGCACGGCAGCAGCAGGCCGATCTGACGATCCACCCCGACCGCGCGGTGCGCGAGCTGCGGATTGCAGGCTCCGAGGATGACGTACTGCTCCATCTCGGCGCCGATCTTCGTCTTCAGCGTGGCCTGCATGTCGATCTCGGTGAGGACACCGAAACCCTGCTCCTGCAACGCGGCCCGCGTCTTGGCGATTGCGTCGTCGAACTCGGTGTTCAAGCGGGTCGAGATTCCCAGATCCATGACGAACTCCTCACGGTTGTCGGTTCGGTTTCCCGGCGATCACGCCAGTGCCAGGAACAGCTTCTCCAGTTCGGCCTCGGTCAGCGGCTCGGACGCCTTCCCGTCGCCGGCCAGGCACTCACGCAGACCGGTGGCGACGATCTTGAATCCGGCCCGGTCCAGGGCCCGCGACACCGCGGCCAGCTGGGTCACGACGTCCTTGCACTCGCGGCCGTTCTCGATCATCGAGATGACGCCCGCCAGCTGCCCCTGCGCGCGGCGCAGTCGGTTGAGCACCAGGGCGATGCTCTCTTCGTCTCCGGTCATGGGACCTCCTAGTTCTACTTCCAGATTACCCACAGGGGTATCCGACCGGATCCGGCTGTGACAACGATCATCAGCCGGATCCGGCGCCGGAGTCACCCGTGCGAGAACGTGATGTTCGGCAGCGCCCGGCGCAGCCAGCGCGGGGACCACCAGGCGGCGTTGCCGGTCAGGCGCAGCAGCACCGGCAGCAGCACCAGGCGGATCAGCACCGCGTCGAGCAGCACCGCGACACCGAGCAGGATGCCCATCTCCTTCGGCGGCAGCGGCTCGGCCAGCGCGAAGCTGAAGAACACGCCCACCATGACGGCGGCCGCCGCGAAGATGACCCGGCCCGAGTGCGCCATGCCCCCGATCTGGGCGCGACGGGCGTCACCGGTCTTCTCGTACTGTTCCTTGACCGTCGACAGCAGGAACACCGTGTAGTCCATCGCGATCGCGAAGATCATCGCGAAGAAGAACACCGGACCCCAGCCGTCGAGGAAGCCCTGCGGTTCGAAACCGAGCAGCCCGGACAGGTGGCCGTCCTGGAAGATCAGCTTCGAGACACCGAACGCGGCGGCGGTCGAGAGCAGGCTCACCACGGTGCCGATCAGCGACACCAGCGGGGCCTGCAGCGCGACCAGCAGCAGCAGGAAGCCGAGCGCCAGGATCACGCCGATCACCAGCGGCAGGTAGTCGTTGAGCGCCTGCTGCAGGTCCAGGTTCTCCGCCGGCGCACCGCCGACGAGAGCGCTGTCGGGCAGCTCGGCACGGAGCTGGTCGAGCGTTCCGCCGAGCGCGGGATCGGACGGATCCACTGTCGGCAGCGCCTGCATCATCATCAGGTCGGAGCCGTCCATCGCGGGCATCGCGGGTGTCACCGCGGCGACACCGTCGACGGCCGCGGCCGCTTCGGCGGCTGCCGGGGCGTCGGACGCGGGCACGACGATCTGCAGCGCACCCGGTGCGCCGATGCCCATCTGTTCCTGCACCAGTTCGTAGCCCTGACGGACGGGGGCGTCCTCGGGCACCACCTGGATCGACGGCATCGCGACCTCGAGCCCGCCCAGCGGAATCGCGAGTCCGATCAGGATCGCGACGGCACCGACCGCGAACGGCCACGGGTGCCGGTCCAGCAGTCGTCCCCACTTCGCGAACAGCGGCGAGCCGTCCTTCTGGGTCTGCTGCTTCTTGGCGTACGGCAGCGAACCGGCGTTGACCTTGCGGCCCAGCTTGGCCAGGACCGCGGGCAGCAGCGTCAGCGTCGCGGCGAGGACGAACACGACCGCGAGCATGATGCCGACCGCCATCGTCCGCACCGCCGGTGCGGGCACCAGCAGCACCGCCGACAGACTCACCAGCACGGTCAGCCCGGACAGCAGCACGGCCTTGCCGGCAGTGTCCATCGTCTCCGCGACGGCGAGCCGCGCGTCGGCCTTGGCGCGCAGCGCCTCCCGGAAGCGGACCACCAGGAACAGTGCGTAGTCGATGCCGAGGGCGAGGGCGAACATCATCGCGAAGTTCATGGCCCACACCGAGATCGGCGTGATCTCGTTGAGCAGCACCAGCGCACCGGCCGACGCGACGAGTCCCGCGAGGGTCAGCAGCAGCGGCAGACCGGCCGCGACGAGGGAGCCGAATGCGAGCACCATGATGCCGAGCGTGACCGGCCACGACATCATCTCGGCCTTGATCATCGCCTCGTGGTTGGCCTTGTTGAAGTCGCTCCACAGCGCCGACGCGCCGGTCGGGTAGACATCGATGCCGTCGCCGGACAGGGCCGTCAGGTCACCACCCAGGTCGTCGACCGCGCGCACCATCTCGTCGGTGTTCGCGTTCGCGCCGGCCACCAGGATTCCGGTGTGGCCGTCGGGGCTGATGGTCATGCCGGGCTGCGGCGGGATCACCTCGCCGATGCGGGCGTCGGCCTTCAGGATCGACGTGGCCTCGCCCAGCACCTGCTGCATCGCGGGATCGTCGAGCGGCTTGTCGTCGGAGTGGACGACGACCTGGACCGCGGACGACGCGTTGCCGCCGAAGTGTTCCTGCGCGAGTTCGCGGACCTGCACCGACTCGGAGCCGTTGGCCTGCCAACCGGCGCCGGCCAGCGAGTTGAACACCGACGGCGCCGCGGCGCCGAGGGCGACGACGAGCACCAGCCAGGCGGTGATCACCCATTTGAAGTTGCCGGCCATCGCGGCGCCGAGTCGTGCGAGCGGTCCGCCGACTGACTCGCTGGAGGGCGGCGGGGACTTCGCAGTTTCTCGCTGCTGTCCGGTGGTGGTCATGAGCTTGCCCTTCATGGTTCGAAAATACGGGTGGGGGTATATGAACGGCCCGAAGAAACCCGGCCGAGTACGTGACGACCTCGACCGGGTCCGGAGGAGACTAGCTGCCGGCGTCGACGGCGCGGCCGGACTGCATCCAGGCCATGGTGCCGCCGGCGACGTTGACGGCGTCGACGCCGCGGGCCACGAGGTACTCGGCAGCCTGGCCGCTGCGGCCGCCGACCGCGCAGATCATGTACACGGTGGCGTCCGCGGGAACCTCGTCGACGCGCGCGACGAACTCGCTCAGCGGGATCGAGACGGCACCCGGGACGTGCCCGCCGGCGAACTCGTCCGCCTCCCGGACGTCGACGAGCGGGGCGCCCGAGGCCAACACCGATTCGAGTTCGGTCACGTCAATTTCGCGCATGGGGTTCCTTCCGGATGTTCTTCAGCAGTCGTTCGATTGTCGCGGTTCGTCACGAGACGGTGGCCGGCGCGTTCACACGCCGTCCCGCGTCCCACGTCCTGTAGCCGCCGTCGAGGTTGGCCGCGGGCCGACCCAGCTGTCCGAGCAGGCGCACCGCGGTGTGACCACGCTGGCCCACCTGGCAGTGCACGACCAGGTCACCGGCCGGCAGTTCACCGACACGGTCCCGGAGCTCGTCGAGCGGAACGTTGACGGCACCGGGGATGGCGCCGGCCGCGAACTCGTCGGCGGTGCGGACGTCGACCAGCGACGCACCGTCGGCGACCAGGGTATCGAGTTCGTGCCACTGGACGGTGCGGGTGGAGTCGGTGCGCAGGTTGTCGGCGATGTAGCCGAGCATGTTCACCGGGTCCTTCGCCGAGCCGAACTGCGGCGCGTACGCCAGTTCGAGGTCGGCCAGATCCGACGCCGTGAGCCCACCGGCCATCGCGGTGGCGATGATGTCGATCCGCTTGTCGACGCCGTCCCCGCCCACGGCCTGGGCGCCGAGGATCGCGTCGGTCTCGGGATCGACCAGCAGCTTGATCGACATCTGCTGCGCGCCCGGGTAGTAGCCGGCGTGCGACTGCGGATGGGTGTGGATGGCCCGGTACGGGCGGCCCGCGGCCCGCAGCCGCTTCTCGTTCCAGCCGGTCGCGGTGACGACGAGCCCGAAGACCCCGACCACCGCGGTGCCCGACGACGAGCGCGCGTGCACGGGTCGGCCCGCGATGACGTCGGCCACCAGGCGGCCCTGACGGTTCGCCGGGTTGGCCAGCGGGATCAGCGCTGCGCTGTCGCCGATCGCGTCGTGCTTCTCGACGGTGTCGCCGACCGCGAAGATGTGCGGGACCGAGGTGCGCATCTGGTCGTCGACCGCGACGCCGCCACGCTCCCCCAGCTTCAGTCCGGCCATCTTCGCGAGCGCAGTCTCGGGCCGGACACCGATCGCCATGACCACGACGTCGGCCGGGACGGTGCGCCCGTCGGCCAGGTCGGCGGTGGTCGCGTCGATGCGGGTGAGCTGGGTGCCCAGCTCGAGGTTCACCCCGTTCTCGCGCATGCGGTCGGCGACCGGTGCGGCCATCTCGGGGTCGAGGGGCGCGAGCACCTGATCGGCGAGCTCGACGACGGTGACGTCCAGGTCGCGGTGACGCAGGTTCTCGGCGAGTTCGACGCCGATGAACCCGGCCCCGACGATGACCGCGCTGCGCGCCGTCTCCATCTGCCCGACCAGGCGGTCGACGTCCTCGACGTCGCGCAGGATCAGGGCGCGCTCGACGCCGGGCAGCGGCGGCACGATGGGGCTCGCGCCGGTGCTCAGGACCAGTTCGTCGTAGCTCTCGACGTAGGCGTTCCCGGACTCCAGGTCGCGGACCGTGACGGTGCGCGCGTCGGCGTCGATGGAGACGACCTCGCTGCGGACCCGGACGTCCAGGCGGAAGCGGGCGCCGAGACTCTCGGGGGTCTGCAGCAGCAGTTCGTCGCGGTCCTCGATGACGCCGCCCGCATAGTAGGGCAGACCGCAGTTCGCGAACGACACGTGTGCGCCGCGCTCGAACACGACGATCTCCGCCGACTCGTCCAGACGACGCATGCGGGTGGCCGCGGACATGCCGCCGGCGACACCTCCGACGATGACAACCTTCACGATCTACCTCCTCGATGTTGGAGTCGAGCATACCCCAGGGGGTATATAGCGGGGTGTGAAGCTGCTCTCAGCGGAAGTCCCGGGACTTCGTCGGCATCCGCAGGTCCATCAACTGGAGATGGTCCGCGACGATCGTCACCGCGCCCTCCGCGTTCTGCACCCGCCCGCGCACCAGCAGCGCCGGGGCACTGTTCGCGAGCCTGCGGTACTTCGCCCACAGGCCAACCGAGCACACGACGTTGACCATTCCGGTCTCGTCCTCGAGATTGACGAAGGTCACCCCGGCGGCCGTCGCGGGACGCTGGCGGTGCGTGACCGCTCCCCCGACCAGCACCCGGTCCCCGTCGGGGACGTCCAGCAGTCGCGACGCGGGAATCACCCCGAGGGCCTCGAGTTGCGGGCGCAGGAACTGGGTCGGGTAGCTGTCCGGGGAGACCCCGGTGGCCCAGACGTCGGCTGCGGCGAGTTCGATGTCGCTCATGCCGGGCAGCGTCGGCGCCCGTGTCGACGCCCCCATTCCCGGCAACCGGTCCGGGCGCTCCCCCGCCGCGGCACCCGCCGCCCACAGCGCCTCCCGACGCGAGATCCCGAAGCAGCCCAGCGCCCCGGACGTGGCCAGCGACTCGGCCTGCGCCGTGCTCAGTTCCACCCGCCCGGTCAGGTTCAGGAACGAGGTGAACGGCCCGTCCTCGTCGCGGGCCGCGACGATCCGCTCGGCCAACGCGGTCCCGATGTTGCGGACCTCCCCCAACCCCAGCCGCACCTCGGTGCCGGCCGCCTCCACCGTCGCGTGTGGGAGGCTCGCGTTGACGTCCGCCCCGTGCACCGTCACCCCGTGCCGCCGGACGTCGGCCACCAGCGACTGCGGCGAGTAGAAACCCATCGGCTGCGCCCGCAGCAGCCCGGCACAGAACGCCGCCGGATGGTGCAGCTTGAACCACGACGAGTAGAAGACCAGCGACGCGAAGCTCTGCGAATGACTCTCGGGGAAACCGAAGTTCGCGAACGCGTACAGCTTCTCGTAGATCCGGTCGGCCACCGCGCCGGTGATGCCGTGCAGCTCCCGCATGCCGTCGTAGAGCCGCCCGCGCAGCCGCTCCATCTTCTCCGGTGAGCGCTTGGACCCCATCGCCCGCCGCAATTGGTCGGCCTCGGCGGCACTGAATCCGGCGACGTCGACGGCCATCTGCATGAGCTGCTCCTGGAACAGCGGAACCCCCAGCGTCCGTTCCAGTGCCTTCTCGAGACACGGATGGTCGTACGTGACGGGTTCGCGGCCGTTGCGGCGTCGGATGTAGGGGTGCACCGAGCCGCCCTGGATCGGCCCGGGGCGGATCAGCGCGACCTCCACGACGAGGTCGTAGAAGTTGCGGGGCTTCAGCCGCGGCAGCGTCGCCATCTGGGCGCGGGACTCCACCTGGAACACGCCCACCGAGTCGGCCCGCTGCAGCATCTCGTACACCGCCTGCTCGGACAGGTCGAGTTGCGCCAGGTCCACGGCGATCCCCTTGTGCTCGGCGACCAGGTCGATCATGTAATGCAGCGCCGAGAGCATGCCGAGGCCCAGCAGGTCGAACTTCACCAGTCCCACTGCGGCGCAGTCGTCCTTGTCCCACTGCAGGACGCTGCGGTTCTCCATGCGCGCCCATTCCACCGGGCACACGTCGGCGATGGGACGGTCGCAGATCACCATGCCGCCGGAGTGGATCCCGAGGTGTCGCGGGAAGCCCTCGATCTGGGCGGCCAACTCCAGGACCGCCGGCGGGATGTCCGTCCCGGTTTCGGCGCCGACGCCGCTCCACCTGCTGACCTGTTTGCTCCACGCGTCCTGCTGCCCCTGCGAGAAGCCGAGCGCGCGGGCCATGTCCCGCACCGACGACCTGCCCCGGTAGGTGATGACGTTGGCGACCTGCGCGGCGTACTCGCGGCCGTACTTGGCGTAGACGTGCTGGATGGCCTCCTCCCGGCGGTCGGATTCGATGTCGACGTCGATGTCGGGCGGGCCGTCGCGTTCGGGCGAGAGGAACCGTTCGAACAGCAACTGGTTGCGCACCGGGTCCACGTTGGTGATGCCGATCGCATAGCAGACGGCCGAGTTGGCCGCCGATCCTCTTCCCTGACAGAGGATGTCGTTGTCCTTGCAGAACGAGACGATGTCGTGGACCACGAGGAAGTACCCAGGAAAGTTGAGCCTCTCGATGATTCCGAGTTCGTGTTCGATCTGCTCGTAGGCGGCCGAATTCGATGACGGCGGCCCGTAACGCCGACGCGCACCCCGCATGGTGAGCTCACGCAGCCAACTCGCCTCGGTGTGCCCGTCCGGGACGTCGAACGGCGGCAGTTGCGGCGCGATCAGCCGCAGGTCGAACGCGCACTCGAGCCCCAACTCGGCCGCACCCGACACGGCTTGCGGGTACTGCGCGAACAGTCGCGCCATCTCCACCCCCGACCGCAGGTGCGCGCCGCCGGTGGGAGCGAGCCAGCCCGCCGCCTCGTCGAGACTCTGCCGGGCCCGCACCGCGGCCATCGCCATCGCGAGCCGTCGCCGTGACGGTCCCGCGAAGTGCGCGGCCGTGGAGGCGATCACGGAAAGGCCTTGCCGCCCGGCCAGTTCTGCGAGCCGCGCGTTGATCTCGTCGTCCTCCGGCAGCCCACGATGTGTCAGTTCGACCGTCACCCGATCCGCACCGAAGCGGTCGACGAGATCGCGTAGGGCGGCGGCGGCCGCGTCGGGGCCGCCCGCCGCGAGCGCGCTCCGCACGTGACCCTTGCGGCAGCCGGTGAGGATCTGCCAGTGCCCGCCGGCGGCCTCGGTGAGCGTGTCGTAGTCGTAGCGCGGCTTGCCCTTCTCACCGCCGGCCAGGTGCGCGGCCGCGATCTGACGGGACAGTCGCCGGTAGCCCTCCTGCCCGCGCGCCAGCACCAGCAGGTGGGTGCCGTCCGGATCGGGGATGCCGGTACGCGGCGCCGCGTCGAGCGACAACTCGGCCCCGAACACCGTCCGCATGTTCAGTTCCTTCGCGGCCTCGGCGAATCGGACCACCCCGTACAGCCCGTCGTGGTCCGTCAGCGCGATCGCGTCGAGACCGAGCCTCACCGCTTCCTCCACCAACTCCTCGGGCGGGCTGGCACCGTCGAGGAAGCTGAAGGCCGAGTGCGTGTGCAGTTCCGCGTAGGGAACGGTGGCACCGACGGGTCGGGACGTCTCGCCTCGATAGTCTCCGCGCTTACGGGACCACGCCGGACTGTCGCCGCCGTCGCCCGGGAACTCCGCATCCCGACGCGGCCGCCCCGACAGCACCCGCTCCATCTCCGCCCACGTCGGCGGACCGTTGCCCCATCCCATCCCTCTGCAGCCTTCCCGCAGGCACCAGCCCGCACACCAGGGAAGATGCCGACGGGGAAGACGCATCTTTCGAACTCATGTTCGAGTCTGACACGTGTGCCCGGCGGGGTCAACGCGGACCCCGCCGGGCAACCGCCTATTTCCGGTCGAGGCTGCGATAGGTGATGGTCTCGAAGTCGAGATAGCCCCCAATCGACGCCGGGTCGACGAACGGCAGGACCTGCGTCGCCCAGAATCCGGCGATGCCGTTGCGTCGGTCGATCCAGTAGTAGAGGTTCGCGAGCCCGGCCCAGCCGAGAGATCCGGCCGGTCGGCCGGTCGGCGCGTCCTCGTCGTTGACCATGAACGTGTACGCCCACGACTTGCGCTGGCCGGGGAAGAACTCCGCGTCGTGCGAAAGTTCGGGTTCGACACCGGGCAGCATCGTCACCTGGTGACCGTCCAACCCGCTCTGCACGGCCTGCCGCACAGTGTCCGGAGCGAGGACACGCCCGTGCTCGCCCGCCCCGTCACCGAGCCACATGCGGAGGAACTTCGTGTAGTCACCGGCCGTCGAGTAGAGCCCGTGCCCACCCATGTGCACCTCGGGATCCTGCGGCAGAACCAGGTCGAGCGGTTCGAGCGTGCCGTCCGCGCCCCGCTGATGGACGGTGGCCCTACGCCGTTCCATCTCCGGGGTCATCGTGAACGCAGTGTCGGCCATCCCCAGGGGGGCGAAGATGCGTTCGGCCATCACGTCACCCAACCGCTCACCTCTGACAGCCTCGACCACGAGGCCGGCCCAGTCGATGTTCGAACCGTACTGCCAGCGTTCACCGGGCTCGAACAGCAGCGGCGTCTCCAACGACGCCCGGGTCCCGGTGATGATGCTGGGCTGACCGTGCTCGACCGCCAGGCGGTGGTAGGTCTCGTCGAAGAAGGAGTATCCGAGTCCCGCGGTGTGCAGCAACAGCATGCGCGTGGTGATCTCACGCCGGGGCGCCCGCAGCACCGGGGCCCCCGACGCATCGAACCCGTCGATCACCTGGAGCTTTCCGATCTCCGGGAGGTAACGTGCTGCCGGCGCATCCAGGTCGACGAGCCCCTCCTCCACGCACTGCAGCACGGCGGTGCCGGTGATCGCCTTCGTCGTCGAGAACATCGCGAAGACCGTGTCGAGGGTCATCGGCTGCTGTGTGCCACCGACCGATCGGAGCCCGGCCGCACCCTCGAACACGGTGCCGTTCCGGTCCGTCAGCATCGCGACCACACCGGGCACCTGCCCGGCACCGCCGGCCGCCGTCACGTCACGCAGGACGGCGTTCAGTTCCGAATCACGTTGGCCCATGGTTTTTCTCCTGTCAGCGAGAAGTCGTTGCAGGAGAGCAACCTACGAGGATCTGCGCGGCACCCATGTCCCCGATCGGCAACACCCGTCCCGAATCGGCAGCCGTTCGTGAGCCGCGTCACCCCTGCGCGCGACTCAGGGTGTCCGACGGATTCTCGCCGAATCGCCGCCGGTAGGCGGCTGCGAACACACCCATGTTCACGTACCCCCACGCACCGGCAGCGGCAGCGACCGTGGATGTCGACGACGACAGTTCTCGCCGCACCCCCTGCAACCGCTGCTCCCGCAGACAGTCTCGCGGCGTGATCCCGAGGTACTCACGGAACGCGCCGGACAGGGCACGCACGCTGACACCGACCGACCCCGCAACCTCTGACACGGTCGGTAGGTCCTGCGCATTGTCCTCGATGTAGCGCACGGCGCGCCGGACATAGCCCGGGGCACGCACACCGCTGGTCGACACCGGATCGATGCCGGCGTCGGCGGCCCACTCGGCGAGCAGCTGCGCGGCGATCAGTTCCTGCAGGTTCAGCCGGACACGTTCGTGATCGACCAGGTTCCGTGCACTCGACAGGGTGCGAGTGACGTACTCCATCAACCCGAGCCACGGGCCGCCCGGCCCACCGATGACGCACTTGTGCCGCCACAATCGGTCGTCGGGCATCCACCCCCACCAGCTCAGTGCCAGATCGGCGAGCATTCGGTGCGGAATCGTGAGGTTCAGTTGCAGGTGCGCGGCGTCCGCGTCGAACCGGTAGTCGACCCGACTGCAGTCGGCGACGAAGGTCTCCCCGGTCGTCAGATCGACACTCGACTTCGCAGTGATCTCGTGCCGCGTCCACCCGGCGAGTGTGGTGAGCACCAGGATGTTGCCCGCCTCCGGGGCGAACTCGCCGATCGTCACCGGGATTCCGTAGCTGAACCGGGTCAACGTCATCTCACCGATCTCCGCCGAGAACATGCTGGACGCAGGGGCGAGCGCGCGGCCGACCGGTCGCACCTCGTACGGCATGTAGACCGCGTCCGACCACTGCTTGATCTCGTCCCAGTCGGTGACCAGTCCCGCCGCCCGCTCATCGCGGGTCCGGGGATCGAATGTCGATGACACACCGGGAGCATAGGCAGCTTCGCCCCGACCGGGAACCCCTCGGCGTCCCGGCGCCGTTCGCGGATCAGGAATCGGCGATCCACGTGTCCCAGGCAGGCCGGGTCAGTTCTGCGAGCTCCCGGTACCCACCGCTGTCCGGGTGTGCGCCGTCGCCGTTGCGTACCTCCTCCGCCCAGACCGCGTTGCCCGACAACTCCGCGAACACCGCGACGTACGGCACCCCGGCACCGAGGCAGATGTCGGCGAAGGATCGGTCCAACCGTGCCGTCCGCTCGTTCTGGCCGGCATCCTCGATCGGCGGCGGTCCGACTACCATTGCGCGCCAACCGGTCTCGGCGCACTCCTTCAGCATCGTGGCCAGGTTCTCCGCGGACTCCGACAGATCGATCCGGACCGATCCGTCCTCGACCGTCGTGTCGTTGGTCCCGAACGCGAACACCACGTGCCCTGCGCACCCGGACGGCAGCCGCGGAGCGCACTCGCTCAGCCAGCGGTCGCGGATCTCGCTCGACGTCTGCCGCCGGACCCCGAGGTTGTAGGCCGTCAGAGCCGCCCGCGCCGTTCCCGCCGCGAGCCGTCCGGCCCACCCCAGGTACTCGGAATCACCGACCCCCGCAACGAAGGAGTCACCGACGAAGCACACCCGCACATCATCCATAGCCATGATGATGTCAGCGTCGACGGCCGAACCAGCCCCGCTTGCGCTTGCTCTGCCCGGCATCGAACCTCAGCCGTAGGACGGTGCGTTCGGGATCGATGTCGCTCGGGGCGTGATCGACGACGATCTCGGCGACCTCGGTGCTCCCGATCGTGTCGCCGTCGTTGATGACGGGGCCTTCCTTGAGAAGGTACGAGGCGATGCCGGTGAGACGGTCGAACGTGTCGCCGGCGGACTCGGGGGTGTCCGGGATATCGATGTCCGGGAGGTCGAGCATGTCGAGACCTCGTGTGTGACCGGTCATCACGCCGTCGGGGCGCCGGCCGACGTTGATCGCGACCCAGGCGAGCAACGGCGGCTCGGGCAGCACGTCCTTCACGAGGTCACGGAACAGTGCGGGCAGGATGATGTGATTCGCACTGCCGAAGTACACGGCGCGGATGGTGCCGCTGAGCGCGACGAGCGACGCGACGACACGGGACAACAACACCGCGTCCGCGATCGCGTCCTCGTCGGTGCTTCCCGGACGGAGCACGGTGACGATCGTGTGCGCGGTGTAGTCGGTAGGAGCGGGCACCTCCTTCGGCCACAGCCGACTGTGCCCGGCGATGTCGGCGACGTCGTCGCCCACCGGGGAAGGAACCGTGAGCAGCGCAATCATCCTGCCGTCCAGGTCGAGACGCACCGGCCCGTCCCGGTCTGCGGACTCGTCCCGATCGACGGCAAGGCCGGAGAGTTCGACGTCCGGCCAGTCCAGCCGCATTTGCGCGGCGAGCGCTTCGGCAGTGACGTCGGCGTCGAGCCGGTCCTGGAACAGCATCGCGAGCGCGGCATGGGCTCCCTCGGAGAATCGTGTGCGTATCGACGCGATCGGCGACCGCACGGGATGCTTCCAGGACCGCGTCGCGCTACACCCTATCCGTGGACCGGACATCCTCGACATTCTGCCCACGCGGACAGCCGACGACCTCGCGACCGAATCAGTCGAACCCGAACCACGAATCCGGCGCGAACACCTCGTAGTGGACCTTCTCCGGCGAAATACCTTTGACGACAGCGATCCTGCGAACCTGTCGCATGAATCGCGGTGATCCGCACAGGTATACCTCAGCGCCGCTGTCCCATTCGCGGTCACGCAGAAGTGGCACCGCCTCCTCCGCGTCGTCGACGTAGTACGTCTCGAGCCACGAATAGCCGGGATACGCCTCGAGGAGACCGAGGATCCGACTCCGATGAGCGAACGACTGCTCATCCTTGTCGACGTGCACCACATAGACCGGCCGGGTGTCCCGCACGGCGATCATCTCCTGCAGGATCGCGACGGTCAGCGACGAGCCGACACCGGACGAGCCGAGCACGACCGGGTTGTCGTTCCGGACCGGGTACGCGGTCCCGGACGGGATGGACACCACCAGCGGATATCCGATCCCGGCCTCGGCGATCAGCTTGTTCGACACCAGACCGCCCGGCATGGGGTCGACGGTAATCTCCCACGTGTCCGGCTCGTCCCCCGACATCACCGTGTACTGACGGATCTGCCGAGCGCCGTCGCCGACGATCATCGCGACCGAAATATACTGTCCAGCAGAATAGTTCACCATCGAAACACCCGTACCGCCTGCCAGCGTGAACGTCCACACTCCCGGCGCGACCTCACGGCGACCGACCACCGTGAGCACATGCCACACGCATCCTGCCGCAACCTCGGCCCGGTCGTACATCGCCGCTTCCTGCGCGATCAGCGAGTCGGCCATCAGCCAGTACACCTCGTCCCAGGCAGCCGCGACCTCCGGGGTCACGGCGTCACCGAGCACGTCGCCGATGGCCCTGAACAGCGCCCGGTGCACCAGGTCGTAGTGCACCCGCGAGATACCCAGGGACGCATGCTTCGCGGCGATCCGCGACATCACCCGGTCGACCGGCGGTGCATCCTCGGTGACCAGCAGGGTGGCGAACGCCGCGATCGAACCGGCCAGGGCCTTCTGCTGCTCGCCGTTCGCCTGATTGGACCTGTTGAACAGGTCGGACTCCAGCGCGGGCACCCCGTCGAACAGATGACGGTAGAAGACCTCACTGATCTCCCCCAGGTGCTCCCCCACCACCGGCAACGTAGCCTCGATGATCGGAAGCGAGTCCGGCGACAGCAGAGACGAATTCGGTGCGGACGCCCTCCCGGTTCCGGAGTCGCCGGCGCCCACGACGACGGAGGGCGCGACAGTGGAGATGCCGACGGGGGCGACTACGATAGACATGAGGAAATCAGAGACCTTTCGGGACCGACCGGTTACCGCAATACAGCATCACCGATCCCCCCACGACAGGCAATTTATGGAGTTCGGGGCAATTGCCCGGTTTAGATCGGCTTGAGCGCCCACTCTTCGTCCCGATCCGCGGGATCCCGTCTCGAACCCGCGGGAACGGGCGCTCGGGCCGACAGGATCAGCCGTTCACCGGCGTGTGTTATCCAGAAGCCATGAGCGCAGGTTCCCCCGAATCAGAGTCAGCTTCCGGCACGCAGTTTCCGATCGGCACGACGACCGCGACCATCCGGGCGATGGCGGCAGGGCTCGCGCCGAGCGAACGCCGCGTCGCGGACGTGTGCGTGGAGCGGCCGCGCGAGGTGGCGTGGTGGTCCGCGGCGGATCTCGCGGAGGCGGCATCGACGTCGACCGCGACCGTGGTGCGCGCGTGCCAGAATCTCGGTTTCACCGGCTTCCAGCACGTACGGATGCTGCTGCTGCGCGACCTCGGCGCGGAGACCTCCACGACGCCGCAGGACGCCTCGCCGCCGGGCAGCATCGGCGTGCTGCAGGCGATCGTCTCGGAGGTCGGTTCGGACCTGTCCGGAGGTCTGGCGCCGCTGTCGGAGAAGTCCTTCGACGACACGGTGCGCGTACTCGCGAACGCGCGGCGAATCTTCGTCGTCGCGAACGGCGGCTCGGCACCGGCCGCCGCCGCCTTCGCGGTTCGGATGCTGGTCAACGGCAGGATCGCCGAGGCACCCACCGACACCGTCGTCCAACTGTTCGCAGCACGGACCCTGACCGCCGACGACGTCTGCGTCGCGGTCAGCGACTCGGGCATGAACGCGTACACGATCGACGTGACGAGGGCCGCCCGCGCGGCCGGCGCGTACGTCGTCGGCGTGACCGGCCATGCCCGGTCCACGTTGGTCGAACTGTCGGACTCCGCGCTGGTGATCGGGAACGGGTCGGGCCCGTACGCCGGGCACGGGGTGTCGGCGACAATCATCCAGCTGACGTTCCTGTTGGGGCTGCAGGTCGCGGTGTCCGAGGTCGACGGGGCGACCACCGACGCCGCCACGAAGAGCCTGGAACACTTTGCCGCCCTGATGAATCCGCCGATCATCGAGAACGAGCCGACGGACCGCATCTAGCCCACCAAACCTCATCGTTCGTTGCTGGACCATTCAGTTCACGTTCACCTTCGACTGGCTAACTACTCGATGTAATGAGAATTCCGAATCGAGCCGATTCGGGTAATCACGTTTCATCGGGAGAGGGTCATGGGCAGTATTCGAATCGAGGGCCTGGGCAGGAGCTTCGGCGGCGTCACCGCCGTCGACGACATCTCGATGGAGATCCAGGACGGCGACTTCCTGGTGCTCCTGGGCCCCTCAGGCTGCGGCAAGACCACGCTCCTCCGAATGATCGCCGGACTACTGGAGCCGACCAGCGGACGCATCGTCCTCGACGGCGAGGACATCACCTCGGCGCCCGCGCGCAAGCGTGACGTCGCGATGGTCTTTCAGAATTACGCGCTCTACCCGCACCTGTCGGTGGCCCGCAATCTCGGTTTCCCGCTCAAGGTGCGGAAGGTCGAGAAGAGTCAGGCCGCGGAACGGGTCGACGAGGTCGCGCGCCAACTCGAGATCGCGCACCTGCTCGACCGGAAGCCGAAGGAACTGTCGGGCGGCCAGCGACAGCGCGTGGCTGTCGGGCGCGCGATCGTCCGCAATCCCAAGGCGTTCCTGATGGACGAACCCCTGTCCAACCTGGACGCCAAGCTGCGGACCGCGACACGACGCGAACTCACCGATCTGCACCGACGACTCGGCGCGACGTTCGTGTACGTCACCCACGACCAGGTCGAGGCGATGACGATGGCGACCCGGATCGCGCTCCTCAACGGTGGCGCCGTCGAACAGATCGGCACCCCGGAGGAGGTCTACGACCGCCCGGCCTCGGTGTTCGTCGCCGGCTTCCTCGGCAGCCCCGCGATGAACCTGCTCGACGCCACGGTCCGCACCGTCGACGGCGCCGTGTGCGCCCTCGCCCCCGGCATGCGTGCGGACCTGTGGCCGGGCGAGACCGACGACCTCGACGTGGTCCTCGGCATCCGTCCCGAACACCTTCGCGTCGGCGACAACACCGAATCCGTATGCCTCACCGCGACTGTCGATTCCGTCGAGAACCTCGGCAGCGAGGAGATCGCGTACTGCACGGTCGGCGACACGACGGTGTGTGTCCGGTCCCCGCGGCCGATCGCGATGAAGCCCTTGCAGATCCTCACCCTGACCGCCGATCCGCAACACGTGCACCTGTTCGACCGCGCGAGCGGTCGGCGAATCGAGTGGATCGATGTACCCCAGCACACCGACGTTCCTGTTTCTCCAGCTAGGAGCTTGACCCATGCGTAGACGCACCACCGGCCTGGCGCTGCTGTCGCTGGCCGCCCTCACCCTCACCGGATGCGCCACCGGCGCCGGCGCCTCGAGTTCGTCGTCCGACGGCGTCGTGCCCGAACTCGACCCCGACCAGAAGGTCGAGATCACCTTCGAGTCCTACAACCTGACACAGGCAGGTCCGTGGACGGACACCATCACCGGATTGATCGCCGACTTCGAGGCCGAACATCCCAACATCGATGTCAAACCCCAACCACCGCAAGGAACATCGGCCGCGGGAAGCGGAACGGCGAGCAGCGTGCAGACCCAGTTGCTCGCCGGAACCCCGCCCGACGTGGCGCAGTTGACCTTCGACACGCTCGACTTCGCCGTCAACGAGCTGGGTGCCCGTTCCCTCGACTCGATGGTCGGCGCCGATGCCGTCGACGAGCATCTCGCAGGCGCGCACCCCTATCACCCGCGGGCCGCGACCCTCGGCGACTGGGAGGGCCAGACGTACGGCATGCCGTACGTCTTCTCCACCCCGGTCCTGTTCTACAACGCCACCGCGTTCCAGAAGGCGGGCCTGCCGGCCGACACCGACCTGTCGACGTGGACCGATGTCGCGGCGGCCGCGAAGAAGATCACCGCGACGACAGGCAAGCCGGCGCTGACGATCTCGTGCGCGGTCAAGGGCGGCAACTGGTGCATGCAGGGACTGTTCCGGTCGGCCGGCGGCAATGTGCTGTCCGAGGACCGCAGCACCGTCGAGTTCGCGAGCGACGATTCGCTCGCGGCGGTGCAGATGCTGCGCGACCTGTACGACCAGGGCGTGCTCGCCAACCAGGACTCGGCGGGCCAGATGGAGAGCTTCATGAAGGGCGACAGCTCGATCCAGCTGCAGTCCTCGGCGGTCCAGGGCATGCTGCTGGGCGCGTCGAAGGCCGCCGGCTGGGAACTGCGGGCCGCGGCGATGCCCGCGTTCGCCGGCGGCGAGGCGGTGCCCACCAACTCCGGCTCGGCGCTGTTCGTGTTCTCCCAGGATCCCGCGAAGCAGCGCGCATCGTGGGAGCTGATCAAGTTCATGACGAGCGATCACGCGTACACCGAGATCTCGTCCAAGATCGGCTACCTGCCGCTGCGCACGTCGCTGACCACCGACCCCACGGCACTGAAGGCCTGGGCCGACGGCAACCCGCTCCTCGCCCCCAATCTGAAGCAGTTGGACCGGCTCGAGCCGTGGCAGTCCTACCCGGGCAACAGCTACGTTCAGATCGACGACATCCTCGCGACTGCGATCGAGGAGTCGGTCTTCTACGGCAAGGACCCCGCATCCACGATGGCCGCTGCCCAGCAGCGCGCCCAGGACCTGATCGGCTGAGTGAAACGAACATGACGACCAACCTCGACCGCACCCCGTCCCGCCGCCTCCCTGCCCGCGGTGTGCACAACCTCCGCGACGTCGGCGGATATCCGACAGTGTCGAACCTGACGACCAAGTGGGGCAAGCTCTTCCGCTCGGACGCCCTGCACGGAATCGACGCCGACGGCCGGGCCGAACTGGCGGGCCGCGGCCTGGCGCTCGTCATCGACCTGCGGGAGACGGACGAACGGACCAGCGCACCGAACGCACTCGACGGCGTCGGGCACCGCGAGGTGCACCTGCCCGTCTACCGCGACGGACTCGGCACCCGCGGCGCGACCTACACCGCCGAGACCCTAGACCTCGGCGGGATCTACACCTGGATGCTCGACGACCACGGCTCCGCCCTGACCGACGCCGTCCGCCTCATCGCCGACTCCGGAAGCGACCCGGTCCTGGTGCACTGCACTGCCGGCAAGGACCGCACCGGCCTGGTGATCGCCCTGGCCCTGGCGGCCGTCGGCGTCGACGACCGCGACATCGCCGCCGACTACTCCCTGTCCGAGCTGATGCTGGCCGGTGAATGGGTGGACGCGATGACCGCCGTGATGGCGGCGCGCGGCCTGCCCGCCGGAACCGACATCACCCAGATCGTCGCCTCCAGCCCGGCCCCGCTGATGCTCGCCACGCTCGCGTCACTGCGCGAGCGCCACGGCGACGTGCCCGACTACCTGCGCGCGCACGGCATGACCGACATCGAACTCGACAACCTGCGCGTCTGCCTCCTCGGCTGACCCCCCACCCTCACTAACCCGAAGGAAGACAACCATGTCCACGAACGGACAGTACGGCGCCCCCGAACACTTCGTCCTGCACATCAGCGACACCCACTTCGTCGGGGACGGCGAGTTGCTCCACGGCAGCGTCGACAGCGACGCCAACCTGGGCCGCCTGTTCGACCGCCTCGACCGCGCCGGGCAGCGACCCGAGGCGATCGTGTTCACCGGCGACCTCGCCGACGCCGGCAACCCGCAGGCGTACGCCCGACTGCGGGACATGGTCGAGCCGGCGGCGGAGAAGCTGGGCGCCCAGGTGATCTGGGTGATCGGCAACCACGACAGCCGGCCCGAGTTCCGCGCGGGCCTGCTCGGCACCGAGCCCACACAGGAGTCGGTGGACATGGTCCACGACATCGACGGCCTGCGGATCATCGCGCTCGACAGCACCGTTCCCGGCCACCATCACGGCGAGATCACCGACGAGCAGATCGATTGGCTCCGTGATGTTCTCGCGACTCCTGCCCCGCACGGCACGCTGCTGGCGCTGCATCACCCGCCGGTGCCGAGCCCGCTGGAACTGCTCGAGTCCGTCGAACTGCGCGACCAGCACCGGCTCGAGGACGTGCTGCGCGGCACCGACGTCCGCGGCATCCTCGGCGGCCACCTGCACTACTCGACCACCTGCACCTTCGCAGGCATCCCGGTGTCCGTCGCATCGGCCACCTGCTACACCCAGGACCTGTTCCCTGCGGGCGGCGGCATGCGCGGCCAGGACAGCGGGCAGTCGTTCAACCTGGTGCACGTGTACTCCGACCGGATCCTGCACACCGTCGTACCGGTCGAGGAGGGCCCGACGCTGTACGAGGTGACGATGGAGCAGCTGCGCTACTACCAGTCGCTGTCCCCCGAGGAGCAGCTCGCGGTCATGGCCGACGCGTCGAACCACTGATCCGACCCCGAAACCGATTGCGAGTATTCGATGTTCGTCGAAGTTCCGGCGAGCGCTGAGCCGCGGAGCGTCACCCCGGCCCTGCCTGTGCAGGCAGGGCCGGGGTGGCGGTCACGCGCAGCACGGCGCGCCGTCCCCTACATGTTCCTGCTGCCCGCGGTCGTCCTGCTCGTGATGTGGACCTACAAGCCGCTCGCCGAGACGGTGGGGCTGTCGTTCTACAAATGGAACATGATCCCGACCAGCCCGAAGACGCCGGTCGGCCTGGACAACTACGTCACCGTGCTCTCGCTCCCCGAACTGCACCAGGCACTGTGGAACACCGCCCTCTACATCGGCGCATTCATGGTGTTCTCCCTGGTTCTCCCGCTCGCGATCGCGCTCCTGTCCGCCCGGGTGAGCGGCCGGGCCCGCACGTTCTACCAAGCACTGATCTTCGTCCCGTTCCTCGTGACTCCCGTTGCGAGCAGCGCCATCTGGCGCTGGCTGTTCAATCCCGACAACGGCATGATCGCCCGCATCTCGGCGACGATGGGTCACGACCTCGGCAACGTGTTCCGTGATCCGAAGCTCGCGCTGATCGGCGTGGTCGTGATCGTCGGATGGCAGATGCTCGGCTTCGGCGTTCTCGTCATCTCTGCGGGAATGGCGGGGATCAGCCCCGACTACGGCCACGCGGCCGCGCTCGACGGCGCCACGCCGTCGACGATCACGCGCCGGATCACGCTGCCGCTGCTCTCCCCCACCCTGCTGTTCCTGGCGATGATGACGATCCTGCTCAGCGCGCAGTGGACCTACCCGGTGATCGACGTCCTCACGCAGGGCGGACCCAGCGGCTCCTCGACCAACATCTACTACCTGTTGTACGAGTTCGGTTTCCGCAACTTCGATGCCGGCATGTCGGCCGCCGCGGGCACCCTGTTCTTCCTCGGCTTCGGCGTCATCGCGCTCGTGTTCGTGCGGCTGACCGAGCGCCTGAGCTTCTACGACAACTAGGAACCAGTCATGGCCTTCGTCCTCCTCGACCCGCCCAAAGTGCCCACTGCAACCAACGCACCCACCGCGCCGTCCGGATCGCCCGAACCACAGCACAGGAGCGGTCGCCGAGTCGCGCTCGGTCACGTGGCGCTCGCAGCGCTCGCGGTGTTCAGTGTCTTCCCGGTGTACTGGATGTTCGCCACCGCGTTCCGCCGACCGGAGGACACGTTGTCCGGCAGCCCGGTCCCGTGGCCGCTGAGTACCGAGAGCTTCCGGTACGTGTTCGACACCATCCCGATGCTGTCGATGCTCCTCAACACCTTCGCGATGGCGTTCGTGGTCGCGGTCAGTCAGCTACTGGTAGCCCTGCTCGCGTCGTACGCGTTCGCACGCTGGGACTTCGTCGGCAAGCGCCTGCTGTTCCTTCTGTTCGTCGGATCCTGGCTGGTGCCGTTCCAGGTCACGATGATCCCGAACTACCTGTTGATCTCGCAGATGGGCCTGCTCGACACCGTGGCCGGCGTGGTGATCCCCAACCTGTGCTCGGCGTTCGGCGTCATGCTGCTGCGCCAGCACATGGAGGCATTCCCGCGTGAGTTGCTCGACGCGAGCGAGATGGACGGGCAGGGTGCGTGGGCGTCGCTCTGGCGTGTGATCGTGCCGAACATGCGACCGGCACTCGCGGCCCTGGGCATCATGCTGTTCATCTCGGCGTGGAACGAGTACCTCTGGCCGTCGCTGATCCTGCGGAACTCCGATGCCCTGGTGCAGATCGGTATCCGCAGCTTCCTCGGCGCGGAGGGCAACAACTGGGGCGCGGTGATGGCCGCCTCCGGCATCGCATGTCTGCCGATCTTCCTGATCTACATGTTCCTGCAGCGGCACGTCGTGGACGCCTTCGTGCGATCCGGGTTGAAGTGACCGGCGCCTGACAGCGCAGGTGGTCAAGCTCCGTGGCGGTAACGCGATTCGTAGGCGTCTCGTTCCTGGCCGAGTCGCTGTTGTTTGTGGGCGTTGAGCAGTTCCGGGTCGAGACTGTGGCTGACGAGGCGGTGTCGAAGGTAGATCGCCTTCAGCGCCAGCAGGAAGTACACGAAGGGCAGAAACAGCAACAGCACCATGCCGATTCGGATGATCCACGGTCCGGGGATCAACAGCAGGGCAACCAGGATCGGGACCAGCGGAACCAGGCAACGGATCGCGTAGCGCCGGGTGGCGCCCGGCCCGGTGATGTCCCGGACAACCCACTCGTGCAGGTGGTCGGGAAGCGTCCCGCCCAAGATGTAGCCGAGGCGCTGACCGCCGGTGGGCGCCGGCGAACTCGGCCTCGCCGGAAATGTGCTGTGTGTCATCGTCAGTCCTCGCTGGCAATCGTTGGATGGCGGGTATCGGCGAAGACGATTGCGCGTGCGTGCTCGATCGCTTCGGGGGTGGTGGCGAAGAGTCGGCGTCTCTCGCCGTCACTGGTGGTGAACACGCCGAGCGCGGCCAGGGGGCGCAGATGCTCGGGTTTGGCACCGGCGATCAGGACGGTGATCTGACGATTCTCGAGCTTCGCGATGACGTCCTGGAGTACGAGGGTGCCGGTGGCGTCGAGGGCGGTGATCCGCGACATTCGCAGGATCACCACCTTGACGTCGGAGACTTCGGCGAGTTCGAGCAGGAATCGATGCGCAGCGGCGAAGAACAGGGCACCGTCGATCCGGTACGCGACGATGTGCTCGCGCAGCAGTTCGTGTTCCTCGGCCAGGTGATCGCCGGTCTCGTCGAGCGGGACCTGTTCGATGCGGGCGGAGCGCGCGACTGCACGCAGCGCAAGGATCGCGGCGAACCCGACGCCGACGGCAACAGCCGCGACCAGGTCGAACACGACGGTGACCAGGAACGTCGCCACCATGACGATCGTGTCGGCCCTGGTGGCGCGCACGATCGCGAGAATGGACGCGGTCTCGACCATCCGGACAGTGGTAGCCAGGAGAACTCCGGCGAGTGCGGCCAACGGGATCTCGGCGACCAGTCCGGCGGCGAGGTAGACGATGGCGGCGAGGATTGCCGCATGGGTGAGCGCGGCCAGGCGCGTGCGGGCACCGGATCGAACATTGACCGCGGTCCGGGCGATCGCCCCCGTGGCGGGCACTCCGCCGAAGAGGGGTGCGGCGATGTTCGCCAGGCCCTGACCGAGCAGTTCACGGTCCGGGTTGTGGCGTGTTCCCACCGCCATCGAGTCGGCGGCGGTCGCGGACAGCAGCGATTCGAGGGCGCCGAGGGCGGCGACGGCGAGGGCGGGCGCCAGCAGTGAGGTCACCTCACCGGGATGCAGGAAATCCAGGGACGGGGCCGCGAATCCGGAAGGGATGGAACTGATCCGCGCGAGATCGAGGTGGAACAGCTGCGCCACGATCGTGGCGACAGCGACCGCCAGAAGCGAGAACGGCACTCGGGGCAGGTAGCGGCCGCCGACGAGGATCACGGCGGCCACGCACAGCGCGGTCGCTGGAGTCAGGACCGACGGGTTCTCCAGGTAGCGGCGAACAGCGTCGAAGGCGCTCTGCCACACCTTCTCCCCCTCCGCGCCCGAAACACCGAGCGCGGCCGGAACCTGCTGCAGGGCGATGACGACGGCGATGCCCGCGGTGAACCCCTCGATCACCGGGGCAGGCACAAAGCGCACGGCCCGCCCGACGCCCGCGAACGCCAGCAGCACCAGGATGATGCCGGCGATCAAGCCGACAGCGAGCACTCCGGTCGGCCCGTACTGGGCGACGATCGGGACCAGGACGACGGTCATCGCACCGGTCGGCCCCGACACCTGGAACCGCGAACCGCCGAAGACGGCGGCGACCACACCGGCGACGACCGCTGTCGTCAAGCCTGCTGCGGCGCCGAGACCGGAACTGATTCCGAATCCCAACGCGAGTGGCAGCGCGACGAGCGCGACGATGAGTCCGGCGAGCAGATCGGCGCCCGGCGCGCGGACAGCGGGGCTCCAGTCGCTCCAGCGCGGCATCAAGACGACTGCGGCGCGCGCGGCGTCGGCGACGCGGCCGCCCGAGGCGGGAACGGAACGAGGTTCAGACATTCACGGTGATCCTGGTAGATGGGCTGAGGGTGGCCCGACCCGAGTCGAGATCGGTTCGGCTCGGGTCGGGCCGAGAAGGCGTGGAGCGCAGGGGGATCGACGTGACGCGCTCCACGCCTCGTCATGGACGGGGCGTTCTACCCCGATTGCGGGCGCGTCACCGCTCGTCGCGACGAACCCGGCTGAAGTGCTCGTCGCGCACCGGCACCGGATCACCGAGCAGGTCCCGGCCGGACAGTCGCAGCTTGAGGGCCGCGAGTTCATCGCGAAGCGCGTCGGGCAGGGTGTTGCCGCCGATGGTGGCGAACCACTCGTCGATCAGTCGAGTCTCGGTGATCCACTCGTCGGGATCGACGTTCAGCGCCGCCGCCACCTCGGCCTTGTCGACCGTCAGGCCATTCAGGTCCAAGTCGTCGACGGCGGGCACGTTCCCGATCGGCGTCGCCTCGGCCCCAGCCGCGCCGTCGATCCGGCGCAACGCCCATTCGAGGATCCGGGCGTTCTCGCCGAACCCGGGCCACAGGAAGCGTCCGTCGTCACCGCGGCGGAACCAGTTGACATAGAAGATCCTCGGAAGCAGCGACGGGTCGGTCTTGGTGCCGATGTCGAGCCAGTGCGCGAAGTAGTCACCGACGTGGTAACCGAGGAACGGCAGCATCGCCATCGGGTCACGGCGCACCACACCGACGTTGCCGGTGGCCGCGGCGGTCGTCTCCGACGACAGGGTGGAGGCGAGGAACACCCCGTGCTGCCAGCTCGAGGCCTCGGTGACCAGGGGAACGGTGGTGCCGCGGCGGCCGCCGAAGAAGATCGCCGAGATCGGTACGCCGGCGGGGTCGTTCCATTCCGGCGCGACGGTCGGGCACTGCGCGATGGGGGTGCAGTACCGGGAGTTCGGGTGGGCCGCAGGCTCGCCGGAGTTCGGGGTCCAGTCCCGACGCCGCCAGTCCGTCAGATGTGCGGGCGGCTGATCGGTCATGCCCTCCCACCAGATGTCGCCGTCGTCGGTGAGCGCGACGTTGGTGAAGATCGAATTGCCTCGCTCGATGGTCGCCATCGCGTGCGGGTTCGTGTGCGCGCCGGTGCCCGGTGCGACACCGAAGAACCCGGCCTCCGGGTTGACGGCGTACAGCCGACCGTCCTGCCCGAATCTCATCCAGGCGATGTCGTCGCCGATGGTCTCGGCGGTCCACCCGTCGAGGGCGGGCTCGAGCATCGCGAGGTTCGTCTTGCCGCACGAGGACGGGAACGCCGCCGCGATGTAGCGGACCTCGTGCGAGGGAGAGGTGAGCTTGAGGATGAGCATGTGCTCGGCCAGCCAGCCCTCGTCCTTGGCCATCTTCGACGCGATCCGCAGCGAGTAGCACTTCTTCCCGAGCAGTGCGTTGCCGCCGTAGCCGGAGCCGTAACTCCAGATCATGCGTTCCTCGGGGAAGTGCGAGATGTACTTGGTGTGATCGCACGGCCACGTCGCGTCTGCCTGGCCGGGGCGCAGAGGGGCACCTAGCGAGTGCAGGCATTTGACGAATTCTGTTCCGGCGGTGAGCTTGTCCCACACCGGCGCACCGGATCGGGTCATGATCTGCATCGACACGGCGACGTATTCGGAGTCGGTGACCTGAACACCGAACTTCGGCTCGGCGGCGTCCAGCGGACCCATGCAAAAGGCGATGACGTACATCGTGCGCCCGGCCATGGCCCCGCGGTACTGCTCGGTCATCACCGTCTTCATGTCGACGGGGTCCATCCAGTTGTTGGTCGGCCCGGCATCGGACTGCGATGCCGAGCAAATGAACGTGCGGTCCTCCACCCGCGCGACATCCGCCGGATCCGAGGCACACCAGAACGAATTGGGTTTGCCCTCGAGTCGAACGAAGGTGCCCTTGTCGACCAGCAGCGCGGTCAAACGGTCCCATTCGGCGGCAGAACCGTCGCACCACACCACGTTCTCCGGTTCGGTGAGTGCGGCGACATCGGCCACCCACGAGACGATCTCCGGGTGTCCGGTTGCAGTGCATGCCGATCCGGCAGGGGTACTCGTCATGACGTCTCTCCTCGTCCAGGGCTCGTGAACCGACCACCCGACGGCGAGGCCGGCTGCGTGTTCACCACGATCGATATCGAATCACAGAAGATAAGAAGTTTAGAAAGTTCGCAACTAGTGAGTAGCAGTGGACCGCCCGAAGAAGACATCAACTCAGCCCCGCGACTCGCCTGACAGCACCGACACCTGGGGGGCCTCCTCGAGAAGCTCGGCCTGGCCGGCGACCACACCGGTGAGGATCTCTCGCGCGGTCTTCAACAGTTCGGCAACTCGGGGTGAGGTCAGCGCATACGACACCGACAGCCCCTCCCGCCGGGCCGTGACCAACCCGGCCCGCCGGAGGATCGATAGCTGCTGGGACAGGTTCGCCGGCTCGATTCCGACCTCGGGCAGCATTTCGGAAACGGCATGCTCGCGCTCACTCAACAACTCGAGAACCCTGATCCGGGCTGGATGCCCGAGGGTCTTGAAGAAATCGGCCTTCATCCGATACAGCGGCTGGTGCGAGTTCGCGACCATGTCACCTCCTGTCGTACCCATCGAAATCAGCAACTCTCCACCGAGAGGTGCACACCCTGCCCGGACAGCACGGCAGACCCGCCGTCCGCGAACTATGCTACACATTGATGCACTAGTTGCGAATCTTAGCAATTTGCCATGCCTCGCCTGTCGCCACCCGTCGGCCACCACCACAGGTCGTCCCCTGCTGTTCCAATCCAGCCCTGGATATCTCCCGAATCCTCTTGCCATATCGACTTTTTGATGTGCCGCTGATATGAAGAACACGTTCTAGTAGGTAGACACACGGAGGTTCTTCGCCATGGGCACACCAGTAATCGTCGAGGCAGTTCGCACACCGATCGGGAAGCGCGGTGGCTGGTTGTCGGGCCTGCACGCGGCCGAGATCCTCGGTGCCGCACAAAAGGGAATCGTCGATCGCGCGGGGATCGATCCGGTACTGGTCGAACAGGTCATCGGCGGCTGTGTCACGCAGGCCGGCGCGCAGTCCAACAACGTCACCCGCACCGCGTGGCTCGCCGCGGGCCTGCCGTGGCAGACCGG
>NZ_JBNPXA010000017.1:0-123126 GCF_050433545.1 Rhodococcus sp. BE178 | reverse complement strand
CACCGAACGGATCTCCACACGACTCGAGGGCCTGAGCCCGGTGCAATACCGGGCCCAGGCCCTCGCCGCCTAGGCTTTCACTTAGCCAGTCCAACAATCGGGGACCAGTTCAAGGAAGGGACCCTTCAGGACGGGCGGTGGGTGTCAGCCGCGGAGCATCTCCGCCACGAGGAACGCCAACTCCAACGACTGCTGGGTGTTCAGGCGCGGGTCGCACGCGGTCTCGTAGCGTCCGGACAGGTCCAGGTCGGAGATGTCCTGGGCGCCGCCGAGGCACTCGGTGACGTTCTCACCGGTGAGTTCGACGTGGATGCCGCCCGGATGGGTGCCGAGACCGTTGTGCACCTCGAAGAAGCCCTGCACCTCGTCGACGATCCGGTCGAAGTGGCGGGTCTTGTAGCCGGTGGATGCCTCGTGGGTGTTGCCGTGCATCGGATCGCACTGCCAGATCACCTGGTGACCGGTGGCCTGCACCTTCTCGATGATCGCCGGCAGCAGGTCGCGTACCTTGCCGTTGCCCATCCGCGAGATCAGCGTCAGCCGGCCGGGCTTGTTCGTCGGGTCCAGCCGCTCGACGTATTCGACCGCCATCTCGGGGGTCGTGCTCGGGCCGATCTTGAGGCCGATCGGGTTCGCGAGCAGTTCGGCGAACGCGATGTGCGCGCCGTCGAGTTGGCGGGTCCGGTCGCCGATCCACAGGAAGTGCGCCGACAGGTCGTACAGCTTCGGGTGATCGTCGTCGTTGTCGAGGCGCAACATCGCGCGCTCGTAGTCGAGGACGAGCGCCTCGTGGCTGGCGAAGATCTGTGCGTGGTGCAGGCTGGGGTCGGTGACACCGCACGCGTTCATGAACTGCAGGCCGCGGTCGATCTCGGCGGCGAGGGCCTCGTAGCGGGCACCGGCCGGCGACGACGTCACGAACTCGCGGTTCCAGTCGTGGACCTTGTGCAGATCGGCCATCCCGGCGCCGGTGAGCGCACGCACGAGGTTCATCGCCGCGCTGGCGTTCGCGTACGCACGGACCAGACGGGACGGGTCGTGGACCCGGACCGACTCGTCGGCGACGATCGAATTGACCATGTCTCCGCGGTACGACGGCAGGCCCAGCGCGTCGGTGTTCGACGAGCGCGGCTTGGCGTACTGCCCGGCGATGCGCGCGACCTTGACGACGGGCAGGCTCGCACCGTAGGTGAGCACGACGGCCATCTGCAGCAGCGTGCGGATGTTGCCCTTGATGTGCGGTTCGGTGTTGTCCGCGAAGGTCTCCGCGCAGTCACCGCCCTGCAGCAGGAAGGCCTCACCGCGTGCCACCTCTGCGAGCTTCGCCGACAGCGCCTCGACCTCGCTGGCCACCGTGATCGGCGGCACGCTCTCGAGGACGGTGCGCATGGCCGACGCCTGGTCGGCGGGCCACTGCGGCTGCTGCGCGGCCGGCTTGGCGAGCGCGGCGTCGAGCTGCTCACGCATACCCGCGGGCAGCGGCGGAAGTTCGGGCAAGCGGTCGATCGGAACGTCGACAGTCCAGTTCACCACTACAGGATATTCGCCCCGTCGACCCCGGGTAACCGAAGGCCCCCATTCGACAAGATCAACCTGTGACCCGATCACCGCCGGGAGGCGGTGATCCTCGTCACCGAACCGAGCGGAAAGCCTCGATCGCATCGAACTTCGCGAGGTTGTGCCGGGCGTCCGCGAGCGCGTCGTGCGCATCGTCGGGAACCGGTGGCAGCGGCGGGCAGCCGTTCATCTCCCAGTGCTGACGCAGCTCACGCGTGTAGCGCGGCATGTTCGACGGCAGCTCGGTCATCGCACCCCACAGCTGGCAGAGCGCGACGTGGTCGTATGCCGCGACCCACGCCCACAGTTCGGGTTCGATGCCCGGCCGCGGCACGAGGAACTTCATCAGATCGTCACGGATGCGCGAACGGCTCTTCCACAGCGGCGACGACGGCGGCGGCAGCTTGGGCAGCACGTTCCGGCGCACCCATTTGCCGGCACGCTCGGGATCGAACTCGGTGGACACCGCGTAGAACTCGCGGCCGTCCTCGCAAACCACACCGATCGAGACGAGCTCGATTGTGCGACCATCCTCGATGAACTCACAGTCGTAGAAGTAGCGCACCGGGGGAGCTTATGCCCCCCGCGCCGGGGCACTCGACACCACGCCCCCCGTTCGTAGAAGGATGGCTTGGTGCACACCCCCACCCCCGACTCCGCCGACCGGTCCCCCGCTGCCGCCGCGGACTCGCCATCGGCGACGTCCCGACGGCGCTCGCCGGTCGTCGTCCTCTCGCGCGTCGCAATCGTGCTCGCGTGCGCGGTCGGCGCGGTGTACCACCTGTTCGGGATCCCCGGGCTGCGTGACGTCGGCTTCTACTACCGGATCGACCTCGACGTCTACCGGCTCGGCGGGTCGGTGTTCGCCGCCGGTGGCCCGCTGTACGGCTCGATGCCCCCGACCCAGTCGGGAATCGGACTGCCGTTCACGTATCCGCCGCTCGCGGCCGTGGTGTTCAGTCCGATGTCGGCGATCTCACTCGAGGCGGCGGGCGTGGTGCTCACGGCGCTGTCGCTGGTGGCCCTGTTCGCGACGCTGGTGCTCACCCTCGCGTCCATCGGGATCTCGCCTCGCTCGACTCTGGTGTGGACGGCACTGGCCGCCGCTGCAGCGGCCCTGACGTTGGAGCCGGTCTACTCGACGCTCGACTACGGCCAGGTGAACATCCTGCTGATGGTGTTCGTCGCGGCCGACTGTCTGTTGAAGAAGACGCCGTGGCCGCGGGGCATGCTCATCGGGTTCGTCGCGGCCGTCAAGCTGACGCCCGCCGTCTTCGTCCTGTTCTTCCTGCTCCGCAAGGACTTCCGGGCGGCGGTGACGACCGGGCTGAGTTTCGTCGGGTTCGGCGCGATCGGCTTCGTCGTGGCGCGGGCCGACTCGTGGCAGTACTGGACCGACACGCTGCTCGATTCGGGCCGGATCGGCGGACCCGCCTACCCCGCGAATCAGAGCATCACCGGTGTCCTCGCCCGGCTCGGTCTCGACCCGTCCGTCCGCAGCGTGCTGTGGCTGCTGCTGAGCGCTGCCGCACTCGTGCTCGCAGGGGTCGCGATGTGGCGGGCCTTCGCTGCGGGCGCGGCGGCGCTGGCGTTGTTCGTCAACGCGCTGCTGGGACTGCTGGTCTCGCCCGTCTCGTGGTCACACCACTGGGTCTGGGTGGCCCCGCTGCTGCTGCTCGTCGGCGTCGAGGCGTACCGGCGGCGCAGCCTGGTCCTCGGCGCCGGCGTGGTCGCCAGCGGGGCGATATTCGTGATCGCCCCGCACTGGCGCCTCGGTCACGGACGTTGGGAGGGAACCGGCTGGCCCGTGTGGGATCAGTTCCTCGCCTCGTCCTACGTGTGGTGGGCGATCGCCGTCATCGCGGCCGTCGCCGTCCACCTCGGGCGTCGTCGCGTCGGCGAGGCCGGCTCGGTGGCGGGCACCACGCATCTGACCACCGTCCCCTGACGCTCCCCTCGAGGATTCCGCGGCGGTATCGCGCCACCAGCAGAGCACGTACACCGTCAGCGAACCGACCAGCGTCACCACGACCCACATGGTCAGTGCGATGTCGACCCACGAGCCGATCGGCGGGTTGCCCGGCAGGATGCCGCGCAGCGGAATGACCGCGAACAGCATCGCGGCCATCCAGCTGAGCATGTCGGTGTGCACCCGTCGGCGGCGTCGCGCGGTCTGCACGGCGACGAAGGCGGCCAGTGCCGCGAGCACGGCCATCATCAGCAGCAGAATCGCCGAGTACACGAGGGTGCCCACGCCCCTGGCGAGATGGACCGTCGTGCTCGAGGCGAACTCCTCGTCGACGCCCACCGCGTCCGACCGGACCGTCCAGCCTTCGACATTGTCGTCGAGGTAGACGCTGCTGCGGTGGATCTCGACGCCGTCGCCCGTGCCGGTGTATGCGGCGACCACCATAGGGGCGACGTCGAACCGGTCGAGCGGCCACCGCCCGGCCTGTCCTTGCACCATCAGCTGAGCATCGAACGTGGTCGGCACCGCGCCGGCCGGGAACACCAGCTCGGTGCGCGACGTGCTGGGCGCGAGATGCAGGCTGATCGGTACGGCGAGCGTCTCCCCGTCCGGTCCGGAGAAATCGGAACCCGGCCCGATGGTGACTTCCACGTCGAGTCGGCCCGAGGCGGGGTGCAGCGACGTCGGGGTGACGATCACGGCCACCTCGTCGTGGTCGGTGTGGATCGCGACGACCTCGTCGCGGTCGTCGGTGCTCGACGCGTACACGGCGAGGGAACCGAGGTAGAACACGGCCATCACGGAGACGACGAGCCCCCAGAACAACCGGGGCCGGTTTCGCCGGAACGATGCGAGGGGCACGAGTGGGAAGATACCGCGATCGGAAACCCGGACGGATTTATCGGGCGAGCGCGTCGGCCACCGAATCGACCGGCGGAGAGGACACTTTCGGCTCCCGGCCGGTCAGGACATCGCGCGCCGCCTTCGGATAGGCGAGCATCTCCCGGACTGTGTTCTTCACCAGCGTCGACCGTCGCCCGCCGGCCCGACCCGCGCGGACACCGTCGACATCGATCCCGGCGGCACGCCCCAACGCGACGGTGCGCGGGAGGTGGAAACGCTGTGTGACGACGAGAGCACGCCGGATGCCGAACGTGCGGGCGGCGCGGACGCAGGTGTCGTAGGTGTCCAGTCCGTACGGGTCCTCGACGATCCTCGCGGGGTCGACCCCGGCCGCGACGAGATAGCCGGTCATGGCCGCGACCTCGTCACCGGACTTCCCGTGGGCGTCGCCGGAGACCAGCACGACGGACGCGCTGCCGTCCGCGAGCAACCGCGCCGTCGCGTCCAGCCTGCCCCGGAGGAACTTCATCGGCCGACCGGCTCGCACCCGCGCGCCCAGCACGATCACGACCGGCGCGTACGGCGCATCGGACGGATCGTGCATTCGTCCGGCCGCGGCCGCGCCGATCCACACGAACGGCAGGCCCACCACCGCGACCGCACCCGCCCCTGCGAGACAGGCGCCGCGCAACACGGCTCGAGGAATCAGGGTTGTGGAGGTTCGAGGTTCGGGCACATCCGGCGGCGACTATCCGGCGCGGGTGTCGGGCACACGTGCGGCGTCGGCCGCCGATTCGGCCGGGGGCGCTCCCGGGGCCGGGTTCTTCAGCGTCGCGGCGTAGATGTCGACGTATTCCTGACCCGACAGGCGCATCAACTTGTACATGACCTCGTCGGTGACGGCCCGCTCGACGAAGCGGTTGCCGCCCATGCCCTCGAAGCGCGAGAAGTCGATCGGCTCCCCGATGCGGACGGTGACCTTCGCCGGCTTCCACATGCGCGAGCCGATCGGGTTGACCTTCGCGGTGTCGATCATCGCGACCGGGATGACCTTGACCCCGGACTCGAGCGCGAGGCGGGCCATGCCGGTCTTGCCCTTGTAGAGGCGACCGTCGGGCGAGCGGGTGCCCTCGGGGTAGATGCCGAGGAGCTTGCCGTCCCCGAGGACGCGCAGGCCCGCGTTGAGCGCGTCCTGCGCGGCGGAGGCACCGGTTCGATCGATCGGGACCTGGCCGACGGCGGAGAAGAACCACCGCTGGAAGCGGCCCTTGAGCCCGGTGCCGGTGAAGTACTCGCTCTTCGCGAGGAAGGTGATGCGGCGGTTGACTCGTAGCGGAAGGAAGAACGAGTCGAGCACCGCCTGGTGGTTGCTGGCGAGGATTGCCGGGCCGTCGGTCGGAATATTCTCGGCGCCTTCGAGTTTCGGCCGCCCGAGGAGCAACAGCACCGGACCCAACAACACGTACTTAAACAGCCAGTACCACATGGCGTCCTTCCGTCCGAGCTCGATTCCCCCAGGTCTACCCAGGCCTCCACCTAGGGAATGACTGTACTCAGCAGTCCGGACCGCTGCCACACGCCGCCGCGCGGGCCAGATCCGCCGCACCGATCATCGCGGCCGCCTCGCCGAGCAGGGTGTGCCGGATCCGCGCCAACGGCCGGTGGCCCGCACCGGTTGTCAGGCGCGCATAGTGCTCGCGGGCGTCGTCCAGGAAGAGCGGCGCCGACATGCCGACGCCGCCGCAGATCACGATGAGGTCGGGGTCGAAGACGTCCGAGACCGTCGCCAGCCCCACGCCGAGCCAGCGGGCGAAGTCCGCGAACACCGCGAGCGCCAGCGGATCTCCGTCCGAGGCCGCTGCCGCGATCCGTCGTCCGGTCAGCGACCCGGGATCGACCGCGACGGCGCGGGCCAGGACGGTCGACGCCGACGGGTCGGCCGCGAGCAGTTCGAGTGCGGTGTCCACCAGCGCGGTGCCACTGCAGTAGCGCTCCCAGCATCCCCGTTTCCCGCACGCGCACGGGCGGCCCTCGGGAACGACCTGCATGTGCCCGAGTTCGGGGGCCACGCCGAAGCTGCCCCGGTACAGCCTGCCGTCGATCAGCAGGGCGGCGCCGATGCCGGTGCCGATCGCCACGATGACGACATTGCGCCCGCCGGCGGCGGCACCGAACCGGCATTCCGCCCACGCGGCCGCGTTCGCGTCGTGCTCGAGGACGACGGGCAGACCGAGGCGCTGACCCAGCGTGCGGGCCACCGGCGCATCGACCCACGGCAGGTGCGGCGCGAATCGGACCGTGGTGCGGTCGGAATCGACGAAACCGGCGACGGCGAGACCCACCGCCGCGATGCGGTGCCGATCGGCAAGTTCGCGGACGGCCCGCTCGATCCCCCGCTCGAGTGCATCCGCAGCGTGCGGCGTCGGCGCCTGCGCCGTATCGAGCACGTCACCGCTCGCATCGACGACCGCGGCCCGGATGCTGGTACCCCCGACGTCCACGCCGACGGTGAGAAGTTCGGTGCTCTCCACCCTGCCGATTGTGCCGACCGCGCCCGGCGGTGCGTGCGGCGGGTACCGCGTGTCTAGTGCTTGATCGTGACGTCGATCGGCACGAACTTGTGCGACGTGAACGGCCCAGACGGCGCAGTGGCAGTCGGCGCATCGGCGGTACCGGTGGCGGCACGGTCGTGATCGTCGAGGACCTCACGCAGCACGGCGAGCAGCACGGCGCCCTGACCTGCCAGCAGCGTGACGAGGTCGTGCTGTTCACCGCGCACCAGAGCGGCCAGCGCGCACAGCGGGCACCACGAGCAACTGCTGCAGGCGGGCTGGGCGCCGGTGCCCGCGCCGGCCGTGTCGGCGACTGCAGCGGCGGCATCGGCTGCGCCCTCCCCGGAGCGGGCCGCCGCGGCCTTCTGCAGGATCGGCTCGAGCCGGTCGAGAACAGTCTCGGCGAGCGCCTTGAGTTCGGCGGCCAGTTCGGCGTGGTCGCCGGTCACCGGGGCCACACTGCGGGATCGGGGACGAACCGCACGACCAGGTCGGATCCGTCGAAGTCGGCGTCGCGCACGACGCAGCGGCGCAGCACCGACGCCAGGCGCACGCGACGACGTCTGCCGTCGGCTCCCACCAGCAAGTCGTCCTCCACTCGTCCCAGCGTCAACGTCCCGGGATCGACGAGCGGCAAGTGCATGCGCATCGCGTACACCGATTCGACGTCGCCCGAACCCGATTCGAGGGCGACGCGCACCGGCGCACAGTCTGCCCCGAGCACCTCGGACGGATCTGCCACGTCCGTGTAGACCGTGCGTGCCACACCACCGAGGGCATCCCACCCTATCGGCTCGTTCGCGAGGTGGTCGGCAGACAGCACCGTCACCTCACCCGTCGTGGCCGTCAACTCGGCCAGGATCTTCCGCTCCGTGGTGCGGCGGGTGTCGCACCAACTCGCGAGCTCCTCCGGCATGTCGCCCGAATCCATCTGGGGCAGAGTCTTGTTCACGACAATCGCATCGACGCGGAGCCCGGCGAGCGCCAGCGCGGACAGGACCCGGCGGGTCTCCGCGAGCGCGACTCGCTCGGCGCAGGTCACCACCCGCACCGACGTCCGGTCGCGGTCCTGCAGCAGGTCCCCCACCGCGGCAGTCGCGTCGAGCACCCGATCGAGCATCGCGACGACGAAGGCCAGCCGGGCATCGGTCGAGGTCGCGGCGGCGATACGCCGGTGCTGCGGCCACACGCGCTCCACGTATCCGGAGACGGATCCGGGAATTGCCAACGTGCGCAGCGCGTCCGCGGTCGGCGGGCAGTCCACGACGATGACGTCCCAGCGCGCCTGTTCGGCCAGTCGCACCACTTCGTTGAGCCCGAGGGCCTCCTCGACGCCGGGCAGCCCCGTCAATTCCTCTGGTGCCAGATCGGCGAACTGGGCGCCGTGATCGTGGACACCACCCAGGGCCAGCAGCGCGACGAGTCCGCGGTAGCGCTCCTCGAGCAGTGCCTGCGTGTCGATCTCGCGAGCGTGGAGGCCCGGTCCGACGCGCGACTCCTCGCTCCGCCCGACCGGGCGGTCGAGCACATCCGACAGCGAGTGCGCCTGGTCGAGGGACAGCAGCAGGACCCGACGTCCCGCCTCGGCGAGCGCGACCGCCGTCGCCGCCGCCACCGTCGTCCTGCCGACACCGCCCTTGCCGACGAACAGTCGGACCTGGGTGACCCGGGTGGAACCGGCGGCGCTCAGCCCTCCACCCGCTTCTTCAGTTCCTTGAGCGCGGTGTCGGTGATGACCTTCTCCGCCTTGCGCTTGAACAGACCGATCATCGGGATCGTCAGATCCACCGTCAGTTCGTAGGTGACACTGGTGCCGCCGCCGGGTTCGCGTTCGAGCGTGTAGGACCCGAACTGCGCCTTCTGGATCTCGCCGGACACCAGCTCCCAGCTCACCGACATCCCGTCGGGCGCCCAGCGGTACCGGAGCACGTAGGTGTCCTTGACCATCCCGGCGTCCAGCACGAATCGGACCTGTTCGGCGCGGCCGTCGGGCCCCGTCGAGAGCACCTCGACCGACTTCGCGGCCTCCACCCATGCCGGGTAGTCGTCGAAGTCGGCGATCACACCCATCACCCGCTCGGCGGGTGCGTCGACGGTGATCGACCTCTTGGTCTTCTCGGCCATGCCTCGGACGCTTCCTTTCAGAACGGCGCGACGTGCGCGTCACCGCACGTCCATCTCACACGATTTCCGACAGGACTCACAATCTCACTACTGCGGGGGTTCACCCGCGGCGCGTCCCGCCTCGAGCTGTTGCTTGAGCTCGAACGTCATCACCTTGCCCGCGAGCCGTCGGGCGTGGTTCATTCCGGCCAGGTCGAGGGACGCCAGCGCCTGCGGGCTCACGCCGGTCGGCTCCGCATGCAGGAAGTAGTGGACGACGGTGCCGTCCATGACCTGCTCGAGCCACACCTCCATCGTGCCGGTCAGCGGACCCGCCACCGTCCAGCGAATCCCCTTCTCCGCCCGATTCTCACGGACGTCGAGAACGAGGTCGGGCCACCACGCACGCCAGCGCGCGGGCACGGATACGCGGGCAGCCACCTTCTCCGGGGCTGCGGCGACAAAAGTCTGGTCGGCGACCTGAATGCTGCTCACTCCCACAGCTTCACACACCGCCCTCACGCCCCGTGATCTGGACTACACCTGGGTGGGAGAAGATCCACCAAGCCGCAGGTAGGTAGCCTTGCCGCGTGCTGTCCTCGGTCGGTCTATCGTGAGGACCAGCAAACCCTACTCGTCAGTATCTGCAGTGTCGGAGGTTGTCGTGCCCGAGTTCAGCGTTCCTGCCACGTTCACAATCCCGGAGGACGCATCCGCGGTCGACTCCGTCTTCGAGTACTCGACGACCAAGCCCGGACACGTCGTCTACCGGCGACAGGTCGGCGGGTCCTGGGTGGACGTCACCGCCCGCGAGTTCGCCGATCAGGTGACCGCCGTCGCGAAGGGACTGATCGCCCGCGGCGTCCAGCCCGGCGACCGCGTCGCGCTGATGTCCGCGACCCGCTACGAGTGGTCCCTGTTCGACTACGCGATCTGGAGCGCGGGCGGCGTCACGGTGCCGATCTACGAGACCTCCTCCGCCGACCAGGTCAAGTGGATCCTCGAGGACTCCGGCGCGATCGGCCTCATCGTCGAGACCGCCAAGCACTCCACGGCCATCGCGGAGGTTGCCGCCGCCGCACCCGATCTGCGGGCCGTGCTCCAGATCGAGCCGTCCGGTACCGACGAGGGCGCGGTTGCGGTCCTGACGGCGCAGGGCGCCGACATCCCGGACGACGAGGTACGGGCCCGCGCCAAGGCCCTGAAGGCCAGCGATCCGGCGACCCTCATCTACACCTCCGGCACCACCGGACGCCCCAAGGGCTGCCAGCTCACCCACTCGAACCTCATCGCCGAGTCCAAGGGCATCATCGATTCGAGTCTCGGCAAGCTGCTGACGACGCCGGGCGTGAGCACCCTGATGTTCCTGCCGCTCGCGCACGTCCTCGCGCGCGCAGTCAGCATCGCGGCCTTCGACGCCGGCGCCTCCCTCGGCCACACCAGTGACATCCCGAACCTGGTACCGACGTTCGCCACCTTCAAGCCCGATTTCATCCTGTCCGTCCCGCGCGTGTTCGAGAAGGTCTACAACACCGCCCGCCAGAAGGCGCACTCGGAGGGCAAGGGCAAGATCTTCGACCTGGCGGCCACCACCGCGGTCGAGTGGAGCGAGGCCAAGGACAACGGCGGCCCGGGCCTGATCCTCAACATCAAGCACGCCGTGTTCGACAAGCTGGTCTACGCCAAGCTGCGGGCGGCGCTCGGCGGCAAGTGCCAGCTCGCGATCTCCGGAGGCGCTCCCCTGGGCGCGCGCCTCGGCCACTTCTTCCGCGGCATCGGCGTCACGATCTACGAGGGCTACGGCCTCACCGAGACCACCGCCGCGTTCGCCGTCAACACGATCGGCAACCAGAAGGTCGGTACGGTCGGAAAGCCATTGGCCGGCAACTCGGTTCGCATCGCCGAGGACGGCGAGATCCTGCTGTCCGGCCCGGTGGTGTTCTCCGGCTACTGGCGCAACGAGGCCGCGACGAAGGACGCCATCGAGGACGGCTGGTTCCACACCGGCGACCTGGGCACCGTCGACTCCGCCGGCTACATCACCATCACCGGCCGCAAGAAGGAGATCATCGTCACCGCCGGCGGCAAGAACGTCGCCCCCGCGCAGCTCGAGGATCACCTGCGGGCCCACCCGCTGATCAGCCAGGCGATCGTCGTCGGCGACCAGAAGCCGTTCATCGGCGCGCTGATCACCATCGACGCCGAGGCGCTGCCCGGATGGAACGAGCGCAACGGGAAGACCGCAGGAACCACGGTCGCCGAACTGCTGAGCGATCCCGATCTGACCGCCGAGATCGACGAGGCCATCGCGGAGGCCAACAAGCTCGTCTCGCATGCCGAGGCCATCAAGAAGTACCGCATCCTGCCGGTCGACTTCACCGAGGAGACCGGTGAGCTCACCCCCACCCTGAAGCTCAAGCGCAACGTCGTCCACGAGAGCTTCGCCGACGACATCGAGCGGATCTACAGCAAGTAGTTCCACCGCGACCTGGTCCGGCGCCCACCCTCCTCTTCGGACGGTGGGCGCCCGACTTTTCCGTGCGCGGCTCTTGCCCGCGTCAGCCCAGCAGGCGACGCAGCTTGCCCCCCAGCACATCCCAGCGCCAGTTCGCCTTCACCCATTCACGCCCGGCCGCGCCCATCGCGGCGGCCCGGTCCCGATCCTCGAGCACCGAGATCACCGACTGCGCGACGTCGTCCACGGACGTGCCGTCGACGACGAGCCCGGTCTCGTGCTCGACGACCGTCTCCGGCGCACCACCGGAACGGCCGGCGATCACCGGCACGCCGGTGGCCGACGCCTCGAGGTAGACGATGCCGAGTCCCTCCACGTCCAGCCCGGCACCGCGGGTCCGGCACGGCATCGCGAAGACGTCCGCGATGGTGTGGTGCGCCGCCAGCTCCGCGGCCGGGACGCCGCCGGTGAACACGACGTGCTCGGCGACGCCGCACTCGTGGGCGAGCGCCCGCAACCGCTCGGCGTCGGGCCCCCCGCCGACGATCACCAGGACCGCGCCGTCGATGCGCCGCCGGATCGCGGGCAGCGCGCGGATCAGCTGGTCCTGCCCCTTGCGCGGAACCAACCGCGACAGGCACAGGACCGTCGGCCGATCCCCCAGCCCGTAGCGTGCGCGCAGTTCCGCGCGCGCCGCCGGGTCGGGACGGAACAGGTCGGTGTCGACGCCCGACGGCAGGTGCTCGAGCGCGGCGTGCGACCCGAATGCCGCCGCGAACCTGCCCCGCGTGTACTTGCTGACATAGGTGACGGCGTCGGTGTGGTCCCCGATCCGGCGCAGGGCCTGTCGCGCGCCGGGCAGCATGGACCAGCCCACCTCGTGGCCGTGGGTGGACGCGATCACCCGCTGCGCACCGGCGCGGCGGACCGTCGGCGCCAGCAGGGCCAGCGGGGCCGCCGCCCCGAACCACACACTGGTGCACTCGTACTTCTCGACGAGCTTGGCCGCACGCCGCGCCACGAACGGCGTGGGCACCATCAGCGTCGTCGGGTGCCGCACCACCGCGTAGGGTTGCTCGGCGTCGAAACGAATGTGGCTGTCCCCGCGCCATCTCGGGGCGTAGACGACCAGTTCGTCCGCGGGAAGCTGGGCCGCAAAGGCATGCAGGTACGACTGGATTCCACCAGGTCGCGGAGGAAAGTCATTCGTCACCAACAGGGTTCGACGCATGCGTCCACCGTAGGTGCCGGCGACCCGGCACCGGGCGTCAGGGTCGGGACAGCTGCCCCTTGATCCAGCCGGCCCACGAATCGACCAACCCGTCCGTCCCGGTGCCCAGGATGCCGCGGATCCGGCTGTCGAGATCGGTCGCGGTGACCGGCCCCCGGGCCAGCTGCCGGTACAGCTCGTCCAGACGCGGCTCGCCGTACTCGGCGGCGATGAAAGCCGCAAGGGACCAGGACGATTCGTAGGCCGCGCGGGCGGTGTCACCGCCGGCCCGGAAGTCCTCGTTCGCCGGCAGCGCCGTCGGCGGACCGGTCCGCGCCACCTCCGCCGCCAGGGTGGGCGCGAGGTCCCCGAATCGCGCCTCGATCCCGTGGTAGCCGATGTAGTCCGCGTAACCCTCGAGCATCCACATGGGGGATCCGTCCTCGGTTGCCGGACGGGCCGCGACATGGGTGAGTTCGTGCCGCAGGACCGAGACCCGGGTCAGGTCGGTGAGGCGTCCCGCCGCCTCCGGACTGAACACGATCCGCTGCCCCGACGCCGTCCCCGAACGATGATCCACGGCATCGGACACCGCGACCGCGGCGATGTCGGCTCCGCTGTGGTCCGAGCCCACCAGCGAGGAGAACTCCTCCTGCGAGCCGGCCACCATGACGACGGCCCTTCGCGACCAGTCCTCGCCCCACACGTCGGTCACGTGGGCGACGGCGTCCCCGAGGTCCGCCGCGATCAAATCGATCATCGCCGACTGCTCGGGGTGACCGAGCACGATCGACGGGCGCCCCTCTTCACCGGCCACCGTCCGTGTCGTGACGGGTCCGAAATCCCAAGGACCGCGCCACGTTTCACGATTCGATCCGGGCAGTGGCGAATCGTCCACCAGCTTCCACTCGTCACCATGCCGAGCCAACAGAAGCGAGACCGGCTTGCGGGTGGACTGGGCATCCGCGCCGGCGATCCCGTAGCGCAGGTACACCGCCGGGGCCCACACGTCGGAGGCACCGAGCGCGTCCGCCAACCCGGACGGGACCGGCGTCTCCGGTTCGAGCCCGATGTCGTAGGCGAACTCGGAGAAGGGAACCTGCGCAGCATTGTCGGCCCGCCGGACCTCCGAGTCGAGAAAACCCGGTGTCGCCTGCGGATCGAACAACGCCGGCAGCGCCGCCGTGTCCCCTGTCCGCACCGCACGCGCCCACTCGTCCAGCACTGCCTGTGCACCCGTCCGGCGACCGTCGTCGTACGGGTTCCCGACCGGCGCTGCGGGGCCCGGCGCCTCCGGTTCGTCACCGCCCCGGTCGAACGTCGTCAGGGAGAGGACCAGCGCCACCGCGATACCCAGCCCGGCCAGACCTACCCACTCCCACCGACGCACACGCCGCCGCGGCGCGGGACTCGGTGAGTGATCATCATCGGGCACGTCCGAGAGTCTAGGAGCCGCGGACACGGATGGACCCGATACCCCTGGGTATCGGGTCCATCCGGTGTCGGTGTATCGAGCGTTGGGGCGGCGTTCTCAGTAGCGGCGAGCGCCGTAGAAGGGCATCGACGCCATGGAGTCGACCTTCACCGGCGTGCCGTACGTCGAGGCGTGCAGCACGTTGCCGTCACCGGCGTACAGGCCGACGTGCGAGGCGTCGCTGTAGAACAACACCACGTCGCCGGGCTGCAGCTGACTCTTGTCGACCGGCGTACCGCCATCGGCCTGCGCCTGACTCGAGCGCGGCAGAACCTTGCCGATCTGCTTGTACGCCCACACCACGAGCCCGGAGCAGTCGTACGCGTCAGGACCGGTCGCGCCCCAGCTGTAGGGCTTCCCCACCTGGGTCAGTCCGGCCTGCAACGCGGCCGATCCGGTACCCGAGCCGAGGTTCGCCAGGATGCTCCTGGCGTCGACGCCGGCCGGGAACGGCGAGCCTGCCAGCTGTGCACGCTCGGCACCGGTGAGCTGGTCGAATGCCTTGGTGACCGAGTCGATCTGCTTCTGCAGCTCGCTCTGCTTGTTCTGGAGCTCGTCGCTGACCTGCTTGGCCTGCTCGGTCGCGGCGCGCGCCGCATCGGCCGAAGCCTGCGAGGCCTCCGCCGCGGCGGTCGCGTCGGCGGTCGCCTGCTTGAATCCGGAGACGGCCTTCGAGGTCTCGTTCGAGATCGCGTCGAGCGCCGACATCTGATCGAGCAGCTGCTGCGGCGAGTCGCTCACCATCAGCGCGAACAACCGGTTGGTGCGGGCGCCCTGGTAGCTGGCGGCGGCGAGCTTGCCGACCGTGGGACGGAACTGGTCGATCCGGGACTCGGCGGCGGCAAGCAGGTCACGATCTCCGGCCAGGCGCGCCTCCGCGTCCCGCTGGGCCGCCTGCTTGCCGTCGAGGTCGATCTGCGCGTTGTGCAGCGCCTCGGTGGTCTGTTCGGATTCGCGCGACAGGTCCGCGAGCCGCTCCAGCGCCTCGGTCGGGTTGCTCACCAACGGATCCGCGCCGGCCGAACCGGCGGGCAGTCCCACGAGGGTCAGGGAGAGCACTCCCGTCGCCAGAGCGGCACACATCGAACGCTTCATCTTCTGCGAGGACTTCTGGGAGGGCACAGCGGCGCGACTCTCCGTTTCTGGATTCGTCTCCACCAGACGGCGGTGGGGCCTGCAAGGGGGTCCGTAAGGTCTCGAACAGGTTACGGAATGGCATATGTCCGTGTCTACCCGGGAGTAGGACAATTCGTACATCGTCGCGAAAGCCACAAAAGGCCCGGGACGGACACGCGTCGAAAGACGTGCAGGGCGGGTCCGACCGGAGTCGGACCCGCCCTGCACACGTCGAACGTCTAGCGCGTCACGCGTAGCGGCGTGCGCCGTCGAACGGCATCGACGACACGGGCGCCAGCTTGACCGGCTGACCCGCGGTCGAGGCGTGGATGACATTGCCGTCGCCCGCGTAGATGCCCGAGTGGCTTCCGCCGTAGAACGAGATCACGTCGCCGACCCGCAGGTCGGACTGGGCCACGGCGAAACCGGCGGCGGCCTGGTCGTAGCTGGTGCGCGGGAGGTTCATACCGGCCTGCTTGTAGGCCCACTGGACCAGACCCGAGCAGTCGAACGCGTCCGGGCCGGCAGCGCCGTACACGTACGGGGCACCGAGCTTGGCCCTGGCGGCCTCGACGGCCTTCTCACCTGCGGTGACGATGGGGGCGAGCGGGGCCGGGACCGCAGCCGCGCTGCCGGTCGCGACGCCGGGCACGATGCCCTCGGGAATGCTCGGGGTGATGCTCGCGATCGCGGCGTCGACCTGCTGCTGCGTCACACCGGGGACCTCGACGGTGCCGACACCCGGGATGTTGATCGGATCGGCAAGGGCGGGGGCGGCGGAAACCGTGACGGCTCCGACGGCAAGTGCGCCGGCAACGGCGGCGCGACGCGCGGAACGCGTGAAAGTAGATGACGCCACGAGAAAGGGGACTCCGTTTCTTCCGTTCGTCCGCCGACCGAGTTAGCTGACGGGTTCGGGCTGGGAAGATCAGCCCTACCCGACGACACCGCAGCGCGGCTTCGACGGGATTCACCCCAGAAAAACTTGGGTTCCCGGCTCGTCCCCTCCGGAGAGGTTCCGATTAGGCGGTCCCAGCGATGCCGTCCCGGGTGGGGCGGCAAGACTCCGCTAGGTCTCGAGAAGATTACGAAAGCGCATCCCTCGTGTCGACTTGGACGCGCGGAAATCGCTCCGTTTTCCCGATTTGCCGGGTTTCAACCCGCTTCGATCGACACATGATCACGACGAGATAACGAGCGGTCCCTTTCCCTCGCGCCCGCGACCGGCACCCCGCGCCCCGCCGGGGACCGACCACACCCCGACAGGAGCCCGTGTATCCGGCGTCACCACTGGTCAACGCCGATCGACACCGCGCCGGGCCGAGGGACGCAGCGCCCCCGCCGACAACGGCACACGACCCACACGCGGCCACCGAAACCGCAGTCCCGCAACGAAGATCACGCGCCACACATTCGACGAGCCCGCCGGGCCGGTGTGATCCTCGTCTCTCCACGCCGAAACGCCACCCGATCCACCGACTTCCGGTGCGTGCCCCCGCGTGCCGCGGGCACTGTCGGTGCCGGTCTCTAGTGTCCCGAGGCGTGAGTGCGCCGCGATTCGCCCGTTCGACCGACGGAACCCAACTGACGTTCGACGAGCTGGACACACCGCTGCGCGAGATCACCTTCGTCGTCGTCGACCTCGAAACCACCGGCGGCAGCGCCGATACCGATGCCATCACCGAGATCGGCGCCGTGAAGGTGCGTGGCGGCGAGATCGTCGGTGAGCTCGGAACCCTCATCGACCCGGGACGCGCGATCCCGCCGTACATCGTCGAGATCACCGGAATCACGACCGCGATGGTGCGCGGTGCACCCCGCATCGACGCCGTCCTGCCCGCGTTCCTCGAGTTCGCCCGCGGCGCCGTGCTGGTCGCCCACAACGCGGGATTCGACGTCGGGTTCCTCAAGGCCGCCGCGGCCCGCCAGGACATCCCGTGGCCCAAGTTCCAGGTGTTGTGCACCGTGAAGCTCGCCCGCCGTGTCCTGAGCCGCGACGAGGCGCCGTCGGTGAAGCTCTCGGCGCTCGCGACCCTGTTCGGGGCCGAGACCACCCCGACGCACCGCGCACTCGACGACGCCAAGGCCACGGTCGACGTCCTGCACGCCCTCATCGACCGGGTCGGCAATCAGGGTGTGCACAGCCTCCCCGAGCTTCTCGACTACCTGCCGCGGGTGTCGTCCGAACAGCGCGCCAAGCGCACACTCGCGAGCCACCTCCCCCGCACCCCCGGGGTCTACCTGTTCCGCGGCCCGTCCGACGAGGTCCTCTACGTCGGCACCGCGACCGATCTCCGCAGCCGGGTCCGTACCTACTTCACCGGGTCGGAGACGCGGGGGCGGATGAAGGAGATGGTCGCGCTCGCCACACGGATCGATCACGTCGAATGCGCGCATCCACTCGAGGCCGGGGTACGCGAGCTCCGACTGCTCAGCGCCCACGTGCCCCCGTACAACCGCCGATCCAAGTTCCCGATGCGCGGCTGGTGGGTCACCCTCACCGACGAGGCCTTCCCGCGCCTCTCGGTGGTCCGTACAGCGACGATCGACGCGCTGGGGCCGTTCCGGTCCCGCACCGACGCCGCCGACGCCGCACAGACCGTCGCCGAGTTCTGCGGCCTGCGGACGTGCACCACGCGCATCCGCCGGGGCCAGCCGCACGGACCCAAGTGCCCTCCCCGCGATCTCGGCGGCTGTCCCGCGATCTCCGACGACGAGGACGGCTACGCCGTCGCGCCCGAGCTGGCGCGGGCATTGTTCCGCGGCACCGACGACGCGCCACTGCACCGAATGCGCGACCGGATCGAGGAGTTGGCGGCCGCCGAACTGTTCGAGAGCGCCGCACGACTGCGTGACCGCACCGCGGCGCTCGGGCTGGCCCTTCGGCGCATGCAACGGCTCGGGTCGCTGACCGCCGTCGACGAGCTGATCGCGGCCCGGCGGGCGGCCGACGGCGGGTGGGAGTTCGCGGTGGTCCGCTCCGGGCGCCTGGCCGCCGCCGGCGTCGCACTGCGCGGGGTTCCACCGATGCCGGTGGTCGAGGCGCTGGTGGCGTCGGCGGAGACCGTCCTGCCCGATGCGACTCCGCTCCGCGGCGCCTCGCCCGAGGAAGTGGGGCTCGTCGCACGATGGCTGTACGCCGACGGCACCCGCATCGTCCGAACCAGTGCGGGATACGGCGAACCGGCCCACGGAGCGGGTTCGTGGGAGGACTGGTGCACGCTGGCGCGGGGCGCGGCACCGCCTACTGTGTTGGACGAACGACAGCACCGTGCCGCACCAGAGCACTGAAGGAGCACCATGATCAACGCCATCGTCATGATCCACGCCGAGGCCGACCGGATCCCCGAGACCGCGCAGGCGGTGGCCGATCTCGCCGGAGTGTCCGAGGTCTATTCGTGCGCGGGCGACATCGACCTGATCGCGATCGTCAAGGTCCGCGACCACGCACAGATCGCCGAGGTCGTGACCGAGCGGATCAACAAGGTGCCCGGCGTGCTCAAGACCGCGACGCACATCGCTTTCCAGTCGTACTCGAGCGCCGACGTCGAGGCGGCCTTCTCGCTCGGCGAGTAGACCGCTGGGTCCCGGGGCGTGGGAGCCCCGGGACCATCGAACGTGTCCGCCTCAGCGTTTGGCGGCCAACCCCACGGTCAAGGCGGCCCAACGCTCCAGCAGGGCCGCTGCCGCACCGGAATCGATCGCCCGAGCGGCCTTCTCCATGCCCGCCGCCAGCGACTCCTCGAGGCTGCCGGACAGCCCGTCGTACGCGGCGATCGCGCCCGCCGCGTTCAGCAGCACCGCGTCCCGCACGGCGCCCTCGTCGCCGGCGAAGATTCCCCGCGCCACCCGCGCATTGTCGACCGCATCGCCACCGCGCAGCGCGTCGAGCGGAACGCGGGCGATCCCGAGGTCCGTCGGATCCAGCTTCTGGGTCCGCACGGTACCGCCGGACACGACGTACACCTCCGACGTCGTCGAGGTGGTGATCTCGTCGAGTCCGTCGTCACCGCGCACGACCAGCGCCGAGTTCCCGCGTTCCGCGAGCACCCCGGCGACGACCGGGATGAGGTCCTGGAACGCGCACCCGATCAGACCGGCCCGCGGACGCGCCGGGTTGGTGAGCGGTCCGAGCACGTTGAAGACGGTGGGAATTCCGATCTCCTTGCGCGGGGCCCCCGCGAATCGCAGCGCCGGGTGGAACACCGGGGCGAAGCAGAAGCCGATCCCGACCTCCTCCACACACCGCGCGACGTCCTGGGCACCGAGATTGATGTGCACGCCCAGCGCCTCGAGAACGTCGGCGCCGCCGCTCTTCGACGACGCGGCCCGGTTGCCGTGCTTGACCACCCGCACGCCGGCGGCGGCGACGACGACCGCCGCCATCGTCGAGATATTGACCGTGTGCGACCGGTCGCCGCCCGTGCCGACGACATCGACGACGTCCGGCGACACCGGCACCGTCTTCGCGTGGCCCAGCATCGCGTCGGCGAGTCCGCGCAGCTCCGCGGGGGTCGCCCCCTTCATCTTCAGCGCGACGCCGAAGGCCGCGATCTGCGCCGAGGTCGCGGCGTCGGACATGATCTCGTCCATCGCCCACGCGGTGTCGTCGGCGGTGAGGTCACGACCGTCGGTGAGGGCTCCCAGGACCGCGGGCCAGCTCCGGTCAGTCGCGCCTGCCACTCGTTCCGTGCCTTGCGCTACTGCCTGCCGCACCATCACGACCCTTTCTGCCGGGCGCCCACCAACTGCCGGGTGGGCATGTCGCCCCGCAGCTTAGTGCGCGTGCCGCGGGTCACGACGCGGACGGCGGTTGCAGGCCCTCCCAACCGAGCGCCGTGCCACCCCAGCGCTGCGCCAGGCCCGCCATCCGGGATCGCTCCTGCGAACAATGCAGGGCATCGAGGATCTGGACCCGTTCGAGGACCACGGACACCGTTCCGTCGTCGGCCGACTCCGGATCGCCCGCCAGTTCGTAGCCGTCCTGGGCCGCCACGGCGACCGCGTCCCGGACCTCGGCGACGGGGAGCCGCAGGTGATGCCGGAGCACCGCCTCGGCCTCGGGGATCCAGGCGGGATCGCCGCCGGCGCCGCGTTCGAGAACCGTCGACGACGCCTCCGCGTCGTCGAATCCCGACACGACCACGACGAGATCCGGACGAGTTCGATCGAGAGGGGCCGGCTCGCTCCGAGACAGAAGACCGTTGATCCAACGTGCGACGCCGCGCCTGAGTTCCATGCGCTTACCTTGCCATGTTCGCCGGGACCCGCTGACGCGACCGGATAACATGCTCTGACGTGGGCCGACGCGCCGACATAGGACCCGGCTACCCGTCTGTTACGACAAGGCGTCATACTTCTCAGCGTGACGAGCGCAGTAGGGACTTCAGGATCGGCAATCACCCAGCGCGTGCACTCGCTGAACCGGCCAAACATGGTCAGCGTCGGCACCATCGTGTGGTTGTCAAGCGAGCTCATGTTTTTCGCAGGGCTCTTCGCTATGTACTTCGTTGCGCGGGCGCAGGCGGGCGACAACTGGCCGCCGGAACCCGTGCATCTCAACCTGGCACTGGCAGTGCCGGTCACCCTCGTACTGATCGCCTCCTCCTTCACCTGCCAGATGGGCGTTTTCGCCGCGGAGAAGGGTGATGTCTTCGGACTTCGGCGGTGGTACCTGGTGACTCTCGCTATGGGCACGTTCTTCGTGCTCGGCCAGGGCTTCGAGTACATCACGCTCGTCAAGGAAGGGGTGACGATTTCGAGCAGCGTGTACGGCTCGGTGTTCTTCATGACCACCGGCTTCCACGGTCTGCACGTCATCGGCGGCCTCATCGCCTTCGTCTTCTTGATCGTCCGCACCAAGGTCAGCAAGTTCACGCCTGCACAGGCAACTGCGGCGATCGTCGTCTCGTATTACTGGCACTTCGTCGACATTGTGTGGATCGGCCTGTTCGCCACGATTTATTTCATCCGTTAGCCAGCTGGACGCCCAGGCAGCCCCCTGACGCTTCAGTCGTCCCGACATACCAAAGGGATACAGATGAGTTCATCCCCCCCTCCCGCAATCGAGGGTGACATGCCCCACCGTCCCGCAGCAGCCTCTGCGGCCAAGACGCGACGTCAGCGCAAGATGCGCCGTCGCGTCACCGGCGCGCTGATCCTCATGCTGGGCCTGGTCAGCGCTGGTTTCCTCGCTTCCGCCTTGACGCCTGCACCGCAGGTCGCCACCGCGAGCGACGACTCCGCCGCCCTGATCCGCGAAGGCAAGCAGCTCTACGACACCTCCTGCATCACGTGCCACGGCGCGAACCTGCAGGGTGTGCAGGACCGCGGCCCCAGCCTGATCGGTGTCGGTGAGGCAGCCGTGTACTTCCAGGTGTCGTCCGGTCGTATGCCCGCCGCACGCAACGAGGCCCAGGCTTCCCGCAAGCCGGCCAAGTTCGACGCGCGCCAGACCGACGCCATCGGCGCCTACGTCCAGTCGCAGGGTGGCGGCCCCACCCTCGTCCGCGACGAGAACGGCGAGATCGCACAGTCGTCGCTGCGTGGCGGCGATGTCGCGCGCGGTAGCGAGCTGTTCCGCCTCAACTGCGCGTCGTGCCACAACTTCACCGGGCGCGGCGGTGCGCTGTCCTCCGGTAAGTACGCCCCCGTTCTGGATCCGGCCAGCGAGCAGCAGATCTATGCCGCCATGGTCACGGGCCCCCAGAACATGCCCAAGTTCTCCGACCGCCAGCTGACGCTGGAGGAGAAGAAGGACATCATCGCCTACGTCAAGCAGTCGAGCGAGAACAAGAACCCGGGTGGTTACGGTCTCGGCGGCATCGGACCGGGGTCCGAGGGCCTCGCTATGTGGGTCATCGGCATCGTCGCTGTCGTCGGTGCAGCACTGTGGATCGGAGCAAGGTCATGAGCGACGCCGGCAGCGGCGATACGCCGAAGAAGTACACGGACGACGAACTCGACCGGATGAGCCGGGACGAACTCGTCGAACTCGGTACCAATCTCGACGGCGTCGATGTCGCGTTCCGTAGGGATCGCTGGGCGGTCGAGGGCACCAAGGCCGAGAAGCGCGCCGAGCGCTCGGTGGCCTTCTGGTTCATCCTGGCGGGCCTGTCCGCTATCGCCTTCATCGGCATCTTCCTGTTCTGGCCCTGGGAGTACGCGGGCCCGGGCGAGGACACCTACTGGGCGTACAACCTCTACACGCCGCTGATCGGCTTCACCATGGGTCTCGCGATCCTCGGTGTCGGCGTCGGCGCGGTGAAGTTCACCAAGAAGTTCGTCCCCGAAGAGGTCTCGATCCAGGACCGCCACGACGGCGGTTCGGCCGAGGTCGACAAGAAGACCCTCGTCGCTCAGCTGAGCGACACCCTCGACACGTCGACGATCGGCCGCCGCAAGGTCATCAAGCGCAGCCTGATCTTCGGTGGTGGCGCGCTCGGCATCATGTCGGTCATGCCCCTCGGTGGCCTGATCAAGAACCCGTGGGCCAAGGGCGACAACTCCCCGCTGTGGGTGTCCGGATGGACCCCGCGCTACAAGGGCGAGACCATCTACCTGCGTCGCGACACCGGTCGTCCGCACGACATCGTGCTGGTGCGCCCCGAGGATCTCGACGCCGGCTCCATGGAGACGGTGTTCCCGTTCCGTGAGTCCGAGCGTGGCAACGACGAGGAGCTGTTCAAGGCTCTGCGCGGCATCCGCAATGCGGTCATGCTCATCCGTCTGCGCACCGAGGACACCCAGAAGGTCGTCAAGCGCAAGGACCAGGAGAGCTTCAATTACGGCGATTACTTCGCGTACTCGAAGATCTGCACCCACCTCGGCTGCCCCACCTCGCTGTACGAGCAGCAGACCAACCGAATCCTGTGCCCCTGCCATCAGTCGCAGTTCGACGCGCTGCAGTACGGCAAGCCGATCTTCGGTCCCGCCGCTCGTGCTCTTCCGCAGCTGCCTATTACAGTGAACGAAGAGGGCTACCTCGTCGCCAACGGTGACTTCATCGAAGCCCTCGGCCCGGCATTTTGGGAGCGTCGACCGTGACCACTACAACCCCATCCAGAGTTGCCGCCCAAGCAGAGGCAGTCGACTCCCGGTACCACATCGCGGCCGGAATGAAGCGACAGATCAACAAGGTCTTCCCGACCCATTGGTCTTTCATGCTCGGCGAGATCGCGCTGTACAGCTTCATCATCCTGCTGATCTCCGGCGTCTACCTGACCCTGTTCTTCGATCCGTCGTTGGCCGAGGTCACCTACAACGGTGCATACGAGCCGCTCCGCGGCGTCGAGATGTCCCGCGCCTACGCGACCACGCTCGACATCTCGTTCGAGGTCCGCGGCGGTCTGTTCGTCCGTCAGATCCACCACTGGGCCGCACTGATGTTCGCGGCGTCGATCATCGTGCACCTGCTGCGCATCTTCTTCACCGGCGCGTTCCGTCGCCCGCGTGAGGCGAACTGGGTCATCGGCTCGCTGCTGCTGATCCTGGCGATGTTCGAGGGCTTCTTCGGCTACTCGCTGCCCGACGACCTGCTGTCCGGCACGGGCCTGCGCGCCGCGCTGTCCGGCATCACGCTCAGCGTCCCGGTCGCCGGCACCTGGCTGCACTGGCTGATCTTCGGTGGCGACTTCCCCGGCACCCTGATCATCCCGCGCCTGTACGTCGCACACGTGCTGCTGCTGCCCGGCATCATCCTCGCCCTCATCGCCGCGCACCTCGCGCTGGTGTGGTACCAGAAGCACACGCAGTTCCCCGGCCCCGGCCGCACCGAGCAGAACGTCGTCGGCGTTCGCATCCTCCCGGTGTTCGCTCTCAAGGGCGGCGCGTTCTTCGCGTTCACGTTCGGCATCCTCGCGCTGATGGGTGGTCTGCTGCAGATCAACCCGATCTGGAACATCGGCCCGTACAACCCGTCGCAGGTGTCGGCTGGTTCGCAGCCCGACTTCTACATGATGTGGACCGACGGCATGGCTCGTCTGTGGCCTGCGTGGGAGATCTACCTGTTCGATCGCTACACGATTCCCGCGGTGTTCGCTGTCGCGCTGATCATGGGCATCGTGTTCGCACTGCTGATCGCCTACCCGTGGATCGAGAAGAAGTTCACGAAGGACGACGCTCACCACAACCTGCTGCAGCGTCCGCGCGACGTTCCGGTCCGTACCGGTATCGGTGCGATGGCCATCGCGTTCTACCTGGTGCTGACGATCTCGTGCATCAACGACATCATCGCCTACCACCTGGACATCTCGCTCAACGCGATGACCTGGATCGGTCGTATCGGCATGGTGGTCCTGCCTCCGATCGCCTACTACGTCACCTACCGGTTCTGCCTGGGTCTGCAGCGCAGCGACCGCGCGGTGCTCGAGCACGGCATCGAGACGGGCATCATCAAGCGCCTGCCGCATGGTGAGTACGTCGAGATCCACCAGCCGCTCGGCCCGGTCGACGATCACGGCCACCCGATCCCGCTGGAGTACCAGGGTGCCGCGATCCCGAAGAAGATGAACAAGCTCGGATCGGCCGGCAAGCCCGGTTCCGGTAGCTGGGTCTCCCCGGACCCGGTCGAGCAGAGCCAGGCTCTCGAGGCCGCCGAGCATGCCGGCGAGCACGAGCAGCTGAAGGTGCTCACGGAGTACCAGGACCGCGCCCGTGGAATCGGGTCCGGAAACGGCTCCGGCGACGGCGAAGCGCACTAGTTCGCCGAGACTGACGAGGAAGGCCCCGAACCGATATCGGTTCGGGGCCTTCCTCGTTGGCGTCCGGACACTCGGTCGGGTCGGCCGCCTGGCTGGACTGCCAGGTCGAGGAAGCCGGAAAGTGCCCGAAGCTGCCCGGCGGACCTCTACTGTCCTGGACAACGACGAGGTTCCGGGGGTCCGATGGTGGCGAGTTATGTCTACGAACGGTATGCCCCGGTGCGTGCCGAGGTCACCGAGTTCGACCTGCCAGTGCAGGGCGCGATTCCGGAATGGCTCGACGGCCGCTATCTGCGCAACGGCCCCAACCCGATCGCGGACGTGCGTCCGGACGAATACAACTGGTTCACCGGCGACGGCATGGTGCACGGAATCCGGATGAGCGGTGGACGCGCGCTGTGGTACCGCAACAGGTGGGTCGACTCGGAGGTCACGTCGAAGGCGCTGCACCGATCCGCTCCCCCGGAGCACGGCCGCTCACCGCTGCACGGACCGTCCGCGAACACCAACGTCATCGGCTTCGTGGGCCGCACGCTCGCGCTGGTCGAAGCCGGCGTCGCATGCGCCGAACTCTCCTACGATCTGGACACGGTCGACGTGTGCGATTTCGACGGCACGGTGCGTGGCGGCTACACCGCGCATCCGATCGAGGAACCGGAAACCGGCGAGCTCCACGCAGTCTCGTACCATTTCGGCCGAGGCGACACCGTTCTCTACACCGTCGTCGGACCGGACGGCCGACTTCGCAGGAAGGTCCCGATCCGGGTCGGCGGCAGCCCAATGATGCACGCATTCTCGCTGACCCGCGACTACGTGGTGATCTACGATCTGCCGGTCACGTTCGACGTCCGCAGCGCCGTCACCGCGAACGTCGCGCGACCGCTCCGTCCCTTCGCTGCGCTCGCGCTCAGTGCCACGATCGGACGCGTCCGCGTGCCGCGTCCCGTCCTGAACCGTCTGCCTCCGACCCGCGCCGGGAGCTTTCCGTACCGCTGGGACCGCCGCTATCCGCCCCGCGTCGGGCTGGTCCCCCGCCACGGTGATCCGACACCGCTGTGGCTGGAGGTCGAGCCGTGCTACGTCTTTCATCCGGTCAACGCCACCAGTGACGACGGGAAGGTGGTCGTGGATCTCGTCGTGCACGAGCGGGTGTTCGACGCCGACCGCACCGGACCGTCCGAGGGGCGTCCGCGACTGGAGCGCTGGCATCTCGAGCCGCGGGTCAGCAACCGGGTCCGCCGGACCCGGCTCGGCGACGAGCACGTGGAGTTTCCGCGGTTCGACGAGCGCTTCACCACCTCGCTCCATCACGATTGCTGGCTCGTCGTCGGCTCCGACGGCCTGTCCGGCGAACACCGGCTCATCAGGTCGGATCGTGCCCATGGTGTCCAGGCCATGCGCGACTTCGGTCCGCGATCCGCGGTGGGAGAGTTCGTGTTCCACCCGGAGGCTCCGGACGCCCCGGAGGGCCACGGCGTGGTCATGGGACTGGTATCGGATCTCGGGTCGAAGTCGACGGAGCTGCGGATCCTGGACGCGCGGACGCTCGAGGATCAGGCGTCGATCGCGCTGCCGCAACGGGTACCCGCCGGCTTCCACGGGAACTGGATACCGGACACCGCATCGGCCCTCTGATGGCCGCGCCACGCCACAGGTGGGAGTCAGGCTCGGTCGACAGCGGTGCACAGCTCCCCGATCGCGCAGATCACTCGGTCGCTGTGCGGGTCCATCCAGACGGGTGCGCCGTCGCAGAGACGGGGCACCAGCAGGTGGCGACCACGCGAGGGCCACTGCACGAACTCATAGCCGGCCAACTCCGTCTGGGTTGTGTCCGCAACCCACACCGCAGCTTCGGCGAACGGGGCTTCGACCGACAGTCCGTTGCACACGCTGAATCCGCTCACGCCGCCGGTTCCGCTCCACCCGATCGTGACGGCGTACTCGGCGCCGATGGACAGTTCCCACATCAGTCCGTCGGGCTGAACGTCACGCCCATGACGCAGGCAACGCAGGTCCCGAGTGACCGCGACGACTGCATCCACCCACGAACCGGGCAGGTCGAACCTCTCACCCGGACTGTCGAAGTAGTCGGGTACGTCGTCGATGATCGCGAAGCGCCACAGGAGACGGTCATCGCGTTCGGCCTCGGAGATCCGCATGACGAGCATCCTCCCGGATGCGGTCCGACTCTGTCCGGCCCGACCGCTTTCCGCTGTCGCGGACAGTGCAGCCGGGCGACCTGCGCGCGGAAATGGCTGAAGGCGCCGAACCCCTTTCGGGTTCGGCGCCTTCAGCGTCGTTCTGAGGTGAGAGCTAGTGCTTCTCGGGTCCGAGGTGGTACTCGAAGACCAGGCCGGCCGAAGCGGTGATCACGAGGACCACGGCGACGACGATCATCCAGGCCTGGAAGAACGCCAGCGAGATCGCGGCGATCGCAGCGGCACCGGCCAGCAGGATGGGCCAGAAGCTACCGGGGCTGAAGAAGCCCAGATCGCCGGAGCCGTCGGAGATCTCCGCCTCCTCGTAGTCCTCGGGGCGGGTGTCCAGACGACGGGCCACGAACCGGAAGTATGTGCCGACGATCAGGCTCAGTCCGGCCGAGAGAACGATTGCGGTGAGGCCGGCCCACTCGATTCCGGTCCGCGACATCGCGGTGAAGACACCGTAGACGATCGCGACGAGAATGAAGAACACCGTCAGGATCTCGAAGAGCTTGGCTTCGATCTTCATATCAGTTCTTGTCCTTGGTCAGAGATTCTCGGGATTCGCGGGTCAGTTGCCGCTGGTCGATGCTTCGCGCACCGTGCGGTCGGTGTTGAACGGCGAGGTGGAGGTCGCGGTGGGCGACTCGCCGATCGATGCCAGCGCCTCGGCAGTGGTCAGGCCCTTGCCGCCTTCCTCGACGGACTTGCGAGCCTCGATGTACTGCTCGAACTTCTCCGGCGTCACAGCGCGGACCTCGAAGTTCATCATCGCGTGGAAGGTGCCGCACATCTCGGCGCAGCGGCCCACGAACGCGCCTTCCTTCTCGATCTCGCTGATCTGGAAGACGTTGTCCGAGTGGTTCTCCTTCGGGTTCGGGTTCACGTCACGCTTGAACAGGAACTCCGGAACCCAGAACGAGTGGATGACATCCGACGATGCGAGCACGAACTCGATGCGCTTGCCGGTCGGCAGCACGAGGATCGGAACCTCGTTGCTGGTGCCGACGGTCTCGATCTTGTCGTAGTTCAGGTAGGACAGATCCTGGGTGTTCTTACCGTGGATCGGGCCGGTCTTCTCCCGACCGTGCTCGTCGAGGCCCTCGGGCTTCGACGCAGCCAGCGCAGCAGCGGTGGCGGCCTCGTCGGTGCCCTCGTACTTCGCCGTGCCGTCACCGAGATCGATCGTGCGGTAGCCGAACTTCCAGTTCCACTGGTACGCCGTCACATCGACGACGACGTTCGGATTGTCCTTCTTCTCCGTGACGTAGTTCTGCACGACCACGGTGAAGTAGAAGAGCACAGCGATGATCACGAACGGAACTGCCGTGTAGAACAGCTCCAGCGGCACGTTGTATGCCGTCTGCCGGGGGAACTCGGGCGAGTCCTTCTTCTTACGGTGGAAGATAACCACCCAGAAGGTGAGACCCCACACGATGACACCCATGACGAGGGCGGCGATAACCGACCACGTCCAGAGTTCGCGCATACGTTCGGCCTGCGGGGTAACTCCCGATGGCCACCCGAAGCGAAGCACCGAATTGTCGATTGAACAACCCGACAGCAGCATGGCAGCTATGCCCAAAGATGCTGCCAGCCCGGCTCGCCGAAGGATCCGACCTTGCGCCACGTTCACGCCTTCCTGATCGCCGCAATTCCACTAGGGCACACCCGAAGGGAAGGCCCAATTACTACGCAGCGTAGACCAAAGGCGTCGATCCTCCACTGTCGGGTCGGCACCCGTGTTGCAGTCAGGACCAATGACCCTCCACCGTACGCGCGCGACCTGGGATTCAGCTGAGTCCCGAGAACCCGAGGACGGTGCGGGCACGATCCGGGAACGGAAACTGCGGCATACTTCCCTGAGGAATTCGGACCATCTCCGGAAGGCCGACTCCCTACCGACAATCGACTCTGAATCGAGGTACTGGACGCCGTGTGCGGACTGCTCGGACTACTCACCACCGACGGCACCAGCGACGACGCCGTCGCGCGCGTCGATGCGGCCATGCACTGTCTGCGTCATCGCGGGCCCGACGAACACGGCACCTGGCACGACGACGATCTGATCTTCGGCTTCAACCGGCTGTCGATCATCGACATCGAGCACTCGCACCAGCCGCTGCGCTGGGGTCCCCCGGAGAACCCGGAGCGTTATGCCCTGACCTTCAACGGTGAGATCTACAACTACCTGGAGATCCGCGCCGAGCTCGCGAAGGATCACGACGCCCGGTTCCGCACCGAGGGCGACAGCGAGGCCATCGTCGCCGCGTTCCACTACTGGGGCGCGGACGCGGTCCGCCGTCTGCGTGGCATGTTCGCGTTCGCGGTGTGGGACACCGAGGCCCGTGAACTGTTCGTGGCACGCGACCCGTTCGGCATCAAGCCGCTGTTCATCGCCACCGGAACGGGCGGCACCGCGTTCGGCAGTGAGAAGAAGAGCCTGCTCGAACTGGCGGACGTCATCGGCATCGACACCGACCTGGATCCGCGTGCGATCGAGCACTACACGGTCCTGCAGTACGTGCCGGAACCGGAGACGCTGCACGCGCAGATCCGCCGGCTCGAGTCCGGCTGCTACGCGCGCCTGACGCCGGGCAAGGCTCCCGAGGTGACCCGCTACTTCACACCGAAGTTCCCGGCCGTGCCGTTCGCCTCCGGCAGCGAACAGGCCCGCTACCGCGAGATCGCGGAGGCCCTCGAGGACTCGGTCGCCAAGCACATGCGCGCCGACGTCACCGTGGGATCGTTCCTCTCGGGCGGCATCGACTCCACCGCCATCGCGGCGCTCGCCATGCGGCACAACCCGAACCTGATCACCTTCACCACCGGGTTCGAGCGTGAGGGCTACTCCGAGGTCGACGTCGCCGCGGAGTCCGCGGCGGCGATCGGCGCCCGGCACGTCGTCAAGGTGGTCTCCCCCGCCGAGTTCGCGGCCGCGATCCCCGAGATCATCTGGTACCTGGACGATCCGGTCGCCGACCCGGCACTGGTGCCGCTGTGGTTCGTCGCGAAGGAAGCCCGCAAGCACGTCAAGGTGGTCCTCTCGGGCGAGGGCGCGGACGAGCTGTTCGGCGGCTACACGATCTACCGCGAGCCGCTGTCGCTCAGGCCGTTCGAGTACCTGCCGGCTCGGCTGCGCCGGGCCGCCGGCCGGCTCTCGGATCGGATCCCCGAGGGCACCCGCGGCAAGAGCCTGCTGCACCGCGGCTCGATGACGCTCGAGGATCGCTACTACGGCAATGCGCGCAGCTTCAGCGACGCCCAGCTGCGGGCGGTGCTGCGCGACTTCCGCCCCGAGTGGACCCACCAGGACGTGACCGCGCCGATCTACGCGCAGTCCCGGGACTGGGATCCGGTGGCGCGCATGCAGCACCTGGACCTGTTCACGTGGATGCGCGGCGACATCCTGGTCAAGGCCGACAAGGTGACGATGGCGAACTCGCTCGAGCTGCGCGTGCCGTTCCTCGACCCCGAGGTGTTCGACGTCGCGTCGCGCGTGCCGCTGGATCAGAAGATCACGAAGACGACGACGAAGTACGCACTGCGGCAGGCACTCGAGGGCATCGTGCCGCCGCACGTGCTGCACCGCGCGAAGTTGGGCTTCCCGGTGCCGCTGCGGCACTGGCTCGCCGGCACGGAGCTGTTCGACTGGGCACACCTGCAGATCGCCGAGTCGCAGACCGACCACATCTTCGACAAGGCCGCCGTCACCCGCATGCTCAACGAGCACCGCGAGGGCGCGTCCGATCACAGCCGACGGCTGTGGACGGTCCTGTGCTTCATGGTGTGGCACGGCATCTTCGTCGAGAAGCGCATCGTGCCGCAGATCCAGGAACCGGCATACCCGGTCAACCTGTAGCGGCCCACCGCCGAAACGCCACCGCCCGGGTCCTCGTCGAGGACCCGGGCGGTGGCGTGTGAACGTGCTTACGGGAGCAGCGCGGAGATCTCGTCGGCCGCGTCCTTGCCGTACGCCTCGGTGAGACGCTTGATCGCGTCGTCGCGCTGGAACGTCCATTCCTGCGTGCCGACGGTCTCGAGGACGTGGACGGCGACCAGGGAACCCAACTGAGCCGAGCGTTCCAGGCTCAGGCCCGCGCTGTGGGCGAGCAGGAAGCCGGCGCGGAACGCGTCGCCGACACCGGTGGGGTCGACCTTGCCGCGCTCGGGCACGACGCCGACGCGGACCCAGTTGCCCTCGCCGTCGACGATCTCGACACCCTTCGCGCCGAGGGTGGTGACCCGCAGCCCGACCTGGGCGCGGATCTCTTCCTCCGACAGCCCGGTCTTCTGCTGCAGCAGACCCCACTCGTACTCGTTGGTGAACAGGTACTTGGCGCCGGCGATGAGCTTCTTCGCGTCGTCGCCGGACAGGCGAGCGAGCTGCTGCGACGGGTCCGCCGCGAACGGGATGCCGAGGAGGCGGCACTCGTCGGTGTGGCGGACCATGGCCTCGGGATCGTTGGCCCCGATCAGCACCAGGTCCAGGCCGCCGGCGGACTTCGAGAGGGCGGCGAGTTCGATGTCGCGGGCCTCGCTCATCGCGCCGGGATAGAACGACGCGATCTGCGCCATGTCCTCGTCGGTGGTGCACACGAAGCGGGCCGTGTACGCCGTCTCGGACACGCGCACGCCGCCGCAGTCGACGCCGTTGGACTCGAGCCACGCGCGGTACTCGGCGAAGTCGGCACCGGCCGCGCCGACCAGCAGCGGCGAGCCCCCGAGCACGCCCATCGCGTAGGCGATGTTGCCGCCGACGCCGCCCCGACGGATCACGAGATCGTCGACGAGGAAGCTCAGCGAGATGTGCGCGAGCTGATCGGCAAGCAGCTGCTCGGCGAAGCGGCCCGGGAACCGCATCAGATGGTCGGTGGCGATGGAACCGGTAACCGCAATAGTCACGCGCGGATCCCTTTCAGCTCGGATGGTCTGGTCGGAAACGCAGTCTGACGCGGAGCCCGCCGGTGAGGCAGACTCCGCGTCAGAGTGCGTTGATAAAGTTGTACGGGACTCAGTTGAAGGAGTCGCCGCAGGCGCAGGACCCCGTGGCATTGGGGTTGTCGATCGTGAAGCCCTGCTTCTCGATGGTGTCGACGAAGTCGATCGAGGCGCCCTCGACATACGGCGCGCTCATCCGGTCGACAGCAAGGTTGACGCCGCCGAAATCGACGATCAGGTCACCGTCGAGGTTCCGATCGTCGAAGAACAGCTGGTAGCGCAGTCCCGCACAGCCACCCGGCTGCACCGCGATGCGCAGCGCGAGGTCGTCGCGCCCCTCCTGATCGAGCAGTGCCTTCGCCTTGGCGGACGCAGCCTCGGTCATCTTGACGCCGTGGGTGGCGGTCTCGTTCTGCACAGTCATGGGCTCTCCCTGTCGCTCGTGCCAAACCCGTGATCGCTTCAACGGTACTCTGCGGACCTCTATTCCTCATGTATCGGCCCGATATGGGTGAACCCCGACGCACCCCGCCAACCGTCTGCAACGCACGACGTCAATGCCGCGAGCCGGGACGCGGCCTCGCTCATTGCGCGCTCGACGGATCCCGCGAACTCGGTGACCGAGAACGCCGCGACGATCCCGGCCGCCCGGGCGGTGTCCCGGTCCACGGCGACCTGGCCGGCGATCACGACGGTCGGCACACCCATCCGGGTCGCGGCGGCGGCGAGCGCGGTGACGAGCTTGCCGCGCAGCGACTGGTGGTCGAACTTGCCCTCTCCGGTGAGCACCAGATCCGCGGACTCCAGCTGCCGCGCCTGTCCGGTGCATTGTGCGACGATCGCGGCGCCCGGTTCACGACGAGCACCGAGTGCGAGCAGCGCGGCGCCCAGGCCTCCGGCCGCACCCGCGCCCGGCAGGTCCGCGATCGGGCCGGCGCCGGCAGCGTCCAGCTCCGTCGCCCACTCCGAGTTGCGCTGCTCGAGCTCCTCGACGGCGGCGGGGTCGGCGCCCTTCTGCGGACCGAAGATCCGTGCGGCCCCGTGCTCGCCGAGCAGCGGGTTCTCGACGTCGGTGGCGGCGACCAGCTCGACCGCCGCGAGCCGTCGGCGCGCCCGGTCCAGACCACCCAGCGCGGCGATCATTCCGCGCCCACCGTCGGTGCAGCAGGACCCGCCGAGACCGACGACGATCCGTGCGGCGCCGGCGTCGATCGCGGCGTCGATCAGCTGCCCCACCCCACGGCTGTGCGCATCGAGAGCGCTGCGCGAGGTCGGTGGCCCGTCGAGCAACCCGAGCCCGACGGCCTGCGCCGATTCGACGTACGCGGTGTCGTCGGCGAGCACCCAGCGCGCGTCGGCCGGCCGGCCGAGCGGTCCCTCCACCCGAACGGACCTGACTCCCCCGACGGTGGCAGAAATCACGTCGACGAATCCCGGGCCGCCGTCGGACTGCGGTGCGAGCACGACGACATCGTCGGGTCGCGCGGTCTCCCACCCGGAGGCCATCGCCTCGGCCGCCTGTACAGCAGTGAGGGTTTCACCGAACGAGTCGGGGGCGATGAGCACACGCATCAGCGGAGTGTATGGCGCTGCCCCGACCTCGGCATTTCGGGGCGGGTCGTGGTGGTTCCACGGTGGTCGGTTTCGCCAGCACGGCAGTTATCCCATAGCCTGGATGCGTGAAGCTGCTACGCCGAGGCGACTCTGACAATTCCGACAAACGCGATGGTGCGGCCGCCGGAGAGATCACCGAGTCGACCGCGACGACCGCGGAGACGATCGAGACCGCCGGGGCCGCGACCCCCGGCAAGGGCCGTCCGACGCCCAAGCGCCGCGAGGCCGAGGCCAAACGTCGTGGCCCCGTCGCACCCGCTCCGCTCACCGCCAAGGAGGCCCGGGCCCGCCGCAAGGCCACCCGTGGTTCCAAGGAGGAGCGCAAAGCGGCCGCCGCGGAGCGCCGTGCCGACTCCGCCGATCGTCGTGCCCGCATGCTCGCCGGCGAGGACAAGTACCTGCTGCCGCGCGACAAGGGTCCGGTCCGCGCGTACGCCCGCGACATCGTCGACAGCCGGCGCAATCTGGTCGGCATGTTCATGCCGCTCGCACTGGTGCTGATCATGGCGATGTTCCTGAGCCCGGTCATCCAGAACTTCGTCACACTCGCGATGCTCGTGATGATGCTGTTCATGGCCGGCGAGGGCTACTTCCTCGGCCGCATGATCAACAACAAGGTGCGCGAGCGCTTCCCCGACAGCACCGACGGCGGGTTCAAGCTGGGCTGGTACGCGTTCGTGCGCGCCTCGCAGATCCGCAAGATGCGCGCCCCGAAGCCGCGGGTCGGCCCCGGCGACGCCGTCTGACCCACACACCGACTCGGGCCGGTCCTCGCACTGCGGGGACCGGCCCGAGTCGATTGGTAGCGTCTATGCCCGTGCCCTCCCCCGATTCGCCCCGCCCCCGCCGCACACTCGTCCTCGGCGGCGCCCGGTCGGGCAAGTCGGCACATGCAGAGGGCCTGCTCGACGACGTCGAGGCCGGCGCGCCGGTGCGGTACGTCGCGACCGCCCGCCGGTACCCGGACGACCACGACTGGGAGTCCCGGATCGACCAGCACCGCAGCCGCCGACCGGCGTCGTGGGCGACGGTCGAGACCGGCCGCGACGGCGACCTCATCGATGTCCTCACCGATCCGGACGCGCATCCCCCGACGCTCGTCGACGACCTGGGCACCTGGCTCACCGGTGAGCTCGACGACGCGAACGCGTGGGACGCCCCCCGCGGCACCGTCGAGCCGAACATCGACGCACTGGTCCGCGCGGTCGACGCGTATCCGGGCCGGTTGCTGCTCGTGAGTCCCGAGGTGGGCCTGGGCGTGATCCCCGAGACTCGCTCGGGAAGGCTGTTCCGCGACGAAATCGGCGCCCTCAATTCCCGGTTGGCCGCAGTGTGCGACGACGTGATCCTCGTCGTCGCGGGCATCGCCCTGACGCTCAAATGATCGGCGCTCAAATGAAAGGCCTAGCGTGACAAGCGAATCCGTGAGTCCATCCGCCCCCGACTTCGAACCTCCCGTCCCGCCGGACGCAGAGATCCGGGATCAGGCCCAGGCTCGCCAGTTGCTGCTGACCAAGCCGACCGGATCCCTCGGACGGCTCGAGGAACTGTCCGTGTGGGCGGCCGCCTGCCAGGGTGTCTGCCCACCGCACATCTTCGCCGATCCCCGCGTCGTCGTCTTCGCCGGCGACCACGGCATCGCCCGCGGCGGCGTATCGGCGTATCCGCCGGAGGTCACCGCGCAGATGGTCGCCAACTTCCGCGACGGCGGGGCCGCCGTCAACATCCTCGCCTCGATCGCCGGTGCCGCGGTGCGCGTGGTGGACCTGGCAGTGGACGCGGACACGGATCCGTCGGTGTCGGCCTACAAGATCCGCCGCTCGTCGGGATCGATCGACCGCGAGGACGCGTTGACGCACGAGGAGACGCTGCGCGCGATCGCCGCGGGCCGCGCCATCGCGGACGAGGAGGTGGATTCGGGTGCCGATCTGCTGATCGCGGGCGAGATGGGCATCGGGAACACCACGCCCGCGACGGTCCTCATCGCCGCCCTCACCGACACCGAACCGGTCGCTGCCGTCGGACGCGGCACCGGCATCGACGACGCGGGATGGATGCGCAAGACGGCCGCCGTGCGCGACGCCCTGCGTCGGGCCCGGCCCTACGTGCGGGACGCGGTGGGCCTGCTGCGCACCGTGTCGGGCGCCGACCTGGCCGCGATGGCCGGGTTCCTCGCACAGGCCGCGGTCCGCCGGACCCCGGTGATCGTCGACGGTCTGGTCGTGACGTCGTCGGCGCTGGTCGCGGAGGAACTCGCCCCCGGCGCCCGCGAGTGGTGGGTGGCCGGCCACCGGTCCACCGAACCCGCCCACACGATCGCGCTGCGACACCTGGGACTCGACCCGATCCTCGGCCTGAACATGCGTCTCGGTGAGGGTTCGGGTGCCGTCGCGGCGCTGCCGATCCTGCAGGGCGCGGTGGCGACACTCGCCCACATGGCCACTTTCGACCAGGCCGGCGTGAGCAACAACACCGAACCCGAATCCGAACCGACGGAATCGAACTGATCGTGCGCGCCGCGGTGACCGGCCTCTCGCTGGCGCTGTCGTGGCTGACGGTGCTGCCGGTCCGCGGCCCGCACGACATCGGTCGCCCGGAAGGCCGGCGCGCGATCGCGGCGGCGCCCGCGGTCGGTGCCCTGCTCGGCGCCGCGGTCGCCGGCGTGCTGTGGGTGCTGTCGGAGGCCGGACTCGATCCCACACTCGCCGGACTGCTGACGGTCGGTGCACTGGCGCTGGCCACCCGCGGCATGCACGTCGACGGACTGGCCGACACCGCGGACGGCCTCGGGTGCTACGGAGCGCCGGAGCGCGCCCGTGAGGTGATGCGCAGCGGTGGCGCCGGTCCGTTCGGCGTCGCGGCGCTGATCGTGACCATCGGCGTGCAGGCTCTGTCGTTCGGCGCGCTGGGCGCGGCCCAGCAGTGGGCGGGCGTGATCGTGGCCGTCACCGCGGGCCGGGTCGCGGTCGTGATCGCCTGCCGGCGCGGAGTTCCCGCCTCCAGCCCACGCGGCTTCGGCGCGCTGGTCGCCGACTCCCAGGGCCGGTGGGCTGTCGGACTGTGGACCGTCGTTCTCGCGGCCGCGGCCGTGTGGGCGGTCCCCGACCGGTGGTGGCAGGGGCCTGTGGTGATCGTCGCAGTTCTCGCCGTCGCCGCCTTCCTGATCCGGCACTGCGCGCGTCGGTTCGACGGCATCAACGGCGACCTCCTCGGTGCCACACTGGAATTCGCGGTCGCCGCCACCGCGGTCGGGTTCCTGCTCGGAGGCTGACCCCGAGAAGCGAATCGGGCCCTCCCGCAGCAGCGGAAGGGCCCGATCGTCGACTGCAGAAACTCAGCGCAGCTTGGTCATCCAGCCGTGGGTGTCGGCGAACGTGCCGCGCTGGATACCGGTGAGCGTGTCGCGCAGGGCCATCGTGACCTTGCCCGGCTCGCCGTCGGCGATCGTGAACTCGCCCTCGGCGGACTTCACCCGGCCGACGGGCGTGATGACGGCGGCGGTACCGCACGCGAACACCTCGGTGATCTCACCGGAGGCGGTCTTCTCACGCCATTCGTCGGTGCTGATCCGGCGCTCCTCCACCGCGAAGCCGGCGTCGGTGGCGAGGCTCAGCAGCGAGTTGCGGGTGATGCCGGGCAGCAGCGAACCGGACAGCGACGGCGTCACCAGGCGCGCGTCGGGACCCGAGCCGAAGACGAAGAACAGGTTCATCCCGCCCATCTCCTCGACGTACTTGCGCTCGATCGCGTCGAGCCACACCACCTGGTCGCAGCCCTCGTCGGAGGCCTGCGCCTGCGCCAACAGCGACGCCGCGTAGTTGCCGGCGAACTTGGCGGCACCCGTGCCGCCCGGTGCGGCGCGGACGTACTCACGCGAGAGCCACACGCTCACGGGCTTGACGCCGCGCGGGAAGTACGCGCCGGCCGGGGAGGCGATCAGCAGGTAGCGGTACTCCTTGGCGGGGCGGACACCCAGTCCGGCCTCGGTGGAGAACATGAAGGGGCGCAGGTACAGCGAGTCCTCGCCGCCGGCCGCGGGAACCCAATCGCTGTCGACGTCGAGCAGTGCGTCGATCGATCCGACGAACAGGTCGTCCGGCAGCTCCGGCATCGCGAGGCGGCGCGCCGACTGACGCAGCCGCTCGGCATTGGCCGTCAGACGGAACGACGCGATACCGCCGTCCGGCTGGCGGTACGCCTTGAGTCCCTCGAAGATCGCCTGCCCGTAGTGCAGCACCATGCCGGCCGGATCGAGCTCGATCGGGGCGTACGGCAGCACCTCGGCGTCGTGCCAGCCCCGGCCCTCGGTGTACATGATCGACACCATGTGATCGGTGAAGTACCGACCGAACCCGGGCGCTTCCAGAATCTCGCGCCGCGCCTCTTCGGTCGCGGGAGAGGGATGCTGGATGCGCGCGAATTCGAGGCCGTCTGTCATAAGCCGTGATCCTATCTAACGGAGTTGCGCCGCTTTTTCCCTGGTATCGAGCGTTACTTGGTGTGGACCGGCACGAACGGCGGCGTGACGACCTCGCAGCGCAGACTACGCCCGCGCACATCGACGCTGACCTCGTCGCCCGCCTTCAGCGCAGTCGCGGTGTCCAGCAACGCAAGTGCGATCCCCACCTTGAGGGTCGGGGAGAACGTCCCCGACGTGGTCTCACCGATCGGAGCGCCGCCGAGGGAGACGGTCTGTCCCTGCCGCAGCACACCGCGGTCGAGGGCCTTGATTCCCCACAACCGCCGGACGGGCCCGGCCTCCTTCTCCGTGACGAGCGCCTCACGGCCCCAGAACTGCGGCTTGGACCACCCGATGGCCCACCCGCAACGCGCCTGCAACGGCGAGATGTCCAGCGAGAGCTCGTGTCCGTGCAGCGGGTAGCCGGCCTCGGTGCGCAGCGTGTCACGAGCGCCCAGGCCCGCGACCTCGCCGCCCTCGGCGCGGACCGCGTCGAGCAGAGCCCGGAACAGGGCCTCGCTGTCGTCCCAGCGCGGCAGCACCTCGAAGCCGCGCTCACCGGTGTAACCGCTGCGGCACACCCGCACCGGGACACCGTTCCACTCCATGTCCGCAAAGCCCATGTACTCGATGTCCGCGATCTCGATGTCACCGCGCAGTCCCAGCGCGGCGAGGACGTCGCCGGACTTGGGGCCCTGGACCGCGAGCACGCCGTAGTCGCGGTGCTGGTCGGTGACCGTGACGCCGGCGGGCGCGGCGGCCGCCAGGCGGGCGACGACCTCGGCGGTGTTCGCCGCGTTCGGCACCAGGAACACCTCGTCGTCGGCCACGTAGTACGCAATCAGATCGTCGACGACGCCGCCGGTCTCGGTGCAGCACAACGTGTACTGGGCCTGGCCGGGGCCCACCTTCGCGAGATCCGCGGTGAGCGTCCCGTTGACGAAGTCGGCAGCACCCGCACCCTTCACCAACGCCTTGCCGAGGTGGCTGACGTCGAACAGGCCCACCGACTCGCGGACCGCGGTGTGCTCGGCGACGGTGCCGGCGTACGAGACGGGCATCTGCCACCCACCGAACGGCGCGAACGTGGCACCGAGGTCGACGTGGACGGAATGGATGGGGCCCTGCAGCAGGCTCGCGTCGCTCATGAGGGACAACGCTAGCCGACGCCGTCGGCGAACTAACATCGGAATTCGGCCGTCGACTTCCCACGCGACACACCGGCCTGTCGCACCCAGACAGTCGCAACCCGACAGTCGCAACCAACCAATCTGGAGATGCCGTGCCCGCAACTTCCTCCCCCACCCGTTCCCTCGGACCCGACGTCGCACTCGCCGGTTCCCTCGGCAAGCGCGTCGATGTACTCGTGATCGGTCTCACCACCGGATCCGACGGCCCCGAGGCGCTCCTGGGCAGCGGGGTGGACGAGGACGTGCTGGCGGCGCTGCTCGACGACCTGCAGGCCGTCGGCGCCACCGGCAAGGCCGAGGAACTCACCCGCGTCCCGGCTCCCGCCGGACTGTCGGTGTCGAGCGTCCTGGCCGTCGGCCTCGGCGCCGCCGACAAGATCGACGCCGAGCAGGTCCGCAAGTCCGCCGGCGTCGCCGCCCGTTCCCTGTCCGGGGTTGCCACCGCCGCGACGACGCTGTCCTCGGTCGACCTCGGCGCGGCCGCCGAGGGCTTCTTCCTGGGCGCATACACGTTCGCCGAGTTCAAGTCGAGCAAGTCGGCGCCGGGGCCGGATGCCCAGCCGGTCGGCCGCGTCGAACTGCTCGTCGAGTCGCCGCGCGCGAAGGAGCCCAAGGCTGTCCTCGCCCGGTCGGTCGCGATCGCGAAGGCCGTCGCGACGGCCCGCGAGTTCGTCAACACTCCGCCCAGCCACCTGTTCCCGGCCGAGTTCGCCGACCGCGCCAAGGCACTCGGCACCGGCGCCGGGCTGACGGTCAAGGTCCTCGACGAGAAGGCGCTCGCCAAGGCCGGCTTCGGCGGCATCGTCGGCGTCGGCAAGGGTTCGTCCCGTCAGCCCCGCCTGGTGCAGATGACGTATTCGGGCAGCAAGCGCCGCGGGGTCAAGAAGGTCGCGCTCGTCGGCAAGGGCATCACCTTCGACACCGGCGGCATCTCCATCAAGCCGGCCGCCGGCATGGAGAACATGACCTCCGACATGGGCGGCGCCGCTGCCGTCATCGCGACCGTCGTGCTCGCCGCCGAGCTGAGGCTGCCCGTCGACGTCACCGCATGGGTGCCGATGGCCGAGAACATGCCGTCGGCCACCGCGCAGCGCCCCGGCGACGTCCTGACGCAGTACGGCGGCACCACAGTCGAGGTGATCAACACCGATGCCGAGGGTCGCCTGGTCCTGGCCGACGCCATCGCCCGCGCCTGCGAGGACGCGCCCGACTACCTGATCGACACCGCGACGCTGACCGGCGCACAGATGGTGGCGCTGGGCAACCGCACGCCCGGCGTGATGGGCACCGACGAGTTCCGCGACCGCGTCGCGGCGATCTCGCAGGAGATCGGCGAGAACGCGTGGCCGATGCCGATGCCCGCCGAGCTGCGCGGCGACCTCAACTCCCGGGTCGCGGACCTGGCGAACGTCACCCCGCACCGCTGGGGCGGCATGCTCGCGGCCGGCCTGTTCCTGAAGGAGTTCGTCGCCGACGGCGTGCAGTGGGCGCACATCGACGTCGCCGGTCCGGCGTTCAACACCGGAGGCCCGTTCGGCTACACCGGCAAGGGCGGCACCGGGGTCCCGGTCCGCACGATGATCTCGGTGCTCGAGGACATCGCCGCCAACGGATAGTTTCCCCACTTGCTCGTTGCACGTCCGACGGGCCCGTCCAGACCTGGGCGGGCCCGTCGGGCGTGCGCCGCGTTCACAGCTCGGGGTCGCCCCGCAGCAGCTCGCGTTCGCGCTCCCGCTTGCGCTCGATCCGGCGCCGCGCGTCGAAGTCGCGCATCCGCTGCGGGTAGCCCGTCTTGCGGACGTCGTACACCGGGATGTGCAGGTCCTCGCCGAGCCTCCGGGCGCCACGTTCACCGCCGACCTTGCGGCGGGTCCATTCGCCGTCCGCCGCGACGAGCACCACCGTCACCTCCGTCACCGTGGTCTGGGGTTCGACGTACGCCTCGACCCCGTGGTGCGAGTGCGCCCAGTCCGCGAGGTGCCGTGCGTCGGACTCCGCGTCGGACGTCGGACGCGACGACCGCCCGCGCGTGAATCGGCCGAACAACCCCACGTGAACTCTCCTCCCTGCCCGCCACGGACCGGTCCGCGACGATCTGTCCGATTTTGCCAGCAGACGCGCTCGACGACGAGGAATTTCACATGACCCGCCCCTCGGAGGACACGGTCTGGGCATCAATGAAAGGATGGGCGCAGCGCGCCGCACGACGGGTCCGAAGCGCAGCACACCACCGGAGTGAGGCGCCTCGGAAACGTCGTACACCGCCGCAGGAACCGTGCATCTCGAGCACAATGGTTTTCGACCACAAGTCGACAAAACTCAACAACCCGAACACAACCGTCGAGGAGTCAAAAGAAATGGCCTTCTCCGTCCAGATGCCAGCCCTTGGTGAATCCGTCACCGAGGGAACTGTCACGCGGTGGCTCAAGCAGGAAGGAGACACGGTCGAAGTAGACGAGCCTTTGCTCGAAGTCTCCACCGACAAGGTCGACACCGAGATCCCGTCCCCCGTCGCCGGCGTTCTGACCAAGATCGTCGCTCAGGAGGATGACACCGTCGAGATCGGTGGCGAGTTGGCCGTGATCGGTGACGCCGGTGAGGCTCCCGCGCCCGCCGCCGAGGCCGCTCCCGCTCCCGCCGCAGCCGAACCGGCCGCTGCTCCCGCGCCCGCCGCCGCGGCCGCTCCCGCACCTGCCGCAGCCCCCGCCGCTGCGCCTGCTGCCGGTGCCGCGTCCGGCACGGCCGTCACCATGCCGGAACTGGGCGAGTCCGTCACCGAGGGCACCGTCACCCGTTGGCTCAAGGCTGTCGGTGACGAGGTCGCCGTGGACGAGCCCCTGCTCGAGGTCTCCACCGACAAGGTCGACACGGAGATCCCGTCGCCCGTCGCCGGCATCCTCCTCGAGATCAGTGCGCAGGAAGACGACACCGTCGACGTGGGCGGTCAGCTCGCGGTCATCGGTTCGGGTGCGCCTGCCGCCGCAGCACCGGCCGCTCCGGCTCCGGCTCCCGCGCCGGCAGCTCCCGCTCCGGCCCCCGCCGCAGCACCGGCTCCGGCCCCCGCCGCTCCGGCAGCACCTGCTGCTCCCGCAGCACCGGCCGCTCCCGCTGCTCCCGCTGCCGCTCCGGCCGCCGCTGCGCCCTCGGGTGACGCGCCGTACGTGACGCCGCTGGTTCGCAAGCTCGCCGCCGACAACAACGTCGACCTGGCGAAGGTCACCGGCACCGGTGTCGGCGGACGCATCCGCAAGCAGGACGTCCTCGCCGCCGCCGACGCCGCGAAGGCCCCTGCCGCGGCACCCGCTCCCGCCGCCGCAGCCGCTGCCGCCCCGGCCCCCGCCGCCACCGCCGGCGTGCGTCCGGAGCTCGCTCACCTGCGTGGCACCACGCAGAAGGTCAACCGGATCCGTCAGATCACGGCCGTCAAGACTCGCGAGTCGCTGCAGACTACGGCGCAGCTCACGCAGACCTTCGAGGTCGACGTCACCCGGATCGCCGCGCTGCGCGCCCAGGCCAAGGCCGACTTCGCCGAGCGCGAGGGCGTCAACCTGACGTTCCTGCCGTTCTTCGCGAAGGCCGTCGTCGAGGCGCTCAAGGTTCACCCGAACGTGAACGCGAGCTACAACGAGGGCGCCAAGGAGATCACCTACCACGCGGCCGAGCACCTCGGCATCGCCGTGGACACCGAGCAGGGTCTGCTCTCCCCGGTGATCCACAACGCCGGTGACCTGTCGCTGGCCGGTCTGGCCCGCGCGATCGCGGACATCGCCAAGCGTGCCCGCAGCGGTGGCCTCAAGCCGGACGAGCTCTCCGGTGGCACCTTCACCATCACCAACATCGGCAGCCAGGGCGCCCTGTTCGACACCCCGATCCTGGTTCCGCCGCAGGCGGCGATGCTGGGCACCGGCGCGATCGTCAAGCGTCCGGTCGTGGTCCAGGACGAGAACGGCAACGAGTCCATCGGCGTCCGCTCGATGTGCTACCTGCCGCTCACCTACGATCACCGTCTGGTCGACGGTGCGGATGCGGGTCGCTTCCTGACCACCATCAAGCAGCGTCTCGAAGAGGCGTCGTTCGAGGCCGATCTGGGCCTGTAAGGTCCACCGGATCTCGATCACGACACCAGTCGTCGCCAGGGGCACCATTTCCGCGAGGAGTGGTGCCCCTCGGCGTTTCGGTCACCGCCTGTGACCGGCCGTCACCGCTCGAGGAGAAATGCCATGCGAATCGTCGTCGCCGGCTCGTCCGGAATGATCGGGCAGGCCCTGGTCGCGTCACTGCGGACCGGCGGCCACGACGTGACGAGGCTGGTGCGCCGTCGCCCCTCGAGGGCCGACGAGTTCGAGTGGGACCCGCAACACGGCGTCGTCGATGCCGAGGTCCTGCGAGGCGCCGACGCGGTCGTGAACCTGTGCGGGGCGGGCATCGGCGACAAACGCTGGTCGGGCGCCTACAAGCAGGCCATCCGGGACAGCCGGCTCACCGCGACGGACGTCCTGGCCCGTGCCGTCGCCGACGCGGCGGTGCCCGTTCTCGTCAACGGCAGTGCGATCGGCTACTACGGCGATACCGGCGACCGGGTCGTCGACGAGAGCGCGCCGTCGGGCAGCGGATTCCTGGCGGCGGTGTGCCGGGACTGGGAGGCCGCGACGGCGCCCGCCCGCGCGGCCGGAGTGCGGACCGTGTCGCTGCGCACCGCGACGGTGCTCGCGCCCACCGGCGGCATGCTCGGGAAGCTGCGTCCGCTGTATTCGCTCGGTCTGGGCGGCCGACTCGGCAGCGGCCGTCAATACATGTCGTGGATCTCTCTCGCCGACGAGATCGCGGCCATCGAGTTCGTGATCGCCCGCGACGACCTCCACGGTCCCGTGAACCTGTGCGCGCCGGAACCGGTGACCAACAAGCGCTTCAATTCGGCTCTGGGCGGGGCCCTGCACCGTCCCGCACCGTGGGTGGTGCCGGGGTTCGCCGTCTCCGCGCTGATCGGCGAGTTCGCACAGGAGGCGGTGCTGTCCGGGCAGCGCGCAATTCCGACGGCCCTCGACGGCGCCGGATTCACGTTCCGGCACAGCACGATCGACGAGGCACTCGCCTACGCCTGCGCCCGCTGAGCACGGACCGAGCGGCACCGTGCGCCCGTACCCGGACCGCCGGGTCGGCGCCGGCGGATGCCAGGCGTAACGTCTGGGTCCATGAGCAGTGCCACCGCATCGGCCCGATTCAGCACACAGCCGATGGCCGTCGAACATCTCGGACGCATCGACTACATGACGGCGTGGGATCGCCAGCGCGATCTCGCCACGACCCGCGCCGACGACGTCGGTCCCGACACCCTGTTGCTGCTCGAGCATCCGGCCGTCTACACCGCCGGCCGTCGCACCGCCCCCGAGGACCGTCCCGTCGACGGGACGCCCGTGATCGACGTCGACCGTGGCGGCAAGATCACGTGGCACGGCCCCGGCCAGTTGGTGGGATACCCGATCGTCAAACTCGCCGAGCCGGTCGATGTCGTCAGCTATGTGCGACGGATCGAGCAGGCCCTCATCACCGTGTGTACCGATCTGGGGATCACGTGCGGACGCGTCGAGGGGCGGTCCGGCGTGTGGCTGCCGGCCTCCCTGGTCGACGGCAACTGGCTGCCCGAGCGCAAGGTCGCCGCGATCGGCGTCCGGGTGCAGCGCGGGGTGACGATGCACGGCTTCGCACTGAACTGCAATTCCGTCCTGGACGGCTTCGACAACATCGTGCCGTGCGGCATCAAGGACGCCGGTGTCACGACGCTGACGCGCGAGTTGGGTCGCGACGTGACGATCGACGACGTCACCCCGGCGGTCACGGTGGCGGTCATGGCGGCGCTCGCCGGCGAGCTTCCGGTGACGGTTCACGACATCGAGCGTGTGACCTTCGACACTGCACTTCAGACGCCCGAGTTCACCACGGTCAGGTTCGGCTGAGCACCCCCGCCCAGCCCCGGACGACGGATCGGTCAGGCGTACCATCGTGCACGTGACTGTCGCCCCAGAAGGACGGAAGCTTCTCCGCATCGAGATCCGAAACGCGGAAACGCCGATCGAACGCAAGCCCAACTGGATCCGAACCCGCGCCAAGATGGGTCCGGAGTACACCGAGCTCAAGGGCTTGGTGAAAAACGAAGGCCTGCACACGGTCTGCGAGGAAGCCGGCTGCCCCAACATCTACGAGTGCTGGGAGGACCGGGAGGCAACGTTCCTCATCGGTGGCGAACAGTGCACGCGCCGTTGCGATTTCTGCCAGATCGATACCGGTAAGCCCACCGCGCTCGACCGTGACGAGCCGCGTCGTGTCGCCGAGAGCGTCCGCTCGATGGGCTTGCGCTACTCCACGATCACCGGCGTCGCCCGCGACGATCTGCCCGACGGTGGTGCGTGGTTGTACGCGGAGACGGTCCGCCAGATCCACGCCCTCAACCCGGGCACCGGCGTCGAGAATCTCGTCCCCGACTTCAACGGCAAGCCGGACCTGCTGGCCGAGGTGTTCGAGTCCCGTCCGGAGGTGCTCGCGCACAACCTGGAGACGGTGCCGCGGATCTTCAAGCGGATCCGGCCGGCGTTCCGGTACGAGCGCTCGCTGGGTGTCCTCACCGCGGCCCGCGACTTCGGACTGGTCACCAAGTCCAACCTGATCCTCGGCATGGGCGAGACCCCGGAGGAAGTGCATCAGGCGATGGTCGACCTGCACGAGGCCGGCTGCGACATCCTCACCATCACTCAGTACCTGCGGCCGTCGCCGCGGCACCACCCCGTGGAGCGGTGGGTCAAGCCGGAGGAGTTCGTCGAGCACTCCAAGGCAGCCGAGGAGATCGGCTTCGCCGGCGTCATGGCCGGGCCGCTGGTCCGCTCGTCATACCGCGCCGGTCGCCTGTACGCGCAGGCGATGGCACATCACGGCCGCGCTCTCCCCGAGGGGCAGGCCCATCTCGCCGAGGCCGGTAGCGCCTCGCAGGAGGCCAGCTCGGTCCTCGAGCGCCTCGCCACCCGCGCCTGACGTGCTCGGTCCCCTCACCGCGCGCGTAGTCGGGCGCGGTGAGGGTCGTATCCTGTGAGGTATGGCGAACGGCAGTAAGTCCGGAAAAGCGGGCAAACCAAGCAAGGAAGCGAAGGCTGCGGCGAAGGCGGCCCGCAAGCAGGCGTCCAAGGAACGCCGGACTCAGCTCTGGCAGGCGTTCCAGATGCAGCGCAAGGAAGACAAGCTGCTGCTGCCGCTGCTGATCGGCACGCTGGTGCTCAGCGCCGTCGTGTTCTTCCTGATCGGCCTCATCTTCGGGATCGAGTGGTTCCTGCTGCCGATCGGCATCCTCATCGGCGTCCTGCTCGGCTTCATCATCTTCGGCAAGCGTGTCCAGAAGACCGTCTACGGCAAGGCCGAGGGTCAGGCCGGCGCGGCCGCGTGGGCACTCGAGAACATGCAGGGTTCGTGGCGCGTGACGAATGCGGTCACCGGCACCACCCAGCTCGACGCGGTGCACCGTGTGATCGGCCGACCCGGCGTGATCCTGGTCGCCGAGGGTTCGCCGCAGCGCGTCAAGGGTCTGCTCGCGCAGGAGAAGAAGAAGACCGCGCGACTGGTCGGCGACACCCCGATCTACGACTTCATCGTCGGCAACGAGGAGGGCCAGGTCCCGCTGTCGCAGCTGGCCAAGCACCTGGGCAAGCTGCCGCGCAACATCGACACCAAGCGGATGGACACCATCGAGTCCCGCCTGGCTGCCCTCGGTAGCCGCAGCGGCTCCGCGCTCCCCAAGGGCCCGCTGCCGCCCGGCGCGAAGATGAAGGGCATGCAGCGCACGATCCGTCGTCGCTGACGCACGCTCCCCCATGTGACCGAATGTCACATCGGTTCAGTCGGACTGAACCGATGTGACATTCGGCGTTTCACGGGTGGGGCGACTCGCTCAGCGGGTGCGGACGAGCGCGGTGCCGGTGGCGCGGTCGTGCATGCCGCGTCCGTCGACGTCGGTGATGACGGCGGGCGCGATGAACACGATGAGCGCCTGCCGGGCCAGGGCCCGCAGGAAACCGACGCGCACCGGGCCGTCGACGCGGGCCACCTGCAGGCCCATCATGTACTGGCCCGGGGTGAACGAGAACAGCGAGACGCACACGAGGCCGACGGCGAACCACAGCATCAGCGTGTAGGTGCCGACGAGGGAGTTCTCGAGGGGCGCCTCGCCGATCAGCAGCATCACGACGCCGGCCGAGGTGAACCAGTCGATCGCCAGCGCGGCGATGCGGCGGCCGGTCGAGGTCAGGGCGCCCGGTCCGTCGGCCGGCAGGCCCAGCAGTTCGCCGCGGTAGGCCTGCGCCTGCGTCTGATCCTTGGGCAGAGCCGCGGAAGGTCCGGAGAGCCAGGAGCCGGTCATACGTGACATGCCGTCCAGGATAGGCGTCGACGTGCGCATACCGGCGGGCCGTCGCCCCATCGGTGCCGCTCGTCACACCCGTGACCGGTGTATCTGGTCACATTCACCGCGCGTACGTCGAGCGAACTCCGACGTGTAACACCCGCGAAACATAGGCTTGATTAACGGGCAACACCGGCTCTCTACCGTCTTGCCTCGACGAAACCGCCGAAACCCAACCGGCAGGTAACCGACTGAAGGAGCACCAACGTGGCTTTCACCACAGCCGAAGAGGTCATCAAGTACATCGCCGACCAAGAAGTCGAGTACGTGGACATCCGATTCAGCGACCTGCCCGGCGTTCAGCAGCACTTCTCCATCCCCGCGTCCGCGTTCAACCAGGACGTGTTCGAGGACGGCCTCGCGTTCGACGGCTCCTCGGTCCGCGGCTTCCAGTCGATCCACGAGTCCGACATGATGCTGCTCCCCGACGTGTCGACCGCGCGGATCGATCCGTTCCGCAAGGCACGCACGCTGAACATGGACTTCTTCGTCCACGATCCGTTCACCCGCGAGGCCTACAGCCGCGACCCGCGCAACGTCGCCCGCAAGGCCGAGGAGTACCTGGTCAGCACCGGCATCGCCGACACCGCCTTCTTCGGCGCCGAGGCCGAGTTCTACATCTTCGACTCGGTCCGCTACGACTCGGCCATGAACGGCGCATTCTACGAGGTGGACTCGATCTCGGGTGCATGGAACACCGGCGCCGAGGTCAACGCCGACGGCAGCCCCAACCTCGGCTACAAGGTCCGCGCCAAGGGTGGCTACTTCCCCGTCGCCCCGTACGACCACTACGTCGACCTGCGTGACGCGATCTCGACCAACCTGACCAACGCCGGCTTCGAGCTCGAGCGCGGTCACCACGAGGTGGGCACCGGTGGTCAGCAGGAGATCAACTACAAGTTCAACACGCTGCTCGCGGCGGCCGACGACCTGCAGCTGTTCAAGTACATCGTGAAGAACACCTGCTGGCAGTACGGCAAGTCGGCCACCTTCATGCCGAAGCCGCTGTTCGGCGACAACGGCTCGGGCATGCACGTGCACCAGTCGCTGTGGAAGGACGGCAAGCCGCTGTTCCACGACGAGGCCGGTTACGCGGGCCTGTCGGACCTGGCTCGCTGGTACATCGGCGGCATCCTGCACCACGCGCCGTCGCTGCTCGCGTTCACGAACCCGACGATCAACTCCTACCACCGCCTGGTGCCGGGCTACGAGGCCCCCATCAACCTGGTGTACAGCCAGCGCAACCGTTCCGCGGCCGTGCGTATCCCGATCACGGGCAACAACCCGAAGGCCAAGCGCCTCGAGTTCCGCGCACCGGACTCGTCGGGCAACCCGTACCTGAACTTCGCGGCGCAGATGATGGCCGGCCTGGACGGCATCAAGAACAAGATCGAGCCGATGGCTCCGGTCGACAAGGATCTCTACGAGCTCCCGCCGGAGGAGGCCCGCAACATCCCGCAGGCCCCCACCAGCCTGAACGCGGTCATCGATCGCCTCGAGCAGGATCACGACTACCTGACCGAGGGTGGCGTCTTCACCACCGACCTGATCGAGACCTGGATCTCGCTCAAGCGCGAGCAGGAGATCGCCCCGGTCAACCTGCGTCCGCACCCGTACGAGTTCTCGCTGTACTACGACTGCTGAGTCAGATAGTGCGCTGACCTGCTGCACTACGTGACGCCACCCGCGTCCGTCCCCCAGCAGTTCCCGAGTCGACCCGCTCCGCGATCACAGATCCGATCGCCGAGCGGGTCGACTCGTCTGTATCCGGCCACGGATGCGGCAGCGAACTCCGGTACGTTCCCGAGCGGCCTAGCCTGATTGAAGTGCCACATGCACGACTGGCGCCGCGAGCCGAGGTGCATGCCAAAAGGGCTCGACGCACCAGAGACAGGTTCGATCACACTTTCCACGCGGACGGAGACCGACCGATGGATGCCGACAACGTTGTTCTCGTTCCCGGCGCCGGCGGCGTGGGCCGCGTCATCGTCGACCGACTGCGCGCGCTCGATGTACCGGTTCGTGTGATGGTCCGCCGCGTCGATGATCGCGCCGACGAGTTGCGCGCGATGGGTGTGGAGGTTGTCGTCGGCGATCTGACCAGGCCCGAGACCGTTGCGACCGCGCTCGAGGGCGATGTCTACGAACTGACGGGTCCACGCACTCTCGACATGGTCGGCGTGGCCGAGGAGTTCTCACGGGCGCTCGGGCGCTCGGTGCGCTATGTGGACGTACCGCCGGACCGGTGGCTGGCCGATGTGCTCCCGAAGGCGGGACTGCCACGACACACCGAGCAACACATCGCAACCATGGCCCGGCTGCACCGGGAGAATCGCTACGACCGCGCGACCGACGACGCCTGGCGCCTGACCGGCGTGCCGGCACAGACTGTCGAGGCGTTCGTGGCCGCACGCCGGGACTTCTATCTGCTCGGCCCGGATGGGACGAGCCCGTCACTCCGATCGGAGTGACGGGCTCGTAGCTCGTTCGTCAGAGCACGAGGCTCTGATCAGTAGCGGCTCGCGCCGGAGAAGGGCATGGAGTCGACGGGCGAGACCTTGACGACGTCACCCTCGGTGGGCGCGTGGACGACCTTGCCGTTGCCGATGTAGATGCCGACGTGATCCGAGCCGTAGAAGCCGATGACGTCACCGGGCTGCAGGTTCGACTTGGAGACGGGGGTGCCGCCCGAGACCTGGTCGTAGCTGGTACGCGGGACGGACTTGCCGGCCTGCTTGTAGGACCACTGGACGAGGCCGGAGCAGTCGAACGAGTTCGGGCCGGTCGCGCCCCACACGTAGGGTGAGCCGATCTTGGACTGGGCTGCGTTCGCGGCGGCCTGGCCGGTGGAGCCGGCGACCGGGGTGACCTCGACCGAGCTGCTGCCCCAGCTGGGCGCCGTGAACGGCTGCGCCATGGCGGGAGCGGCGGGGATCATGATCGCGCCGGCGGCGACGGCGCCGAGCAGCAGGCCGCGGGTGGTACGGGTCAAGCGGGTGTTCTTCAGGGCCATTCGAGGGTCCTCCGAGTCTTGCTGTGGTCCGACACTTGGTCTGGCATCGGTGTTCGGGCACAACCCAGAGTTCCGTCGTTACCGGATCGATACACCGGTAGATCTACCCGCATGGGTACCTGTTTCGTCCCCCGGCTACCTACGCGCCTCAGAAAACCCACTCTGACCAGCGCATATACCTCGGACTACGTGTGTTGCCGGTCACTCTCGGAGCCGTGACGGCGCTGTGACAGGGATCATCACAGCGCCGTTACGTAGTCGCCGGGCGCGAATCGGTCGGTCAGGAGGCGGATCCACCGAGCGCCGGCAGGCACCGGTAGGTCGCCATGACGGCCTTGTGGTCGGTGGGCCACGGCAGCGGGGAGTCGACGAATCGGTCCTGCGTGCTCTCGATCACCCGCTCGTTGCGGACGATCGACTCCCGCGGTCCGACGATGCCGGCCGACGTCAGGCGCAGGCGGGAGTTCCGGCTGGCGAAGATGTAGTCGATGCGGTCTCGCTCGTCGGCCTCGGGCGCCCACGTGAGTTCGGAGACGGGGACGTCGGGATTTCCGGCCGGCCAGGTGAACCCGGGGTGGGTCACCGGGTTCGGGTACATCCGCCGGTAGGAATCGGCATATCCGGCCTGCTCGAGCAGCCGGGTCGATTCCCACGGCAACACGACGCCGTTGTGGTCGAACAGGTCCCTGGCCTCCGCCGTCCAGTCCAGGTTCGACGGCTCGTTGAAGTCGCCGCCGATGATGACCGACCTTCCCTTCTCCCGTTCCAGCGCCGCATCCTCCAGGAACGCGGAAATCACGGCAGGACGGCCCGAGTCGATGTTGACTCGCTGGACCACGTCCGGGTCGGTGACAGGACCCGGCATCTTGCCCCAGCCGAACTGCGAGAACTCGCCCGGGCTGGGGATCCCGCCGCCGTACCCGCGCGGAAGGTACGTCGCGTACCACCGGTACTCGAGGTGCGCCGAGTACACGGCGAGCTCTGGTCCGCCCGGCACCGACACGACCGCCTTGACCATGTAGTCCAGCGCGCCCGTCTCCTCGACCGGGAACCGGGACAGGATGCCGGTGTCCGACGACGTGGCGGTGTGGAACCGGGACCCTCGCCGGCCGAGGATGTCGGCGAGCGCAGTTGTCGCGTCGCCCGATTCGGAGAGCAACACGATCGATGCCCGGGTGGACTCGATGATGTCGGCGACCCGCTCGAGACCGTTCGGGATCTTGCTCCCGCTGTGCCAGAGATTGATGGACAGGACGCGCACTTCCTGGAACGGGAACGCTCCGGCGGACGCGGCCGTGCCGATCGCCCCCGCACCGAGGGCCGCCGTTCCTGCAGCCACCGTGAACGCCTTCATTGCCTGACGCCGTGTCAGCGAAGTCATCACACCACTCTCCTCATCGTCTGCCGCTATGGCGCAGCGATGAGACCAAACGGAACTGAACGGTCCGCGAACCGGACATTACCGGCACGCGGGCGGAGGATGACCAGCCGAAAGGTAGTGGTCTACGGCGACATACGACGTCAGCCCGGTAGCTTGGCCGCCAGGATGTCGACCTTGCTGATGTGGGGGTGCCCGACGAAGAGTTCGTCGGCCCGCGCCATGAGCGCCGCGGCGACCTTGCCCGCGAGATGGGCCTGGCGGCCGGCGTCGTCGGGGAAGGCGTCGAAGATGCCGAAGGTGGCGGGCCCGAACTGGAGGGCGAACCACGCGACGGTGTCGGGTTCCTCCTGCACGAGCGCCAGGGCACTCTCGAGGAACTGTGCCGCCTCGTTTTCCTTGCCGCGTTTCGCCTCGACGCGGACCAGCAGTGCGGCGGTGACCATCGGATACCTCCAGCGGTCGTACGGAACGAACCACTCCTCACTGTTCTCGCATGCTCCGACCGCGTCAACGACGACGGGAGGCCACGCGCCGCGCGGCCTCCCGTACGTGTGGATCGATCAGTCGATCTCGGCGAACCGCGGAATCAGGTGCTCGGCCACCTGCTTCGCCTCGTCGATCAGCGGCCAGCCCGCAAGGATCAGGCCGGTCAGCCCGGTGCGCTCACGCAAGGTCCGGACGTGGCCGGTGACCTCGTCCGGCGCGCCCACGTAGTACACAGCGGACGACCCGGTCGCGAAGATGTCCAGCGGTGACCACGCGGTGATACCCGCGTACAGGCCGTCGCCGAGGTACAGGTCATCGGGTTCGGGGATCTTGCCGGCGACGATGGTGTCGACCCAGCCCTGCCGCTGGGCGTCCCGCGCGGTGAAAGTGCGCAGGTCCTGTTCGCCGCCCGTGCGCCTGCGCACCGCCTTGTCCAGGATGTCGCTGATCTGGTCGATGCCGGCCTTCTCGAACAGCGATCGGAAGCGCTCGATCGCCTCGTCTCGGCTCGGGCGGACGATGACACCGGACAGCGCGCCGAAGTCGGTGAACTCGCGACCGGCCGCGGCCGACGCCCTGCGGGCACCGTCGAACTTGTCCTCGATGAACGATGTCTCGCGCAGCATCGCGAGGTACGCATCGAGCACCTTGCCCGAGTTCTCCAGTCCCGCAGGCGAATCACCGGTGCCCCACAGCGGCACCTCGCGGTCGGCGAGCGGGTCGATGCGCAGCGGCGTGTTCGGGAAGTTCGACTCGGTGCCCTCCCGGTAGTACCGACGGAAGTCCGCCCAGTACTGCTCCCCCAACTCGTAACGCCGGTCGTGTTCGACGTTCATGTCGTACTTGGTGAGGATGTTGTCGCGACCGTTGACCGAGTTGATCATCAACCGACCGCCGCTGAACGCGTCGAAGGTGAGCGCCTTCTCGGCGAGCAGCCGGGCCGGGATCATGTTCGCGTACACCGCGACGAGGAACTTCATCCGCGAGGTGTGCGAGGCCGCCCACGTCGCCGACACGAACGGGTCGTTCGGCCACGTCGCGACGAGTGCGCCGTCGAAACCACCGTCGTCGATGGTCTTCGCGAGTTCGATCTGACGCTGCCCGTCGACCGGGAACAGCCCGCCCGGCGTCCACGGATAGTCACCGTCTGCCTGCGTGAGGTACCAGAAAGTCTTGACGCTCATCGGTTTCCAGCCTCCACGGCGATTGCGGTCGGGTCGATCGTCTCGATGCGGGCGCGCCCGGCGAGGGTTGCGGCATCGACGGTGTACAGGGCGTCGAGGTACGCGACGGCGAACGAGCCGGGACCCGACGACGTCTCCTGCGCGATCTCGGACGCGACCGCGACGTGGGCATGCGCGGCAGCGAGCCCGATCAGCGGTGTCGGTGCAACCGCCAGGTAGGCCGCCACGAGTCCGCCGAGCGAGCACCCGGTGGAGGTCACCCGCGGCAGCATGTCGCTGCCACCACCGATGCGGACACCGACCACGTTGCCGTCGACGTCACGTCCGACGAGGTGGTCCACCGGACCGGACGCCGAGACCGCGTCGGCATGGGCGAGCAGCGCGACGGCGGCGGGAACTGCGGCAGCCGGGTCGTCGGAGCTGTCGACACCCCGGGTGTCGCCACCGAGGCCGGCCAGCGCGATGATCTCGGACGCGTTGCCGCGGATGGCGGTCGGCCGATGCTTCAGCAGGTCGACGGCCAGTCCACTGCGCCACGGCAGCCCGCCGACGCCGACCGGGTCCAGCACCCAGGGCGTGCCGGCATCGTGCGCGGCCTCCGCGGCGAGCGTGAACGCCGCGGCGGTGCCGTCGTCGGGAGTGCCGAGATTGACCAGCACGCCACCGGCGATGCGCGCGAAACCGGCGGCCTCGTGCGCATTGTCGATGTGGGCGTTGCTGGCGCCGGCCGCGAGCACGACGTTGGTGAGGAAGTTCGCGGACACGATGTTGGTGAGCGAGTGGACGAGGGGCACCTGGGCGCGCAACGCGTCCAGGGCATCGGCGAGGTGGCCGCCGGTGACAGCTTCGGTCATGAAAAGTCCTTGGGGAGGGCGTGATTCGGGCGAACGCGGATCAGGACCTACGACATCGGGTCACTGATCACCGCCGGGAAGGGTCACGAGTGGCAGCGCCGGATCCGCAGTCCACTCCTCGAGAGAGCCGTCGTAGATCTTGATGTCGTCGTACCCGGCCAGCACCAGGCCGAGCGCCGACAGGCACGCGGAGATACCGCCGCCGCAGTACACGACCACCGGGTCGACGGCGCCGGCCAGCGCGCCGGCGGCGAGGGCACGCACCTCTCCCACGTCACGCATCCGGCCGGTCTCGTCGAGCAGGCTCTTCGCCGACAGGTTCCGGCTTCCGGGGATGTGGCCGCGACGCGAGTAGCGGGTCTTCTCGGCGCCGGAGAACTGACCCGGGGCGAGCGCGCAGACCAGGGCGCCGGGCGCCGTGCCGTCGCTGATCGCGGCCACGTCGTCTCGGTCCACCCACCGCGGCAGGTACTCGACGTCCGAGGCGGCGTCGACCGGCAGAAGCGCCGGGACCTCGTCGCCGGACTCGACGGGCAGGCCCGACGCACGCCACCGGGCGAGTCCGCCGTCGAGGACGCGGGCGTGGATGCCGACGCTGCGCAGCAGCCACCAGAACCGCGATGCCCACGTCATCGACCCCTGGTCGTAGACGACGACGTCGGAGTCCCACGAGATGCCCAGCTGCGCAAGCTCTTCCGCAAGCTGCCTCACCGGCGGCCGGCTGAAGTGCAACTCCTTGGCGGTGTCGGAGAAACTGGTGAGCAGGTCGATGTGCCGCGACCCCGGCACGTGGGCGTCACGCCACAGTCCGGCACCGGACTCCGGACGGTAGTCACCGTCGAATCTGGCCGGCGCGAGTTGGAGCGTCACGTCGAGAACGACGGGCCGGACCGCACCCCCGAGCTCGGAGACGAGTTCCTCCGTCTGAACCAGGGGCCACTCAGCGCTACGCAACTTCCACATCCTTCGACGACGACGTACACGAACGTAAATGACGACTTGCGTATACGCAAGTATTCAGACGTCGTCGGTGGCATAATCATCGGGTCCGGAAAGAGACACGACAGATGGGGCATCGATGACGCACGGGGACGAACTGACGGATCTTGGCCCGCTCACACCCGGCGACGCCTCCGGCCGCTCCGATCAGACGTCCAAGCAGTACCTACGCCTGCGCGCAGACATCCTCGACGGCAAGTTTCCGCAGGGCGCGGCACTGCACGAGACGCAACTCGTCGAGTCCTACGGCGCCTCCCGCACCCCCATCCGGGAGGCGCTCAACTGGCTCGCCCACGACGGGCTGCTCGAACGCGCCGCGCGCGGGTTCCGGGTCCGCTCCGGAACGCCCGAGGATGTGATCGAGATCTACGCCGCACGGGTCGCACTCGAGTCCGAGGCGGCCGGCGCCGCCGCCCTGCGACACACGGACCTCGACATGGCGAGACTGGAACGACTGCACGATTCCTGCTGCCACGCCGCCGACGACGTGCAGGTACGGAGCGGAAACTTCCGGTTCCACGAGGCACTGTGGCAGGCAGCCCACAACACGACAATCACGTCGCTGCTGATCCGCCTCACGACCCAGTTGCGGATCTACGACAGCGGCCCGCCGTCGAACTACGGCGAGCCCGACCTCCTCAACACCGAGCACAACCTCATCCTCGAGGCGATCCGAGCCCGCGACGAGCGGGCGGCCCGCGAACACATGCGGACGCACCTCGAGCGCAGCCGCGAGCAGCGGATCCGCCTGTTCGCGAACGGCTGAGAACCGCAGCGTCAGCCTGCTGACGCCGAAAACGCCGCGGAGCTGCATACGGCGGGAGTCTCCCGCCGCATGCAGCTCCGACGCTTCAGAAGGGGTGGTGCTGGGTCAGGACTGCGGCGACCGCTCGGCGGCGTCGCGTGCGGCGATGTAGCCGAACACGAGACCCTGCCCGATCGTTGCCCCCGCCCCGGGGTAGGTGTGGCCGAACGCATTGGCCGCGGTGTTGCCGATGGCATACAGGCCCTCGACCGGGCTGCCGTCCTCGCGCACGACGCGCGCCCGCTCGTCGGCCTGGACACCGCCGCACGTGCCGAGATCGCTGAGCGTCATCTTCACCGCGTAGAGCGATCCGCCCGTCAGCGGCCGCAGGTTGGGGTTCGGCTGCTGGGTCGGGTCGCCGTAGTAGCGGTCGTAGGCGCTCTGGCCCCGCCGGAACTCGCTGTCGGTTCCGGTTGCCGCGTCCTCGTTGAACTTTCGGAACGTCTCCGCGAACGCCTGCTCGGGAAGGCCGACCTTGCGGGCCAGTTCGGCCGCATCGGACGCCTGGTGGGCGATGCCGGCCTTGTACCACGACTCCGGAAGCGGCTGACGCGGGAACAGTCCGGCCGCGAAAATGTAGCTGTTGCGGTACTTCTGGTCGAACACGATCCACATCGACTCCACCGGGTCACCGGCGCGCTCGCGCTCGAGAACCTTCTGCCCGTAGGACATGTAGTCGATGGACTCGTTGATGAACCGGCGACCGGTCTGATCGACGATGAACGACCCGGGCAGCGAACGCTCGGCGAGCATCACGGTCGGCGGGCGACCGGGCAGGGCCGCCACGGCGGGGAACCACCACGCCTGATCCATCAGACCGGTGGTGGCACCGACCTCCTGCGCGAGCCGGATCGCGTCACCGGTATTGCCTTCCGCACCGAGGCTCTCGTGATCACCGAGCTGCTCGGACTGGTACTTGTGCCGCATCGCCATGTCGTGGTCGAACCCGCCGGCCGCGAGCACCACGCCCCGGCGCGCGGTGACGGTGACCTCGCGGCCGCCCTGCGCGACGACGGCGCCCGTGACCCGATCGCCCTCCGTGACCAGACGCACCAGCTCGGTCTCGGTCCAGACGGGAACGCCCGCGCGCACCACGCCTGCGAACAGACCCGCAGCCAACGCCTGTCCACCGGCCATGTACTCGCGGCGCAGCGCGAGGCCACCGACTCCCTGGGCGAGACGCTTGACGACACGCGGGATGCCCTTGGTGGGCACCCGCGCCATGAGGTTCATCCACTTGTAGTCGGCGCCGGTGGTGGGCATCGGCATAGGCGCTTCCATCAGGCCCGGGCGCAGACGCGGCCGCTCCGCCCCGAGGACCGAGGCGTCGAACGGGCGGCACTCACAGGTGCGACCGATCGCCGATCCGCCCGGCAGCTCGGGGTGGTAATCCGAGTAGCCCTCGGCCCAGAAGAACTTCATCGGCGTCGTGCGCTGCAGCAATTCGACCGTGGCAGAAGAATTCTCGACGAAGGCGGTGCCGCGTTCGGCGGGCGCTGTGCCGCCGACGACGGAACGCACGTAGGTTTCCGCCCGCTCGCGAGAATCTCCGGCGCCCGCTTCACGCAGGATCGGGTTGTCGGGCAGCCAGAAGGCACCGCCCGAGCGGGCCGTCGATCCGCCCACGTACTTCGTCTTCTCGACGATGAGCGTGGACAGCCCCAACTCGTTCGCGGTCAGGGCGGCGGCCATGCCGGTGCCGGCCCCGACGACGAGTAGGTCGACGGTGATGTCGCGTGCGGGGGTAGGGGTCGGTGCGGGACGGGTGGTCATAGTGCTCCTTCGCCTAGTTCTGGTGTGGAGGCTAGGAAGGTCCGCCGCGCACCGAAACCTGCAATCCCATCCGCTGGGATGTCGCGGCGGTCCGGGTTCCGGCGGGGACCCTCCCACGCAGCGGGACAGCTCCTGACATGTGATCTTCCCCACTCCAGAATGGGTGGGCGGAGTGTCGGCCACAGGCTCGGTCGGCCCCCCGGCCGTGGTCCACATCCGTTGCCCCGTCGCGTCGGTTCGCCGACCGCCACTCGACCGAAGGAACACCACCGTGCGATTCACCTACGCAGAGGCCATGACCGACCCCGCCTTCTACGTGCCGCTGGCGCAGGCCGCCGAACGCGTCGGCTTCGACTCCATGACAGTTGCGGACAGCATCTGCTACCCGGAAGATTCGGATTCGGTCTACCCGTATACGCCCGACGGGAACCGCGAGTTCCTCGAGAACAAGCCGTTCGTGGAGGCGATGATCCTCGCCATGGCCCTGGGCGCGGCGACGAACACGCTGCGGTTCACGACCTTCGTGCTCAAGCTCCCCATCCGCCCACCGGTGCTCGTCGCCAAGCAGGCCGCCTCGGTGGCATACATGACGAACAACCGGCTGCGGCTGGGCGTCGGGGTGAGCCCGTGGCCCGAGGACTTCCAGGTGATGGGGGTGCCGTGGGAGCGACGCGGCAAGCGCACGGACGAGGCGATCGACATCGTGCGGGGACTCACCGGCGGCGGCTACTTCGAGTACCACGGTGACATCTACGACGTGCCGTCGATCAAGCTCAATCCGGTTCCCACCCAACCCGTCCCGATCCTGATCGGAGGGCACAGCGACGCAGCGCTGCGCCGGGCCGTGGTGCGCGGCGACGGATGGACGCACGCCGGCGGCGACCCCGACGAACTCGATCGGATGCTGGGGAAGCTGCAGAAGATCCGCGCCGCCGAGGGCAAGGCGGAGACGCCGTTCGAAATCCACGTCGCCTCGGCGGACGCGTTCACCGTGGACGGAGTCCGACGACTCGAGGACAAGGGCGTCACCGACGTAATCGTGGGCTTCCGCAACTCCTACGAGGTCGCGCCCGACGCCGAGCCGCTGGATCGTAAGATCGCGAACCTGGAGCACTACGCGGAATCGGTGATCGCCAGGATGTCCTGACCACGGCGGGCATCGCGGGCCGTGGAGGCCGGCTCGCGATGCCCGTGCACGGCCACTACCGAACCCCGGCCACCCGACTAGGTAACCGGTCCACCGCCCGCAACGTCGGTGTCAACCAGGTCGCGATCTCGATGGCGTCGAAAGGCATGCTGGGCACGATGTTCCCGCAGTTCCTCGACACCCCGGTGGTCGCGGGCAACGACTTCGTCCCGAACGTCGAGCACATCCTGAGCCTGAACCCGGACGTCGTGATCCAGTGGGGCGACAAGGGTGACGACATCGTCGCGCCGCTGCGCAACGCCTGGTGAGCCCGCAGATCCTCGGCGTCTCCTCCGGTGCGTCGTTCGGTGGCGTGTTGGCGCTCGTGCTCGGCATCGGCTCGACGTTCCTCGTCGGCGGCGCGTTCCTGTTCGGCCTCGTGGCCCTCGGCATGGTGCTGCTGATCGGGCGCAGCCGGTCCGGCGGCGCGATCCTGATGATCGTCCTCGGCGGCGTGGTGACGAGCGCGTTCTTCTCGGCGCTGGTCTCGTTCATCACGTACATCGCCGACCCGTATTCGACGCTGCCGTCGATCGTGTTCTGGCTCATGGGGTCTCTCGCGACCGCCGACATGGCGAAGGTCGCGGTCGCGGCCGTGCCGATCCTGCTGGGCGCCGCGCTGATCCTGGCGCTGCGGTGGCGGATCAACATCCTCTCCCTCGGCGACGACGACGCCGCCTCGCTCAGGGTGAACCCGGGACGGCTGCGCGCGGTGCTGCTGATGATGGTCGCACTCATGACGGCCGGCGCCGTCGCGGTGTCCGGCGTGATCGGCTGGGTGGGCCTGGTGGTTCCGCACCTCGCCCGACTGTGGGTGGGCCCCGATCACCGGATCTCGATGCCGACGACGTTCGTTCTCGGCGCCGCCTATCTGACGATCATCGACACGCTCTCGCGCACCGTCAGTTCCGGGGAGATCCCGCTCGGCATCCTGACCGCGATCATCGGTGCGCCGGTGTTCGTTCTGCTGCTTCGGAATTCGCGTAGACAGGCCTTCATCGATGCTTGAGGTTCATGGCGGCCTCGAAATGCGGGGCGGCGGTTTCCACTATCCCCGCCGCGACTGGGTGTCCGCCACGCGAACCTGCGGGTCGAGGGCGGCATCACCTCCATCCTGGGCCCCAACGGCCAAGGCAAGACGACGCTGCTGCGCGCCGTCGCCGGGCTGACGCCGCTGCGCGAAGGGCACGTCGAGCGCGACAATGCGATCGGGTACGTCCCGCAGGCGAGCCTGTCGAGCTTCGCTTACTCGGTGTTCGACATGGTCATGATGGGCCGGGCGAAGAATCTCTCGGCGTTCTCGGTCCCCGGCAAGGCCGACATCGCGCGCACCCGTGAGGTGCTCGAGTGCGTCGGGATCACCGACCTCGCGCAGCGCAGCTTCGCCGAACTGTCCGGTGGCCAGCGGCAGCTCGTGCTGATTGCCCGGGCGCTGGCGTCGGACGCCACGTTCATGATCCTCGACGAGCCTGTCTCGGCGCTGGACCTGCGCAATCAGGCCCGGGTGCTGGAACTGCTGCGCGACCTCGCGGCCGACGGCATGGGAATCCTCCTCACGACGCACCATCCGGACCATGCCCTTCACCTGGGCGGCAATGCCATCGTGATGCGAGCACCCGAGGACATCCGGCTGGGCCCGGTCACCGAACTGGTCACCGACGGCATGCTCACCGAGCTGTACGGCATCGAGGTGGTCAGTGCCACCGTCGACGACCGCGGCGCCCCGCGCACCGTTCTCTACACCCGCTACGACAATTTCACGGCCGGGGAACCGGCCACACTTGGAAAGTACCTCGATGACACTCGATTCGGCTGCGCCGCAGTCCCTTTCACCCGTCCTGCATCTGGTGATGGGTTCGAACACCGGCATGTCGGGCGGCACCACCGCCGCCCGGCTGGTCCGGCCGGTCGACCTCTACGACCTCGACACCTTGGACCTCGCCGGCGTGCACGGTCTCCTGATCAACGGCAACTGCGACCAGATATTCCTCGAGCGGCGCCGCGGCGTGCTCACCGACTTCGTCACCGCCGGTGGCCGCATCGCGATCATGGGCCACCCGCTCACCGACTTCCTGCCCGGCCTCGGCCAGTGGCGCAAGCTGCAGTACTCGGGCCCCAAGGATCTGGCGATCACCGCCGGCGACCCGCACCCCGTGTGGGACGGCGTCGATCCCGCCGACGTCAGCTTCCGGCGGGGCGTCTCCGGCTTCTACGGCCGCGGCTACAGCCAGAAGCTGCCCCACGGCGCCGTGGTCACCAACCGCATCGGCCGGCACGCGCTGCCCGTCGACTACGTCTACCCACTCGGGACGGGCCAGGTGCTGGTCCACGGCGGCATCGATCTCGCTGTCTACCAGGAGGATCCGAACACCTCCGCGCGCATCTTCCCGCAGCTGCTGACGTGGCTCGGCCAGCAGGAGGCACAGGCATGACCACCATCGAACCGTTCGCCCGCACCGACCGCGCACCCCGCTCGCGCCGCCGGCTCGCACTCGTGCACGGCGGATCCCACTTCCACCTGCAGACGCTGAAGGATCCGGCGGTGATCGCGCACCAGCCCGAGTTCCTGTATCTCGCGGGTCTGACCGACGGCGACCTCGACGCGTTCGACACCGTCATCCTTGCCGACCGTCTGCACCCCGAACTGCTTCGCAGGCACACCGCGCAGATCCTCGCGGTCGCGCAGCGTGGCGGCACGCTCGTGGTGCTGGGCGAGAACGCCGCGCACACGTGGTTGCCGGGGGTTTCGTGGACGGCGCGGCCCACCAACTTCTGGTGGTGGCTCGAGGGCGAGGATCCGTTGATCCGCACCCGTAGCCCCGAACACGAGGCGTGGGAATACCTTTCGACAAATCGGCGATCTGGCACCACCACGGCCTGCTGCACACCGACGCGGACGTCGTGCCGCTGCTGGTGTCGGAGGAGCCCGACGAGAACGGCGACCTCCACGACGCCGGGATGATGCTGTTCGAGGACACCGTCACCACGCCGGGCCGGATCATCGCGACCACACTCGACCCGACGTACCACCACGGCAACAACTTCATGCCGGGGTCCACGCGCTTCCTCTACGCGCTGCTGCGCTGGCTGGACAACACCGGGTCCTGGTCAGGAAGTGTGCATCAGCCCACCGATCCCAGTGGCAGGCCGAGTCCCGCGAGCGATCCGAGCGCCCCGGTACCGGGGCCCTCCGAGATCGGACTGTGGATCGCGACCGTGCGGTGCCGCGATGGCGGTGTAGACCCGACCTTCCGGCGGTGCGGGAAGGTCCAACTGGCCCTTGTCGTTCTGGCCGACCGCCACGATTTGCCCCGTCGAGGTCAGCGCCACCGAGTGGTAGGTGCCCGCCGAGATCGCCGTGTAGGTCACTCCCGACGGGAAGGCGAACTGCGAACTTCCGCTGGAACCCCATCCGACGACCTGTCCGCCGGAGGTCAGGTCTACACCGACATCGCGGTCGGCGGTGGACACTCGCTGCTCCTGCGATCCGACGGCAGGATCGTCGCGATCGGGCGCGGCGACAACTACCAGCAGACCATCGTCCCGGCGTTGCCGGAAGGCGTGACCGTCACCGCCGTCGCCGCCGGAATGAATCACTCGGTGGCACTGCGTTCCGACGGTCAGGTCCTCGCATTCGGCAAGAGCACGGAGGGACAGTTGCTGTTCCCGCCGGCACCGGAGGGCACCCGGTACCTGTCCGTGGCCGCGGGTGAGGACTTCTCCCTCGCGGTCCGAACCCTCGCCCCCGGCGGCGAGGACCCCGGGGAGCCCGGAACCGGTTCGCTGGGAAGTCTTTTCGGTAACTGACCCCGCGCCCGGGTGAAGGGACCCCTCGAGCGCTCACAGGCGCCGAGGGGCGACGCCGCCCGGTGCGTTCGGGCCGTGGTACTTCATCAGGTCGTCGAACGAGACGGTGATCGGCGTGCCCAGCTCGGCCACCTCCAGTCGAGCCACGGCCGCCACTACTCGCCTCCGAACACGCGCTGCACCACGGCCTTTGCGCGGCGGGTGACGCGGAGGTAGTTGTCGAGGAACTCGTTCGCGTCGCCGCCCGGCCAGCCGGCGACCTGCGCGACCGCCGCGAGGATCTTGCCCGGCCCGGGGAGCTGGTCGGTCGGCTTGCCGCGCACCAGCACCAGCGCGTTGCGCGCCTTGGTCGCGGTGAGCCACGCATCGCGCAGCAGCTCGATGTCGTTCTCGCTCAACAGCTCCGCCCCGCCGATCGCATCGAGCGTCTCGAGGGTCGACGTGTTGTGCAGTGACGGGATCTCGTGGGCGTGCCGCAACTGGATCAGCTGCACCGTCCATTCGATGTCGGCGAGACCGCCGCGGCCGAGCTTGGTGTGCGTGGCCGGGTCGGCACCGCGTGGAAGTCGCTCGGAGTCGACGCGGGCCTTGATCCGACGGATCTCGCGCACCGCCTGCTCGGAGACGCCACCCTCCGGGTAGCGGGTCTTGTCGATCATGTGCAGGAATCGCAGACCCAGATCGGCGTCACCCGCGACGGCGTGGGCCCGCAGCAGCGCCTGGACCTCCCACGCCTGGGCCCACTGCGCGTAGTACGCCTCGTACGACGTCAGGGTCCGCACCAGCGGTCCGCTGCGCCCCTCCGGCCGCAGTCCGATGTCCACCTCGAGCGGCGGATCGGTGCTGGGCGCGCCGAGCAGGGTCCGGACGCGGTCACCGACGATGTTGGCCCACTTGACCGCCCGGGTCTCGTCGACTCCCTCGCGGGGCTCGCACACGAACAGCACATCGGCGTCCGAGCCGTAGCCGAGCTCTCCGCCGCCGAGCCGACCCATGCCGATCACGGCGAACTTCGCGGGCGCGGGCGCACCGGTCTCGGCCTCGCTCGACCGGATGACGGCGGCGAGAGAGGCATTGAGCACCGCCGCCCACACCGACGACAACGCCCGACACACCTGCGGGACGTCGAGCATGCCGAGGATGTCGGCGCTCGCGATCCGCGCCAGTTCGTAGCGGCGCAACGATCGCGCCGCCCCGACCGCGCGGGCGGGGTCGACGTACCGCGAGGACGACGACAGGATGCCCCGCGCGACGTCCTCGGGTCGGGGGTCGAGCAGGCGCGGACCGGAGGGGCCGTCCGCGAACAGCCGGATCACGTCGGGCGCCTTGATCAGCAGGTCCGGGATGTAGGCGGACGAGCCGAGCACCGTCATCAGTCGCTGGGCCACCGACGCCTCGTCGCGCAGCAGACGCAGGAACCACGTCGCGTCCACGAGCGCGTCGGACAGGCGCCGGTAGGCCAACAGGCCCGCATCGGGATCCGGGGTGTCGCTGAGCCATTCGAGCAGAGTCGGCAACAGCAGCGCCTGGATGCGCCCCTTGCGGGAGGCTCCGCCGGTGAGTGCGGTGAGGTGACCGAGCGCGTTCTCCGGCGCCGAGTAGCCGAGAGCCGACAGCTGTCGCACCGCGGCGTCGGGGCTCAGCCGCAGGGCCTCCTTGTCGATCCGGGCGACCGACTCGAGCAGCGGCCGGTAGAACAGCTTGGCGTGCAGCCGCCGCACCCGGTGCGAGTTGCGCTTGATCTCGGCGTTCAGCACGCCGAGCGCGTCGTTGCGGCCGTCCGGCCGCATGTGCGCGGCGCGGGCGAGCCAGCGCAGCGCCTCCTCGTCCTCCGGCGGCGGAAGGGTGTGCGTGCGCTTGAGCTTCTGCAACTGCAGCCGGTGCTCGAGCAGTCGCAGGAACTCGTACGAGGCGGTCAGGTTCGCGGCGTCGTCGCGTCCGACGTAGCCGCCGGCCGCGAGCGCGGTCAGGGCGTCGACGGTGCTCTTGACCCGTAGCGACGCGTCGGCGCGGCCGTGCACCAATTGCAGGAGCTGGACGGCGAACTCGACGTCGCGGAGGCTCCCGCGGCCCAGCTTGAGCTCCCGCTCGCGCAACTCCGGCGGCACCGATTCCTCCACCCGGCGGCGCATCGCCTGCACCTCGGGCACGAAGTCCTCACGCTCGGCCGCCGTCCACACCATGGGGCCCAGCGCGTCGGTGTACTGCCGGCCCAGGTCGAGGTCGCCGGTCATGGGCCGGGCCTTGAGCAGCGCCTGGAACTCCCACGTCTTGGCCCACCGCTTGTAGTAGGCGATGTGCGAGTCGAGCGTGCGGACCAGCTCGCCACGCTTGCCCTCCGGCCGCAGCGCCGCGTCCACCTCGAAGAAGGCCGACGATCCGATGCGCATCATCTCGCCGGCGATGCGGCTCGACACCGCGTTGGACGGCTCCGCCACGAACACGACGTCGACGTCGCTGACGTAGTTCAGTTCGCGCGCACCGCACTTGCCCATCGCGATCACCGCGATCCGGACGGGACACGGCTCGTCCGGGCACACTGCGGCCACGGCCACCGACAGCGCGGCCGTCAGTGCCGCGTCCGCCATGTCCGAGAGCTGATGTCCCACAGTCTGATACGGGACCACCGGCTCGTTCTCCACCGTCGCGGCCAGGTCGGCCGCGGCCAGGACCATCATCTGGTCGCGGTAACAATCCCGCAGGGCCGCAACCGCTTCCGGCCCGGTGACGGCAGCGCGATAGAACATCGAGGACGCGTTGGGGCCGGTCTCGGGCACCGCGCCGACACACGCCAGCAGGCGCCCGGTCAGCTCGTCCTTCGACGGCAGCGTCATGTCACCGGCGAGCAGCTTCCACGACATCGGGTGCGCGACGAGGTGATCGCCGAACGCACTGGACGCGCCGATCAGCCCCAGAAGCCTCCCGCGCAGACCCTTGTCGGTGCGCAGCGCCGCGTCGAGCTCGGCCCAACCGTCATCCAGGCTCTCCTGCAGCCGTACCAGCGTCCGCAACGCCAGGTCCGCGTTCGCGGCCCTCGACAGCGACCACAGCAACTCCACCCCGTCGAGGTTGGACCAGCCCAGCGCCTTCAGCTCTTCCGGAGCGGTCGGCTCGACCAGGCCCAGCCGACCCGCACCGGGCACCGCCGAACGGGCGTACGGAGGCTTCACCGGATCACCCCGACCCAGACGTCGTCACGATCGGAACGTGGACTGACCGGACAGGGCACGCGTGTCACCTCTTCGGGGATCGTACGGTTCGGGTGGGCCGTTCTACAGGCCCAGGTACGCCTTCAATTCGAACGGCGTCACCTGGCTGCGGTAGTCCTCCCACTCCCGGCGCTTGTTGCGGAGGAAGAAGTCGAAGACGTGCTCGCCCAGTGCCTCCGCCACGAGTTCGGACTTCTCCATCTCGAGCAGTGCCTCCTGGAGGCTCCCCGGCAGCGACTTGTAGCCCATCGCCCGTCGCTCGGCGTTGGTCAGCGACCACACGTCGTCCTCGGCCTCGGCGGGCAGTTCGTAGCCCTTCTCGATGCCCCGCAGACCGGCCGCGAGCAGCACCGCGAACGCCAGGTAGGGGTTGCACGCGGAGTCGGGGCTGCGGATCTCGACGCGACGCGAGGACGCCTTGTTGGGCGTGTACATCGGGACACGGATCAGCGCGGACCGGTTCGACGGCCCCCACGTGGCCGCGGTGGGCGCCTCGCCGCCGTGCACCAGACGCTTGTAGGAGTTGACCCACTGGTTGGTGACGGCACTGATCTCGTTGGCGTGCTCGAGGATGCCGGCGATGAACGCCTTACCGGTCGCCGACAACTGCATCGGATCGTCCGGGTTGTGGAACGCGTTGGTGTCGCCCTCGAACAGGCTCATGTGCGTGTGCATCGCCGAGCCGGCCTGATCGCCGAACGGCTTGGGCATGAACGACGCCCGGACGCCCTCGTCGATCGCGACCTCCTTGACGACGTAGCGGAACGTCATCACGTTGTCGGCCATCGACAGCGCGTCGGCGTAGCGCAGGTCGATCTCCTGCTGGCCGGGTGCGGCCTCGTGGTGGCTGAACTCCACCGAGATGCCCATCGACTCGAGCGCGTCGATCGCGTGGCGCCGGAAGTTCGGCGCGCGATCGTGCACGGCCTGGTCGAAGTAGCCGCCGCTGTCGGCCGGTACCGGCGGGGTGCCGTCGATCGGCCCGTTCTCCAACAGGAAGAACTCGATCTCGGGGTGCACGTAGCACGAGAAGCCGAGGTCGCTGGCCTTGCTCAGCTGACGCCGCAGCACGTGCCGCGGGTCGGCCCAGGACGGCGTGCCGTCGGGCATCGCGATGTCGCAGAACATGCGTGCCGAGTGCTGAGCGCCGTCCTTGTGCGCCCACGGCAGGATCTGGAACGTCGACGCGTCCGGCTTGGCGACGGTGTCGGCCTCCGAGACGCGGGAGAAGCCCTCGATCGCCGAGCCGTCGAATCCGATGCCTTCCTCGAAGGCACCCTCCAGCTCCGCGGGGGCGATCGCCACCGATTTGAGGTACCCGAGCACGTCGGTGAACCACAACCGCACGAACCGAATATCGCGCTCTTCGAGGGTGCGAAGCACGAACTCCTTTTGGCGATCCATGTCCGCGAGACTAAGCAAACCGCGTTAAATCTGTGTTACATCGTGAAATCGGTCTCGTCCGGCCAGCTCAACACGTCAGGTCCGGATCGGGAACGGTGCGATCGACGAAGTACGCGGAGACCGGATCGTCGACGCAGGCGACGCCGTCGAACACCGCGGTGTGCTGGGTCCCGCGGTACGTGATCAGCGCACCGCCGAGCTGCTTCGCCAGATTCACCCCCGCCTGGTAGGGCGTCGCCGGGTCCTCGGTGGTCGAGACCACGACCACCGTCGGCAGGCCCTGGAGTGCCGCCGCATCGATCGTGTGCGGCGCGCCGGTGTTCGGCACCGGCCAGAACGCGCACGCATCGAGCGGGGCGTTGCCGGTGCCGCGACCGTCGTCGAGGAACGGCGCCGCCTGCCGGTACCGCGTGTCCGCCTCCCCCTCGATCGCGCGGTCGGTCACCGGCGGATCGTCGACGCAACGGACCGCGTTGAAGGCGTCCTCGAGGTTCGAGTAGCTGCCGTCGTCCAGGCGACCCTCGTACATGTCGGCGAGCAGCAGCAGCTCGTCGCCGCGCCCCGCGGAGAGTTCCTTCAGCCCGGCGCGCAACGGCCGCCACAGGCTCGGTGAGTACAGCGCCTGCTGCACGCCGGTGATCGCGTCGCCGTAGCTCAGCCCTCGTGGATCCGTCGTCGCAGCAGGGCGGTCCACCAGCGGGTCGACCAGCGCCCGGAACCGGGCGTCGGCCCGGCTGGGGTCGGATCCCAGCGGGCAGTCCGCCGACCGCGCGCAGTCGGCGGCGAAACCGTCGAACGCCTGCTGGAAGCCCGCGCCCTGCAACACCACTTCCTCGACCGGATCCTGCTCGGGGTCGAGCGCCCCGTCGAGCACCATCGCGCGCACGTTGCCGGGGAAGGTCTCGGCGTACGCCGTGCCGATCCGGGTGCCGTACGAGAAGCCGAGATAATTCAGCTGCGGATCACCGAGCACCGAGCGGATGACGTCCATGTCGCGGACCACCTCGCGGGTCCCGACGTGCGCCAGCAGCGGCACACCGGACCGTTCGGCACAGCGCGCCGCGTAGGTGCGGTTCTTGTCCTCGGTCCGCGCGATGCCCGCCGGACTCATGTCGACATTCGACTCGCGCCGCTCGGCGTCGGTTTCCTGCGGGGTCTGGCACCGGACCTGCGGGGTGGACGCACCGACGCCCCGCGGATCGAACCCGATGACATCGAAACGTTCGGCCACGTCGGTGCCGTCCGCGACCGACGCCGTGCTCAGCCCCGACGCCCCCGGGCCACCCGGATTGACCAGCAGCGAGCCCACGCGCGCGCCCGTCGCGGCCGACCGCGAGATCGCGATCTGCGCGGTATCCCCGCCCGGGTTGTCGTAGTCGAGGGGCACGGTGACCTTCGCGCACTCGAGGGTCGGGCTCAGCTCGCCGCCGTCGGTAGCGAAGCCGTCGCACGAGCCCCACCGGATCTGCTGCGTGTAGAACGCTTCGAGGCCCGGTGGAACGGTCCCCGCTCCCGCCTCACCCGCCTCGGCCGCCACCGGGGTGCCGGAGACGGTCCCGGACGACGGTTCGGTGGTGCATCCGACGGCCAGCACGGTCACCGCCGCGATCGTGGCGACGAGCAGTGTTCGACGTCCGGTCCGCATACCTCCGATCGTGCCATGCCCCGTCGAACGCCCAGGAAACACAGCATCCGAGGCCCACTCCGGCGGCGCTGCGCGCGTGCCCACGGCACGCCCGCCGATGTGACGAACTGCACTGGAAGCGCACTTCGTGGGCCTCGGTCGCGGTGGCAGACTGAAGGCGTCATCACCCAACCCGGGGACCCGCAGAGGCGGGCCTCGAGGCCAGAAAGGGACAACGATGTCCGAGACCGCTCCGTACGGCTCAACAAGCTCGACTTCTTCCGACGCCCCCAAGCGCAAGACCCGGATCCATCACCTGCAGGCGATGAAGTCCGAGGGCACCCGCTGGGCCGAGCTGACCGCGTACGACTACTCCAGTGCTCGCCTCTTCGAGGAGGCCGGCATCCCCGTCCTGCTCGTCGGCGACTCGGCCGCCAACGTCGTGTACGGCTACGACACCACCGTTCCCGTCACGATCGACGAGATGCTCCCGCTCGTGCGCGGTGTCGTCCGCGGCGCGCCGCACGCCCTCGTCATCGCCGACCTCCCGTTCGGCACGTACGAGGCCTCACCGCAGCAGGCACTCGAGACCGCCTTCCGCTTCATGAAGGAAGGCCAGGCGCACGCCGTCAAGCTCGAGGGCGGCGAGCGGGTGGCCCCGCAGATCGCGGCGCTCACCGCGGCCGGGATCCCGGTCCAGGCGCACATCGGCTTCACCCCGCAGTCCGTCAACAGCCTCGGCGGCTTCCGTGTACAGGGTCGCGGGGACGGCGCCGAGCAGCTCATCGCCGACGCCATCGCGGTGCAGGAGGCCGGCGCCTTCTCCGTCGTGATGGAGATGGTGCCCGCCGAGCTCGCCGGTCAGGTCACCCGCAAGCTCACGATCCCGACCGTCGGCATCGGCGCAGGTCACGAGTGCGACGCCCAGGTGCTCGTGTGGCAGGACATGGCGGGCTTCACCAGCGGGAAGACCGCCAAGTTCGTCAAGCGCTTCGGCGAGGTCGGCGGCGCCCTGCGCGACGCGGCCGCGGCGTACGCGGCCGAGGTCGGTGCCGGCACGTTCCCCGGCCCCGAACACAGCTTCTGACGTCACCGCGTTTCGGTTCCGAGATCGGGGACCCCGGCCGAGAAATCGGACGGGGTCCCCGATCTTTGGCACACTCGACATTCCGGGCTCACCGTGAGCCGGCCCCGACAGAAAGCTCAGGTGCACCATGCTCGAACGCCGCGGACGTCTCGCCGCCACCGTCGCCGCGACCGCTGCAGTGGCCGCGCTGATCGGCGGGTGCAGCAGCACCGAGTCCCCGACGCCGGAACAGAGCGCGCACACCGCGGAGTCGACCTCGCCCTCGAAGACGCCGCCGGCGACCACCGGGAACTCCGGGAACTCCGGCGCGGGCGGCGGTGCCGTCGCCGGCGTGACGGCGGAGCAGGCGGCACAGCTGTGCTCGGACATCGACGAGCAGTTGCAGAGCTGGCGCACCTACACCCCGACCATCGGGAAGGGTGGACTCAACACGGTCGTCGTCACCTGGGCCACCTCCAACGGGATGAACCTGATCGAGCTCGCGGGTGACCGCGATCGGATCGACGCGATCACCACCGCGCAGTGCCCGCAGGTGCGGGACGGGGCGCTCTATGCGCTCGAACTGCCCACTCTCGCGGCCGGGTTGATCGGATTCTGATCGACATGCGCACCCTGTACCCCGAGATCGTCCCGCACGAAACCGGCTTCCTGGCTGCCGGCGACGACCAGCACGTGTACTGGGAGGTCAGCGGGAACCCGGACGGCAAACCGGTGGTGTTCCTCCACGGCGGACCCGGCGGGGGCACCGACCCGGCACACCGACGGTTCTTCGATCCCGACGCCTATCGCATCGTGCTGTTCGATCAGCGGGGCTGCGGCCGCTCCACTCCGCACGTCGCCGAGGGGGCGGACCTGACGGTGAACACCACCGACCACCTCCTCGCCGACATCGAGTTGTTGCGTGGGCATCTCGGCGTCGAGCGCTGGCAGGTGTTCGGCGGATCCTGGGGTTCGACACTCGCACTCGCCTACGCCCAGCGGTTCCCGCAGCGCGTCACCGAGCTGGTGTTGCGCGGCATCTTCCTGCTGCGGCGCAGCGAGATCGACTGGTACTACAACGGCGGGGCCGGGCACATGTTCCCGGAGCGGTGGGCGGAGTTCCTGGCGCCGGTCCCGGTCGCCGAGCGCACCGGTGATCTGGTGGAGGCCTACCACCGGCTGCTGCACGCCGACGACCCGGACACGGCGCTGCGTGCGGCCATCGCATGGTCGAGCTGGGAGGGCGCGACCAGCTCGTTGCTACCCAAGCCCGAACGGGTCGCCGAGACGTCCGAGCCGCGGTTCGCGTTGGCGTTCGCGAGGATCGAGAACCACTACTTCCGCAACGCGGGCTTCATCGAGGAAGCACAGTTGCTCCGCGACGCCGGGGTCCTGGCATCGATACCCGGGGTGATCGTCCAGGGCCGCTACGACGTGGTGTGCCCCGCGACGAGCGCGTGGGAGCTGCACCGGGCGTGGCCGGCGTCGGAACTCCACATCGTCGGCGACGCCGGGCACGCGGCCGCCGAGCCCGGGATCACCCACCACCTGGTGGAGGCGACGGACCGCTTCCGCGGCTGACGGTTTCGGTCCTCGACTGGACCTGTGTGCACTGGTAGACCTGAACTGTGGCAGGACGGAAGCAGGGATCCGGCAGTACCGTCACCGACGTGATCGTCCCCGCGGCACGGGGCCACTACGAGCGGTTGGTCTCCCTCGCCGCCGACGTGCGGGACGACGCCGACGACTCCGTGCACCAGATGCGGGTTTCCGCGCGCCGCCTGCGCAGTCTGCTGGGCACCTACCGTGACGCCTTTCCCCCGGACGCGACGGTCACCGCCCGCTCCGAACTACGGTGGCTCGGATCGGTTCTCGGCAAGGCCCGCGACGCAGAGGTGCTCGCGGCCCGGTTCTGCGAACTGATCGACGCCCAGCCCGCCGATCTGGTGGTCGGCTCCGTCCACCAGCGACTGGTCGGGACACAGGAGGATCTGTACCGGGCCGCTCACGCGGACGCGGTCGACGAGCTCGCCCGGCCGCGCTACGCGGCGCTGTGCGCGCTGCTCGAGGAGGTCACCTCCGGGCGCGAGGCGGCGCCGGTGGATCTGACGCTGCGCAGCGGCCTCGACAAGGCGTACCGACAGCTACGCAAGGCGGCGAAGAAGGTTCGCGCGCTGCGGCACGAGGACGGCGCGGATCTCGGGCCCGCCCTGCACCGGGTCCGCAAGCGCGCCAAGAAGCTGCGCTATGCCGCCGAGGCGGCCGCGGCAGCGGAGCCGTCGGCCGCGGATCTCGGGTCGGCGGCCAAGGCCCTGCAGTCGATGCTCGGCGACCACCAGGACGGCGTCCTCGCGCGCGAGTGGATCATCGACGCCGTCGCGCAGGCGCGCATCGACGACGAGGACACCTTCACCTACGGACTGCTGTACGCCGCCGAGGAAGCACGTGCGGTCCGGACCACGAGCGAACTTCCACGGCTCGTCAAGGCCATCAAGAAGGCGCACCGCACGCTCGACCTCCGAACGTGACCTAGGCGGGGAACGCGAACTGGACCGAGCGCCCCGCGACGTCGGCGCCCACCAGGCGCACCTTCACCTCGTCGCCCTCGGCCGGGTCGCCCGCGCACTTCGCAATGACCGACACCGCCGGCACGAACACCTCCGCACCCCTCTTGTCCCCCGCCGCGCGCAGCACGGTCGCGTCGAACACCTCGCCGACCCGGCCGGCCAACAGGGTCGCCTCGGTGAGGTCCACGCACGCCCGGTCGACCTTGCCCGCACGGGAGTCCGACGCCCTCATCAGCGCGGGCAGCGTGGGCAACGCCTCCCGCACCCATTCGGGTACGGGCTCCCCCGCCGACACCGCGAGGCACACCTCCGTCGTGAACCGGTCCGACAGACGACGCAGCGGCGCGGTGACGTGCGCGTAGGGTCCGCCGATTCCGGAATGAGCCACCACCGCGGGAGGCTCACCGTCGAAGGCCACGTAGTCGGCGCCCCGCATCAGGGAGGTCGCCTCCGTCATCATCACAAGTGACGCCGCCGCGTTCGGATCGAGCCCGGCGAGCACCTCACCCACCCGGGTGCCGTCCGCCCAGGCGACGCCGAGCGCACTTGCGGTGCGCCGCAGCGACTCCACCGCGCGCGTCGCGGGCGGCGGCATCGTCCGCAGCAGCCCGACACCCGCGTCGAGCATCAGCCGCGCCGCGCACATCCCGGTCAACAACGACACCTCGGCATTCCAGTCGTCGGCCTCGGTGCGCGGCTCCATCTCGACCCGCCAGCCGTTGCCGTGGCGCACCACTCGCTGTTCGGGCAGTCGCAGTTCGATCGCGCCACGCTCGGTCGCCGCGACCGCCCGCAGCCTGCCGAACGCGGGCAGTGCCGCGATCGACGGATGCAGGGTCCCGGACGCGGAATGCGCCTGCACGGTGGCGTAGTCGAAGCGGGCGACCGACCGCACCAACGCACGGGTGACGGCCACCCGGACCGGCTCGGCGTGCTCGTCCAGGTCCATCCGCCACAGCACCGCGGGGCGCACGACGTCGGGCAGCAGGCTCGCCGCGTCCTCCGACAGATCCCGCGGATGCAGCGGCACCGAACCGTCGGGGAGATAGAAGGTCTGGCCGCGGTCACGCGTCTCGCGGTCCAGTGCACCACCCGGCCGCACCACCGCGGCCACATCGGCGATCGCGTAGTGCAGCACGAAGCCGTCGCCGGTGCGCTCGAGGTGCAGCGCCTGGTCGAGATCCATGGACCCCGGCGGGTCGATCGTCACGAACGCGAGATCGGTCCGGTCCTCCCGATCCCCGGCGCGCGCGTCCACGGCGGCGGCCACCTCCGCGAGCACGGCCGCCGAGAATCCGTCCCGGAGCGCGAATTCGGCTCGCACCGCGTCGAAATCGACGCCGCGCGCGATGACCCGGGCCATCCCGACCGGCCGCGGGCTACCGTTCAGTCGTTCCACTCGGCGTCGGCGTCGTCGGCCGCCTTGTTGCGTTCGGCCGCGATCTGCAACGCGCGTTCGGCGCTCTCCCGGTCGGGATACGGTCCCATCCGGTCGAAGACGTTGCTCGCCTTGCCCTGGGTGACCGAGCCGTCGGAGGGGCTGAAATACCACTGCTGGTCGTCGTCGCTCATGTCCTCAGTGTGCCTCGGACGCGGCGTCGTCACCATCGCAACGCGAGGGAAGGGGCATAGGTCTGTGACATCGCCGCTCAGGCTGCTAATCTCTGCGCGTACCGCGCTTTCTCGTCGACGCACCGCGTCACCGAACCATCGACGCGCTGCGTCAAAGATCGGAGCCCCGCATGTCCTACATCCTCTTCGATACGCTTCTCCCCGTTCTCGGCAAGACCGGCGCCGAATACTGGGCCAAGCTGCTGATGATCAACCCGCTCAGCGGCATCCAGGCGTAGTACCCGCAGACAACGAGAAAGGCCCCCGGCAGCGCCGGGGGCCTTTCTCGTGTGTGATTCGGGCGGACGAGTTGGCGTGTAAGCCGGATCCTGTCCCCGACGCGAGCGCCGGGTGGCGACCATCCATCTGGGCACACCGTTGCCGGGTACCTCGAGCGGTTCACCCGCAGGCTCGGGCGAGCAGCCCTCGAACACCTGCGCAGCCGCACCATGTCCCGGAGGACACCGGTGCGGCCTTCAACCTTGCTCCGGGCGGGGTTTACCTAGCCGCCCCAGTCACCTGGGGCGCTGGTGCGCTCTTACCGCACCTTTTCACCCTCACCGACCGCTGTGTCACAAGGACACAGCCGCGTCGGCGGTCTGTTTTCTGTGGCACTGTCCCGCGAGTCACCTCGGGTTGCCGTTAGCAACCGCCCTGCTCTGTGGAGTCCGGACTTTCCTCGGCATCGGGCCTGACATCTCGAGGATGTCGGTTCCCGTCGCCGCGGCCGCCCGGCCAACTCGTCCGCACGGTAAGCCTACTGGGTCGCCGCGCCGTGTCCGAACCGGCGGTGTCGGAGTGCCGGGCTAGGGTCCGGAACATGACCCGATACGTGTCACTGCTGCGAGGCATCAACGTCGGTGGAATCAACATCAAGATGGCCGATCTGAGCCGGGTGTTCACCGAGTTGGGCTTCGACGACGTCAAGACCGTGCTGGCGTCCGGGAACGTCCTGTTCTCCAGCGACTCGACGGACATCCCGGCGCTGAAGTCGGACATCGAGGCCGCGTTGCGCGCCGCATTCGGCTACGAGGCGTGGGTGTTCGTGCTCAGCACCGAGACATTGGCCCGAATCGTTGCGTCCTACCCGTTCGACCCCGCGCACGACGGCTGGCATCCATACGTGATGTTCACTGCGGAGCCGACGGTCCTCGCGGGTCTTCTCGACGCACACACCGACCTCGATCCGGACATCGAGCGGATCCGGGGCGGCGACGGCGTCCTGTACTGGGAGGTCGAGCGCGGGATGACACTGAAGAGCAGTTTCGGTAAGAACACCGGCAAGCCGAAACTCAAGGCGGTCACCACCACTCGCAATCTGCGGACCCTGGTGAAGCTCCTGAAGTAACCGCGGGCCCCCGGTTCTCACGGGCAACAGCCGCCGGCCCGAGCTCGGTTCGTTCGAGCTCGGGCCGGTCACCATCCCACTGACGATCCTCGGCGCCCGTCACCGCGCTGTGGGCGGTGCGGTAGGCGCCGTGGCCGTCAGCTCCGGGCCGGCTCCAGCGACTCCTCCGCGAACGGATCGCCCTGGCGCGGCGCGTTGTACAGCGTCTCGTCCAGGATCTTCTCGCGCTTGGCGACGATGGTCGGCACCAGCGCCTGACCGGTCACGTTGAGCGCGGTGCGCCCCATGTCGACGATCGGTTCGACCGCGAGCAGCAGGCCGACACCGGCCAGCGGCAGACCGAGCGTGGACAGCGTCAGCGTGAGCATGACGGTCGCACCGGTGGTGCCGGCGGTGGCCGCCGAACCGATCACCGACACCACGATGATGAGCAGGTAGTCGGTCAGGCTCAGGTCGATACCGTAGAACTGGGCGACGAAGATCGCCGCGATCGCCGGGTACACCGCGGCGCAGCCGTCCATCTTGGTGGTCGCGCCGAGCGGCACCGCGAACGACGCGTACTCGCGCGGCACACCGAGATTGCGTTCGGTGACCCGCTCGGTGAGCGGCAGTGTGCCGATCGAGGAGCGTGAGACGAACCCGAGTTGCGTGGCCGGCCACACTCCCGTGAAGAAGTTCTTCACCGAAAGCCCGTGCACCCGAATCAGAATCGGGTAGACGACGAAGAAGACGATCGCCAGTCCGATGTACACGGCGAGGGTGAACACGCCGAGCTGACCGATCGCGTCCCAACCGTAGGTGGCGACGGCCTTGCCGATGAGGGCGGCGGTGCCGATCGGCGCGAGGCGGATGATCCACCACAGCACCTTCTGCACGATCGCCAGCAGCGCGGCGTTGAAGTTCAGGAACGGCTCGGCCTTCTCCCCCACCTTCAGGGCGGCGATGCCGATCGCGATCGCGACGACGAGCAACTGCAGGACGTTGAAGCTCAGCGACGTGGTCGCCGAGAAGCCGGAGGCGGCGTCACCGGTGACGGTGGTCCGGGCGCCGAGGCCGAGGAAGTTCTGCGGCACCAGACCGGTGAGGAACGCCCACCACGATCCGGAACTCTTCGGCTCGGCGGCCGTCGTCGCGTCGACCGTGGTGTTCGCGCCGGGCTGCATGACCAGGCCGACGGCGATACCGATCAGCACCGCGATGAACGCGGTGATTGCGAACCACAGCAGCGTCTGGACCGCGAGGCGGGCCGCGTTCGCGACGTTCCGCAGATTCGCGATGGAGCTGACGATCGCGGTGAAGATCAGCGGTATCACCGCGACGGTGAGGAGGGCGACGTAGCTGGAACCGATGGTCTTGACGGTTCCGACCAGCCAGTTCTCGTTGCCGTCGGCGGCATCGGGCATGGACCTGGCGATCAGACCGATGACGACGCCGAGGATCAGGCCGGCGACGATCTGCGGGCCGAACGAGGTTGCCCACTTGGGCAGGGCGCGCCGGGGCGCGTCGAGGGTGGGGGCCGACATGAGGGCCTTTCGGGTGGAGATGTGGAGACGGCGCACGACGACGCGCGCGACCGAAGGGGACGCACGGAGGGCTCAGAGGGAGGAGCCGTCCCGGGACTCGAGATGTCTACCGGGTGTCAAGCGTGACAGACCGCGCTCGCCTGCAGACAGTTGTCGACGTAGCGGCGACAGGTCAGCAGGGCGTTCACAACGAGGAAGGGTACGCCCATACCGGGCATCGATTCCAACCGGGCGGCACCGGCGAGCGAATCGGCGGACAATGGGACCACGATCGACGACACCGGCCGCGGAAGATCGCGGCCGCCGGAGGAGCGATTGTCATGGACGAGTCCGAGGGCTTGGCCCGGACCACGACTCAATTGGCGGCGACCGTCGTCGCCGCGATCATCCTGTCGATAGGCATCGTCGGGTTCGTTCCGGGCATCACGTCCGACGTCGGCGACATCACCTGGGCCGGCCCCGGGACCGACGCGCGACTGCTCGGCACCGTGGAGGTGTCGATCCTGCACAACCTCGCGCACATCGCGGCCGGCGCCGTCGGTCTGGCGATGTCCCGCACACAGGCCTCCGCCGAGATGTTCCTCATCGGCGCCGGATTCCTGTCGGCGATGCTCGCCGTGTACGGGTTGGTCATCGACGCCGCGACGGCGTCGAACTTCATGCCGATCGACACCGCTGGGAGCTGGCTGCACCTGCTCGCCGGCGTCGGACTTGTGTTCCTGGGCGTCGCGCTGCCGCGACACGACGACGGACCTACAGATGCGACGTATCGTTGACCAGCCGCACCGACGAGCCACCGTCCGGGTAGAACTCCGCGATGCTCAGCGACGCCAGATCCAGGTGCAGGCGGTACAGCAACGACGGACCCACGTCGAGCGCCAGTTGCAGCAGTGTCTTGATCGGCGTCACGTGCGTGACCACCAGGATGTTCGAGCCCGCATACGACGCGGTGAGTTCGTCACGCACCCGCTCGATCCGGGCCCGGACCTCGTCGAAGCTCTCGCCCTCGGGTGGGCGCACGGACGTGTCCGACAGCCACCGGCGATGCAGGTCGGGGTCCCGCTCGGCGGCCTCACCGAACGTCAGGCCCTCCCACTTGCCGAAGTCCGTCTCGGTGAGTCCCTCGTGCACCGTGACCGGCAGTCCCAACGCGCGGGCGGCCGCGTCCGCGGTCTCCCGGGCTCGCCCGAGCGGCGACGACACCACCGCGGCGATCGCGCCGCGCTCGGCGATCCGCTCCGCCGCCGACCGGGCCTGCGACCGGCCGAACGCGGTGAGTTCGGGATTGCCGCGGCCCGAATAGCGCCGTTCGACGGACAGTTCGGTCTGGCCGTGCCGCAGCAGCAGCATCCGGGTGGGGGCGCCGACCGCGCCGGTCCAACCCGGAGCGGTGGCCGCGGCCGGCTCCGCCGCGGATTCCTCGGTGGTCTCGGCGACCGCACCGGAGGTGATCGCGTCCTCCCCGTCCATCGCCTCGTTCGCGAGCCGGTCGGCGTGGGAGTTCTCGGCGCGCGGGATCCACGTGTACGTGACCCGCGCGAACGATCCCGCCAGCGTCCGCGCCTGCTCGGCGAGCGGAATCATGTCCGGGTGCTTGATCTTCCAGCGCCCGGACATCTGCTCGACGACGAGTTTGGAGTCCATCCGGACGTCCACCTCGCGGGCGCCGAGGTCGCGGGCCGCGGTCAGGCCCGCGACGAGGCCGCGGTACTCGGCGACGTTGTTGGTGGCGACACCGAGGAACTCGCGGCGCTCGGCGAGCACCCGGTTCCGATCGGCATCGAACACCACCGCGCCGTACCCGGCCGGGCCCGGGTTACCCCTCGATCCGCCGTCGGCCTCGACGACGACCCGGTCAAGAGTCACAGACCGGACTCCTTGGTGCGCACCATGATTGCGCCGCATTCGGGGCAGCGGACGACGACGTCCGCAGCGGTGCCGGCGATCCGGGAGATCTCGCCGCGGTCGATCTCGATGCGGCACGCGCCGCAGCGACGGGCCTGCAGCAGGGCCGCGCCGACACCGCGCTGCTCGCGCTGCTTCTCGTAGATCGCGAGCAGGTCCTCGGGGAACTGACCGACCAGGGCGGCGCGGTCGGTGTCGCAGCGCTGCTGCGTCTTCTCGAGGTCCGCGACGGCGTCGTCGCGGCGACGCTCTGCGTCGATCAGTTCGTCCTCGACCTGCGTCAGGCGGGCACCGGCGTGGTCGTGATCGGCCTGCGACGCCTCCCGGCGCTCCATCACCTCGAGCAGTTCGTCCTCGAGCACGCTCTGTCGACGCTCCAGGCTGCTGAGCTCGTGCTGCAACTCCGACAGCTGCTTCGCGCCGACGGTGCCGCCCTCGAGCAGCTTCCGGTCCCGCACCTCGCGCTGGCGGACCGCGTCGACCTCGCCTTCGAGCTTCTTGATGTCCCGGTCGAGGTCGTCGAGGACGATCTCGACGGACACCGCCGCGTCCTTACGGGAGAGGCGCTCGGCTTCGAGTCGCTCCACTTCCTGCTGCTCGGGCAGTGTCGAGCGACGGTGCGCGAGCCGTGCCAGCTCGGTGTCCACACCCGCGAGCTCGAGAAGCTTGGACTGCACTGAGGGATCGACGTTCACGCGTGGAAGCTCCTGCTGTGTTCTTGATGTTCTTGGGGTCGGACCAGTGGTCGTTCGTCGTAGCCGACGAACTCGTACCGGCCGAGATCAGGTGTCAACCGTACCCCGACAATGCGGTGCGCCGACCACATCAGCCGACCGCTTCACCGGCACCCGTCAGTGGCACGCGACGGTCCACGGGTCGGTGCGCAGTTCCGTCACCCGCACCTCCCAGCCGTCGACGTCCGAGAACCGCTCGTCGAGCACGCCCTTCGCCTGTGCGCACCACGGTTGTTCGCTGGCCCAGTGCGCCACGTCCACGAGCGCCGGCCCGCCCTGCCGCAGATGCTCGTCGGCGGGGTGGTGACGCAGGTCCGCGGTCACATAGGCGTCGACGCCGAGGCCGGTCACGGTGTCGAGCAGCGAGTCGCCCGAGCCCCCGCAGACCGCGACAGTGCGGACGATCCGGTCCGGATCTCCGGCTGCGCGAACACCCCATTCGGTGCGCGGCAGCGCCGCCGCGACCCGTTCGGTGAACTCGCGCAGCGTCTGCGGCCGCGGCAGCTCCCCGACCCGGCCGAGGCCCCGGCTGCCGGGGAAGTCGACGGTCTCGAACACGTCGAACGCGGGCTCCTCGTACGGGTGCGCCGCCCGCAGGGCGCGCAGCACGCGTGTTCGGGCCGAGCGCGGCGCGATCACCTCGACGCGGTCCTCGCGCACCGCCTCCACCTCGCCGACGGTGCCCAGCGTCGGGTTGGCGCCGGCGAGCGGCCGGAACTGTCCGTCGCCGGTCGCCGTCCAACTGCACTCGCGGTAGTCACCGAGCTCGCCGGCGCCGGCCGCGAACAGTGCGTCGCGCACTCGGCCCGTGTCGGTCGTGGGGACCATCACCACCCACTTGTCGGTCACCGTGTCGGGGATCGGGACCAGCGGGCGCGTGTCCACGAGGCCCAGCGCGCCCGCGAGCGCGTCGGACACGCCCGGATCGGCGCGGTCGGCGTTGGTGTGCGCGCTGTACAGCGCGCATCCGCCGCGGATCAGCCGGTGCAGCAGCGCCCCCTTCGGCGTGTGCGCGCCGACGGTGTCGACGCCGCGCAGCAACAGCGGGTGGTGCACCAGCAGCAGTTGTGCACCGGTCGCCAGCGCCTCGTCCACGACCGCGGCGGTCGCGTCGACGGCGACGACCACCTTGCGGACCTCGTCGGCGGGGTCGCCGGCCACCAGGCCGACCGAGTCCCACGACTCGGCGAGGGCCGGCGGGTAGGCCGTCTCGAGGGCCGCGATCACCTCGGCCAGCGTCGGGGTCGTCGTCGGGGTTGTCATCACGGCATCTCCCTCGTCAGTTCACTCATGGCGGCGATAAGTTGCTCGGCCTTCCCGCGCGGCCGGACCGCGACGCGCAGGAAGTCCGGGCCCAGGCCCGGGAAGGTGTCGCAGCGGCGGACCGCGATCCCCCGCTCGCGCAGGTGGGCGCGCGCACGCTCGCCGTCCGGCAGACGCAGCAGCAGGAACGGCGCCGACGCCGGCAGGTGGACGTCCACCCCGGCGTCGCGGAGCAGCGCGGCCATGTCGCCGCGGTCGGCGGCGATCCGGTTCGCCATCTCCCCGGCCTGCTCGACGGCGGCGGGTTCGCTGCACGCGGTGATCGCCTCGAGTTGCAGGCTGCCCACCGGCCAGTGCGCGCGCCCGTGCTGCATCCGCGCCAGCACGTCCGGGTGGCCCAGCGCGTAGCCGCACCGCAGCCCGGCCAGCGCCCACGTCTTCGTCAGGCTCCGCAGCACCAGGACGTCGGGCAGCGAGAGGCCGGCTACCGACTCGGTCTCCCCCGGGACCGAGTCCATGAACGCCTCGTCGACGACGAGGATCCGGCCGGGCCGGCGCAGCGCGAGGACGTCATCCGCCGCGTGCAGCACCGACGTCGGGTTGGTGGGGTTGCCGAGCACCACGAGATCGGCGGAGTCCGGCACGGCGGCGGGATCGAGGCGGTACGGCGCCTCCAGGGTCACGTGCGTCACCGGGACGCCGGCCTCGCGCAGTGCGAGTTCGGGCTCGGTGAACGACGGATGGATCAGCGCCGCCTCGCGCACCCCGAGCCGCGGCAGCATCGCGAACCCCTCGGCGCCGCCGGCCAGTGGCAGCACCTCCTCCGGCGTCCGGCCGTGCCGGACGGCCACCTGTTCGCGGGCGCACCGGTCGGCGTCGGCGGCCGGATACCTGCCCAGGCCCCCCAGGGCGTCGGCAAGCCTGCGCCGCAACCACTCCGGCGGCCCGTCTCCCTGCACGTTCACCGCGAAGTCGAGCAGTCCGGGGCCGGTCTCGGCGTCGCCGTGGTGCCGCAGGGCCGCGAGAGTGTCCGCCGCCGATCCCGATCCGAATTCCATAGCCGTCGAGCCTACGGCGCGTGCGGTGGCGCACCTGCCCGGGCGTCGGTGGACGTCGGCAGCACAATGGAGCCGTGACACTTTCCTCTTCCTCCCCCGGCCTCGCCTCGACACCCACGACGATCGCCCCGGTCATGCTGTTCGACCTCGACGGCACCCTCACCGACTCCGCGCTCGGCATCCACAACGGCTTCCGGCACGCCCTCGCCGCGGTCGGCGGTCCCGAGCCCACCGCGGAGATGCTGGCGACGGTAATCGGCCCGCCGCTGATGGACTCGATGCGCGGGATGGGACTCGACGCCGACACCACCGCGGCGGCGCTGGCCGCGTACTTCGAGCGGTACGACGCGATCGGCTGGTCGGAGAACGAGGTGTACGAGGGCATCGAGCCGATGCTGGCGGCCGCCCGGGGCACCGGCGCCCGCCTCGCGGTCGCGACGTCGAAGACCGAGAAGTTCGCGATCCGGATCCTCGAGCACTTCGGCCTCGCCGACTACTTCGAGGTGATCGGCGGGGCCAGCAGCGACGGGTCGCGCCGCGCGAAGGCCGACGTCGTCGAGCACGTCCTCGGCGGGCTGGGCCTGCCGGCGACCGTGGGCGGCACCGCCGACGTCGTGATGATCGGCGACCGCGAGCACGACGTGCACGGCGCGGGGCACTGGGGCATCCCGACGGTGTTCGTCGAGTGGGGCTACGGCACCGCAGACGAAGCGGCCGCCGCCCGCTGGACGGCGCCCACCGTCGCGCATCTCGAGCAGATCCTCACGCGGGCCGGGTGAGCCGGGCATGATTCACGTCACCTTCGTGTGCACCGGCAACATCTGCCGGTCCCCCATGGCGGAGCGCATCTTCGCCGAGCACGTGCGCCGCGCCGGTCTCGACGATCGGGTGCGGGTCAGCAGCGCGGGCACCCACGGCTACCACGTCGGCGACGGCGCCGACGGCCGCACCGACCGGGTGCTCGTCGATGCCGGCTACCCGACCGGGCACCGCGCCGAGCAGGTCGGGGACGACCATCTGGCCGCCGACCTGGTGGTCGCGCTCGACCGTGGACACGATCGGGCCCTCGCTCATCTCGGGGTGCCCACCGAGCGCCGCCGACTGCTCCGCAGCTTCGATCCGGATGCGGACGGCGATTCGGTGCCCGACCCGTACTACGGCGACATGACCGACTTCGAACTGGTCCGCGACCAGATCGAGGCAGCCGTTCCGGGCCTGCTGAACTGGGTGCGGGGGAGCTGACCGGCAGCCGAGCCGCTACCGTGGACACGTGCGAAGGCTGAAGTTTCTGCTGCGTCCCGGCTGGCTTGCGTTGGCGGCCGTGGTAGCCGGTTTCGCCTTCATGTGTTTCACCGTCCTGGCGCCGTGGCAGCTCGGCAAGAACACCAGGACCGAGGAACGCAACGGACTGCTCGAACAGTCCATCAACGCCGACGCGGTGTCGATCGACACCCTGCTCGGTGGTGCCGGCCCGGCCCCGGACGACGAGTGGCGCAAGGTCGTCGCGACGGGAACCTATCTTCCCGACAGCGACCTCCTGGTCCGGCTCCGCTCGGTGGAGGACGCGCCCGCGTACGAGGTGCTCACCCCGATGCGGCTGAGCGACGGCGCCACCCTGCTCGTCAACCGCGGTTACGTGCGCCCTGTGCAGGGCACCGAGGCGCCGCCCATCCCGGCGCCGCCCACCGGCGAGGTGTCCGTCGAGGGCCGCTTCCGCATGTCCGAGGGCACGGTTCCGGGCAAGGAACCGATCACCGAGGCCGGCACCGAGCAGGTGTACTACATCGACTCCGGCCAGATCGGGCAGTTCATCGGCACCGACCTGGTCAACGGCTACCTGCAACTCGACGACGCCCAGCCGGGCGGGCTCGGCACCATTCCGCTGCCGATGCTCGACGCCGGGCCGTACCTGTCGTACGGGTTGCAGTGGCTGGCGTTCGGCATCATGGCGCCGCTGGGTCTGGCCTACTTCGTCCGCGCCGAACTCCGCGAGCGCCGCAAGACCAAGGCGACCGCGGCGGCGCCGCCGGCGCCGGAACCGGCCGACGAACCAACCACCGCGACGCCACCGGTCGACGAGACTCCGGCCGGTGCGGCTCCCGAACCCACCGTCGACGAGTTCGCACTGCCCACCCGCCGCCGTGGACTGCGCAAGAAGGACGCGGCCCCCAGCGCGCCGCTGTCCGCCAGCGAGGCCAAGATGGCCGACCGCTACGGCAGACGTCGCTGACCCGGTCCACCCACCGACACGGAGAAGCCGCCGGCCCCTCGCGGGTATCGGCGGCTTCTCTTTATGACAACGCCGCCAGGCCCCCGGTATTCCGATCCCCCGGTCGATCCCGGCTTCGGCCCGGGGTCAGAGCGCGGTACCGCTGTCGCATTCGAACTCACTCACCTGCGCCTCGACGATTCGGGCGCCGAGATCCTCGCCGGATCCGTCCCCGCGAAAGGCGGTCAGAGTGTGCCGGTCCTGCCACCGTTCGAGGACGTTGATCCGGTCGGGTTCGATCGGATCGGGACTGAGGGCGAAGTCCAGGCATCCGTCGGCGGCCCGCGCCGCCGTCACGACGCTCCGGCAGGCAACCAGGTAGCCCTCGCGGTCGTCGGGGGCGACCCGCAGATATCCGGCCACGATGATCATGGTTCTGACTCCGTTCGTCTCGAGCTGTCGTGAGGACAGACTCCGGCGGACCGGAGAACTCGTCGCAGCCGGTCAGCGTCGTCGGCGCCGACCGACGACGAGGGCCAGCGCCGCGGACGTGACGGCCGCCCCCGCCTGGACGATCGTCGACAGCCGCGCCGCTCGCTCGAGGTCGGCGACGACCGGCGCCGGGCCCGATCCCAGGGTCGGCCGCATCTCCACGCCGTACGCGTACTCGGTGCGACCGCCCAACTGGATGCCCAGTGCTCCAGCCGTGGAGGCCTCCGCGACGCCCGCGTTGGGGCTCGGATGATTCGACGCGTCCCGCCGCCACGCCTGGAGGGCGCCCCGAGCCGAGCCGCCCACGACGGGTGCCAGGGCCACGGTCAGCGCGCCGGCGAGGCGGGCGGGCGCCAGATTCACGACGTCGTCCCAGCGCGCCGCAGCCCACCCGAAGCGGTTGTACTTCGCCGAGCGGTACCCGATCATCGCGTCGAGCGTGTTGGACGCGCGGTACGCCAGCAGCCCCGGCACCCCGGCCACCGCGCCCCAGAAGAGTGCGCCGACGGTCGCGTCGGAGGTGTTCTCGGCGACCGATTCGAGGCTCGCGCGGGCCAGCCCGTCTGCGTCGAGCACGCTCGGATCGCGACCGCACAGCGACGGCAGCAGCGAACGGGCCGACTCCAGGTCCCCGGCTTCGAGGTGTCTTGCCATTGTCCGGCCGGTGCCCGCGAGGGAGGTACCTCCGAGCACGGTCCACGTCGCCGCCGCGGTCACCGCCGTCTCCCCGATCCAGCCGCACTTCGCGCCCAGGCGCTGCGCGAGCACACCGCCGACAGCGGTCGCGCCCACGAGGATCGTGGTGTGCGCGGCTCCGGACAGCCGACTGTCGGCGTACGTCCGCTTCTCCAGTTCCATTGCAGCCAGACCGAATCCGGCGACCGGATGCCACCGCCGCGGGTCCGCGAACACGCGATCCGCGGCGTAGCCGAGGAGCAGGCCGACAGCCCTCGCGGTGGAGCTCGGACGACGAACAGCGGGTTCCCGACGGGAGTTGTGGAGCACGACGGTATTTCTATCAATGCCTAGGTCGACGGGCCGGCACCGGGCTGTGGGGATATGCCCGCCGGAGCACATGGGGTCGAGGATGCTGTGTCTCCCCCGGTCCACGTCGTGCTGCAGCGGTGACGGTGGCAGGCTCGAACCATGCCCGATTCCACCGCGTCGCCATCCGTCCTACTCGTCGAGGACGACGCCCCACTCACCGACCTGCTGTGCGATCTGCTCGCGGAGGAGGGTTACGCCGTGGAGGTCGCGACCGACGGTCACCGGGGGCTCCACCTGGGGCTGACCCGCCGGTTCGATCTGATCGTGCTGGACCGCGGGCTTCCCGTCCTGAGCGGTCTCGAGGTGCTGCGTGCACTGCGCCGACAGGCTGTGGACACTCCCACTCTCGTGCTCACGGCCAGGGGCGCACTCGACGACAGGGTCGAGGGTCTCGACGCGGGCGCCGAGGACTACCTGGTCAAGCCGTTCGAGGTGCCGGAGCTGCTCGCCAGGCTGCGCGCGTTGCGCAGACGCCGATTCGAGGGCGCGGAGCAACTCCCGGTGGGCCGACGCCGCCTGGACCTGGCGAGCCGGACGGTGATCGGGCACGACACGGCTGTCGAGTTGTCTGCCAGCGAGTGCGCTCTGCTCGCCGTCCTCGCCGAAGCGCCGGGTCAGGTCTTCACCCGGTCGCAATTGTTGCTGTCGGCGTTCGACGGCGCCGACGACCCGGGCACCGTCGATACCTACGTGCATTACCTGCGACGCAAACTCGGTCGCGACGTCGTGCAGACCGTGCGCGGTGTCGGATACCGGCTCGGTGCCCGATGAGGCGTCGGCGGCGACCGACCGTCGCGACCCGCCCGGCCGCCGTCATCGGCGACGAACAGTTGCTGCGCCGCGCCGGACGTTTCGCAGCACTGCAAGCCGCGGCGGCTCTCGCACTCGTGCTGCTGGTGGTGGGCCTGGTGGCGTATCTCGTCGACGCCCGCGTCCAGTCACGGCAGATCGACACGCAACTGCAATCCGTGGTCGACACCGTCGAGGACGTCGACGATCCCCCACCCGGCACGGCACTCGCGTTGCGGGGACCCGACGGTGAGACGCAGGTCAGCGCCGGCGCACCACCGCAGATCGCGGGGCTGCTCGACGGACCCGCCGGGTTCTCCGACCTACGTGCGGGCGGACGGTACTACCGCGTACTGGTCGGCGGCAACACTCACGGCCAGGTTGCCGCGGCCCTCGACCTCGAGCCGTTCGAAGCGGGACGCCATCGACTGCTCTCGGCCCTGATCCTCGCGGAGATCGCCGGTATCGCAGCATCCGCTGTCGTGGTGATCCTGCTGTCCCGCAGATCGATTCGGCCACTGACCCTGGCGCTGTCGCTGCAGCGACGTTTCGTCGCCGATGCGTCGCACGAACTGCGTGCCCCGCTCACGGTCCTGCACACCCGCGCGCAACTACTCGCCCACCGTGTCGGACGACTCGAGCCCGAGGAGGTCTCCCGCCAGCTCGACGGGATCGTCGCCGATACCCGCGCGCTCGGTGAGCTGGTGGAGGATCTGCTCCTCTCGGCGGCCATGGAGACCGGACCCGGCACCCGGGAACCTGTCGACGTCGCCGCGCTCTGCGAGCAGGTCCGCGACAGCGTCGAGGCGCACGCGCGATCGCTGGGCGTCGACGTCGATATCGTGCGCGGCGACGCGCCCTGCGTCGTGAGCGGGTCTCGCCCGGCATTGCGACGCGCGGTGTACGGACTCGTCGACAATGCCGTCACCCATGTACGCCCCGGCGGACGGGTCACGCTCCGTGTCGACGGCGACACCGACGTGGTGCGAATCGCTGTGACCGACACTGGTCCAGGGATCGAACCTCAGCAGCTGAGTCGACTGTTCACCCGCTTCGCGCACGGCCCTGAGCAACCGGCCGGAGGCCGCCGGTATGGCATCGGGCTTGCTCTCGTCCGTGAAATCGCGGCCGCCCACGACGGCGAGATACTGGTCGATCCGAGGCCTGGTCGCGGGGCCACCTTCACGCTCGTCCTGCCGAGGCACGCCTAAGACGTTCCCAGAAGGCTCCAAGAATTCGCGCCTACCGTGACAACCGGAACACCGGGAACACGCGACGGAGGCGAGTCATCATGGGGCCCACAACGTTCAACGGCCTGCCCATCCACCCGTTGCTCGTGCATTTCGTGGCGGTGCTGGTACCGATCTCCGCACTGCTTCTACTGCTGTCCGTATGTTGGCCCGCAGCGAGGCGACGGATCGGGGTCTTCTCCCCCGTGGTTGCCCTGATCACCCTGGTTCTCGTGCCACTCACGACCCACGCCGGCGAGTGGCTCGAACACCGCACCGCGCCTGATCCGCTGGTGCGGATCCACGCTGAACTCGGAGACCAACTGATCTACTGGTCGGCCGGCGTATTCCTCGTCGCACTCGGATGGTGGGCGATCCATCACCCGCGATTCCAGGCGTGGCGGGCCGCACGCGGCGGGTCGACGAGCAGGACGACGTCGCGGGTCGTCGCCACCGGACTTTCCGTCGTCGCGGTGGTGCTGGCAGTCGGATCGACGGTGCAGGTCTACCGGATCGGCGAGAGCGGCGCGGCCGCCGTCTGGAGCGATACGACGGCTGCCGATTCCCCGGCCGCACAGTGACGCCGGACCACTTCGGACAGCCTTGCATAGCTGGTGACACCGTGGCGTCGGCAATACGATTCGCGCTGTGACCTCGAACCAGGAGTCCCCGAATGCCGGCGAGCAGGCCGGAACCCATGCAGCGGAGCCGCACACCGCAGGGTTGTCGTCGCGCCTGAACTGGCTTCGCGCGGGGGTACTCGGCGCGAACGACGGCATCGTCTCGGTAGCGGGTCTCGTCGTCGGTGTCGCCGCGGCAACCACCGACCGCGGCCCGATCCTCACCGCCGGTCTGGCAGGGCTCGCGGCCGGCGCCGTCTCGATGGCGCTGGGCGAGTATGTCTCCGTGAGCACCCAGCGTGACACCGAGCGCGCTCTGCTGGAGAAGGAGCGCCTCGAACTGACCACCATCCCCGACGCCGAACTCGACGAACTGGCTTCCCTGTACGAGGCGAAGGGTCTGTCCCCCGCCACCGCCCGTACCGTCGCCGAGGAGCTGACCGCGCACGACGCGTTCGCGGCGCACGCCGAGGCCGAGTTGGGCATCGACCCGAACGACCTCACCAACCCCTGGCAGGCTGCGTCTGCGTCCGCGATCGCGTTCACCGTCGGCGCGATTCTGCCGATGCTCGCGATCCTGCTTCCGCCGGCGAGCGCGCGCATTCCGGTCACATTCGTGGCCATGCTGGTCGCCCTTGCCATCACCGGCAGCATCAGCGCCCGACTCGGCGGCGCCGACCGGTCCCGGGCGGTGATCCGTGTGGTCAGCGGTGGCGCGCTCGCGATGGCCGTCACCTACGGGATAGGGCAGCTACTCGGCGTCGCCGGGGTCTGACGCGGGGTCCGGCGACCCCTCGCCCCTGGATCGCCCCAGCAACCAGGCCTCGAACGACGGGTTGCACAGGCAGGCCGGCGACCGCCGCGCCCGGAGCAACGCCACCGCGCCGGCCGGGTCCGCCTCGCCGGACAGCACCATCGCCCGACCCGCGATCAGACTCGACCGGTTGAGCCCCACCTGGCAGTGCACGAGAACCGGACCTGTCTTGCGGCACGCGTTCACCCAGGCGGCGAGGGCGTCGACCTGATCGAAGCCCTGTTCGGCACTGTCGTACATGCGGACGTAGACCTCGGAATCGACGACGTGCGCGATCTCGTACTGCTCCCACGGGTACAGCGACACGAGGTGGGTGACGAACGTCGGCAGCAGCAGTCCGTCGCGGCAACCGCCCTGCCACAGATTCGGGGCGATCTCGCTGATGACCGGAACGTCGAAGGGCAGGTGTCCGTGAGCCGTGATCCCGACCAGGCGCTGGCGCAACGGGTCGAGCCTGATGTCGATCGCGGTCGGATCGACGGAGTCGTCGTTCACGCTCGGGGTCCGTTCGGAGTGTCGGCCGGGGATTCCAGTATCGCCTGGTTCCCGACCGTCGCGCGTTCCGAACACTTCCCAGACTTCCCTGGTCGTTTCGGCGGACCAGTGGTCGGGTTCGGGCTACGATCCCCCGGACGCGCAGCCTGAGCGCGAGAAATATTTGGGGGAGGTTCCGAAGTGCCTGATCGATCAGTCATGTCCGTGCGCAAGCCGACGAATTGGGTTGCGGGAGCGGTCGCCGCAGCGGCCACAGTAGCGATTGCGGCGGGCGGGGCCGGGGTGGCATCAGCCGCTGACGCCGGCTCTTCCGGATCGCTGGGCGTAACCCCGTCGAGGATCTTGATGGACGGCGTCTACAAAGTCGGCTTCGACGTTCAGCCGGGAACGTACACGACGGCCGGCGCCTGGCCCGGCAGTCTGCTGCCCTGCTCGTGGACCCGCATCGAGGCGCTGCCTACCGGCGGCATCAACGCGATCGAACGCGGGGTTTCCTACGGACCGGTCACCGTCACGATTGCGCCGGACGACGACGGGTTCGAGACCGCCGGCTGCCGCGGGTGGAATCCAGTTCGTGAGCCCGACTCCGTCGACGCCGGATCTTCGAGTGGTTCGCTCGACTTCGGCTCACTGAGCACGGATTCGCTCGGCTCCTGATCGGCTTCGGTTTCCGGCCACGACGAAGTCGTATCGAGACCCATCAAGACCCATCGAGACCCACGGATTCAATCCAACTTTCGCCCATGCATTTTCGATCGTGGGCCGACCGATCGAGCGCCCCGGAACGCCCCGCCCCGTGCGGGGCGTTCTGCGTTTCGCCTACGGCTGGATCGACCGTGTCGCGGGAACTGTCGAGCGATCTGACTGAAGTTGGCCGGCATCCGTGCCACGATCCGCGAATGAACGACTGCTTGTGGGCGCGGAGGGTTTCGAACCCCCGACCGCTGGTGTGTAAAACCAGAGCTCTACCACTGAGCTACACGCCCGAATTCCGGCGGTGGAATTCCGCCGGAATCGCATCAGGACTTTAGCGCGGTGAGCGCTTTCTCCCAAGCTGCCTGGTCACGGGGCTCGCCGGGGCCGTTCATCTCCGCAAAGCGGATGATGCCGTCCTTGTCGATCGCGAACGTGCCGCGGTTGGCGAATCCGAGCTTGTCGTTGAACACCCCGTACGCCTCGGCAATCGCGCCGTGCGGCCAGAAGTCGGACAGCAACGGGAAGGTGTAGCCCTGTTCGGCGGCCCAGATCTTGTGAGTCGGCGACGGGCCCACCGAGATCGCGAGGATCTCGGCGTCGTCGTTCTGGAACTTCGGCAGTTCGTCCCGCACACGGCACAGTTCGCCCTGGCACACGCCCGTGAACGCGAGCGGGTAGAAGACGAGCAGAACGTTCTTCTCGCCACGGAAGTCCGACAGCGTGACTTCCTGGTTGTTCTGGTCCTTGAGGGTGAAATCGGGCGCAGTGGCGCCCACTTCGAGAGGCATGCCTGGTCCTAACATCGGGTACGTCGGCGCATCCGTCACGACAAACGTACGCCGCACGGATGAACCGAATGTGGTCTCGGCGAGATCAGCGCTTGGGTGCGCGAGCCTTCGGCTGCACCAGCCGGCTACCGCTCCACATCCCGAGGTTCGCGGCCGACGTCTGGGTCAGCCCCGCCGTGGGCGCCGATTCGGCGATCTCGCTGGGCTCGACATGTCCGGACTGGCCGGTCTTGGGGGTGAGCACCCACACGAAGCCCTCGTCGGACAGCGGTCCGATCGCGTCCATCAGGGCGTCGACCAGGTCACCGTCGCCGTCGCGCCACCACAGCACCACGACGTCCATGACCTCGTCGGAGTCCTCGTCGACCATCTCTCCACCGATGGCCTCCTCCACCGCCGAACGAATGTCGTCGTCGGTGTCCTCGTCCCAGCCCAGTTCCTGAACCACCATGTCGTGGGTAATGCCAAGCTTCTGAGCGTAGTTCTGAGCGTCCGCCGCGGCGACCACGGTGGTGTCCTCCTCTGTTCGGTGGGTGGCGGGCCCGAATGGGCCCGACCGACTCCAGTGACGATCGAGCGTGTGTCGATCAATAGGTGAAAGCGAACATGGTCGAAGCCGTTCGCGCAAGCCGACGTCCCCGAAAATCTCGAGAAAGTGCGATCGGCACGCCGTCGACGACGGCTGCCAGGGCGAATTCCGACCCCCACCGTATCCCGCGACGCGCCGAAGACCGAACAGCAGGAGTGGGGGTGCCTCCGCAGACTGGATGGTGAAAGATGAGGGCTGCGCCATATTCATATGGAAACTCGGGCGGCCCTAACAAGGACCGTCCGGATGGAGCGGACGCGACACCGCGCGTCCCACCACAATGAGGAGCACACCTTGTCAGACCTGATCCAGGGGCCCGCGTCTCAACCGAACGCCGACACACCAGGCGTCTCCGGAGCGGCCTCGTCACCCGCCGCGAACGCGCAACCCGGCACAGACGGCCGGGTCCGCGTCATCCGCGAGGGCGTGGCTTCCTACCTGCCGGACATCGATCCGGACGAGACCACCGAATGGCTCGAATCGTTCGACGGTCTGCTCGACCGCTCGGGAGCCGCCCGCGCCCGCTACCTGATGCTGCGCATGCTCGAGCGCGCCGGCGAGAAGCACGTGGCGATCCCCGCACTCACCTCTACCGACTACGTCAACACCATCCCGACCGAGAACGAGCCGTGGTTCCCCGGCGACGAAGAGGTCGAGCGCCGCTACCGCGCGTGGATCCGCTGGAACGCCGCGATCATGGTGCATCGCGCGCAGCGGCCGGGCGTGGGCGTCGGTGGTCATATCTCGACGTACGCGTCGTCGGCCGCGCTCTACGAGGTCGGTTTCAACCACTTCTTCCGCGGTAAGGACCACCCGGGCGGCGGCGACCACATCTTCGTGCAGGGCCACGCCTCGCCGGGCATCTACGCCCGCGCGTTCCTCGAGGGCCGGATCCCGGCCGAGCAGCTCGACGGCTTCCGCCAGGAGGCCAGCCACGCGCAGTCCGGCGGCGGCCTGCCGTCGTACCCGCACCCGCGCCTGCTGCCCGATTTCTGGGAGTTCCCGACGGTGTCGATGGGCCTCGGCCCGATGAACGCCATCTACCAGGCCCGCTTCAACCACTACCTGCACGACCGCGGCATCAAGGACACCGCGGATCAGCACGTGTGGGCGTTCCTCGGCGACGGCGAGATGGACGAGCCGGAGTCGCGCGGTCTGGCGCACGTCGCGGCCACCGAGGGCCTCGACAACCTGACCTTCGTCGTGAACTGCAACCTGCAGCGCCTCGACGGACCGGTCCGCGGCAACGGCAAGATCATCCAGGAGCTCGAGTCGTTCTTCCGCGGCGCCGGCTGGAACGTCATCAAGGTCGTCTGGGGCCGCGAGTGGGACGCGCTGCTGCACGCCGACAAGGACGGCGCGCTCGTCAACCTGATGAACGAGACGCCCGACGGCGACTACCAGACGTACAAGGCCAACGACGGCGCGTTCGTCCGCGAGCACTTCTTCGGGCGGGACCCGCGCACCAAGGCCCTGGTCGACAATCTCTCGGATCAGGAGATCTGGAACCTCAAGCGCGGCGGCCACGACTACCGCAAGATCTACGCGGCGTATGCGGCGGCGATGGCGCACAAGGGTCAGCCGACGGTGATCCTGGCGCACACCATCAAGGGCTACACCCTCGGCAAGCACTTCGAGGGCCGCAATGCCACGCACCAGATGAAGAAGCTGACGCTCGACGATCTCAAGCGGTTCCGCGACATCCAGCGCATCCCGATCTCCGACGAGGAGCTCGAGAAGGATCCGTACCTGCCCCCGTACTACCACCCCGGTACGGACTCCCCCGAGATCCAGTACATGCTGCAGCGGCGCAAGGCGCTCGGCGGCTTCCTGCCGTCCCGCCGCACCGACTCCACACCGCTCGCGCAGCCCGCGGACAAGACGTACGACGTCGTCCGCAAGGGCTCGGGCAAGCAGGAGGTCGCGACGACGATGGCCGTCGTCCGCATCCTCAAGGAACTGTTGCGGGACAAGGAGATCGGCAAGCGGATCGTGCCGATCATCCCGGACGAGGCGCGCACGTTCGGCATGGACTCGTGGTTCCCGTCGCTGAAGATCTACAACCGCAACGGACAGCTGTACACGTCCGTCGATGCGGAACTGATGCTCGCCTACAAGGAGAGCGAGATCGGCCAGATCCTGCACGAGGGCATCAACGAGGCCGGCTCGACGGCGTCGTTCACCGCGGTGGGCACGTCGTACGCCACCCACGGCGAGCCGATGATCCCGGTGTACATCTTCTACTCGATGTTCGGCTTCCAGCGGACCGGCGACGGCCTGTGGGCGGCGGCGGACCAGATGGCCCGCGGCTTCGTCCTCGGCGCCACCGCCGGCCGCACCACGCTCACCGGTGAGGGTCTGCAGCACGCCGACGGTCACTCGCTGCTGCTGGCGTCGACCAACCCGGCCGCGGTGTCGTACGACCCGTCGTTCTCGTACGAGATCGCGCACATCGTCAAGGACGGTCTGCGCCGCATGTACGGCGGCACGACGTCGGCGGACGGAACGCTCGAGCCGGGCTTCGGTGGAGAGAACATCTTCTACTACCTCACCGTCTACAACGAGCCGTACCAGCAGCCCGCCGAGCCGGAGAACCTCGATGTCGAGGGCCTGCTCAAGGGCATCTACCTGTTCAAGCCGGCCGAGAGCTCGGGCGTCCCGGAGGGGCGCTCCGCAGGCTCCGCACCGCGCGCGCAGATCCTGGTCTCGGGCGTCACGATGCCGGACGGTCTGCGCGCACAGCAGCTGCTCGCGGACGAGTGGGGCGTCGCCGCCGACGTGTGGTCGGTGACCTCGTGGGGCGAGCTGCGCCGCGACGGCATCGAGTGCGAGCGCGAGGCGCTGCGCAACCCAGGTGTCGACGCACCGGAGCCGTACGTCACGAAGGCGCTGTCCCAGGCGCAGGGTCCGTTCGTGGCGGCCTCGGACTGGATGCGTGCGGTCCCGGACCAGATCCGTCAGTGGGTCCCCGGCTCGTACACCACGCTCGGCACCGACGGGTTCGGTTTCTCCGACACCCGCCCGGCGGCGCGACGGTTCTTCAACGTCGACGCCGAGTCGATCACCGTCGCGGTGCTCTCGGCGCTGGCGAAGTCCGGTGAGATCGACCGCTCGAAGGCGGCCGAGGCGGCCGCCCGCTACCGGATCGACGACGTGCTCGCCGCTCCGAAGCAGACGTCGGATCCCGGCGTCGCCTGAAGCGGCCCGATCGGCACGCTGATCGACAACTGATCACGCCCGCCGCTTGCACGAGTGTCCCGGAGACGCCGTGCAGGCGGCGGGCGTAAGTTCCTCTCATGGCCGAGGATCTGCCCGAGACGTCGAACAGCTCGTCGGAGCCGCCCGCGCTGCGCGAGGCGCCGACCCCGAACTCGCCGCGACGCGTCCGCTATCAACCTCCGGCCCCCAGGTCGGACGGCAGGCCCACTCGCGATTCACTTCCGGACGCACTGCTGCGCCGGGTCAAGCAGTTCTCCGGACGGCTGTCCACCGAGGCCATCGCCTCGATGCAGGACCAGCTGCCGTTCTTCGCCGACCTCGACGCCGAACAGCGCGCGAGCGTCCAGATGATCGTCCAGAAGTCGGTGGTCAACTTCCTCGAGTGGCTCACCGACTCCGACAGCGACATCCGATTCACCATCGACGCGTACCAGGTGATTCCGCAGGACCTCGCCCGACGACTGACCCTCCGCCAGACGGTCGACATGGTGCGGGTCGCAATGGAGTTCTTCGAGCAGCGTCTCCCGGCTCTGGCCCGAAACGACCGGCAGCTGGTGGCGCTCACCGAGGCGATCCTGCGCTACGGGCGCGAGCTCGGTTTCGCGGCCGCCTCCGTCTACGCCAGTGCCGCGGAGTCCCGCGGTGCATGGGACACCCGGCTGGAGGCCCTGGTGGTCGACGCGGTTGTCCGCGGCGACACCGGTTCCGACCTGCAGTCCCGGGCGGCAACCCTGAACTGGGACGCCACCGCGCCCGCGACGGTCATCGTCGGCACGCCTCCCCCGGAACAGGGCGTGTCGGTGATCGGCACGGTGCACAGCGCAGCGCAGCGCCACGATCGCGGGGCCCTCGCCGTGATCCAGGGCGATCGGCTCGTCCTCGTCGTCAGCGGTGAGCTGCACGGCACCAAGGCGGCGCGGGAGTTCATGACCGATCTCATGGACAAGTTCTCCGCCGGCCCCGTCGTGATCGGACCCACCACCCCCAGTCTGGGGGCCGCACACTTCAGTGCGGTCGAGGCGCTGGCCGGCATGGAAGCCGTCGCGGGTTGGCGGGGCGCTCCGCGGCCCGTCTTCGCCGCCGACCTTCTACCCGAACGCGCCCTTCTCGGAGACACCGCGGCCGTCGTTGCCCTAAACGAACGTTTGATCCAGCCGTTGTCGGCCGCCGGCTCGGCACTGTCCGACACGCTCGACGCCTACCTGGATTCCGGTGGGGCCGTAGAGGCTTGTGCCCGTCAGCTGTTTGTTCATCCAAATACTGTCCGCTACCGCCTGAAGCGAATTGCCGAAGTCACCCGCCGGGATCCGACCAACTCGAGGGACGCATATGTGCTCCGCGTCGCAACCACGGTGGGCCGACTAGCTCAAACACGTCACGAAACGTCGACTTCTGACACATCAGTCACAAAATTCACATTTAGGAATGTCGGGACGTAACACGGAGGCGCCCGAATTCGATAACGGCGGCCGACGTGCTTTTTTGTAGGAAACCTACAAAACACGTGTCCAGGTTTCATCCCCGACAACATCTCGCAGACCTGCACCCGCAGTGTTCCCTTGAAAGCGTGATTTCGTTGCTAGCCCCGGGTCAGGGCTCTCAGACCCCCGGCATGCTCAGCCCATGGCTGGAGCTGCCGGGTGCACACGATCGCGTGGCTCTGTGGTCCAAGGCCTCCGGCCTCGATCTCGTACGCCTGGGCACTTCCGCCTCGGCCGAGGAGATCACGGACACCGCAGTGACCCAGCCGCTGGTCGTGGCTGCCGCGCTCCTCGCCTACGAGGAGCTCGAACGTCGCGGCCAGATCCCCTCCGACACCATCGCCGCCGGTCACTCCGTCGGCGAACTCGCTGCGGCCGCGGTCGCCGGCGTGCTCTCCTCCGACGACGCGGTGATGCTCGCCGCGATCCGGGGTGGCGAGATGGCGAAGGCGTGTGCGTTGGAGCCCACCGGAATGTCGGCGGTGCTCGGCGGGGACGAGGACGCCGTCCTGTCCCGGCTCGAGGAACTCGATCTCACGCCGGCCAACCGCAACGCGGCGGGCCAGATCGTGGCGGCCGGGCGACTCGACGCACTCGAGCAGCTCGCCGCGAACCCGCCCGAGAAGGCCCGCGTACGGGCACTTCCGGTGGCGGGTGCGTTCCACACCCGGTTCATGGCGCCTGCTCAGGACGCCGTGGCCGAGGCCGCGTCGCGGATCACACCCAACGATCCGTCCCGCACTCTGCTCTCCAACTCGGACGGCGCGCCGGTGACCTCCGGTGCCGATGCCCTGACTAAGCTGGCCGCGCAGGTGACCCGACCTGTGCGCTGGGACCTGTGTACCGCGAGCCTGCGGGCCGCGCAGGTCTCGGCGATCGCGGAACTCCCCCCGGCGGGCACCCTGATCGGAATCGCCAAGCGCGAAATGCGCGGCACCCCGACCGCGGCGCTCAAGGAACCCGGGGATCTCTCCGCACTGACCGAGTTCACCGAAGTCGGTTAGCTTGCTGCGCGCTCACGATGCGCGCACCGGGTCGGCCCCGGCCGCCCCGGACCCACAGAAGACGACACATCGAATGAAGAAGGGAGCCACGTAGTGGCCGCCAACCAGGAAGACATCATCGCCAACCTCGCCGAGATCATCGAAGAGGTCACCGGAATCGAGCCGTCCGAGGTCACGATCGAGAAGTCGTTCGTCGACGACCTCGACATCGACTCGCTGTCCATGGTCGAGATCGCGGTCCAGACCGAGGACAAGTACGGCGTGAAGATCCCGGACGAGGATCTCGCGAGCCTGCGCACCGTCGGCGATGTCGTCGCCTACATCCAGAAGGTCGAGGCCGAGGGCGGCGAGACCGCGGAGACCGTCAAGGCCAAGCTCGAGGCCGCCAAGAACGACGACGAGTGAGCCGAACGTGACTTCCGCTTCTACCCGAGGGAGATTCCCCAACATCGTCGTCACCAGCCTTGCGGCTACGACGTCGGTCGCCGGAGATGTGGATGGCACGTGGAAGGGCCTGCTGGCCGGTGAGAGCGGCATCGACGTGCTCGATGGCTCATTCGTGGAGGAATTCGATCTACCAGTGCGTTTCGGTGGCCAGTTGAAGGTCCCGTTCGACGACGCACTGTCCCGGGTCGAGATCCGCCGGATGAGCTTCGTCGAACGTCTCGCTCTCGTTCTGGGTCGTCAGGTCTGGCAGAACGCCGGCAGCCCCGAGGTCGACAAGGATCGCCTCGGGGTTGTCATCGGCACCGGACTCGGCGGCGGCGAGGCGCTCGTCGACGCCGTCGACAAGCTGCGCGCAGGCGGGTACCGCAAGGTGTCCCCGTTCGCGGTTCAGATGGTGATGCCGAACGGTCCGTCGGCCACCGTCGGACTGGAACTCGGCGCGCGCGCCGGTGTCATCACGCCGGTCTCGGCGTGTTCGTCCGGCTCGGAGGCCATCGCGCATGCGTTCCGCATGATCGCGATGGGCGACGCGGACATCGTCGTCGCGGGCGGAGTCGAGGGCAACATCGGCTCCGTGCCGATCGCGAGCTTCGCAATGATGCGCGCGCTCAGCACTCGCAACGACGACCCGAAGGCGGCTTCGCGCCCCTTCGACAAGGACCGGGACGGTTTCGTCTTCGGCGAAGCGGGCGCAATGATGGTCCTCGAGACGGAGGAGCATGCGAAGGCACGCGGGGCGACGATTCACGCCCGCCTGCTGGGCGCCGGCATCACCTCGGACGGATTCCACATCGTGGCGCCCGATCCGGAAGGCACGGGTGCGGCTCGCGCCATGACCCGGGCCATCGAGACCGCCGGTCTCACCAAGTCCGACATCAAGCACATCAACGCACACGCCACCGCGACCCCGATCGGCGACATCGCCGAGGCACTGGCCATCCAGGCCGCGGTCGGCACGCATGCTGCGGTGTATGCGCCCAAGTCGGCACTGGGCCACTCGATCGGCGCCGTCGGCGCCCTCGAGGCCGTGCTCACGGTCCTGAGTGTGCGTGAGGGCGTCATTCCCCCCACGCTCAATCTCGACAACCAGGATCCAGAGATCGATCTCGACGTCGTGAAGGGTGAACCCCGGTACGGCGACATCGATTTCGCGATCAACAACTCGTTCGGTTTCGGTGGGCACAACGTCGCGCTCGCCTTCGGCCGGGCTTGATCCCAGCCGAACTTCGCTGGACAGCCAGGTGGGGGGCCCCGCACCCCGGGGTCCCCACCCCCGAACCCTCGCCCCATATGGGCTCGCTCAAGGAGGACTCGATGACCGTCATGGCCCCCGCGACGAACACCGAAGCATCAACCGATCCGCGCGATCCGCTCGCGCGTCTCGCCAAGTTGTTCGATGCCGGTACCGTCGTGCCCCTACATCCCCGCGACAAGTCCGGAGTACTCGCCGCATCCGGTGAGATCGACGGCGTTCGCACCATCGCCTACTGCTCCGACGCCACCGTCATGGGCGGCGCCATGGGCATCGAAGGCTGCAAGCACATCGTTGCCGCCATCGACACCGCCATCGCCGAGAAGGCGCCCGTCATCGGACTGTGGCATTCGGGCGGCGCACGCCTCGCCGAAGGCGTCGAGGCGCTGCACGCCGTCGGACTGGTCTTCGAGGCCATGGTCCGTGCGTCCGGCCTCGTCCCGCAGATCTCCGTCGTCCTCGGCTTCGCGGCCGGCGGCGCCGCCTACGGCCCCGCGCTCACCGACATCGTGATCATGGCCCCCGAGGGCCGCGTGTTCGTCACCGGACCCGACGTCGTCAAGAGCGTGACCGGCGAGCAGGTCGACATGGCCTCGCTCGGCGGCCCCGATACGCACACCAAGAAGTCCGGCGTCGCGCACATCGCTGCACACGACGAGGACGACGCCTACCATCGCGCCCGCCGCCTGGTGTCGATGTTCTGCGAGCAGGGCGAGTTCGATCTCGCTGCCGCCGAGCACGGCGACACCGACCTGCGGGCGCTGATGCCCGAGTCGGCCAAGCGCGCGTACGACGTTCGCCCGATCGTGCACGAGCTGCTCGACAACGTCGAGGGCGAGTCGAGTTTCGAAGAGCTGCAGGGCAATTGGGCGCGCAGCATCGTCACCGGCCTGGGACGCCTCGGCGGCCGCACGGTGGGTGTGATCGCCAACAACCCGCTCCGCCTGGGCGGCTGCCTCAACTCGGAGAGCGCGGAGAAGTCCGCCCGCTTCGTCCGCCTGTGCAACGCCTTCGGCATCCCGCTGGTCGTGGTCGTCGACGTCCCCGGCTACCTGCCCGGTGTCAGCCAGGAATGGGAAGGCGTCGTGCGCCGCGGCGCGAAGCTGCTGCACGCCTTCGCCGAGGCCACGGTTCCCCGCGTCACGCTGGTCACCCGGAAGATCTACGGCGGCGCCTACATCGCGATGAACTCGCGCGCGCTGGGCGCCACCGCGGTGTACGCGTGGCCCGAGTCCGAGGTTGCGGTCATGGGCGCCAAGGCTGCCGTCGGCATCCTGCACAAGCGCGCCCTGGCCGCCGCGCCGGAGGAGGAGCGCGAGGCGCTGCACGATCGCCTCGCCGCCGAGCACGAGGCCATCGCCGGCGGTGTCGGCCGCGCCATCTCCATCGGCGTGGTGGACGAGACGATCGATCCGGCCAAGACGCGCAGCGTCATCACCGCGGCCCTCGCCGCGGCACCGGCCGGCCGTGGACAGCACAAGAACATCCCGCTGTGACACGACGACACTGAGTGATGGGGCCCCGCACCGCGGGGCCCCATCACTTTTGGGTCCCGACGGCCCACTCCACTGCCGGGCCGAGACTCACCACCCTCGTCGACGCCGTCCGGTTTGCCGGATCTCGTTGCACCACAGAGAAATCGGCCACACCCGGAAAAGGACACGACCGAACCGACTCAGCCGACGTCGCGGCGCAGCCAGGTCACCTCGGCGCCCTCGCCACCGCTGCGGTAGGGCTCGAGCACCTCGTCCCACGGCGTGCCGAGGGCGTGCTCCACGGCGGCGGCGAAACCGTCGGCGCCCTTCGCGAGCAGCGCCCGCAGTCGCATCTCGCCGACGACGACGTCCCCGTTCGCACTCGTCGAACCGCGCCACAGCCCGAGGCCCGGCACGTGGCTGAATCGTTCGCCGTCCACGCCGTCACTCGGGTTCTCCGTCACCTCGAAGTACAGCAGGGGCCAGGCCCGCAGGCCCGCCGCGAGCCTGGACCCGGTACCGACAGGGCCGGACCAGTCGCAGGTTGCCCGTAGTGTGCCGCCGACCGCGGGCTGAGCCGTCCAGCGAAGGTTGGCGCGGGCATCGAGAATCGAGGTGAGGGCCCACTCGACGTGTGGACAGACGGCGGCGGGCGACGAGTGGACGTAGATCACTCCGGTCGTCGCATCCTCGAACTGGTTCAACGAGCGCACTGCAACACCTCCAGCTTCGACGAGGGACGTCTTCCCCAACGACCTCGATCAAGTGGAGCCGGCTGTGTCGCAATCGCGACTTCACAGAGCGACACAACGTCGACCAGTGTGCCCTGTGATGCCACTGTTACGCCAGTGATAGCAGTAAATTGATCTACCGACGGGCGCGCAACTCGGCGACGACGCCGTCACTCAATGCCGGCCACAGCGGCTTCGCCCAGTCCCCGAAAGCCCTATCCGTCAGCACGACGCACGCGGCGTCGACGGCCGGGTCCACCCAGAGGAAGGTCCCGGACTGGCCGAAGTGCCCGTAGGTGGCCGAGGAGTTGCCCGAGCCGGTCCAGTGCGGACTCTTGCCGTCCCGGATCTCGAAGCCGAGCCCCCAGTCGTTGGGCCGCTGCGGGCCGTAGCCGGGCAGCAGGCCGGCAAGTCCGGGGAACTGCACGCTGGTGGCCTCGGTGTGGGTCTGCGGCGAGATCAGGATGGGGCGCAGCAGTTCGGCGGCGAACCGCGCGAGGTCGGCCGTGCTCGCCTGTCCCCCGTGCCCGGCGGAACCGACGAGGGCGGAGTTCACCATCCCCAACGGCGCGAACACTGCCTCGGCCACGTAGTCGGCGAACCCGATCCCGGTCTCGGTCTCGACGAAGTCCGCCAGCACCTCGAACCCGGCGCTGGAGTAGATGCGCTTGGCGCCCGGCTCCGCCTGCACCTTGTGTTCGCCGAATGCCAGACCCGACGTGTGCGCGAGCAGGTGTCGCACCGTGGCGCCGGGTGGGCCGGCGGGCTGGTCGAGTTCGATCGCCCCTTCTTCGACGGCCACGAGAGCGGCATACGCGCACAACAGCTTCGTCACGGACGCGAGTGGATACACCCGCTCCTGGTCACCGAAATGCGCAACGCCTCGGCCACCGTCGACGACGGCAGCCGAGGCGTTGTCCACCGGCCATTGCCCGATCCGATCGAGAGTCTGCACCCGATCAGACTACGAGGGGCGTCCGATCAGAGGTTCACCAGTCCGCTTCGGTGTAGCGGACCACACCGCGAATGTTCTTACCGTCGAGCATGTCCTGGTAACCCTCGTTGAGCTGCTCGAGCGAGTACGTGTTGGTGACCATGTCCTCGAGATTGAGCAGGCCCGCCCGGTACAGGTTCAGCAGGTTCGGGATGTCCACGCGGGCGTTGCAGCCACCGTAGATGTTGCCCTGCAGATCCTTCTGCAGCATCGCGAACAGGAACGCGTTGAGCTTGACGTCCATGTCGGCCATGTGGCCCATCGCAGTGACGACGCAGCGGCCGTTCTTGGCGGTGAGCGTGAGGGCCGGGTCGACGTACTCGCCCTTCATCTCACCGACCGTGATGATCGTCTTCTGGCACATGCGACCCCAGGTGATCTCCATGATCGGCACGATCGCCTCCTCCATCGAGGCGAAGGCATGCGTGGCGCCGAACTTGAGGGCCTGCTCGCGCTTGAACGGCACCGGGTCGATCGCGAACACGTGGCGTGCACCCGACGCGACGGCACCCTGCAGGGCGCTCATACCGACGCCGCCGACACCGATGATGGCGACCGAGTCACCCGGCTTGACGTCGGCGACGTGCGTCGCCGAACCCCATCCGGTCGGGACACCGCAGCCCACGAGGGCGGCGAGCTCGAACGGGATGTCCTTCTCGATCTTGACGACCGACGTCTGGTGCACCGTCATGTAGGGCGAGAACGTGCCGAGCAGGCTCATCGGGATCACGTTCTCCCCGCGCGCCTGGATGCGGTAGGTGCCGTCGGCGATGGCCTGGCCGCTGAGCAGCCCCATGCCGAGGTCGCACAGGTTCGAATGGCCCGACGAACACGACGGGCAGCGTCCACAGGCCGGGATGAACGAGAGCACGACGTGGTCGCCGACCTCGAGATCCGTGACGCCCTCGCCGACCTTGGTGATCACACCCGCGCCCTCGTGGCCGCCCATGGCCGGGTAGGACGCCATCGGCGTCGCACCGGTGACGATGTGGTGGTCGGAGTGGCACATGCCGGCGGCTTCCATGCGGATCTGAACCTCGCCGGCGACCGGGTCACCGAGTTCGATCTCCTCGATCGACCACTTCTCGTTGATGCCCCACAGCAACGCGCCCTTGGTCTTCATTTGCAACCGCCCTTCCATACCTAACAACCGATTGCTGTGACGATAGCCACAAATCTTCTAAATTGGAACACGTTCTAGGCGGTGAGTAGGAAACCGGCCCACTGAGTGGGAGAACTTCCCAGGTCACCGCCCATTCACGGCGCCGGACTCCCGCCGGGCCCACCCGGACCGACTGGACGCTCGACCTGATCTGTCGGTATCCCGTGAGACGTTTCCGTTGTCGAGTTGGCTTCAGGGGAGGAACTCAGCAGTTCGTGTCCGACATCGTCTCAGTCTTCGTCCTTGCGCTCGTCGTGACATCGATGGGCCTGACCGTCAAGCAACTGGCACGCAGCCGAGCTCGTCGCGCGACGTACCTACGGACCGTCCGCGCGATCCGGTGGTGGATGGTGCCCGCCGCAGCCATGCAACTCACCGTTGTCGCGGGAACCTTCTGGGTGTTGTCCGAGGCCGTGCCGATCCTGAGGTTCGGATGGTGGTCGGCGCTCGGCGGTAGCGGCAACATCGCGCTGGGGCAGACCGACAACAGCGGATTCGTATGGTCGGCACTGTCCCTCGCGATACCCGCGGCGCTCGTCCTACTGGTGCCCTTCCTCGCCCACGACGAGGAGCGCACCTTCCGAGCCGGCGCCGAGGAGTGGACGATGGCCACCCGCGTCCGAACCCAGGTCACGTTCGGGCTGATCCACCTGGCGATGGGAATCCCCGTCGCAGCCGGCATCGCCCTGATCGTCAGCGGGTTCTACTTCGAACGCCTGTATCTGGTGGCGGTGCGCGGGAACCGAGAGCGGATCGCGGAGCTGCGTAACGTGCCCCCACCGGCCGTGATCGACTGTCCCCCGCTTCCCGTCGGCGCCCCCTATGATCCGCACCACTGGGATCGGGTGCAGGCCGAGCGGGCGGCAGTGCGAGCCGAGAACACGCGCCTGCGCCTCGCCTGGGAGGACGGGGAGGACGGGGAGGACGAGGCAAGCCGACGCGCCCGCTCCCTCAGGGCCGAGCTTCGAGCCCCGGCACTCGCGACGGCGGCCGCGGCCCATGCGGTCTCGAACTGGATCGTCTGCGCCCTGCTGTTCGTGTTCATGCTGACGACGTAGCGACACGACAGCGGACAGCCAGGGCCGCGTCGAGTCGGACATGCCGTTCACGTCACCGTCACCGGATGTATTCGCCGAGTCATCGGTCCGGACATCCCGCGCGGGGATGGTGTGCACCCGAACACACGCCACCACCCTCGAACCGGAGTGTCCATCCATGCACCTCGCCCGTCGCACCGCGTTCACGGCCCTCGCCGTTGCCACCCTCGCCGCTCCGGGTGCAGCGGGCCTGGCCACTGCTGCTCCGCACACCGTCGCGCAGCGGGCCCCGATCTGCGACGGAGCGGGCGCCTTCGGTTCGCTGTCGACAGGATCGCTGTCCACCGGTTCCCTGCCGGACACCGACTATCTGTGCGCCCAGTCCGGTGATCTGCTCGACGTGCGCATCGGCGACGTCCACGCCACGCAGCCGTCTCTCGGCTACGACGAGGTCTACTACAAGCTCGGCCGCTACACCCTCGGCAAGGATGCGATCAACAAGAAGTTCGACGACTGGTGCGAGGCCAACGGCCAAGCGAAGGCTGCGACCGCCGCGCCGACGGCCACTCTCGCCGATCCCGCGTCGTTCACGTGCGAGGTGCCGGCGGGACAGGAGACCGAGGACACGATCGCGCCGATGAAGACCGTCGTGATCGGCCCGGGTGGAGCGCCGTATCTGACCGACGGCCACCACACGTTGACGTCGTTCTACGAACTGGCCGACGGCGGCCCGAACCTGCACGTCCGCCTGCGGGTGCTCGACAACCTCAGCCAACTCTCCACCCAGGACTTCTGGGCCGAGATGAAGAAGAACAAGTGGGTCTGGGACCGCGATGTGGACGGTAATACGGTTCCGGTGGAGCAACTTCCGGCCGGTGTCGGGCTTGCCAACTTCGCCGATGACAAGTACCGCAGCCTGATGTACTTCTCGCGGGACATCGGCTTCACCGCCGGCACCATCCCGTTCCAGGAGTTCTACTGGGGCGCCTGGGTCCGCGAGACCTCCGGCATCGACCTGACCGACTGGAACCGCAACGACCTCGCCGGCTACCTCGACACCGTCAAGCGCGCCACCCGGGCGCAGACCGCGCTTCCGGCCGACTCCGCGGTCCAGAGTGGCTTCACCGCCCGCGAACTCGGCGTCCTCCCCCAGTGGAACGACGGCAAGGCCGAATCGAAGGGCGAGTTCGCGAAGCTGTCGAAGCCGTACTCGGACGACAAGCCCGGAAAGATCGCCTACGCAATCGAATACAAGAACAGCCTCTCCCGCTGACGCCTCATCGCCGCACTGGCCGCACTGGCCGCGCGGCCGTCACATGGCCCAGACGAAGGCCGTCGTGACCGCCCCGATCGCGGCCAGTGCGAGTAGTCCCCAAGCGCGGACACCGCGCCGGAAGGACCACGCCGCTGTTCCGGTCACGCCGACCAGAGCGGACGTCGCGACGGCTCGGCCCCACATGCGCGCCTCGTCGGCACGCTCGAGACTCGTCGACGACGGCGCCTCCCCGAAGAACGACGCCTCGGATATCAGGACGACGTAGCAGAGCCAGGCCGGCACCACGAGCAGTCCGATCAACCCCACACACCAGGCGATCGCGCGGGCCACATCGACTGCGATCGGGGTGCTCGGACGATCGCAGAAGCCGGGTGAGCCGTCGGACGAGTCCCGCACCGGTGTGCCCATTCCCCGATTGTCGGCTATGCCACCGAATCCGGGACGTCGCGTCGCGCGCCAACCCACCGTGTCGCTATGACCGAACGAGTGAAAGAACATTTCGATCTGGAGCGAGAGCACCCGAGTGAAGTCGGTCAACGCGTTGCTCCAGGACTTGCCGCCGCCCTCCTACATGTTGAGATCGCCCGTTTCTGAAATTCAGATCCATGGCGCCGCTGTCGGCGACCGACCGTGCTGCGTCTTTCGGAACAGAATCACGTTCCGGCGCTGCGGGCCGATCGGTCGATTGTTTGAAATTCCTTCTGACCTGCGGCTACTCGTCGAGAACATTCGCGATCGAGCGTGACTTTCGACGCGCATCCCGCCTAGTCTCAGTTCGCCGCCCTTCCCCCCGGGGCGGCAACCCGTGGCCCCATCCCCCCTGTGCGGGGTCACGCGGGCGGCGCCTCTCGCCTCGCGAGTGCCTACACCGCCCTACCACTGACTGATCGCCCCGCCGCCGCTGTGACCAGGCGGGGCGATCAGTCACCGGCGCGTCCCCTGGCCGCCACGAGTGCGGTGTCCAGTGGGCGTGGCGGCCGTGCGGCACCCGGGTTCGGTCCAGGTTTCGCAGCGGCGACTCGCTTCACACGAACACCAGAACAGGTATACGAGTAGGTAGTACGGACGCGTTGTCGGCGGCTCCGATCGGTCAAGCTCGATCTACCCCGATCACCCGATATCACGATAAAGCGAGGCACCATGAGCGGCTGGCTCCCGACCTTGATCCGCAAGTGGCACCTGGCCGGCTCGAGACTGTTCCGGCGATCGACCACCTCGACCCCGCCTCGACATCGAAGCGAGGGACCGCTGTGCGAGTACGACAGCCTCGGCCTGTAGCTCCTCTGAGGCCGGTCCGCAGGCTGGATGTGCTTCGTGTGGGGCGGTTTCCCGTCGTGGCAGCGCTACCCGACAGAACCGCTGCCATCAGCGAAGAACAGACAACGAATGCCCCTTTCTCGACGTCGAGAAAGGGGCATTGGCGTGGGGCGGGCGGGGCTCGAACCCGCGACCAATGGATTATGAGTCCACGGCTCTAACCGACTGAGCTACCGCCCCCTGCCGCGGCAGTACGCCGCGGACAGCCGAATGTTACCGCCCGCCCTCGACAGTTCCCGTCTGCGGGGTGGCGCATGTCGCGTGCCCGACAGGGCGTGTCGGTGCCTGCCCGCAGACTGGGCGGCGACACGATCGAACGGCACGATCCCGCGACACCCGAAGGACCTCGAATTGAAGAACTGGACCACCCGACCGATCTGCGCGTTCGATCTGGAAACAACTGGCCGAGACCCGCTCTCGGCGCGAATCGTCACCGCATGCGTGGTCACCGTCGAGGGTGGGCGGCCCCGGTCACGCAACTGGATCGTCGATCCGGGTGTCGACATCCCCGAGGACGCCAGCTCCATCCACGGCATCTCGACGGCCCACGCGCGCGAGCACGGCACGGATTACGCAGTCGGGTACCGGGAGATCCGGCAGGCCCTCACCGACGCGTGGGCGGCCGGCTACGCCGTCGTCGCGTTCAACGCCTCGTACGACCTCACCGTGATGGACGCCGAGGGCCGCCGCCTCGGTCTGCCACCGATGGACGACTACGGGCTCGTCGTCGACCCGTACGTGATCGATCGGGAGGTCGACCGCTACCGCCGCGGCAAGCGCACGCTGGGCGCGCTGTGCGAGCACTACGGGATCGAGTTGGGGTCGGCGCACGAGGCGGAGTCCGACGCCCTCGCTGCCGCCGAACTGGCGCAGATCCTGCCGCAGCGGTTCCCCGAACTCGCCGCGCTCGACGACGTGATGACGAGTCAGGCAGGCTGGCATGCCGAGCGTCAGCGCGACTTCGCCGAGTACCTCCAGCGCGAGGGCCGCGACGCGTCGGACGTCGACGGGCAGTGGCCGATCCGGCTCGCGGCCTGACGCCACAGCGCCCCGAGCGCTCCCCGGTCTGCGATGATGCCGTGAACCAGCACACACCGGACCGGGGAGGCCGAGTTGGACGAGCACAATCCCACCCTGCCCGTGGCCTTCGACATCACCGCGCTGGTGGTCGCGCTCCTGTGGCTCGTGCTGGTGGTGGCGACGAGCGTCTCGGTATTGCGCGCCCGACACATCACCACGCCCGCCAAGTTCGCGTGGATCCTCGTGGTGCTGGCGCTGCCGGTCCTCGGCGCACTCGCATGGCTGCTGATGGGCAACAAACCCGGCGCCGCCGATATGCGTTCGGATTCCCCGCCCCGCTGATCGTTCGGAAACGCAGAAGGCCCCTCACCCGCTAGGGTGAGGGGCCTTCTGTTCGGCTCCCCCGGCTGGACTCGAACCAGCAACCGTTCGATTAACAGTCGAATGCTCTGCCAATTGAGCTACAGGGGATTGCCTGGGCGGCACTGCCGTTTCCCGCGGTGCCTGGAAAACTGTAGCCCATACCCCCACCCAAGTACCAAATCGCCTGAACAGAGACGGATCAGGCAGGATGTACGCAGGCAGTTCGACGGGAGGAATCCGGAAATGTTGCGGTTGTTGGTAGGCGTTGCGGCGGGTTATGTGCTGGGCACCCGAGCGGGACGAGCCCGGTACGAACAGATCAGCAAGGCCGCGAAGGCCGTGGCAACCAGCCCCGCCACCAAGAAGGTCATCGAGACGGGTCGGCAGAAGCTGTCGGATTCGCTCAGCACGCAGCCCAAGCTCGAGCCGATGAAGCCGATCGACGAGCGGACCACGATCCTGGTCCCCCACGACCAGCTGCGGAGGAACTAGCGGCACCCCGGTTCGGCACCGGCGGCGCCGACCGTCAGGCGATACCTTCGCCGCTGGTGTCGCCGATCGCCTGATCGAGCAGGCTGCGCCGGTACTGCTCGAGTGCGACCAGATCACCGAGCAGGGAATGGAACTCGTCGGAGTCGGTGGTCGGCGAGACGCGCTGCAGCTTGGACTTGAGCTCGGCGACCTGTTCGCCGACCCAGACCTCCTGCAGTCGTGCCAGCACGCCGCGGATGTAGCGAGGAATGATGTCCTCGTCGGCGGGCAGCGGCTCGACTGCGAGTTCCATCACGATCGACTGCACGACGAGGTCGCCCGCATTGCGCCCGACCGCGTCCACCCATTCACCACCGCCGAGACCGGCGGATGTACCGCCGGCCGCGGCGACCGCCTCCCGGACGGCCGCATAGGCCGGATGGGCGAACGTCTCCCCCGGCAGCGAATCGAAGACCGTGCCCGCAATGGCCGGGTACTGCAGGGCCGCCTTGAGGGCGTCGCGCTGCGGCCACAGCGCCGGGTCGTTGGGCCGCGGGCGGGACACACCGGCCGCCGGAGCCGCCGCCGACGCTCCCGGGGAGTCGTCGACGGGACGACGCTTCGTCGGTGCCCCACCTCCGCCACGCGCGATCTTGCGCGCCTCGTCCCCGACCCGACGGCGCACCGCCGGAATTTCCTCGCCGACCCAGCCCGACAGCTGCACGGCGTACTGATTGCGCAGCGTCGGTTCCTTTATCCGCGCGACCACCGGCACGGTGCGACGCAACGCCTCCACCCGCCCCTCGGCGGTGTCCAGATCATGTTCGGCGAGAAGGGATTTGACAACGAACTCGAACATCGGGGTGCGGCGCGCGACCAGATCGCGGACGGCCGCGTCACCCGACTGCTGACGCAACTCGCACGGATCCATTCCGTCCGGCGCGATCGCGACGAAGGTCTGCCCCGCCATCTTCTGGTCGCCCTCGAACGCCTTCAGCGCGGCCGCCTGGCCCGCGGCGTCGCCGTCGAAGGTGTAGATCACCTCACCGCGGAAGTAGCTGTCGTCCATGAGGAGTCGGCGCAGCATCGCGAGATGTTCGTCACCGAATGCGGTGCCGCAGGACGCAACGGCGGTCTTCACGCCGGCCAGGTGCATCGCCATCACGTCGGTGTAGCCCTCGACGACCACCGCCTGGTGGCCCTTCGCAATGTCCCGCTTGGCCAGGTCCAGACCGAACAGCACGTTCGACTTCTTGTAGAGGATCGTCTCGGGGGTGTTGACGTACTTGCCGGGCATCGTGTCGTCGTCGAACAGCTTGCGGGCGCCGAAGCCGATGACGTCGCCGGAGAGATTGCGGATGGGCCACAGCAGCCGCCGATGGAACCGGTCGATCGGTCCGCGTCGGCCCTCCTTGGACAGCCCGGCGGCCTCGAGTTCCTTCGCCTCGAAGCCCTTGCCCATCAGGTGCTTGGTCAGGGTGTCCCAGCCGTCCGGGGCGTAGCCGCAGCCGAACTGCGCGGCCGCGGCCGCGTCGAAGTTGCGTTCGGTGAGGTAGTCGCGGGCCGCCTGCGCGTCGGGCTCCTTCAGACGCGCCGCGTAGAACTCCTGCGCCGCCGCGTTGGCGGCGACGAGGCGCGCCCGGGTACCCCGGTCGCGCTGCACGGACGTGCCGCCGCCCTCGTACGAGATCTGGTAGCCGATCCGATCGGCGAGCTGCTCGACCGCCTCCACGAAACTGACGTGTTCGATCTTCTGCAGGAACGAGTAGACGTCGCCGCCCTCACCACAGCCGAAGCAGTGGAAGTGGCCGTGATTGGGCCGGACATGGAACGAGGGCGACTTCTCGTCGTGGAAGGGGCACAGCCCCTTCATCGAATCGCCGCCCGCGCGCTTGAGCGAGACGTACTCGCCGACGATGTCCTCGATCCGAGTGCGTTCGCGAACGGCCGCGATGTCTCTGTCAGGGATTCGGCCGGCCACGAAGGCAGTCTAGGCCCTCACCGCAGGCGAACACCTATCCCCAGCTCGCCTGGGCGCCCAGGCTCTGCTTGTCGATCCGTTCCAGACGACTCTCGGTGCACGACGCGATCTGGTCGACGATCACCCGCACCCGCGCGGCGTCGTCGGCGGCGGCGTGCCACGCGGGCAGGAACAACGGATCCAGACCGGACGGTGCGGTGCGCAGCAGCCACTCGGCCACCCGGTGCACCCGGTCCCGCTGCCGGTCCTGGCGGTTCTTGTGCCCGGCGTCGGACATCACATAGTGCAACGCGACGGTCTTGAGCAGGGCCACCTCGGCCGCCACGATCGAGGGCACCACGAGGTCGGCCTGATACCGCGTGAGCGGGCCGGGCCCGACCGCCTCTCGGGTGCCGCCGACGGCGGCCGACGCGAACCGGCCCACCAGCTCGCTGGTGAGGTTCTTCAGCGCCACCGAACTGGTCAGCGTCCCATCGTAGTCGCCGACGGAGGTCACCACAGGCAGCCTCGACAGGCGTTCGGCCGCCTCCGCCAGCTCGTCGACGACGAGGCCCGAGAACTGCCTGGCCCCCAATTCGGCCAGCGCACGAACCTCGATCGCGTCGCCCAGCACGCGCAGGTCGATGCGGCCGGCGATCACACCGTCCTCGACGTCGTGCACCGAGTAGGCGACGTCGTCGGCCCAGTCCATCACCTGCGCTTCCATGCACTGCCGCCCCTCGGGCGCGCCCTCGCGCACCCACGCCAGCACCGCCGCGTCGTCGTCGTACGCGCCGAATTTCGCCCCGGGCCGCGGCCGGGTCCACGGGTACTTGATGGCGGCGTCGAGCGATGCCCGGGTGAGGTTGAGCCCGACACTGCGCCCCTCCGGGTCCAGGACCTTGGGCTCGAGGCTCGTGAGGATCCGCAGGTTCTGCGCGTTGCCCTCGAAGCCGCCGCAGCTCTCCGCGACCTCGTCGAGCGCCTTCTCCCCGTTGTGTCCGTACGGCGGATGCCCGATGTCGTGGGCCAGGCCGGCCAGGTCGACGAGGTCGGGGTCGAGTCCCAGCCCGTCGGCGATGCCGCGGCCGATCTGCGCCACCTCGATCGAATGCGTCAGCCGGGTCCGCGGGGTGTCGCCGTCACGCGGACCGACCACCTGGGTCTTGTCCGCGAGACGCCGCAGTGCGGCCGAGTGCTGGACGCGGGCGCGGTCGCGCGAGAACGCCGAGCGGTGCTGCGACGACTCCGCGGCCGCGATCAGTCCCGCGGTCTTGGGCGCCTCGGACACGAGTCGGTCGAGATCGTGCGAGGTGTACGGCGCCCGTGTGTCGCGGCCGATCACTGGCCCGCCGTGTACGGGAAGTCTGCCGAGAAGTGAGTGAGCTGATACCACAGCAAAGCACCTGTCTCCCTCGTTATTCCGTGCAGCTGCGATTCCCGGGTGATCACCGCGGGACCCTGCCGGGTGGGTGCGGTCCACGCCTCGAGACCCGCGTCGCGGGCCATGGTGCGGGTCCGGAGAGAATGCCACGGATCGCTCACCAGCACCGCCGACTGCATGCCCTGCTGCCCCATCTCGCGGCTGACCGCCTCGATGCTCAACAGGGTGTCGGAGCCTTCCTCGACGGCGGTGATCCGATCCCCGGGCACTCCCTGGTCCATCAGGTAGTTCCGGCCCGACGCCGCCTCGGTGTACTCGTCACCCTCCTGCTTGCCACCGACCGTGACGATGACCGGCGCGACGCCCTGTTCGTAGAGCTTGCGGGCCTGGTCCAGGCGGGCCTCGAACACCGACGACGGGGTGCCCGCGTACTGAGCGGCACCGAGTACGACGATCGCGTCGGCCGGTGTGGTGTCGGTGATCCGCGCCACCTGCCACACCCGGAAGGCCGTGCCCCCGACCAGAACGAGGCCGATCAACGCGGCGCCGAGCACAGCCCGACCGGCCCAACGAGCCACCGCGGCACCGAACGAACGGCGCGGCACGGGGCGGGGCGACAGCTCCGGGGGGTCGTAACTGGGGGCGGTACTCACTCCCCGATTCTGCCAGTCACCCGCCCGGGCCACCGATGACGACGCGCGGCACCGGATAGATTCGTCCTATGGCACACGCACCGTCGCGTTCACCCGCTCGCCAGTACACGCCGCGCCGATCGGTGGCCGCGACCGCCGTCGCCGCGCTGCTCACACTGGGCGCCCTCCTGTTCGCGCCCGCGACCGCCACGGCCGAGGCCCCGCTGCGGCTGCCGGACCACATCACCGACCTGTCCGGGGTTCTCGACTCCGGTCAGCGCTCCGACGTCCAGGACGCGCTCGACACGCTCTACGACGAGCACAAGGTCGCGCTCTGGGTGGTGTACGTCGCCGACTTCGACGGACTCTCCGAGAAGGCGTGGACGGAGCAGACCGCGAAGCTCAGCGGTCTGGGGAACAAGGACGCGCTGCTCGCGGTCGCCACGACCGACCGCGCGTACTACTTCGATGTCCCACAGGCGCTCTCGGAGGTCACCGACGCGGAGGTCACCTCGATCCGCACCGATTCGGTGGAACCGGCCCTGCGCGAGCGGGACTGGTCCGGGGCCGCGATCGCCGCGGCGGGCGGGCTCGGGGACGCGATGACCGCCTCGGGCACATCGCTGAAGGTTCTCGGCGTCGGTGTCGGCGTGGTGGCGCTGGCCGGCGGCGGCGTCTACCTCTACTCCCGCAAGAAGCGGGGCGACCGTCTCGAGGCGACCGTCGCCGCGGCCCGGCAGGTGGATCCCACCGATCCCGAAGCTCTTGCCGCGCTGCCCGTTCCAGCCCTCGATGCGCTCGCCAAGGACGCCCTCGTCGAGATGGACAACGCGATCCGCACCAGCGAGGAGGAGCTGAACCTGGCCGTCGGCGAGTTCGGCGCCGATGCCACCGCGCCGTTCACGACCGCCTTCGAGCAGGCCCGCCGGACGCTGGCGTCCGCGTTCACGATCCGCCAGCGACTCGACGACGACATTCCCGAGACGCCGCAGCAGCAGCGCGAGATGCTCACCGAACTCATCACGACCTGCGGACGCGCGGACCGCGAACTCAACGCCCGGGTGGCGGAGTTCGACGCGATGCGCGACCTCCTGATCGACGCACCTTCCCGGCTGGACGCCCTCACGCAGGACGTCGTCTCACTGACCGTCCGCGTCCCGTCCGCGGAGGCGACGCTCGCGTCGCTACGGGGCGAGTTCCCGGCCTCGGTCCTGGCGACAGTCGAGAAGAATCCCGAGATGGCGCGCGAGCGGATCACGTTCGCGGAGCAGAACATCGCGGCCGGACGCGATGCCACGACGCTCCCGGCCGGAAAGCAGGGCCCGGCGGTGGTCGCGATCCGGGCGGCGGAGGGCGCGCTGAACCAGGCCCGTCAACTGCTCGACGCCGTCGCGCGGGCCGACACCGACATCCGGCACGCCATCGCGACGCTGCCGGCGGCGATGGCCGACGTGCAGGAGGGCATCACCGCCGCGGCCGCGCTCACTGCGCAGGGCGGACAAAAGCTCGCCGACGCGACGGCCGCCGCCGAGGAGGCGCTGCGGAATGCGCAGGCCGCGAAGGACACCGATCCGCTGGGCAGCTTCACCAAGGTCGTCGACGCGGACGCGAAGCTCGACGCCGTGCTCGCCGAGGCACAGGAGGCGCGGCAGCAAGCCGACCGCGCACGGCAGCGGCTCGACCAGGATCTCACCGCGGCCGAGGCCCAGGTGAGCGCGGCATCGGACTTCATCTCCACCCGGCGCGGCGCCGTCGGGGCCGAGGCCCGCACCCGCCTGTCGGAGGCGCAGCGGCACCTGCAGGCCGCGCAGCAGCTCACCGGCTCGGATCCGTCGAAGGCACTGCAGCACGCACAGTCCGCCACCGAACTGGCGTCGCGGGCACTATGGGCGGCGCAGGCGGACGTGAACCGCTACCAGGACGACCAGCGCAACCAGCGACCGCCGAGCGGTGGCGTGTCCGGGGGCGGCGGCAATGCGGCCGGCGCGATCCTCGGCGGCATCCTGATCGACAGCATGCTCCGCGGCAGCAGGGGCGGGAACTGGGGTGGCCGCGGCAGCGGCGGGTGGGGCGGACCCGGACCCGGGTCCTTCGGAGGCCCGAGCAGTTCGGGCCGTATCGGGCGCGGCGGCGGAGGCCGTTTCTGAACCCCGCCCGAATGGCCGAATGTCACATGCGTTCAGTTGGACTGAACGCATGTGACATTCGGCCGGGAAATCAGGCGCCGATCAGGCGCTGCGCGAGGTAGCCCTCGACCTGGTCGAGAGCAACGCGCTCCTGCGCCATGGTGTCGCGCTCACGGACGGTGACCGCGTGGTCCTCGAGCGTGTCGAAGTCGACCGTGATGCAGAACGGGGTACCGATCTCGTCCTGGCGACGGTAGCGGCGGCCGATGGCGCCGGCATCGTCGAACTCGACGTTCCAGTGCTGACGCAGCGTGGTCGCGAGGTCCTTCGCCTTCGGCGTGAGGTCGGCGTTGCGACTCAGCGGCAGCACCGCGGCCTTGACCGGGGCCAGGCGACGGTCCAGGCGCAGCACGGTGCGGGTGTCGACGCCGCCCTTGGCGTTGGGCGCCTCGTCCTCGGTGTACGCGTCGACGAGGAACGCCATGAGCGAACGGGTCAGGCCCGCGGCCGGCTCGATGACGTACGGCGTGTAGCGCTCACCGCTGGTCTGATCGAAGTAGTTCAGATCCGTGCCCGACGCCTTGGAGTGCGTCGCCAGGTCGTAGTCGGTGCGGTTCGCGATGCCCTCGAGCTCACCCCACTCGCTGCCCTGGAAGTGGAAGCGGTACTCGATGTCGACGGTGCGCTTGGAGTAGTGCGACAGCTTCTCCTGCGCGTGCTCGTACAGGCGCAGGTTGTCCTTGTTGATACCCAGGCCGGTGTACCAGTCCATGCGGTAGTCGATCCAGTACTGGTGCCACTCCTCGTCCTCACCCGGCTTGACGAAGAACTCCATCTCCATCTGCTCGAACTCGCGGGTGCGGAAGATGAAGTTGCCGGGGGTGATCTCGTTGCGGAAGCTCTTGCCGATCTGGCCGATGCCGAACGGCGGCTTCTTGCGCGACGTGGTGAGCACGTTCGCGAAGTTCACGAAGATGCCCTGCGCGGTCTCCGGACGCAGGTAGTGCAGGCCGGTCTCGCTGTCGACCGGGCCGAGGTAGGTCTTGAGCAGGCCGGAGAAGGCCTTGGGCTCGGTCCACTGCCCCTTGGTGCCGCAGTCCGGGCACACGATCTCGGTCATCGCCACGGCGTCCGGGTCATCGAGCTTGTGCTTCTCCGCGTACGCCTCCTGCAGGTGGTCCTGGCGGTGACGCTTGTGGCAGTTGAGGCACTCGACGAGCGGATCGGTGAACACGTCGACGTGGCCGGAGGCCTCCCACACCTGGCGGGGCAGGATCACCGACGAGTCGAGGCCGACGACGTCCTCACGGCTGGTGACCATGTTGCGCCACCACTGCTTCTTGATGTTCTCCTTGAGCTCGACGCCGAGTGGACCGTAGTCCCAGGCCGACTTGGTACCGCCGTAGATCTCACCGCAGGGGTAGACGAGCCCCCGGCGCTTGGCGAGGTTGGCGACGGTATCGATCTTGGACTTGGGTGCCACTTGGGTGCTCTCCATCTGGGTAATAGATGCGTGGTTCACGTGCGGTTTTCGCCAGTCCAGCCTATCGGTACCCGCGCCGACGTCCACTCACCCGGTTGACATGCACATTCGTGCATATCAAAATGGATATGATTTGCAATAAGGTGGCATGTCCGACCCTGTCCGATCCCAGACGAGGAGCTACACCGTGAGCGTTGCCGACGCGGGCGACCTGCGAGCCGACGCACACGACCACGGGCCCTGCACCGAGACCCCGGCGGCTCCGATGCCGTCGAAGGAGACACTCATCTCGGCGGGCGAGATCCTGCGCGCTCTCGCCGCGCCGGTCCGCATCGCGATCGTGCTCCAACTGCGCGAGTCGCAGCGGTGCGTCCACGAACTGGTCGGCGCGCTGGGCGTCACCCAGCCACTGATCAGCCAGCACCTCCGCGTCCTCAAGGCGGCCGGGGTAGTACACGGCGAACGCAACGGACGTGAAGTGATGTACCGACTGGTGGACGACCACCTCGCCCACATCGTCGTCGACGCCGTGGCCCACGCAGAGGAAGAAGGATGACCGAAAACGTGACGGACGGAACCGACCGACGCCGACGTGCCGCCGTCGGCGTGCGCTCGACCAAGCAGCGCAGCGCGATCTCCGCGCTCCTCGACGAGATCACCGAGTTCCGCTCCGCCCAGGAACTGCACGACGAGCTCCGCAAGCGCGGCGAGGGCATCGGCCTCACCACCGTCTACCGGACGCTGCAGACGCTCGCCGATGCCGGCACCGTCGACGTGCTCCGCACCGACACCGGCGAATCGGTGTACCGCCGGTGCTCGAGCGGCCATCACCACCATCTCGTCTGCCGCGGTTGCGGATTCACCGTCGAGGTCGACGGACCCGCCGTCGAGCAGTGGTCGCAGACCATCGCCGACAGCAACGGCTTCACCGACGTCAGCCACACCGTCGAGATCTTCGGAACCTGTCGGGACTGCGCCCAGGCGCGGTAGCCCGGCAGGCTCGACCGCACCAATTCGAGCCGATGCCGACAGACGGTTCCCGGCGGCCACGCAGCTCGCCTGTTACGCCAGCAGCCCCTTCCGGGCATCCTCGGCCCCGGACAACACCAGCAGCAGCATCGTGGTGAGCGGCGCGTCGGCCAACCCCGTCGCCGGGAAGGTGTAGCGCAGCACGACATCGGCGAACTTGCCGCGGGTGATCACATTGATCGACCCGAACTGGAGCTGCGCGTTGCGCTCGGCCACCCGCTTGTGGAGCGCCGGCTTGACCGTCCGGTCCCACGCCAACACTCCCGTCAACGACAGCACGTCGAGCCCGTCCGCGAGTGTGACCGCACGCAGCGAGCACAGTGCGCCGCCGTACTCGAACCGCAACGAGCCGTCGTCGTCCGAGTCGACGGCGACGAAGCCGCCGAGCGCCTCGCGCACCCGGGCCTGCAGAGCCTCCGAGGAATCCATCGACGGCCTCACTGGTACTTGACGCCGCCGAAGCGGCGGTCGCGGGAGGCGTACTCGACGCACGCGGCCCACAGGTCGCGGCGGTCGAAATCGGGAAACAGCTTCTCCTGGAACACCATTTCCGCGTAGGCGGCCTGCCAGATCAGGAAGTTCGACGTCCGCTGCTCACCGGAAGGCCGCAGGAACAGGTCGACGTCGGGCATGTCCGGCTCGTCGAGGTACTTCGCGAATGTGGCCTCGGTGATCTTCTCCGGGTCGATCTCACCGGCAGCGGCCCGGCGGGCGATCTCCCGTGCCGCGTCGGCGATCTCGGCGCGGCCACCATAGTTGACGCACATCGTCAGCGTCATGACGGTGTTGTTCCTGGTGAGTTCCTCGGCGATCTCGAGTTCCTTGATCACGCTGCGCCACAGACGCGGTCGACGACCGGCCCAGCGCACGCGCACACCCATCTCGTGCATCTCGTCGCGCCGTCGGCGAATGACGTCCCTGTTGAAGCCCATCAGGAACTTGACCTCGTCCGGGCTTCGCTTCCAGTTCTCGGTGGAGAATGCGTACGCGGACAGCCACTTCACACCGATCTCGATGCATCCCTCGAGGGTGTCCATGAGGACCGCCTCGCCGCGCTCGTGGCCCGCAGTCCGCGGCAGCCCCCGATCCTGCGCCCAGCGGCCGTTGCCGTCCATCACGAGCGCCACATGATTGGGGATCAGCTCGGGCTGCAGAATCGGCGGACGGGCGCCCGAGGGGTGCGGGGAGGGAGGGCGGATCTCCCGGTCAGGCTGAGCTTGCGGTTCGCGTCGTCGAATCACGCTCCCCATCCTGCCTGACCGTGTCCGGGTCCCCGACCGCCGCATGCGGACGCGACCGTTCGATCAGGGGCAACGTGCGCAACTGCCGCTCGAGATGCCACTGCAGGTGCGCGGCGATGAGCCCGCTGGCCTGGCTGCGCATCGACGACGTCGCACTCTCGGTGTCCTGCCACTGGCCGTGCACCAGCGCGTCCATGAAGTCGAGGACACCCGGAGACGGTGTGGCCGCACCGGGCGGACGGCAGTGCACACACACTGCGCCACCGGCCGCGACGTGGAAGGCGCGGTGCGGTCCGGGAGCCGCGCACCGGGCGCACTCGTTCAATGCCGGCGCCCATCCCGCGTAGCCCATGGCACGCAGCAGAAAGGCGTCGAGAATCAGCTCGACGGGCCGGGCCTGGTCCCCGATCGCCCGCAACGCCCCGACGGTGAGGCTGTGCAGTCGCGGGGCCGGGGCCCGCTCCTCGCCGGCCAACCGTTCGGCAGTCTCGAGGATCGCGCAGGCCGTGGTGTAGCGGCCGTAGTCGTCGACGATGTCCGCACCGAACGCGTCGACCGTGTGGACCTGGGTGACGACGTCCAGGCTGCGGCCGGGGTACAGCTGCACGTCGATGTGCGCGAACGGCTCGAGCCGGCCTCCGAACTTGGACTTGGTACGACGCACCCCCTTGGCGACCGCCCGGACCAGTCCGTGCTGCCGGGTCAACAGGGTCACGATGCGATCGGCCTCGCCCAGCTTGTGCTGGCGCAACACCACCGCATAGTCCCGGTACAACCTCACGACAACCTCACCTGGCCAGTCTCCCACGCCGCACCGACGAGTCTCGACAGGCGCGGGCGGCAAAACCCCACCCCGAAAACTGGAACGCGTTACTGTTCGTTCGAACGAACAGTCGGCATGACGGGGCGGGAATGAGCACTGAACTGCAAGAACACGACGTCGAACAGCACGCTCCGGGGCTCGAGGAGCAGGCCGTGGCGCTGGCCGCCGGACGCACCTCGTCCGTCGCGGCCGTCACCGCCGCCCTCGATCGGATCGAGGCCACCCAGACCACACTCAACGCGTTCCGGATCGTGCGCCGGGCCGCCGCACTCGACGAGGCGGCCGCAGCCGACCGCCGACTCGCGGCCGGGGAGCGCCAGCCGCTGCTCGGTGTCCCGATCGCCGTCAAGGACGACGTCGACGTCACCGGCGAACCCACCGCGTTCGGATGTCCGGGCGAGTTCCCCGCCAAGACCGCCGACTCCGAGGTGGTTCGCCGACTGCGCGCCGCCGGCGCGGTGATCGTCGGCAAGACCAACAGCCCCGAACTCGGGCAGTGGCCGTTCACCGGGGGCAGCGCGTTCGGTCACACCCGCAATCCATGGGACCGCGGGCGCACACCGGGCGGATCCTCGGGCGGCAGCGCCGCGGCGGTGGCGGCGGGGCTGGTGTCCGCCGCGATCGGCTCCGACGGCGCCGGCTCCGTCCGGATCCCGGCGGCGTGGACCCACCTCGTCGGGATCAAGCCGCAGCGCGGGCGGATCTCGACATGGCCCGAGCCCGAGGCGTTCCACGGCATCACCGTCAACGGACCGCTCGCACGCACCGTCGCCGACGCGGCGCTGCTGTTCGACGTCGTCGCGGGCAACCACGACGGCGATCTGCACAAGCCACCACCGGTCACGGTCCGCGACGCCGTCGGCCGCGATCCGGGACGGTTGAAGATCGCCCTGTCGCTGCGGATCCCGTTCACCGCCACGCCCACCGCACTGCACCCCGAGATCCGGGCCGCGGTCGGCCGCACCGCGCACGCGCTGCGCCGACTCGGACACGACGTGACCGTCGACGACCCGGAGTACGGAATCCTGTTGGGCCTCAACTTCCTTCCCCGGTCGCTCGCCGGTGTGGACGCGTGGCTGGGGCAGCTCCCGGATCCGTCGTTGGTCGACCCACGCACCCGTGCCAACGCCCGCACCGGACGTCTGCTGTCCGGCCTGCCGCTGCGCGCGGCCCGAGCCGCCGAACCCCGGATGCGACGTCGGGTCGGGGAGATCTTCGACGACTACGACGTGATCCTCGCCCCCACCACCGCCACTCCCCCGCCGCGGGTGGAGGGGTTGGACGCGATCGGCGGCGTCGAGACCGACAAGGTGATCACCGCGGCGTGCCCGTACACGTGGCCGTGGAACATCCTGGGCTGGCCGAGCGTCAACGTCCCCGCCGGCCTCACCGCCGACGGGCTCCCGATCGGCGTCCAGTTGATGGGCCACGACAACACCGAACCGATGCTGGTTTCGCTTGCGGCGCAACTCGAGTCGGTCCAGCGTTGGCAGGACCACCGCCCGACCCGGTGGTGGTGACCGGTGGGCTCGACGGAGGTGCGTGACCGGATTCTCGCGGCGGCGCTGCGCATCGTCGGCACCGACGGCGTGCCCGCCGTCACGAACCGGCGGATCGCCGCCGAGGCCGGGGTCTCGCTCGGCTCGATCACCTACCACTTCCCCACGCAGTCCGACCTGCTGCGGGCGGCGCTGACAGGGTTCGTGGCCGAGGAGACCACTCGACTTCGCGACCTCGCCGAAACCTACCGCGACAAGGGGCTGAGCCTCGAGGACGCCGCGGCGCTCACCGAGCAGGTCGCGCGGGATCTGGACTTCTCGGCCGAGCGAATCGCCCCGTTCGAGATCTACATCCAGGCCGGCCGGGATCCCGAACTCCGTGAGGCGTCGGCCGAGTGCTTCGCGGCGTACGACGAGCTGACGGCGACGATCCTGACCGCGCTCGGCGTCCCACAGCCGGAGTCGCTGGCCCCCACCCTGGTGGCGAACATCGCCGGCCTGCAACTGCGTCGGCTCGCCACCGGCGATGCGGGGCAGGACATCTCGACGGCCATCCTGCAACTGGTCCGCGGGGCGTACCTCCCGGCGCCCTGACCGCGTCGGGTCACGCGCTCTCGGGGGTCAGGACCATCACCGGGATCCGCCGGGCGACCCGCTTCTCGTACTCCGCCCATCCGGGATAGAACTCCAGCGCCCGAGCCCACAACCGTTCACGCTCCGCGCCCTCCGCCTCGTGCGCCCGCACCGGCCGCGAGGCGCCGCCAGCGACCGTCATCGAGGCCCGCGGATGTGCGCGCAGGTTGTAGAACCACGCCGGGTTGTCGGGCCGCCCGTAGCTCGAGGCGATCACGACCATCCGGTTCCCGTCCCGCATACCGACCAGCGGGAGCGTCCGGCGCGCTCCACTTTTCGCGCCGACGGTCGTGAGCATCACGATCGGCCACCCCAGCACCAGGCTCGTCAGCGTGTGCCGGCCCCGAGTGATCCCGAAGACCACCCGATCGATGTGCCGCTGCCCCGGAGCGAGCACCCGGCCCGTCGTCGCCGACGCACCCTGCCTGATCAGATATCGACGCACCGGGTTCGCCTCACGATAGGTTCCCTCATTCGACATCGGACCCTCACCTCGTCTCGAGCCGGTCGAGGTCTCCATCGTCGCACGTCGACAGGGTGCCGCGCCGGAAACAGTCGTGGGGGGGGCCCCCCCCCCCCCCCCGCCCCCCCCCCCCCCCCCCCGCGGGGCCCCCCCCCCCCCCCCCCCCCCCCCCCCCGGGGGGCCCCCCCCCCCCCCCCGCGCCCCCCCCCCG
>NZ_JBNPXA010000016.1:0-137731 GCF_050433545.1 Rhodococcus sp. BE178 | reverse complement strand
GGGGGGGGGGTGTCCCTGATTTTTCGGCGGGGGGCCCGTTTGGGGGGGGTTTGTGGGGGGCCCGGTCGCCCCCCCCCCCCGGGGGGGGGGGGGGGGGGCCCCCGCCCCCCCCCCCCCCCGCCCCACTGGGTATCTCAGTGCGAGAAGGCCTGGGCGGCGTGTCCCGTACCGGCACTAAGACGTCCGATGACGTCCTTGATCGCGATGACGAGCTTCCAGGCCAGGTCTCGGCTGAAGCCTTCCCGTAGCACGATGCGAAGTACTGCGATGTCCTCGGCGTTCGCCGGCATCGTGTAGGCGGGAACCTGGAACCCGCGGGCCCTCAGTTCGTGCGAGATGTCGAAGACGGTGAATCCGGGATCGCCCACGACTTCGAAGGAGAGGACCGGAATGGCGCTTCCGTCGGTGATGATCTCCATGTTGTCGATCTTCGAGATCTCGCTGGACAGCATCAGCGCGGTGTCGCGCAGCGACTCCATGATCTGCGTGTAGCCGGCCACCCCGAGTCGGACGAAGTTGTAGTACTGTCCGACGACCTGGTTACCGGGCCTCGAGAAGTTCAGCGTGAACGTGGGCATGTCGCCGCCGAGGTAGTTGACCCGGAACACGAGGTCCTCCGGCAGGTGCTCCTTCGACCGCCACACGACGAATCCGATTCCCGGGTAGGTCATTCCGTACTTGTGGCCGCTGACGTTGATGGAGACGACGCGCGGAATCCGGAAGTCCCACTCCAGTTCGGGATGCAGGAACGGAACCACGAATCCGCCGCTCGCGGCGTCGACGTGCATGGGTACGTCCGGCCCGCCCGCGGCCGCCAGCTCGTCGAGTGTTGCGGCGATCTCGGCGACCGGCTCGAGCTCGCCGGTGAACGTCGTCCCGAGGATGGCCACCACACCGATGGTGTTCTCGTCGACCGCCTCGCGCACCTGCTCCGGCGTGATGACGTAGCGTCCCTTCTCCATCGGGAGGTACTTCGGCTCGACGTCGAAGTAGCGGCAGAACTTCTCCCACACCACCTGGACGTTGCTCCCGAGGACGAGGTTCGGGCGGTCCGTGTCCTTGCCGGCCGCCCGGCGCGCCTCCCGCCACCTCCACTTGAGCGCCAGGCCCGCGAGCATCACTGCCTCGGACGAGCCGACGGTCGAGACTCCGGTGGCCGAGGACGGATCGGAGTCCGAGAGTCCCTCAGCGTTGAACAGGGCGGCGACCATATTGACGCAGCGGGTTTCGATCTCGGCGGTCGCCGGGTACTCGTCCTTGTCGATCATGTTCTTGTCGAACGTCTCCGCCATCAGGCGGTCGGCCTGCGGATCCATCCATGTGGTCACGAAGGTCGCGAGATTCAGTCGCGAGCTACCGTCCAACATCAACTCGTCGTGGATGAACCGGTAGGCCGCCTCGGGCTCGGTCTCGGCCTTGGGCATTCGCAAGGCGGGAATCGGATCGGTTCCGAGTCGTCCCGTGTAAGCGGGTGCGAGTGTCTCAGTGGGAGCGGCAAAGTTGTTCGACATCTTCTCTCCTCCGATACTTCGAACGATCTGTGGGTGGAACTGGTCGCGCGTTGTGTGTCAGGAACTTGTTGTGTGTCAGGAACTTCCGGTGTCGGTCGAGGATCAGACCTCGATGGGTGGGTACAGGCGTTCCATCGTGTACCGCCGGTTGCGGCGGACCGAGAGGGCGCTGATGGTGAGGCTCACGAGCAGGATGCCGGTGAGCACCGCGATGGCGATCCACAGTCGCGAGTCGACGTGCTCACCGACGGTGAGCTGGCGAAGACCGTTCACCGTGTAGGTCATCGGGTCGAACGGATGAATGACCTGGAAGGGCGTCGCGGTCGTCGGGACAGGGTAGATGCCACCCGCCGACACGAGCTGGAGCATGAGGAAAGCCAGGGTGACCACGCGGCCGACAGCGACTCCGAACAGCGCGTTGAACGCCTGGATCATCGCGAGGTACGTCGCCGAGATCAGCATCAGGAACAGGATCGTGCCGGCGACGTGTTTGACGTCGAGCCCGACGCCGAAGTGCACGACCGTGTACATCACGACCACCTGCAGGATGCCGACCAGGAGCGCCGGCCAGTACGAGGCGAGCACGGTCCGGTACAGCCCGACGCCACCGACGGTGGGGCGGGACTGCAACGGGGTCAACAGCATCCAGGTGATGATGCCGCCGACGAAGAGCGCCAGCGACAGGAAGAACGGTGCGAAGCCGGTTCCGAAGGTCGGAGCCACGTTCGTGTACTCCTGCTGGAGCGCGACCGGAGTGGACAGTGTCTCGGCCGTGGCCGTGCGCTGCTCGTCGCTCCAGCTCGGCACCTGGCCGGCGCCCTGCTGCAGTGCCGAGGCAAGTTCCTTCGACCCGGACTGCAGCTGCTCGGTTCCGGCGGCGAGTTGGTCGGCGCCGCTGGCGAGCTGGAAGCTGCCGTCCGTAAGCTGCCCCATGCCCTGACTGAGCGTCGAGGCCCCGGAGCTGAGTTGGTCGGCACCGTTGCGTAGTTGCTGCACGTCGGACGCGAGTCCGCCGTTCTGCAGCATTGCCAGGCCGCTCTGCAGGGGGCTGTTCGGATCGGTCAGCTGGTACTCGAGCGCCTGCGCGTCGGAATGGAGCGCCTCGAGCTCCCCGCGGATGTCCGCCGCGGGTGCGGCCACGGCGCGGGTGAGCGGTGTGAGTGCGGCGACGGCCTGCTGCACGATCGGATCGGAACTGCGGTTCAGAACGCTGATCACCTGTTCGACCGCCTGGGCGGTCGGTGCCCGTGGTTGTTCGCTCGGGGCTCGGCTCGCGAGATCGGCCAGCGACTGGCGGAGCTGTGCGACTTGACCGCCGACGTCCGGCAACGCGCCCCCCTCGAGCGCGTTGAGTAGGGGGTCGGCGACGCCGTCGATAGCGGTTGCCAGCTGGGAGGCACCGGCGGCCAGGGCGTCCGAGCCGCTGCGCGCTGTGACCATGTTGTCGGCGAGGGTATGGGCGCCCGACGCGAGTTGGTCCGCGCCACTGTTCGCCTGGTCGATACCCGTGGCGAGTTGTTCGGCCCCGCCCGCCGCCTTCCCCAGTCCGGACCCGGCGCTCTGCAGACCGGTGAGGACCTGCCCCACGCCCTGCGCTCCGATCGTCGAATTGACCTGGTTGATCACCTGTTCCGACGCGTCCTGACCGATGATCGTCGCGAGATAGTTATTCGCGTCGTTGAAGGTGAAGATGAGATTCGCCTTCTCGGGGTGGTCGCCGTTCGGTGACGAGACCGCCGCGCTGAAGTTCTCCGGCAGGGTGATCGTGTAGTAGTACTTACCGTCCGAGAGGCCCTTCGCCGCGTCCTCCTGGGACACTTCCGCGAGGTCGAGTTGGCCGGAGGCGATCAGGGACTTCACGACCTGATCGCCGGCGTCGAGTTCCTGTCCGTCGGCGGTCTTGCCGGTGTCGATGTTGACGATCGCGGCCGGGATCTTGTCCACCGCTCCGAACGGATTCCAGAAGGCCCAGAGGTACATCGCGCCGTACAGCAGCGGCATGAGGATGATCGTGATGATGGCGATTCGCGGCATCGTGCCACGGAAGTAGCGCTTCGAATCGCTGCCCAGGGAAATGCCTGCAAGCATCGGCTACCTCGCCTCGGTCATGACGCCGATGTCTCCGGCGTTCAGAAGCTGGTGCAGGTCCACGACGGCGCGCACCGAACTACCCGGTGGGAGTGGGTTCACGTCGGCGGTGATCACGGACTGGTTCTGGCCCAGTGCCACAAGTCTTTCCAGAACCACGAGGCGCTCTTCGTCGTCGGCGATCTTGTCGATCCTGCCGACGACCAGCAGGGGAGGCTGCCGCGTGTTGGCCACGGCGATCCGCAGCAACAACTGCTGGATCTCGGGCAGGTCGTCGACGAACGCGTTGAGCGCCGGCAGTGGTACGTCGCCGAACACCTCGGCGCACATATCCTCGACACCGCTCGTCCCGACGCGCGGGACGAACCGGTACCACGGTGAGTCCCAACGCAGTTGTTCGGTGACGAGATCGCGCACGGTGACCGACGGGCGGACCTCGTCGAGTTCGTTGAGGCACGCGATGGTCGAGTTGCGGAACACCGCCATGGGTTTGTCCTCGAACCCGAGGACGGTGAGGGACCCGCCGGTCAGGCGCATCCGCCCGCACAGCGCCATCAACAGGGCCGTACGCGCAGCGCCGGCCGGTGCCGCGAGCACAGTCACCCCGCCGATGTCGATGTCGAGATCGAGCGGACCGAATACGTGACCCCACGGGCCGTGGAGTTCGATTGCTCTGGCGGACACCAAAGTTCCTGAGACCGGTTCCCACGAGGGTTGGTACCCCTCGATCTGTGTTTCGACCAATTCGCACTCCACATTCCCTCGTCGTTCGACGAACGGCGACGTGTTCGGTTGCTGTCCTTGACCCTTGCTGCTTTCGAAGCTGACGTCGGAGACGGCCGATCAAGCCGTCACAGGCTGTTCTTGACGACCTGACCGTCCTTGACGATCACCGACAGGTACTTCTCCGGGTCGGCCAGCACGCTCAGGTCCTCGAGTGGGTTGCCGTCCACGAGCAGTACGTCGGCCCAGGCCCCCTCCGCGACGACGCCGAAAGGGGCGTCACGGTACGGATCGCGTTCACCTGCGAGCCGGAACAACTGGGCGTTGCCGGAGGTCAGCATTCGCAGCGCCTCGACATTGCTGTAGAAATCGCCCAGTCTGGCTGCCATCTCGCTCTGTCGCTTCGCGAACTGCGGCTCGAGCAGCAGATCGGTGCCGAAGGCCACCTTCACCCCGTACTTCTTGGCCCAGCCGTAGATCCGGTCCACGCCACTGCAGATCTGGCGGTTCTTCTCGGCTCGGTCGGCGTCGGGGTAGTGGTGATCGTCCTCCGCGAAGGGCTGCATCGACAGCCAAACGTCGCGCTCCGCCATCAACTTGACCGTGGTCTCGTCGGACAGATGGCCGTGCTCGATCGACTTGACTCCGGCTTCGATCGCACGCCGGATGCCGGTGACGTTGTAGACATGGGTGGCGACGTAGGTGCCGTAGTCGGTTGCGGCGTTGACCCCCGCCCGTAGTTCGGCATCGGTGAACTGCACGGTGTACAGCGGGTCGTACGTCGAGGCGGCTCCGCCGCCGACCATCATCTTGATCTGGGAGGCGCCCTTCTTGAGCTGCTCGCGCACTGCGGCCAGGACTCGCTCCTCGCCGTCGGCGATTCGCATGAAACCGATTGTTTCCGAGCGATTCTCGGCACCGCCGAGAGCCGAGGGGGTGTCGTAGACGTTGCCGAAGTCGCCGTGACCGCTGGTCTGCGAGATCGCGGCCTGGCACGGGTAGATGCGCGGCCCGGGGAATTGGCCGCGGTCGATCGCGGACTTGATGCTCGAGGTGTCACCGGCCATGTCGCGGACCGCCGTGAACCCTCGCATCAGCATGTTCTTCGCTTCGGCGACGCCGTTGAGAGTGATGTGTCCCTCCGTGCCCATCAGGAGGTCGACGTACGAGTTGGCGTTACCGACCAGGTGGACGTGTGCATCGCTCATACCGGGCATCAACACCCGGCCGCCGCCGTCGATGACGACGGTCTCCCTGCCGGGATCATCCCCGACGGGGGAGGTCGACACGGCGGCGACCTTGTTGCCGTCGATCAGAACGTCCCCGTTGCTCAGCTCCGCTGATACGCCGTCGAACACCCGGACGTTACGAAACAGTAACCGCTTCTTGCTTTCCGGAAGAGTCGTCATACCTCGCAAAGCTAACAGCGGGTGCGCCGGGTCGCGCCGCGACGATCACCGTCGGGTCGGAATTAACCCCCTACTTCACCCGTTCTCGAGTTGTCGGTGGTGGTCCCGGTGACGGCCGAAAGAGGCTCGACAAGTGACGGTGCGACGCAAAGGATTCCAGGACCGGAACCGCCGATCCCGCTGCCTTCGACAATGCGTCGCGGCAGCGGGATCGGCGGTGGACCTGCGTCAGAGTGACTCGACAGGCTCCGGCGCGGGGCGACGTGGCTTACCGAGGAAGATGACGGACGCGGCAAAGAAGAACAGGGCGCCGACGAACGTGCCGGCGTTGGCGAGGGATGCGTCCTCGACGCTTCCCGACTGGGTGATGAACGCCCCCGCGGCCGAGAGGCCGAACGCGAGTGAACCGAGGGCGTTGAACCAGGCACTCTGCCAGTCGAGGGAGCGCGGAGCCCAGTAGTTCTTTGCGCGGACGAGCATCAGGATCGCCAGATAGCTGCTGATCAGGAACGCAATCGAGCCCTCCGCGTTCGGTGTCCACACCAGGTGCTTCTCGCCGGCGATGGTGTGGGCGTGCAGCGCGGCCCCGGTGCTGATGTTGAAGAGCACCGTGCCTAGGAACTGGGTCGCCGCGGCTAGCCATTCGGCGCGTATCGCGGGCTTGCCGGTATCCGTGTCCGTTGTCGTGGCGGCGCCGCTGAGCACCAACTGGATGAACGCGGCGTAGGTGAAGAACCAGGAGCCGACGAAGAAGGCCGTGTTGGCGGTGGCCGTTCCGAGGGCCGGCGCGAGTACCGGTGCGGAGCCGAGCGCGAAGAGCAGCGACCCGATCGTGAATCCCCACGATTGCATCCGCAGAGTCGGGTGAATCAGCATGTGCGGCAGTATAGGTCGCAAATCGTGACCATGCCGTGAAATCGGACGATCGAACCGCCGAAACGTCGATCGAATCAGCTTGCTGTGCAGGGTAAGACGATGGAGATGCGACGACCGTGACTACGTTCGTTGGGATTACGTTCATTCTCAGTTCATCAAGGTTGGCGGCGCATCCGCGTGCCCCGCCGGCCGCGGAACGAGTGGGCGCGGCTCCGTTCGCGGGTGCCGACCGGCTCGTGGCGACGTACCGTGGACGCATGAGCGGCTCGAACGTCACGGTGGTCGATCGCGGACCGCGCAGAATCGCCCGCCGGGTCACCGTCGACGCACCCGCCGCGACGGTCTTCGACCTGATCGCCGACCCGCGGCGCCACCACGAACTCGACGGGTCCGGGACCGTGCAGCACGCGGTGTCCGGGCCGGACCGCCTCGACGAAGGCTCCACCTTCACGGTCTCGATGAAGATGTACGGCGCGCCGTACCAGATCACGAGCCGGGTCATCGACTTCGAGGAGGGGCGTGTTGTCGAGTGGAAACACCCCCTCGGCCACCACTGGCGCTGGGAGTTCACGGAGACCACGGCCGGTCACACGGAGGTGACCGAGGTGTTCGACTATTCGATGGTGAGGTTCCCGCAGTGGGTGGAATGGATGGGGTTCCGCTCGAAGGACGAGCAGGGCATCACGGCGACCCTCGAGCAGTTGCGCGCGCGGTACGCCGACGGGTGACTCACGCCGGCGTGAAGTACGTCTCCCCGATCGCGAACATGCCCCGCTGCGGCAGCCAGAACCCGCCGAGCCGGGCCTGCTCCGGGAGGGGGCCCGGCAGTCCGACGTCGACGCCGTCGACCGTCGCCCGGCTGCGCTGCACCGCCCACAACCGGCGCGGATTGGCACGGAAGGAATACCCACTCGGAGTTTCCCCGGTCAGTCCGACCCGGCCCACGCCGAGCAGCGGACCGGCGACCCGGGACATCAGTGTCAGCACGCGGTCGTTGCGCCACAGTGCGGCGGGCATCAGTGATCCGGCGGCGGTCATCGCCCGGGTGGCGAGGGAACGGGTCAACATCATCGACCAGTCGATCGTGTCGCCGACGGTCACGCCGAACTCGTCCGGTCCGCTCCAGGTGATGGTGATGTCCGCGGTTCGAGATTCCGCCAATGCCCGGCCGAAGTAGCGCGGGCAGGAGGACTCCGGCGCTCCGTTGATGTACATGACCCACTGGCCGGCCGGGTTCCGGTGCCACACCGAGTCGTAGCCAGGGCCGATCGAGCTCGTAGGGAAGTGTCGGAGTGCGAGGTAGTGGCCGGTCGTGAACGGCAGGCCCATCACCGCGTATCCGGCGAACCGCTCGAACTCGTCGCCCGGTGGGAGATCGGGCAGTTGTTCGGCGAGGGTTCGCGGGCTGGTGCTCATGGTCGCTCCCGATGGTCGGCGGGCCGCCGACCGACGTCTGCGCCCGCACATGCTGCTCCCGTCAGCGTAGGCACAGAACGATCCCCGGCGGTAGGCCGTGAACCGCGCCTGTCACACCGCGGTGGCGAGGGCCGCCGCGGCGGTGAAGAACAGGGTCGCGAAGACGCGGCTCGTGACCTGTTGTTGACGCGGCGAACGCAGCACGCGGAGGACCCGCGCCGCGAGACCGGTGTATCCGGTCATGACGACGGTGTCCACGGCGACCATCGTGGCCGCCATGAGCGCGTACTGCGGGAACAGCGGTGCGGCGGGGTTCAGGAACTGCGGTAGCACCGCGAGCATGAAGACGATCGCCTTCGGGTTGCTGGAGTTGATCAGGAACGCCCGTAGCACCAGCCCCGCGGCGGTGGCTCGCTTGCTGTCCGGTTCGGCCTCGATCGGTGTCGGCGCCGAGCGCCACTGCCGCATGCCGAGATACGCGAGGTAGGCGACGCCGAACCACTTCACGATCAGGAACGCCGTCGTCGAGCCGGCGAGCAGGGCGCCGACGCCTGCCGCGACGATCGCGATCTGTAGCAGCAGCGCCAGCTGCAGGCCGAGGATGTTCCAGTAGCCGCGCAGGAAGCCGTGCCGGAGGCCAGCCGACATCGACGCGATCGCGCCGGCTCCTGGTGACAGGCTGATCACCCAGCTGGCGCCGAAAAATGCCAACCACATCTGCCACGACACGGGGGAGGAGCTTAGGCGCGCCCACGCCGTGGATCGGTGGCGGGTGTGGCTACGAGCCGCCCGACCCGGTGCCCGATCCGCTGCCCGACGAGCCACCGGTCAGGCAGCTGCCCGGAGGATCGACGAGCGAACAGAACGCCTTCGGCATCACCGGTGTGTAGTCCGCGGGCACGCCCCCGGCGGCGACGATGCCGCGGTACGTGTCGACGGCGTCGGTGGGGCGGCGGGTGAGCGCCGGGTCGGTGAGCGCGTCGACGGTGTACAGCCCGAACCGCGGACGGTACGAACCCCACTCGTAGTTGTCGGTGATCGACCAGTAGTTGTAGCCGATCACGTCGGCGCCGTCGCTGCGGGCCTGCTCGATCCAGTAGATGTGGTCACGCAGGTGATCCGAGCGGGTGTAGCCGTCCGGTCGTGGCTTGCCGTCGTCGGTGGGCATCCCGTTCTCCACGACGTACAGCGGCATGTCCGGCAGTTTGCGGTGATACGCCATGAGCGCGTGGTAGATCCCGTCCGGCTGCGGGACGACGTCGTAGAACTGGTCGGTGGCGGCGGCGATCGCGGAGATGTTGTCCAGCGAGAGCCCGTAGTAGTAGTCGATGCCGAGGAAGTCGAGCTTGTCGGTGACCCGGTCGACGAACAGGTTGTCGAGCAGCCCGAACGCGGCGGGGATGAACGCGAGATTGCTGCCGACCCGCGCCGTGGGATCGAGTTGGTGGATGCGGTCGTAGATCGTGCGATGGGCGCGTGTCATGCCGTCGAACATCTTGTGCACGTCGAGAAGTGAAATCCCCCCGAACGTCAGTTCACGCTGTGCGTAGGTGGTGGGCTCGTTGAACGTGATCCAGATGGCGCCGACGTCGCGGTAGCGGTTCACCACCTCCTCGGCGTTGACCAGCCAGTCGTCCACGGTGCGAGGATCCGCCCAGCCGCCCCGGTCGGCGATCCAACCCGGGTACACCCAGTGGTCGAGGGTGATCATCGGCGTCATCCCGTGGTCGCGGATCCGCCGGATCACGTCGTCGTAGTAGGCGAACTCGGTCTTGTCCCACTGGCCCGGATGTGGTTGCACCCGGGCCCATTCGATGCCGAAGCGGAACACGTCGACACCGAGCGCGGCCGCGTTGTCGATGTCCTCGGCGTAGCGGTGTCGGAAGTCGACCGCATCGCCGATCTCGTCGTGCGTCCTCCCGGAGGCCGAGTACCGCGACCAGTTGCTGTCGGGCGACGACCCCTCCGACTGGAACCCGGAGGTGGCCACGCCCCACAGGAAGTCGTCGCCGAGCGGTTGCGCCTGCGCAGTCGGCACGGCGAGGAGCGTGAGCGTGAGCGCGACGATCGCGGTGCGCAACGTTGCTTTCATGGGGGTCCTTCTCAGAAGACAGTGTCGACGTCGGTGGCGACCAGGGCGTCCATGCTGTGCTCGGCGAGCGCGGCGATCGTCATCGACGGATTGCACGCCCCGGTGGACCCGGGGATGCGGGCGCCGTCGAGGACGTAGAGCCCACGCTGCCCGTGCACCCGTCCGGCGTCGTCGCACACCGAGCCGAATGGGGCGCCGCCCAACGGGTGGAAGGTGTTGGTGTCGACGGCGTTCACGTCGATCGCCGACACTCCGAACCCGGCGCCGACGATCTGCTCGATCCGTGCGCGGATCGCGTCGGTCAGACCCCGGTCGAACGCTTGATTCCAGGTCAGCACCGCGTCGTCGCGGCCGGCGTCGTAGTGCCACGTACCGAGACCGTCCACGACGCCGTACCCGATCACCGACGTGGTGTGCAGATCCAGCGGGAACGGCACCGGGCCGAGCACGATCGTCAGCGCGCCGGCCGGGTTGTCCCAGTCCTTGACCCCGACGCACGCGGGTCCGCCCTGCCACGCACCGGGACTGTCCGTCGCGCGGGTGACCATGAAGATGCGGTCGCCGTTGTTGCCCCATCCGGTGCCGACACCGTCGGGGAGATCGGGGACCAGGTTCTTGGCCTTCGCCTTCACGAGCAGGCGTGTGGTGCCCGGCGATCCGGCCCCGAGGAACAGGGCGTCGGAGGTGATCCGCTTCCGCTCGAGCACCGTGCCGTCCCGTCCGATGCGGTCGCAGTGCACGATCCAGGAGCCGTCCGGGCCGCGTTCGATGTCGGCGACCCGATGCAGCGGCGCCACCTCGACCCGGCCGGTCGCCTCCGCGGCCGCGGCCGCGAGATACGTGACGTCCACGGAGAACTTGCCCCCATTGTTGACGCCGTAGATCAGGTCGCCGGTGGTGTACGACGGACGCATCTCGCCGCGCAGTTCCCGCCGCGCGAACTCCCAGTCGATCGGCATCGGGACCCGGAACGTGTGCAGGCCCTGTGCGTCCGCCATCTCCACGAACCGGCGCGACGAGCTGTACTGCGGACTGTTCAGCAGGTCGTCGGGGATCGTCGCGATCCGCAGCCTGCGGGCCACCCGCGGGTAGTACTCCGAATCCATCTGCGCGAAATCGATACGGGGCGAGACGCACCGGGCGAAGTTCTCGCCGTTCGGTTGCATCGTCATTCCGTGGTAGACCAGCGACCCACCGCCGACGCCGGCTCCGCACAGGATGTCCATGCCGTTACCGGGGATGCGCTCCATCAGTCCGGTGAACGGCGGGAACACGGCGGGCGGGGCGCCCGTCATCACCGGGTGCGGCTGCAGCCACGCCGAGCGCTGGTCGGGGGAGAGCATGCGCGGGAACGTCTCGGCGTTCGGCCCGGTGGGCCACCGGATGCCGCGCTCGAGGACGAGGGTGTCCACGCCGGCCTGTCCGAGGTGCATCGCCGCGATCGCACCGCCGAACCCGCTGCCGATCACCACTGCGCGGCGGCGTTCCTCGGTCACCGGTGTGCGTCGCGCCGGAGATGCTGCGGCCGGTGCGGCCGCGGCGGTCACGGCGAACGCTGCTCCTGCCGCGCCGCCGAGGAACGTGCGTCTTGTCACTCGCGGAACGGTCGGGCTCGGATCGGGGATCACGGCAGCTCCCTGCGTTGCGTTGTCGGATGCTGGGGTCGACGAGCTCTCGCAGGTGGGAACTCTAGGGTGGACACGTGTCCAGTGAGATGTCTTTCGGACAAAGCGCTGCTCAGGGGAGGCGCTCACCGCGAGCAGCGGGCCGTTCGGCGCGCGTGTGGGGCCGGAACGTAAGCAACTTGCACCCATCGCGGATAATCGGTGTAAACCCCTGTTCTCCAGAGAGGACCTCTCATGCTTGCCCGCACCGACCTTCGCGGTCGTACCCCTTCCACCGCTGAGCTTCGAGGCGCCCTGCCCCGTGGCGGAGTGGACGTGGACGCGGTGCTGCATCAGGTCCGTCCCGTCGTCGAGGCGATCCGTGACCGTGGCGCCGAAGCGGCGCTCGAATACAGCGAGAAGTTCGACGGCATCCGGCCGGGTACCGTCCGTGTGCCGCAGGCCGAGCTGGATCGCGCGCTCGCCGAACTCGACGCCGATGTCCGCGCCGCCCTCGAGGTCGCGATCGAGCGGACCCGCAAGGTGCACGCCGATCAGCGCCGCACCGACACCGTCACCGAGGTCGTGCCCGGCGGCACCGTCACCGAGCGGTGGGTCCCGGTCGAGCGGGTCGGCCTGTACGTGCCCGGTGGCAACGCCGTGTACCCGTCCAGCGTCGTGATGAACGTCGTCCCGGCGCAGGCCGCTGGTGTCGAGTCGCTCGTCGTCGCCTCCCCGCCGCAGGCCGCCTTCGGCGGTCTGCCGCACCCGACGATCCTCGCCGCGGCCGCGCTGCTCGGCGTCGACGAGGTGTGGGCCGTCGGCGGCGCCCAGGCCGTCGCCCTGCTCACCTACGGCGGCACCGACACCGACGGCGGTGAGCTGGCGCCGGTCGACCTCATCACCGGTCCCGGCAACATCTTCGTCACCGCCGCCAAGCGCCTGTGCCGCGGACTGGTCGGCATCGACGCCGAGGCCGGCCCCACCGAGATCGCGATCCTCGCCGACGGCACCGCCGACCCGATCCACGTCGCGGCCGACATGATCAGCCAGGCAGAGCACGACGTCATGGCCGCGAGCGTCCTGGTGACCACCAGCACCGACCTGGCCGACGCCGTCGACAAGGCGCTGGCCGCGCAACTCGAGCTCACCAAGCACCGTGAGCGGGTCGAGACGGCGCTGCGCGGCAGCCAGTCCGGCACGGTGCTGGTCGACGACATCGCGGCCGGGCTGAAGGTGGTCAACGCGTACGCCGCCGAGCACCTCGAGATCCAGACCGAGGACGCGTCCGCCGTCGCCGCCCAGGTGCGGTCCGCCGGAGCGATCTTCGTGGGTCCGTGGGCGCCGGTGAGCCTCGGCGACTACTGCGCAGGGTCCAACCACGTGCTGCCCACCGCCGGCTGCGCGCGGCACTCGTCGGGCCTGAGCGTCCAGACGTTCCTGCGCGGCATCCACGTGGTCGACTACTCCGAGGCGGCACTGAAAGATGTTGCCGGTCACGTCATCACGCTCGCCAACGCCGAGGACCTCCCGGCTCACGGCGAGGCCGTGCGTCTTCGGTTCGAGGCACTGAAGTGAGCGCCGGGGTCGTCCCCGGATCGGCCGTCGGCATCGACGATCTGCCCATCCGGGAGAGCCTTCGCGGTCAGTCTCCTTACGGCGCACCGCAGTTGACGGTTCCGGTGCAGCTCAACACCAACGAGAACCCGCACCCGCCGTCGAAGGCGCTCGTCGACGACGTCGCGGAGGCGGTCCGTGCCGCGGCTGCGGATCTGCACCGCTACCCGGACCGTGACGCGGTCGCGCTGCGCACGGACCTGGCCGCGTACATGACCCGCCAGACCGGAGTCTCGCTCGACGTGTCGAACCTGTGGGCCGCCAACGGTTCCAACGAGGTGCTGCAGCAGCTGCTGCAGGCGTTCGGCGGCCCGGGGCGCACCGCGGTCGGTTTCGTGCCGTCCTACTCGATGCACCCGCTGCTGGTCACCGGCACGCAGACCGAGTGGATTCCCGCGCCGCGGCGCGAGGACTTCTCGCTCGACGCGGAGACCGCGGTGCGGGTGATCGGCGAGCGCCGCCCCGACGTCGTGTTCGTCACCAGCCCCAACAACCCGACCGGGCACAGCATCGGCCTCGAGGACCTGAAGCAGATCCTGGCCGCCGCACCCGGGATCGTGATCGTGGACGAGGCGTACGCCGAGTTCTCGTCGATCCCGAGCGCGGTGAGCCTGATCGACGAGTTCCCCACCAAGCTCGTGGTGAGCCGGACGATGAGCAAGGCGTTCGCGTTCGCCGGTGGCCGGCTCGGATACCTCGTCGCGGCTCCGGCGTTCATCGACGCAATGCTGTTGGTGCGCTTGCCGTATCACCTGTCGGTGGTCACGCAGGCCGCCGCCCGCGCCGCGCTGCGGCACGCCGACGAGACCCTCGGCAGCGTCGCCGAGCTCGCGTCCGAGCGCGACCGGGTGAGCGCGGAGCTGTCGGCGATGGGCTACACCGTCGTCCCGAGCGACGCGAACTTCATCCTGTTCGGGCTCTTCGAGGACGCCGCCCGGACGTGGCAGCACTACCTCGACGAGGGCGTGCTGATCCGCGACGTCGGTATCCCGGGACATCTGCGTGCGACCATCGGCCTGGTTGCCGAGAACGACGAACTGCTGCGGGTCAGCAGGAAGCTTACTTCAACCGAGCTTGTTTCAACGGAAACGAAGGGATCCCGATGAGCGACCGGATCGCACGCGTCGAGCGGACCACCAAGGAATCGAGCATCGTCGTCGAACTCAACCTCGACGGCACCGGGAACGTCGCGGTATCGACAGGAATCCCGTTCTTCGACCACATGCTCACCGCCCTCGGCGCGCACGCCAGCTTCGACCTGAACGTGCAGGCCAAGGGAGACGTCGAGATCGACGCCCACCACACCGTCGAGGACACCTCGATCGTGCTCGGCCAGGCCCTCGGTCAGGCGCTGGGCGACAAGCGTGGCATCCGCCGTTTCGGTGACGCCTTCATCCCGATGGACGAGACCCTCGCACATGCCTCCGTCGACGTCTCCGGGCGTCCGTACTGCGTGCACACCGGCGAGCCGGAGCACATGCTGCACAGCGTGATCGGCGGCTACCCGGGTGTGCCGTACTCGACGGTGATCAACCGGCACGTGTTCGAGTCGATCGCCCTCAACGCGCGCATCGCGCTGCACGTGCGGGTGCTCTACGGCCGCGACCAGCACCACATCACCGAGGCGGAGTTCAAGGCCGTCGCCCGCGCACTGCGCGAGGCCGTCGAGCCGGATCCGCGGGTCACCGGCGTCCCGTCGACCAAGGGTGCGCTGTAGAACCATGAGCACTGTCTTCATCTATATCCTGTTCCTCGCAGCGGGCTTCGCCATCGGCGGCGCATACGCGATGTGGAAGGTGAACAAGTTGGCGTCGGGTGTCCTGGTTGCCCTAGCGGTGCTCGCGGCGGCGTCGGGGATCCTGCGGCTGATCTGATGCGCGAACTCCTGCGCACTCGCGGGGTCCTCGTAGCTCTCCTCATGGGCGCCACCACCTTCGGTGGTTGGACATTGCTGTTGCCGGTGGTCCCGTTGGCGATCGCCGACGCGGGTGGTTCGAGCACCGCGGCCGGAGCGTCGACGGCGGTGTTCATGGCCACCACGGTCGTGACGCAACTGCGTGTGCCGGCTCTGCTGCGCAACCGGGGATACCGTGCCGTGCTAGCCGTGGGCTGCGTACTGCTGGGACTGCCGTCGCTGGGCTTCCTCCTCAGCACCGCGACCGCGCCGGCGCTGGCGATCTCGGCGATCCGGGGCATCGGTTTCGGACTGGTGACGGTCGCGGGCATCGGGTTGCTGGCCGAGTTGGCGCCGCCCAACCTGTTGGGGCGGGTGACCGGCGCCAACGGAGTGGCGGTGGCGGCATCCCAGATGCTGGTGCTGCCACTGGGACTCGGCCTCTACCAGGCGGGGCACCATGCCGCGGTGTACCTGCTCGGCACGATCATCCCGTTGCTGTCCCTGGTGTCGATCTCACGGCTCCCGGTCGTCCCGAATCCCGGGATGCCGGCCGGGCGCAAGGGACTGCCGCTGAAGGTGCTGCTGGTGCCCTGCCTGTCGATGCTGGTGGTGGCGGCCACGTATGGCGGGGTGTCCTCGCTGCTTCCGATAGCCACCGAGAATCGCGCTGCCGTGGCCGGTTTCGCGCTGTCGGCCTCGGCCGGTGCGATGCTGCTCGGCCGCTACGGCGCCGGTGTGATCGCGGACCGGATCGGTGCGGGTCGGACCACCGTGCCGGCGCTGCTGACCGCGGCGGTGGGCACCACCCTGTTGGCGTTCGCGGTCGCCGGGCACGTCGGCGACATCGGATTGGTGGTCGGGGCGATGATCTTCGGGCTGGGCTTCGGTGCGGTGCAGAACGAGTCGCTGCTGGTGCTGCTCGCGTCGGCGGGCCGGGATCGGGTCGCGGCGGCCAGTGCCGCCTGGAACATCGCCTACGACGGCGGTACCGGTGTCGGTGCGCTGGCGCTGGGTGCGGTGGCGACGGCAGCGGGCTATCCGCCGGTGTTCGTGGTCGCCGCGGTGGCGGTCGCCGCCGTCGTCCCCGTGGCTACGATCGCCGCCCTGCGGGCCGATAGAGTTGGCACATGACCGCACGCAAGGTTGCTCTTCTCGATTACGGCTCCGGAAATCTGCATTCGGCCCAGCGCGCCCTCGCGCGGACCGGCGCGGAGATCGAGGTGACGTCGGACCCCAAGATCGCCCTCGCGGCGGACGGTCTGGTGGTGCCCGGTGTCGGCGCCTTCGCGGCGTGCATGGAGGGCCTTCTCGGCGTCCGCGGCGACCGAATCATCGGTCAGCGGCTCGCGGGCGGCCGGCCGGTTCTGGGTATCTGCGTCGGCATGCAGATCCTGTTCGAACGCGGCGTCGAGTTCGGCGTCGAGGCGGAGGGCTGCGGCGAATGGCCGGGCACCGTCGAGCGGCTCGAGGCCGACGTCCTGCCGCACATGGGCTGGAACACCGTCGACGCCCCCGAGGACAGCACGCTGTTCGCCGGCATGGACCCGGACACCCGCTTCTACTTCGTTCACTCGTACGGCGTGCGCACGTGGGAGCTGCCGCCGTCGGACATCATCGCCCCGCCCAAGCTGACGTGGGCCGAGCACGGCGACCGGTTCCTCGCGGCTGTCGAGAACGGCGCGCTGTCGGCCACCCAGTTCCACCCCGAGAAGTCCGGCGACGCCGGCGCACAGCTGCTGGAGAACTGGGTCCGCGCCCTGTGACCCGCTCCCCGGGTGAGGACTCGGGCGCGGAGCTGTCCATCGCGCGGCTCGCGCTCGCAGCGATGGGCGCGGCGACGACCGTGCTGGTCGTCGTCACGGTAGTGATCGTGGCGCTGCGGCCGGGGCCGGTCGGAGGGCTCGTCATCGCACTCGTCGGGGTCGCCGCCGCGATCACGGCGATGGGCGTTGTTTCCAAACGATTGGTCCGTCGATCGTTCGGGCCGGAGGCCGACGGCACCGACCGTCGATCGTGACGCCGCGACAGTGCCGACCGTGCTTTCGGTCGCAGCGGAGCCAGGCACTAGAGTGGGCGCAGTGAGCCTGGTCCTTTTGCCTGCTGTAGATGTCGCCAACGGTGAAGCTGTTCGCCTTGTTCAGGGAGAGGCGGGGAGCGAGACCAGTTATGGTGCGCCCCGCGACGCAGCCCTCGCGTGGCAGAACGACGGTGCCGAGTGGGTGCATCTGGTCGATCTCGATGCCGCTTTCGGTCGCGGCTCCAACCGTGAGCTGCTCGCCGCCGTGGTCGGCGAGCTCGACGTCAAGGTCGAGCTGTCCGGTGGTATCCGTGACGACGACACCCTCGAGGCCGCTCTCGCGACCGGCTGCGCCCGCGTCAACCTCGGCACCGCTGCCGTGGAGAACCCGGACTGGTGCGCCCGCGCCATCGCCAAGCACGGTGAGCGCATCGCCGTCGGCCTCGACGTCAAGCTGATCGACGGCGACTACCGCCTCCGCGGCCGTGGCTGGGTGTCCGACGGCGGCGACCTGTGGGAGGTCCTCGAGCGCCTCAACCGCGACGGTTGCTCGCGCTACGTCGTCACCGACGTGAGCAAGGACGGAACCCTCACGGGCCCGAACCTCGAGCTGCTGAGCCAGGTCTGCGCGGCCACCGACGCGCCGGTCGTCGCGTCGGGTGGTGTCTCCACGATCGCCGATCTCGAGGCCATCGCCGGTCTGGTCGGCGAGGGTGTCGAGGGCTCGATCGTCGGAAAGGCGCTCTACGCAGGACGATTCACGCTTCCCGAGGCCCTCGCCGCGGTTTCGCGGTAGGAGCTTTTGACGCTATGAGCCTGTCCCGGGATCCGCTCGAGCTGCTCGCCATCGCGAGCGATGTCCTCGACGGGGCCCGGGACCGGTTCGTCGCGGGTCTGGGTGCCCCGAGCGCGGTGCGTAAGGGCCCCAAGGACTTTGCGACTGCAGTCGATCTCGAGCTGGAGAAGTCGGTGTCCGCGGAGCTCGAGCGCCGCACCGGCATCGAGGTCCACGGTGAGGAGTTCGGCGGGCCGGAACTCACCGACGGCGACGTCTGGATTCTCGATCCGATCGACGGCACGTTCAACTACTCGGCCGGCCTCCCGACGGCGGGCATGCTGCTCGCGCTGCTGCGCGACGGCGTACCCGTTCTGGGGCTGACGTGGCTGCCGCTGACCGGGGAACGGTTCGCTGCCGCCGTGGGCGGCCCGGTCACCCGCAACGGGCTCGCGCTGCCGCCGCTCGAACGCAGTGCCCTGTCCGACGCGATGATCGGATTCGGTGCGTTCAACATCGACAGCCGCGGCCGGATCCCGGGGACGTATCGGTTCGAACTGCTCGGTCAGCTCAGCCGCGCGTCGTCGCGGCTCCGGATGCACGGATCGACGGGCGCCGACCTCGCCTACACCGCTGCCGGAATTCTCGGCGGCGCGGTCGTGTTCGGTCACCACGTGTGGGACAACGCGGCCGGCGTCGCGCTGGTGCGGGCGGCCGGTGGCGTCGTGACGGATCTGCGCGGCGACGACTGGCACGTCGGATCGCGATCGGTGCTTGCCGCCGCGCCCGGTGTGCACGGCGAACTGCTCGATATTCTCCACTCTCTGGGCGACCCGGAGAATCGGCCTGAAGGAGGCCCACAACAATGACTTTGGCTGTTCGAGTGATTCCCTGCCTCGATGTCGACGCGGGCCGTGTCGTGAAGGGCGTGAACTTCGAGAACCTGCGTGACGCAGGCGATCCCGTCGAGCTCGCGGCGACCTACGACGCGCAGGGCGCCGACGAGTTGACGTTCCTCGACGTCACCGCGTCCAGCGGCGACCGGGGCACCATGCTCGACGTCGTCACTCGCACTGCCGAGCAGGTGTTCATCCCGCTCACCGTCGGTGGCGGCGTGCGCACCGTCGAGGACGTCGACCGCCTGCTGCGCGCCGGCGCCGACAAGGTCAGCGTCAACACCGCCGCGATCGCCCGCCCGGAGGTGCTGCGGGAGATGTCGGAGCGGTTCGGCTCGCAGTGCATCGTGCTGTCGGTCGACGCCCGTACGGTCCCGGTGGGGCAGGAGCCGACGCCGTCGGGCTGGGAGGTCACCACTCACGGCGGCAAGCGCGGCACCGGCATCGACGCCGTCGAGTGGGCGATCCGCGGCGCCGAGCTGGGCGTGGGGGAGATCCTGCTCAACTCGATGGACGCCGACGGCACCAAGGCCGGCTTCGACCTGAAGATGATCCGCGCCGTCCGCGCGGCGGTACACGTGCCGGTGATCGCCAGCGGTGGCGCGGGCGCCGTCGAACACTTCGCGCCCGCCGTCGAGGCCGGCGCCGACGCGGTCCTCGCGGCCAGCGTGTTCCACTTCGGAGACATGACGATCGGGGACGTCAAGGCGTCCATGCGTGCAGAAGGGATCACCGTCCGATGAGTCTCGATCCGTCGATCGCCGCCCGCCTCAAGCGCAACGAGGCCGGCCTGTTCAGTGCTGTCGCCCAGGAGAAGTCGACCGGCGACGTCCTGATGGTCGCGTGGATGGACGACGAGGCCCTCGCGCGCACCCTGGAGACCCGCAAGGGCACCTACTACTCGCGGTCGCGCCAGCAGTACTGGGTCAAGGGCGAGACGTCCGGCCACACGCAGTACGTGCACGAGGTACGCCTGGACTGCGACGGCGACTCCGTGCTGCTGATCGTCGATCAGGAGGGCGCGGCGTGCCACACCGGCACGCACACCTGCTTCGACACCGACGTGCTTCTCGCTGCCGAGGCCTGACCGCCCGACGGGGCTCTCACCGTCGGGACGTTCCGGCCGGCGCATCGATCCGTCTGCGGCGTCACGGTAGCCCGTTACCGCCGCGCAGCGCGGCCGCGAGCACTTCCGCACTGTGCAGGGGGCGCGCTCCGGGTTCGAGATCCCGGATCTGGGTGCGACAGCTGAAACCGTCGGCGACGACCAGCGTGCCCGGGTCGGCCTGCCGGACCGCGGGCATCAGTTTGTCCTCCGCGCACGCGACGGAGACGTCGTAGTGCCCGGCCTCGAACCCGAAGTTGCCGGCCAGCCCGCAGCAGCCCGCGTCGAGGACCTCGACGTCCACGCCGGCGGTGACCAGCGCGTCGCGGTCATGGGTGTAGCCGAGCACGGCGTGCTGGTGGCAGTGCTGTTGGACGAGCGCTGCGCGGGGCAGCTGCGGTGGCCGCCAGTCGGGCGCATGCCGGGCCAGCACTTCGCCGAGCGTGTGCGTCTGCTGCGCGAGCCGGCGGGCGTCCTCGTCGCCCGGCAGCAGGTCGGTGAGGTCCGAGCGGAACACGGCCGCGCAGCTCGGTTCGAGCACGACGACCGGGGTACCGACCCGTAAATGCGGGCCGAGCACGTCGAGGGTGCGGTGCAGGACCCGAACGGCGACGCCGAGCTGACCGGTCGATATCCAGGTCAAGCCGCAGCACACCGTCCGGTCGGGGACCTCGACATCGAATCCCGCGGCGTGCAGCACCGCGGCGGCGGCATGCGCGATGTGCGGGTCGAAGTTGTTGTCGAAGGTGTCGGGCCACAGCACGACTCGCCCGCGGCAGCCACCGGTGGGTTCGGGACGATATGCCTCGGTGAAGCGGGACGGCGCGAACGAGGGGAGGGGGCGCCGGGGGTTGACACCGGCGGCGCGGGCGGCGACCCGGGAGAGGCCCGGCGCGTGGGCGAGCGCATTCACCGCGCGCGGCGCCGCGGCGGCCGCACGGGACCACAGCGGCAGCCATCCCATCGAGTATTGGGACAGCGGACGCGGCCGGTTCCGGTAGTGGTGGTAGAGGAACTCGGCCTTGTAGGTGGCCATGTCGACGCTGACGGGGCAGTCCCGTTTGCATCCCTTGCAGGCCAGGCACAGATCCAGGGCGTCGCGGACCGCGGCCGAGCGCCAGCCGTCGGTGATGACGTCCCCCTCGACCATCTCGAACAGAAGCCGTGCCCGGCCGCGGGTGGAGTGCTCCTCCTCGCCGGTGGCCCGGTAGCTGGGGCACATCACGCCGGATTCGTGGCCCCGGCACTTACCGACACCGACGCACCGCGCCGCGGCCCGGCTGAAGCCGTGGTCGTCCTCACCGTAGGTGAACCGCGTCGCCGGTTCCCACGGTAGGTAGGCCGAGCCCTGCCGCAGGTGTGCGTCGAGCGCATCGGGATGAACGACCTTGCCCGGGTTCATCCGATTGCCCGGATCGAACAGGGCCTTCATCTCGCCGAAGCCGCGAACGAGTCGCTCGCCGAACATGATCGGCAGGAGTTCGCCGCGGGACTGGCCGTCACCGTGTTCGCCGGAGAGCGAGCCGCCGTAGCGGACCACCGGGCGGGCGCTGTCCTCGGCGAACCGGCGGTAGCGGTCCACCCCGTCGGCGGTGCGGAGGTCGAACGGGATCCGGGTGTGCACGCACCCCTGGCCGAAATGCCCATACAGCGAAGCGGTTCCGTAGTCGTACCGATCCAGGAGGTCGCGGAAGTCGCGGAGGTAGTCGCCGAGTCGGTCGGGCGGGACCGCGGCGTCCTCCCAGCCCTCGTGGGTCTCGGGTTCGTGCGGCGGGTACGCGGTGGCGCCCAACCCGGTCTCCCGCGCCTCCCACACCTGCTTCTTGTGGGCGGGGTCGTCGAGGATCCTGGTGCGGTCGGTCAGGTTCCGCGCGGCGTCCTCGACGAGGTCGCGCGCCTTCCCGTCCGCCTCGTCCTGGGTGTCGCCGTCCACCTGGATCAGCAGCCACGAGTTCCCGTCCGGTAACTCGCGCAACGCCTTCTCGGCCAGGTGCCGGCTGTGCTCGAGTTGGACGAGACGGTGGTCGATGCCCTCGAGCGCGGACGGCTGGTGGCGGAGGACGGCGGGGACCGCATCCGCTGCCACCGTGATGTCGTCGAAGCCGAGCGCGACGAGCGCGTTCGCCGGTGGCCGCCGGACCAGTTGCAGCTCGACGCGGAGCACTGTCACCAGCGTGCTCTCGCTGCCCACGAGTGCCTTCGCCACGTGGAATCTGTTCTCCGGCAACAGTGAATCGAGGTTGTACCCCGACACCCGGCGCGGAATGTCGGGGTAGCGGGCCCGCACGTCGTCGCAACCGAGAGATACCCGGAGCCCGCGCCGATATCGAGAACGCGGGTACCGGGTTCGATCGCTTCTGCGAGCAACGTGCGTGCGAGAAGGTGGGTATCGGACTGTGACGGATAGACGCCGGACAGACGCCAGAACCTGCGGGGAGTCGGCTTGCGCGGACGAATCGGCTCACCCGTTCCGCGCGATGTCACGTCCGACGTCATCGCGCTACTTATCCTGTTCGGTGCGCTGGTGTGCCTCCTGAGCCGCAGCCTTTCCGCGCGCCTTCTCCGCCTCAGCTTCCTTTTCGGCCGCTTCCCGTTGGGCGGCGGCCTTGTCCTGCTGCGCTTTTCCTTCCCGCACAAGGTCGTCCTGACCCGTCACGGCGCCGGCGGCTTCCTTGGCCTTGCCTTTCACGCCCTCGACAGTGCCTTTGACTGCCTCTGCAGGACCCGACTTTTCCTTGTCCGACATGACGATCTCCTTTCAACGGATACGATTCGCCCAGCATTTACCCGGTCGGGTCCGCGGGCAAACATCGATCAGTGGCCCAGTTGATCGGTGAGTGAGGCGTTGTCCAGTCGCTTGACGCGTCGATCCTCAGCGAGCACGAGCGCCGTCCCCACCAGCAGAGCGCCACCACAAATGATCCCGGCGATCCATGCCCAGCCTGCGAAGCCGTAGCCGGCAGCGACCAGGGTGAGGCCCAGCGCGACCTGGAGGCCCACGGGGCACCGGGTGCGAAGCTGGTGCAGCAGGCGCGACGTGGCGGCACCGTGTAGAGCCGATCCAGTTCAGGATGGGTCAATCCAGCGTGAATCGCTGGGGCGAGGACATCCTCCCGCTCCTCACCGACGGCGACCCGCGGGGGTCGGCACTGATGGAGGCGGGCGCTCCAATAATCCTCATCCGGCACGAAGGCAGTTCACGAGCAATTCGAGTGCGTGGTGAGCGGTCAACTCGACGACGTCGGTCGGATTGCCCGTGAAGGATTTCTGCAGTGCGCTGACGGATCCGCGGTCGAAGAGCCCGAACCACACAGTCCCGGGCTCCTGGCCGTCCTGCCCGTCGGGGCCGGCGGCGCCCGTCACTGCGACCACGGTGTCGGCGTTCAGGAGCTTTGCGGTAGCCACCGCCATGCTGCGTGCCGCGCGTTCCGAGACGACCGGTCCAGTCGGCACCTCGAGCAGATCGTGCTTGACGGCACTCGAGTAGGCGACGATGGTGCCGCGGAACCAGGCGGACGAGCTTGGAGCGGCGGCGAGGAGGCACGAAATGTGTCCCCCGGTCAGAGATTCGGCAGTGCCGACCGTTCGCCCGGCCTTCTGTGCGAGGTCGGAGACTTCATCTGCCAGCGCGCCGCCGTCGTTATGAGGGATCGCCATTGCTCGGTTATACCTCCTTGCTGGGACGGTAGTGGGCGTCCCTGTGAACAAGGTCCCATGATGTTCTCGCCGACGCCGACGCCGACGCCGACGCCGACGCCGACTCTCGAGATTCGACGGAGCCTCCTTGGCGGGCTAACAAGCAGCCAATACGGAAGGTCCCGTCGTCCGCGCTGATCTCCCTGGTCTGCGACACCGACGGCGTCCCCGGTCGGGCGCAGGTGCACGACTCGACGACGAGCCCCAGTCACTCCGCGGCTTCTCGGGGTGGTCCCGGAGTGTTCCCGTCGTACCACCGCTTCTGCCGGGGTATCTGGAAGCGCTTGTCGTGTAACAGTATTGGTTGTACTTGTGGCCGTCGCGCTCAACCACCCTGACGGGCACGGTCTTGTCCAGAAGCTGCCGACTAACGACTTGAGTTCGACGCTCGCCTCTTGGTGGGTCCGGCCGGAAAGCGCCAGTGCCATCAGCGTCATACCGGCAGGCGGTGTCCGCTGCTCTGGGCACGATCCGGGATGTCCGCTCCGGGGACGATTCGGACGGCCCTGTCTGCAACGTGCCGCCGAGCCGTGGCCCGGTCGTCGTATGTCCAAGACGTGGGACAGATCCTGGAGAATCTCGGTGGTCCTCGAAACGCTCACGCAGTGGGGCGAACGGTGTCGTCTTGCATCTGGATGTCTCCATCCACCCGCGCGATCAGTACGCCAAGTCGGTCAGCGCGCCGAGATGGCTCGACCCGAACGCCAGGGCCGACGCGACGGTCCCGTGACACGTGAAGATCTGGCTCACCCCGGTTGCAGCGAGAGCATGCTCGACGCCCCGCGTCGCAGTGACGAGCGCGAGCTCGAGACCGTATCCGGCGGCCAACTCCTTCGCGTCGACCAGAGCCGAAGCGCCGTCGACTCCGATGAAGTCGACCCGGGAGAGGTCGAGCACGATCAGATCGCCGATCGCCGGTCTGGCTCCTGACGCTTCGTGAAGCAAAGATTTGAACGACCGCCGGAAGCGGTCTACCGTGCTGAGGTCCAAGTCGACCAAGAGTTCGACCAGCAGGGCCGTCGGATCCGATGCCGTGACGCTATCCGAAGCGGTCTCGTATCTCCTTGCCGATGCGCGAAGGATGACCATTGCCGAAGTTGGAAGATCAGACACGTCGTTGCCTCCATCCGGTGCAAACGTGTTGGATGGCGCCTCGTGTGGAACTCGGTCGAGACGTCCGTTCCATGACGGCCAGAAATGTCCGTCACCGTTGCTGGACAGGCTGGGTGCTCAACCTCTCTTGTTTCTAACACCGACTCGTCCTCGTGTACAGCCTGGCGCATCGCGTCGGGACTGCCGGCATCAGGTTTCCGGCGTCGTGAAGTGGGTACGCCATGCCATGAGGAACATCGAACGAGGAGACGAGCAGATGTCGCATTCATCGGAGACCGGAGGCGTCACCGGGACCGTCGACAAGACCTACGATCTGATCTGGTTCGCCGAGACCTGCATGAACAACGCCCTCCGGCTCGAGAACTACATCGCCGATGCCGAACGCGACGGTGACGGAGAACTGGCGGAGTTCTTCCGCCGCGCCCAGAGTGAGAGCAGGAAAGGTGCCGAGCAGAGCAAGGAGTTGCTGGCCAGCAGACTGTCCGGTGGCTGACTGACGGCACTATCTGACTGACGGCACTATAGCTCCACCTGTGCACGTAGTCTGGCCAGCGTATCGGAGAGGATCCTGGAGACGTGCATCTGGGAGACACCCACGCGGGCCGCGATCTGCGACTGCGTCTGATCGCCGAAGAACCGGAGCAACAGCACCGTGCGTTCCCGGTCCGGTAACCCTTCGAGGATGACCCGCAGCGTTTCGTGATCCTCGACCGCGGCGAGGTACGAATCGGTGTCGCCCAACAGATCAGCCAGCGTCGATCCTGATTTGAGACTGCCACCAGCGGTCCCGTCGACAGAAAGGGCTTGATAACCGTTGGCGGCCTGCAGGCCCTGAGCGACATCGTCGATCCCGATCCCGAGTTCTTCGGCCATCTCGCGGGTCGTCGGCGAGCGCCCTAGCCGCTGGGACAGAGTCGACGACACCTTGATCAGGTCGAGATGAAGCTCCTTCAGTCGCCGGGGCACCCGCACGGCCCAGCCGGTGTCACGGAAGTGACGTCGGACCTCCCCCATGATCGTGGGCACTGCAAAGGCGAGGAAGTCCGAGCCACGAGTGACGTCGTAGCGGTCCACGGCGTTGACGAGGCCGATGCTGGCGACCTGCACCAGGTCCTCGAGGGGCTCACCCCGTCGGTCGAAACGCCGGGCGATGTGCTCGGCAAGCGGAAGGCAGCGCGTAATGATCCTCTGCCGCAGTTCTGCGCGTGCTGGGTCCGATTCGCCCAGCGATTCCAACAACATGAACATCGGCTTCACGTCGTCGTACTCGTCCGGCCGATCGGTTGTTCGGGGTGTCACACGCTCTCCCCGCACCGCATCGCGAACGAGATGGTGATGGTGGGGGACCGGCCGTCTCCAGTGCCGGGATGCCGATCGAGAGCCAGTTCGTTGGTGAGCGTACGAAGGACATGCCAACCGAACGTCTGCTCGTACTTCCCTTCCAGTTCAGCGCCGGTGGTGGGGACGCAACCGGCGAAGTCGAACGAATCGGCACTCACGCGAAACGTGCAGACGATGACGCTGTCGGGAAGTGCGATTCGCAGCAGGGTGCTGCAGGCCTCGTCGACAGCAAGCCGCAGATCGGCGAGTTGGTCGAGTGTCATGTCGCATTGCGCTGCCAACGACGTGGATACGCGCCGAATCGCGGCCAGTTGGTAGGCGTCGGCCGCGGTGCGTAACTCGATGACAGGCGCGGAGTCCTCGCTTCGTCTCGTGGAGAGACACGCTTCGCTCATGACGCCTCGCTTCGAAACTGGGCGTGACAGGTGGATCCGGGCTTCGATCGGAGGATTCCCGCGGTGCGTCGATTCCAAACTCCGGGGCACTGGAAGAAATCCAGGGAGGAGTCACACAGGGAATCCACGGCACTGCACACGTCATGCGGCTCGACCGTGTCCAGACACGGATGCGCGGCAAGGCCGCACCGACGCGCGCGCGAATCCCGGCAGGGCGCGTGCTGATCACCCAGTACGACGGCCGGACCACCGTACAGCCTCCATCGTTCGACCGGGATCTCAAACTCTATGGATAGGCAAATGCGGGACATCTCACCGATTCCCACCCCACGGGACTTATCCGCGCCGTCGAGGGGCCGGTGGTGGAGGGTGACGTCCTCGCGCCAGCAACGGACCGACCTCCAGGAATGGCACGGCGGCGGATCATCGTCAGGCCCGGCATGATGCCCAGGATCGGCGGGCCGGGCATCGACTCGGGGCCGACAACAGGAGAACTGCGCAGTTCCGGTGTCAGTGGGTCCTCCGCGAGTGTCGGTTCCACGAGGCGCCGGCCGGTGACCGTGTCCAGTCCTGGGTACCGATCGAGGACGTCCGCGGCGGGTGGCGAGAGCCCCGGGCTGCCACACCGTGTCGCCGTCGCAGAACGCCACTTCCGCGGCAACCGCAGGACGGTGACGTCGGGAAACTCTGCGGCAGATCAGTCGTCTGCCAGTAGCGGACCAAGAGGGCCCAGATCGATGTTGAGATCCTCCGGTTCGAGGCCGAAATGCTCACGCAGCTCCTCCATCTTCTCCTCGAGCATCATCAGAGTGGTGCCGATGCGTTCGATCTGGTCGTCGGAGAGATCGCCGGCGTCCACCCGGCGCAGCGCCTGCCGTTCCATGAGTTGCCGCAGCAGTTCGACGAGCGTGAGGACCAGAGCGACGAGCCCGCGCTCGACCGACTCGGGGTCGGCGTCGATCCGCTGGCGGATCGACGGCTGGCGAGGACGCGACGTGGCGGCCTCGCTCGAATCCGGACCATCGGGCGATGCGTTCACCGTCGGCTCTCCGGCGTCCCGGCGGGCGGCGGCGTCAGCGCACTGACCGACGACACGAGCGTGCGGAGCGAGATGTGCACCATGTCGACGTCGGCGATCGAGAGGGTGATCTCGCCCGCGACCACGACGCCTCCGCCGAGGACGCGGTCCAGGAGATCGACCAGCGCTATCCGACGGTCCGGGGCGGTGCTCATCGGGCGCTCGCCTCCACGGAGGTGAAGGAGTACGGCGGCCAGGGACCGGTGAGCACCAGTTCCACGTCGTCGAACCGAGTGTCGAGTTGCTCGACGGCAGTGACGAACTCGCGGTGGTGCTCGTTGTCGACCAGGAACGATGCATTGAGGATTTCCTGGGAGCGGCGCGAGGACAGATCCGGGGGAGAGGGTGGCTGTCGGGCGCCGGCCACCGCCCACCGCGACAGCTCGGCGAAGATCTCGTCCGCGCGCCGGCCGGCGGCGGATTCGGCTTCCTCCCGGGCGGCCGCCTGCGCGCGCCGCTGCATCAGATACGCCGTCCCGGAAGGTCTGCCGGTCTTCTCACGTGCGTCCCGCGATTCGGGGCGGGCGCGATCGAGATAGGACCGCACGCCCCATTCGGAGCGATCGGTGATCTGTTCCAATGCCTCACCGAGCTGCTGGGCGTTGTCGCGCAACATCGTTCGCACCCGGTCGTCGTCGAAGTACACCGTCGCCAGGCGCAGCGGCACGGTGGCGCCACCGGCGCAGATCGCGGCGACGACCGCATCGTGACGACGTGCCGTCTCGGCAAGCCAGTCGAGGTCTTCCAGATTGCGGCGCAGCGCCTCCTCGCCGAACGTGTCGAGTCGCACTGTGCCGACGACAGCCGCGAAGCCCGACTCGGTGACCGTGCGCAGTTCCTCGCCGGCCACGCCGCGGATGCCGGAGATTCCGCCGGGAAACGGCCCCTCCGTGGTCACCGCGTATACCCACACGCCGTCGTCAGGGGTCATCGTCGTGCTCCTCCTCGGCGGGGGATTCGGCCGGTTCCACCGCCTGTTGCGGGCCGGTCGTCACATCCGCGATCCGCCCCTCGCCGGACTCGAGAGCTGCGATGCGCGAGCGCAGACGCTCGTTCTCGAGTTCCAGGTCGCGATTGCCTCCCGACAGCCACGGATCGTGTTCCCACCAGTCGATTCCGACCTCGCGCGCAGTTTCGAGCGACGCGATCACCAGGCGCAGCTTGATGGTCAGCAGTTCGATGTCGAGGAGATTGACCCGAATATCGCCGGCGATCACGATGCCCTTGTCCAGGACCCGTTCGAGGATGTCGCCGAGGTTGGCCGGCTCGTGGCCCGCGCCGCCGAGACCCTGGCTGTACTGCTGCGGGTAGTTCGATCCGCCGCTCGACCTCGTCACTGTTGAGCACCCTTCTCGGAGCGACCGCGCGTGTACTGCCGGCTCCTCCGGTAGGACAGCAGCATTCCGTCCATGTCGAGGACGACGACGTAGATGGCCAGGACGTCGGAGGACGACGGGATACGGCGATCCTCGACGACCTCCACCTCGACGGACCACCCTTCGTCGCTCGGCGCGACGGACACCGCTCCGATCGGGGTCCGACCGGTGAGTGCGGCGATCTGCCGAGCGGCCTCGGCGGCCGCCTCCGGTGCGGTCAAGTCGGTGTGGTCGTCCGGATCTCGCGGCCCGGTCATCGTTCACTCCCCCCGCCACGGGCGTCGACGTCCCTGGGGCGCGTGACCCGGTGAAGGATCTCGTCCTCGGCACGGGCGGCTTCGTCCTCCGACATCTGCCCCGAACGCCGGCCCTCCTCGATCACCTCGAGGTCGCGGCGCATCGCGGCGGGGCTCGTCGTCTCCTCCTCGACCTGACGGCGTACGACTTCCCCGATCCACACCACGCCCCGGACCGGGGCCAGTGGGAGCCCGAAGATGGCTGAGAAGAGGCCCATGTCAAGTTCCCGGTGCCCGTGTCTTCACGAAGTCGTATGCGGCCAACGGACCGGTCACCGTAACGTCGATCCTTCCCTGCCATTCGTCGATCAGCGGAGCCACCGCTTCTTCCAACTCGTCCGTCCGGTCCGCGGGGATCAGCACGGCTACGGAACCGGCCTCCTCGTCGTCGGTCGGCTCGCGCGCCGACACGGCCGCGGCGACCGGTTCGACCGCCTCGACGATGCGTTGGGTGTCCTGCTCACGTTTGCCGGTGAGTGCCCGGCTGATCAGCTCACCGAGCGCGAGGCGCTCGTCGCGGGTCACGTCCTCCGTCTGGTCGCGTATGGCCTCGCGCAGGCGTCCGGCCTCGGGGTCATCCGACAAGATCTCCCGCAGGATCGCGTCCTCGACGTACCTGCCCTTGACGACGAACTGAACCATTCCCTCGAGTTGCTCGAGCGCGTCGTGGAACTCGTCTCGATACTGTTCGAGAAGCTCGGAAACCACTGCATCGGTATCGGTGAGCACCGCACCGAAGCGCAACGGCAGCACCGGTGCCGCCGTGACCGTGGCGTCGAGTACAGCCGCGTGGGCTCGAAGATCGTCGGAGCTGCCCAACGGTGAATTCGGATCGATCTCGCTGACCAGTGCGGCGACGTCGTCGTGCGTCACGATCTTCAGTGGCCGGGGTGGCGAGCCGATGCCGGTGGCGTCCTCTTTCACTTCCACGTCCGCGGGCACCAAGCCGTACACGTACACCACCGGGCGCCGTTCTTCCGGCGCGGATTGTTCTTCGTTCATCGCTCCTTGCCTCCGCCGGAGTGTCCGCGATGCTGCTGCTCGCGCTCGTCCTGGGAACCGCCGAGAAAGTCGAGTACCTTCTCGCCGGCCGCCTCGATGGCACCCTTCGTCTTCCCTTCCGCCACGCCCGTGGTCATGTCCTGCACCATGTCTGGCAGGCCCTTCGGCTGGGTCTCCGAGATCTCCAGACGATTGACTGCCTCCGCGAACCGTAGGTACGTGTCGACACTGGCGACCACGACGCGTGCATCGATGGTGACGAGTTCGATGCCCACGAGGGATAGTCGAACGTAGGCGTCGATTACGAGGCCCTTGTCGAGGATCGTGTCCACGACGTCCGCGAGGCTCTGGGAACTCGGGCCGCCCGCGCCACCGCCTCCTTGAACCATGGTCATCTTCCGATCACTCCTCCCGGGACCCGGATTCCGCTTCCTCGCCGTCGTCCGGCTCCTCGTCCTCGCTCTCGTCGGGTTCCTCTACGTCGTCTTCGGGGCCCTCCTCGAGGTCCTCTTCCGGTACCACCTCGCCGTCGTGGATCTCCCCGTGCCAGCCCTCGATCTCCTCCGGATGAAGGAGTGTCTGTATCATGACCTGGCGTCGGAAGTGTTTGAGTTCCAATCGGATTCGGCGTCCCTGGGCGCGCCAGATGTTTCCGGTCTTCTCGAAGAAGCCTTGCGGGTGGTACTCGATCACGACCAGCACCCTGGTGAGGTCGGGGGTGAGTTCGTGGAAGGTGACCGCGCCGTCCAGGTACCCCTTGTCGCCTTTCGAGCGCCAGACGATTCGTTCGTCCTGGACCTGTTCGAGGATGGTGGACTCCCACGACCGGTGGGACCAGAAGACCTGAGCCTTCCATCTCAGCTTCTCGTCGGAGATCTGTTCCACCTGTTCGAGCTTCTTCATGAACCGGGGGAAGTCGGCGAACTGCGTCCACTGGTCGTACACCAGGTCGACGGGTGCTCCGATGTCGATCTGTTCGACGATGTTGGTGATCTTGTCCTTCTTGCCCTTGCCTTTTCCTTTGCCGCCTCCCGTGAGGGCTTCCTTGAGGTCGCGTCCCTTATCCTTGATCTTCCCCGTCACGGACGACATGCCCGCCTTGAGCGCCACTTTTGCGGGGGATTCTCCCTGGGCGAGCCCCGTCACGGCGGACGCGAGACCTCCACTGCCACCGCTCTCGCTGAACTGGTCGAGGTTCCCCACCGTCGAAGAGACGGTATCGGTCAGCGACTTGACCCCCTTCTGGGCGACGGCGCCGACGAGATGCTGCAGGGACGACTTGAGTTGCTCCGCGCCGACCGCGGGCCCCTGCTCGTCAGTCCCCTCTTTGGTTGCAGTCATAGCTCTCACCTCCCGGTACGTCGCACGGGTGCGTCGTCGGCGGACGTCGTGGACCGTGCACGTGTACGCGACTTGGGCTCGGAGTCCTTACGCGTGCGCGGCGTGCTGCGCCGCGAAGGCGAGGTCCGTGAGGCGGCGGACCGGCGACGAGACTCTGCGTCCTCCCGCCCCTCGCCCTGGTCGTCGCCGCCCGTGTCGTCCTCGGGCTCTGTGCGCTTCCTGCGCTGCCGAGGGGCGGGCGGTCGCTCGGACCGGGACTTCGACGCCGCGGATTCGGATGCTTCGGTGTCCTTCTCGTCCTTCTCGTCCTTCTCGTCCGGCTCTCCGTGCTCCTCTTCCTCGTCGCCGCGCGCTTCCTCGCCGCCGAGGAGTCCCTCGCCGACCTTGCCGACGGTGTCGCCGACGTCCCCGCCCACCTTGCCGACGCCCTCGCCCACGCCTGATTCGACGCCCTCGATGCGATTGGTGAGGGCCTCGATCCGGTTGCTCGCGGCGGCAACCGCCGCGCGTTTCGCCGCATCCGTGAGTTCGCCGCGGACGCTCTCGGTGAGTTTCCCGACCTCCGCCGAGTCGCCGAGCCGTTTGATTCCCTCGCGAACCAATTCGCGAGAATTACTGGGCAGACGCCCCGTCGCTCCCGCGCCGGCGAGCATCAGCGCGACCTTCATCTTGCGGGTTCGGCCGAGGAAATAGCCGACCGCGACACCGAGGGCGACTCGCATGCCACCTTTCATGACCGGTTCCTTCGTACAGGGGAGGGACATGCCCGGACCCCACCGGCCCGGATCGACACGCTCCACGTGATCGGATAGCCGCTTCGGCACCCGCGCAAACACGGATCGCGAAATCGCGTACCTGTACCGGGTCGCGGCGAATGACTTGCGGCCCCAGCGGGTACTCGCATGAGAAGCGACCAGGAGGGCGAGATGACCGATCCACGTGCAGCCGACGGACCCGACCCCGACCCCCGCAACACACCGGACCTGGAGTCGGGCGGAGGAGGTGTGCCCGCTGGGTCGACGCCGCCCGCGTCGGGCGGAACCTCGGGGGTGTGGGAGCACGAACCCGACACGCGCCACGGATTCCCGGTGACCGGCACGGCCACGATCATCGTGGTCGCTCTCATCGTGGTGGTCTTCGTTGCGGTGGCGATCGCACTGATCCTGATGGCCACCGGCGTCTGGTGACGCGTGACGACGCGGCTTACCCGGGGTCGGAAGAGTACGAGCGCGTCAGGATGCAGCCTGTTCCTCGCACGAACCGAGTAGCTTCACGGGTCGACGTACGACGCGCGGGCCACCGCCGGAGTATTGCCGAGTTCGGTCGCGACCGCCCGCATGGCCTGTGCCTCGGCGTGACGTGCGCAGGTCTTCTTTTTTGGGGGGTGAACTGGTCGCCGAGAAACTCGTGGAAGCGCTCGCCGACGTCGTTCGCTCGCAGGTCGTGCCATCCGTCTGTGTCCCGGTCCGCGAGGAAGCGATCCTCCCAGGGCCGGCCCCGCCCTATCGACCGAGCGACCGGCACCAGCCCGGGCGGTCACTCCTGGCGGCGCCGCGCAAGTGCCGCACGCCTGCAGGTGCCCGGCTCGTCGGCGCTGCTGCGGGGCAGTTCGACCGACTCGCTCACGTCGCCGGATACCGTTTCTCCCGCAGCGCTCGCGCGAGGTGTGCCGCGTTGGCGGCCAGAGTCGAGTTCGTCGAGGCCACTGCGTCGGGCACCTCGTCCAGATCGTTGTAGTCCCCGGGAGTCATCGCCTCACCGTTCCAGTACGTGCACCCCTGGGCGGGCACGGAGAAGCCGATGTCGTTCAGTGCCTGGAACAGGCTAGCGACGATGGCGTGCGCGCCGTCCTCGTTCCCGACGACGGCAGCGGTTGCGACCTTGTCGAACAGGACGGGACGTCCGTCGTCGTCCGTTTCCGAGAGTTCGGCGTCGAGGCGCTCGAGAACCCGCTTCGCGACGCTCGACATCTGCCCCAGCCACGTGGGCGTCGAGATCAGCACGATGTCGGATTCGAGGACCGCGCGCCGCAGGGCCGGCCACTCGTCGCCCCCTCCCACTGTCCTTCTCGACCCCGGGAGCGACGTGGTGGTCCACGACCCGGATCGTTCGGCCCGAGATGCCGTTCTTCTCGAGTTCCCCCAGGACCTGACGGGCGATCAGATCGCTGCTCGACGGTCCGGGGGAGGGTTTGAGCGTACAGACGAGGGCGAGTGCGGTCGGTTCTGTCATGACCACGAATACCCCTGTTCGGCGATCTCATGCATGCGGCAGGGAATCCGCAAGGTCGGTGTTGACGGCGTTTCGCAGTACGGGATTACGTTACGGGACAGCTCAATTCGACACCGGACTCGACGTTCTTGCCGATGGTGACGTCGTGGTTCTCTGCCTATCCCTGTACAGCTCGGTTCCCGTTCCCGTCTTCCGTACCGACTGGGCGAGCGCCGAACTGTCGAAGTACGCGTGCAACGGTTTCATGGCGGTGAAGGCGTCCCGCACGAACGAACTCGCCGACCTGTGCACCGCGATGGGCGCCGACGTGCCGGAGGTGACCGCCGTGATGGCCGCCTCATCGACGCGCGAAACTCTCGACGCCGCCGCACTGGCTGCCTGCGGATTCTCCTACCGGGGAATCGGACGATGGTAATGGCCGAGTCGCTCACGAGTCGTCGTGCCGGCGTTCGCGGTGCACGTCGTTCATCTGCCGGGTCTTGCCCTCTGCTGTACCGGCTTCCGACGTCGGCGAGTTGCCCTGGCGCCTGCGATATCACCAGCGCACGTTGACCGCGGCGACGATCACCACGAGTGCGACGATGACCAGTATCTCCATCAGCTGTAGCTCCTGACCGTGCCTTCGCTCCGGAGGGCTACTTCTCAGGGTGAGTTGTTTCTGGCGGGTGATCCTCTCCACGTCGGGTACCCGCCTGATGCGCCGGCCCCACCCCTTCGTCGGACGTGGACGGCTGTTCGTGTTCCACGCCGCTTCGCTGTGCCTCACCGCTGCCGTCGGGATCTCCGGCGCGTGCACGCATGTGCTCGGCGGACTTCGCCTCCCTCTGGCGATCGTCGTACGGGGGCACGGCGGCCTCGTCGGAAGACGATCCGTGCCCCCCGGCATCCGGGGACGCCTGCCAGCCCGGTTCACCCGACGAGATCGTGGATTCGTCCTCGAAGGCGCCCTCGCGTCGATGCTCGCCTGCGCTGGGGTCGTCGGCTCCGGTGTCGCGTGAACCCGGGGCTCCTCGTTCGGACTGTGGTTCCTCGCCCAGATGTTCGCCCGGTCGCTGCGTCATGACTGCCTCCTCGATATCCGTCGGGCGGCGGAGTTCCTCGTGCATGTCGAGTACCCATTCGCCGGACTCGCGACACACGGATGTCTCGGGCGTGGCCGCGGTTGACCTTCGGCGATCGCGGGTATTCGGCAAGTGACCGACTCGAAACGGAAGGGGTGGGACATGTCCAGCGACCCTCGGCGGACATCTGCTCGGAAGCGCTCGGCGACGGAGGTGGTGGCTCTGGTGTTCGGCGTCGTGTTCCTCGTCGTCGGAATCCTGGGCTTCATTCCCGGAATCACGACCGACTACGACACGATGACGTGGGCGGGTCATCACTCGGATGCGAAACTGCTAGGAATCTTCGAGGTATCGGTACTGCACAACGTCGTACATCTCGCTTTCGGTGTGGCCGGAATCCTGATGGCACGCAGCATCGGGCTCGCCCGGGTCTATCTGATCGGCGGCGGAGTCGTCTACTTCGCTGTGTGGATTTACGGCGTTTCGATCAACCGAGACGACGCCGCCAATTTCCTTCCGGTCAACGACGCCGACAACTGGCTCCACCTGGGCCTCGCTGTGGTGATGATCCTCATCGGCGGGTTTCTCCCACCGTTAGAGACCCGGAACGCGGAACCGGCGTCGAGGCGCGTGGACTGACCATCAGGTCGGCTTCCTGAGCCCGACGGGGACCCGCCTGAGCGCTGACGTCAACCGCTCGAATACCGACCGGTCCGCGAGAACGGCGCTGCCGGTGCCGGCGCGGTCGACCATCCCCTCGGCCAAGTCGAGGACACGTGGACTGCTCGACGCCGATGCGTCGGCTGGAAGCCCCACGCCAGGTGGGCGACCGAGTACGCCTTCGTGAATGGAAGCCTGAGCTGCTCGGCCGGCTCGGGTGCCGCGACGCCCACCGTGTGCGTCGTGTCACCGCCCACGAGGCGAGATGCTCGGTGCATCGCCGAGCGAATGCAATTGACGGTGCATTCCCGAGGCGCTCGGAAGTGAAACGTGCGCGAGTCGCCGACAGGGCGCCGTGCGGGACTGCCGGGTCCGGGAGACTGACGGGATAGATGGTTGGGCGCGCGTCCGTCCGGGTATACGGACCGTGGCCGTCGTCGACGGAAGAGTATCGGGAGGTCTTCGTGCAGGTGCGGGTTCGGAGGGCACCGTCGTGAGCGGCGCGGTTTCGAATCGGGAGCCGCCGGGGGCGCCGCTCGTCGCCATCACGACATTGGCCGAACTGGTCGCCCTCACGGCGTCGACCCACGGCATCTTCCTGCGCTACTCGACCGGTCCCGCCCGCGATGCCGCCGACTGCCGGAGCCGGGACCGGGAATCGGGAATCGACATGCCGGGACTGGTCGTGACACCCCTTGCGCCCGAACCGTGGTGGCCCGGGTCGGCCGAGGAGTGGATGGCACGACGCCTCCACCGCTGTTGTGGTCTCGGCGAACAGGCTCGCGGTCGACAGAGCCCGGAGTCGGACTGCTTTGCCTGGCTGCTGACCGGCACCGTCATCGGTCACAGTCTGGATCTGGAACCACTCGTCACGCATTTCCGTCCCTTGGCGCGAATCCACCCCGCGGTACTCGAGGAGGCGGCCCGCCTGTACGAGCAGCAGTTCTTCCCGTCCACTCGATCCGAGCAGTAGGACTCGGCCGGATCCCATACGCAGTCCCCGAGTTGGAAGGCAATTCCGATGAAGAAGATCATCGCCACCGCACTGGTAGGTGCGGGCGCCGTACTCACGCTGACGGGCGCGCGGAGACGACAACGACGACAGCACCGACACGACGATGCAGACGTCGATGGAGATGCCGGTGACCACGGGAGAACGAGACCGACGAATCCACCCCCACGTCGGTCACATCGACCGAACAATTGGGGACCTTCGATCAGGCGAAGCTCGATGCGTTCGTGGTCGCGTTCCGAACCGGCTACTCGGATCTCTCGGAGGACCGCGACGACGACAGCATCGAGAACATCGTCATCGCATCGTGCAACGACCTCGCCAACGGAATCAGTGAAGAGCAGGTGACCGAGAAGATTCGTGTGATGGCGGCCAACAAGGGGGGCCGAGCCGTCGCAGGATCAGGCCGAGCAGATCTACCACATCGTCACACCGGCCTGCCCGTGACGCCGGCGTCCGGCGTCCGTCTCAGTCGTCCCGCTGTCCCGTTCCCGTCGACAGTTCGTGCAGTCGGCGTGAGACGGAATCGCCGGCCAATGGGGGAGTCGGAAGGCCCGCACCCGACCGGAGTCCGCCGAGGAAGGTCTCGAGAGTCTCCCGCGGAGTGAACCGCGGCTGCCAGTCGAGTTCGGTTTCGGCCCGCGTGCTGTCCAACAGTGGCAGCTGGAGGACGGTGTCGAGCAGTCCGGGGGAGGCGGGGAGCACCCGAAGGTGCCACGCCGGTGACGTCGCGAGTCGCAGCGCGCGGCGCGGTATCGGAACCGGGCGAGCGCCGAGAAGTTCCGCGAGGTACCGACCGTCGACAGCCGGCATCGACGCCAGGTTGAAGGCGCCCCGGACCGGGCGAAGTGCCGCCTGGACGATCGACGTCGCGGCGTCGCTCGTGTGCAGGACCTGGGCGTTCAGCCCATCGACCAGCGGGACTGCGGGAACCAGGCCGCGGCGAACCAGACTGCCCGGTACCAGAGGCCCGGCGAACAATCAGCGCTGCTCGGTGGCCGACCGCCGCTTGAACAAGAAGCACGGGCGAATCCGGACCACTCGCGTCTCCGGATGGCGGAGTTCCTCCGCGTCGAGCCAACGCTCGAGGTAGGCCTTCTCCATGGGGTATGCGGCGCCCGGCCAGCCGTGCGTGGGCCAGTCCTCTGCCACCGCGCGGTCCGACGGGTCGGGTGAATAGGCAGCGACCGACGACACGTAGACCAGCGCCGGCACGCGCTCGTCGGCGACCGCCTCGAATACACGGATGGCGCCCAGGACGTTGTTGTTCCAGGTGACTTCGGGCCTGTGAGTGGGCTGAAAGAGCCACGCGAGATGGATGACGACGTCGGCGCCGCGAACGAGGCCGCGGATGTCGTCGGTGGTGGTATCGGCCACCACGAATCTCGTTTTCGGGTAGGCCAACTCGGTCGGACGCCGGGCGGCGCCGACGATCTCCCCGATGTGCCCGGCAGCGCTCAGCGCTTCGACGACGCTGGTGCCGACGTTTCCCGTCGCGCCGATGACGACCACCCGCAGAGCCCGATCGGTATCCATGGTCGGGAATTACCCGCTTCCGTCGTCGGTAATCATGCGCCGACGACGTTGCACCCGGAGCGGATCGGTCGGGAGAGGGTGTACTGGTCCCGATGGGGAAGGAACTCCTGAGCTTTCGCCTTGATCCCCTGGACGATGAATCCCCAGCTGTCCTCGTCGCCCGCCAGCACGGCGTGCAGCACCAAACATTCGCGGTCGCGCCTGCTTCTGCGTGCCCGGCGTTTGACACAATCTCCGGCATGCCGTTGATTCAGATCAGCCAGACGCCGGGACTCACCGCCGAGCAGAAGCGCGAGACCATCGCCGCCGTCACCGAGGCGTATGCCGAGGCGACCGGCAAGAACGCCTCCTCGGTGTGGGTCACCATCACCGAGGTGCCGCGCGAGCACTGGGGCGTCGGAGGCGAACCGCTGGGCTGATCTCGCGCTCAGGACCCGTCAGGCGCCGACGCCTCGCTTCTCGGGAGCGAGGCGCAACCGCGGAGCGAAGCGACCCTACGGTTCATTACGTGCCGGATAACCCGCTGGTACAGCAGGTTTCGGATTCCGCTGAGGTTGGTCCCGTGCTTTCGGTAGAACGCGTCCGGATCGTCGTGCGTGCCGAGATCGCGGTTCACTCCGGTCTTCTGAATCGCAGTATCGGTGCCGGTCCACGCGACCGGCGGGTCACCGATGTCCTCGGTCCCTGCACCGAAGCCGAGGAATGCGCCGCCCGACGCGACCGTGTCGCGTAGTCCGGTCAGGTAGTCGGCATCCAGGATGACGCCCTCCAGCTCGACCCACCGGTCTTCGAACCGGACCTCCGCCCAACTGTGGAGGATGTCCCGAGGCGCCAGACGGTAGAGAATTCCGTCGAGGACGCCCTTCTGCAGACTCTTGTCGATGGTCGCCCCGTGGAACCGACAGGGCACGCCGACGGCCCGCAGTAGGGTCATCAAGAGCGTGGTTTTGGTGTTGCACTGGCCGTAGCCGTCTGCGAGCACCTCGGAGGCTGCCAGTGCGTCGGATGAGTTGTACCCGAAGCCGATCTCGTCCCTGACGAAGTCGTAGACCGCGCCGATGCGGATTCCGTGGGGCAGATCGCGCCATCCGCGCTGTGCGATCAGCGCCTGAATCGAAGGGTGGTCGTAGTCGAGGAGGGGGGTGGGTTGCAGTCGAACGTCCATGACCCGAACGTATGCGGAGAGGGCATTGGAAGACTTGAACGTTGCGGCTGACTTTCCCCGCGAGCGCCCCCGGTCAGGAGGTGCCCTCCGGCCACGCATCGCGGTCGACCGTCATGCCCAGAAGGGCCGACGGGCTCAGGCCGAAATTGCTCTTGAACACCCGGCTGAGGTGCGAGGAGTCGCTGAACCCGGCCGCCACGGCGGCCTGAGTCAGGTTGTCTCCGAACGTCACTCGCTCGGTCACGGTCCGCAGACGGACCCACAGTGCGTAGCGTCGGAACGGGATGCCCACTTCGAGCGTGAACAGGTGGGTCAACCGCGAGGGGGAAAGGTGCGCCTCGGCGGCCGCGCGCGCGAGCGTGGGCTGTATACCGGGGGTCTGCTCCAGGTACCGCAGTGCCGCGCGCACCGGTTCGGACAGCCGGGCGGGCCGCTGTGGCGTTTCCGGGGTGATGGCCCGAACCAGGCTGTCGACGGCGGTCACGGGGTCCGCGTCGTCGGCGTGCTCGGTGGCGATGCGCTCGAGCACGGCCTCGAACTCCTGGCCGCGGCTTCGCTCACCGATGAGGCCGAGGCCACGACCACGCGGCCCGAACGGCTCGACGAGGATCAGGAGCAGGCGGCGCGAGGTGCAGTGGAGCCGGTGTGGTGCACCGCTCGGAAGGATCGCGGCGGCGGTGTGATGGTGGTCGTCTTCGAACTCGAGGACGAAGGGTTCGTCCAGGGAGATCATCACCTGAACGGCGTGGTGCGCGTGCAGATCGGCGTCACCGCCGGCACCACGGTAGAGAACCGCCCCGGGCGTCAACGTGAGCAGGCCGCCCCACGGGAGGTGCGCAGGCGCCGTCTTCTTCATCGACATGGCCGCGAGCGTCGTGTGGCCTGCCCTAGGCCTTGCCGGTGCCCGCGGCGATGCCCTTGTCGAGTTGATCGACGAGCGCCTTGCCCAGCGACGACAGCTGGGCCACCTGGGCGGAATCGAGTCCCTCGAACACCAGCGCCTGCACGGTGTCGACGTGTCCGGGCGCGGCCTCGACCACCTTCGCGTAACCCTCGTCGGTCAGGACCGCGAACGCGCCCCGCGTGCCGGTGACGGTCTCGCGGCGCGCCCAGCCCCGCTTCTCCAATCGCGTGACGACGTGCGAGAGGCGCGAGAGCGAGGCGTTGGCCTGCTGCGCCAGTTCCGACAGTCGCAGCCGCCGGTCCGGTGCCTCCGACAGCACGGCGAGGACGAAGTACTCGAAATGCGTCAGGTCGGAGTCCCGCTGCAGTTGGGTGTCCAGCGCTGCGGGCAGTCTCGTGACGAGGGAGACGAGGGTTCGCCACGCGTCCTGCTGGGCTCCGGTGAGCCACGTGGTCTCGGTGTTGTCCTGCGCGCCCATCGGGTCGTTCTCCGATCGCTGAAAGTCGGTGTTCGGGTACCAGCGTGTCAAACGTCCGCCGCGGCCCGCTGGTCGGGGAATAGCAGATGACCGGGCGCGTTGAGTCACATGTTAACTTGAAGCTTCAACAAAGGAGTTCATGTGACCGTCATGCCTGCGATCTTCCTCAGCCACGGCGCGCCCCCGCTGGTCGACAGTGAGCGGTGGGTCCGCGAGCTCACGCAGTGGTCGTCCGACCTGCCGCGTCCCACGGCGATCCTCGTCGTCTCGGCCCACTGGGAATCGGCGCCGCTCACCATCGGCGCAATCGAGACCGGAACGCCGCTCGTCTACGACTTCGGCGGATTCCCGCGCCGGTTCTATGAGGTGACCTACGCCTCGCCCGGTGCGCCGGAACTGGCCCGCCAGGTCGCCGCGCTCATGCCGGACAACGAACCGGTCTACCACCAGCCGGATCGCGGCCTCGATCACGGCGCGTACGTGCCGCTGACGGTCATGTATCCGGACGCGGACGTGCCGGTCCTGCAGATCTCGATGCCGACCCTCGACCCGCAACGACTGCTCGAACTCGGGCGGCGTCTGCGCCCGCTGCGCGAGCAGGGTGTGCTGATCGTCGGTTCCGGCTTCACGACGCACGGGCTGCCGTTCCTGCGGGACCCCTCGCCGGAGGCGACGGCCCCCGGCTGGTCGGCCGAGTTCGACGCGTGGGCGGGGGAGCGGTTGGCAGCCGGCGACGTCGACGCCCTGATCGACTTCCGCGCGCAGGCGCCCGGAATCCCGTATGCGCACCCGACGATCGAGCACTTCGCTCCGCTGTTCGTCACCCTGGGTGCATCGAACGACCCGGAGCAGACGCCGCAACAGATCATCGACGGCTTCTGGATGGGCCTGGCGAAGCGGTCGATCCAGGTGGCCTGACGGGCGTCAGGCCCGGCTGCGGACGAGCTCGAGTGCCCGGTCGGCGTGCAGGTTCGGCCGCACCTCGCTCGCGATCACCTCGAGTACGGTGCGGTCGGTGTCGATGACGAACGTGGTCCGCTTGACCGGCGTGATCTTGCCGAGCAGTCCGCGCTTGACGCCGAACCGCTCGGCGACGGTGCCGTCGACGTCGGCGAGCAGCGGGTAACCGAACGACTGCGCGCGGGAGAAGCTCGCCTGCTTGTCGACGGTGTCCCGGCTGATGCCGGCCACGACGGCCCCCGCGGCGGCGAAGTCGGCGGACAGATCCCGGAAGTGGCAGGCCTCGGCGGTGCACACGGGTGTCGATGCGGCCGGGTAGAAGAACAGCACGAGCGGTCCGCCGGCGAGCAGCGACGTCAGCGTCCGACGTGTCCCGTCCTGGTCGGGCAGGTCGAATTCGGGCGCGAGCTCACCGGGCTTCATGGGCGCCGACGCTACCCGCGGGCGCGGGCGGAATCGACGTTCCTGGGATGATGGGTGCATGCGCGGCGAGTCCACCACCATCCCAGCAGCTACCTCGGCAGTTCCCGGCGAGGCGCCCCGGCACGATTCGACTACCACTCGTGAGCAGTTCCGGGCTCTCGCGGCGGAGCATCGTGTGGTTCCCGTCATCCGAAAGGTGTTGGCGGATGCCGAGACTCCGCTGTCGGCCTACACCAAGTTGGCCGGCAGCCGGCCGGGCACCTTCCTGCTCGAGTCGGCGGAGAACGGCCGGTCGTGGTCGCGCTGGTCGTTCATCGGCGCGGGCAGTCCCGCGGCGTTGACCGTGCAGGACGGCGAGGCCGCCTGGTTCGGCAACGTTCCGGTGGGCGCTCCGTCGGGCGGTGACCCACTGGAGGCGCTGGGACGGACCCTCGAACTGCTGCGCACCGAGCGTCTGCCCGATCTGCCGCCACTGACCGGCGGAATGGTCGGATTCCTCGGCTACGACGCCGTCCGCCGGCTCGAGCGCCTGCCCAGTCATGCCGTCGACGACCTGCAGATCCCCGAGATGGTGATGCTGCTCGCCACCGACCTGGCCGCGGTCGACCACCACGAGGGCGCGATCACCCTCATCGCCAATGCCGTCAACTGGGACGGTTCCGACGAGCGCGTGGACGCCGCGTACGACGACGCCGTCGCGCGACTGGACCGGATGACCGCTGCGCTCGCCGCGCCGGCTCACTCGACGGTCTCGACGTTCGCCCGCCCGCAGCCCGATTACCGTCGCCAGCGCACTACCGAGAGCTTCGGTATCGACGTCCGCCGGCTGATCGGTGAGATCGAGGCCGGCGAGGCCTTTCAGGTGGTTCTCTCGCAGCGCTTCGAGATGGATTGCGCTGCAGAGCCGATCGACGTCTACCGGATGCTGCGGGCCTCGAACCCGAGCCCGTACATGTATCTGCTGCAGGTACCCGGCGCGGACGGGAACACCGCGTTCTCGATCGTCGGGTCGAGCCCCGAGGCGCTCGTCACCGTGAGTGAGGGCGTGGCGACCACCCACCCGATCGCGGGCACGCGGTGGCGCGGCGCCACCGAGGAGGACGACATCCTGCTCGAGAAGGACCTGCTCGCGGACGAGAAGGAGAACTCCGAGCATCTGATGCTCGTGGACCTCGGCCGCAACGACCTGGGCCGGGTGTGCGAGCCGGGCACGGTGAAGGTTCACGACTACCGCCACATCGAGCGCTACAGCCACGTGATGCACCTGGTGTCGACCGTGACCGGACGTCTGGCGGAGGGCAAGCACGCGCTGGACGCGGTGACCGCCTGCTTCCCGGCCGGCACGCTGTCGGGTGCGCCCAAGGTTCGGGCGATGGAACTGATCGACGAGCTCGAGCCGACCCGCCGCGGAATCTACGGTGGCATCGTCGGATACCTGGACTTCGCGGGCGATGCGGACACCGCGATCGCGATCCGCACCGCGCTGATCAAGGACGGCACCGCATACGTCCAGGCGGGCGCCGGCGTGGTGGCCGACTCGGACCCCGTCTACGAGGACACCGAGGCAAGGAACAAGGCGATGGCGGTCCTGAGCGCGATCGCCGCGGCACAGACGTTGCGGTCCTTCGGGGACCGTTCGGAGGTGAACACCGGTGAGTGAGAACGAGTCCGGCGGCCGGAACTCCGGCCGCCGCGCGACCGGGGTGGCGGCGCTGCTGCTCGCGGTGGCAGCGGCGTGCCTGTGGGGCTCGTCGCGGATGACGTGGGTGACGGTGACGTCGTCCGACGGGCTGGGCGAGGATCGCGTGACGAACCTCGACGGCGGCACGTGGGCCGCCGCGACCACACCGCTGGCGCTCGCGCTGGTCGCGGCGATCGCGGCCGCGTTCGCGGTGCGCGGGTGGCTCGTGCGGGTGCTGGGCCTGCTGGTCGCGGTCGTCGCGGTGGTCGCCGCGATTCCCGCGATCGGCCTGCTGACCGGTGGTGCGTCCGACGAGAAGGCTGCGTACATTGCCGGATTCGAGCGGGTCGCCACGCAGGTGACGGCGACCGAGGTCTCCGCCCTGCCCGCGGTGCTGGTGCTGGTGGGCTCGGTGGCCGCACTGGCGGCGGCCTTCGTGCTCATCCGGAAACCGGCTGCGACGGGCGGACTCTCGTCCAAGTACGACAGCCCGGCGGCCCGCCGCGACGCTGCCGCCAAGCGCGGCGCCGTCGACAAGAAGGACGAGCCGCAGACGCAGCGCATGCTCTGGGATGCGCTCGATGCCGGCGAGGACCCCACCGTCGACGACGGTGACAGGGCTCCCGGTGCTGGTGAGTCAAGCCCTTCGGCGACGGATGTGAGCAAGGACACCGGCCAGTCGGGTACCCGCCGGGAGACCGAATAACCCCGACCTCTAGGCTGAGTCAAGATCCGATGAGGTACCTCACACATCGGTTGACATGCCGGAAAGGACTCGAGCCACGATGACCGTTCTCGACTCGATTCTCGACGGGGTGCGCGCCGATGTCGCCGCCCGCGAAGCCGTTCTCGACCTGGCCGCCGTCAAGGCCGCCGCTGCCGCAGCGCCTCCCGCACTGGATGCCGCCGCGGCCCTGCGCGCCCCGGGCATCGGCGTCATCGCGGAGGTGAAGCGCGCGAGCCCGTCGAAGGGTGCACTCGCCGACATCCCGGATCCTGCCGTGCTCGCGTCTGCGTACGAGGCCGGTGGGGCGCGGATGATCAGCGTGCTCACCGAGGAGCGTCGCTTCCATGGTTCGCTCGCGGACCTCGACGCTGTCCGCCGGGCCGTGAACATCCCGATCCTGCGCAAGGACTTCATTGTCGGCCCGTACCAGATCCACGAGGCGCGTGCGCACGGCGCGGACGTCATCCTGCTGATCGTCGCGGCCCTCGAACAGCATGTGCTCGCGTCGCTGCTCGACCGTACCGAGTCGCTCGGGATGACCGCTCTGGTCGAGGTCCACACCGAGGCCGAGGCGGACCGCGCACTCGAGGCCGGCGCCAGCGTCATCGGCGTCAATGCGCGCAATCTCAAGACCCTCGAGGTCGACATGGACACGTTCGGGCGGATCGCTCCGGGCCTGCCCACGAATGTCGTCAAGATCGCCGAGTCCGGCGTCCGCGGCACCGCGGACCTGCTGGCGTACGCGGGTGCCGGCGCGGACGCGGTCCTCGTCGGCGAAGGTCTGGTGACCAGCGGCGACCCGCGGACCGCTGTTTCCGATCTGGTCACGGCGGGCGCCCATCCGTCGTGCCCCAAGCCGGCTCGCTGAGTCGTCGCCCGCCGGCGGACCCGACCACTCGTTCTCGTCGGGGTTGGGGCAGACTGGGGACGTGAGTTCACGCAATGAGGCCCTCGTCTCCAAGGGCGGGAATCTGCCCCCCGCCAGCGCCGGTCTGACCGAGCGCTCCACCCACGAGCCCGATCCCGGCGGCCACTGGGGTGTGTACGGCGGACGTCATGTCCCCGAGGCGCTGATGGCGGTGATCGAGGAGGTCACCGCCGAGTACGACAAGGCCCGCGGGGACGACTCGTTCCTGGACGAGCTGGATCGGCTGCAGCGCGACTACACCGGTCGCCCGTCCCCGGTGTTCGAGGCGACCCGGCTGCGCGAGTTCGCCGGTGGGGCCCGCATCGTGCTCAAGCGGGAAGATCTGAACCACACCGGATCTCACAAGATCAACAATGTGCTCGGGCAGGTACTGCTCGCCAAGCGCATGGGCAAGACCCGGATCATCGCGGAGACCGGTGCCGGCCAGCACGGTGTGGCGACGGCGACCGCGTGTGCGCTGCTCGGTCTCGAGTGCATCGTCTACATGGGTGCCGTCGACACCGCCCGGCAGGCGCTCAACGTGGCCCGGATGCGTCTGCTCGGCGCCGAGGTCGTGTCGGTCGAGACCGGATCGGCGACGCTGAAGGACGCGATCAACGAGGCGTTGCGCGACTGGGTCACCAACGCTGATCGGACCTACTACTGCTTCGGCACCGCGGCCGGTCCGCACCCCTTCCCGATGATCGTGCGCGACTTCCAGCGCATCGTCGGTCTCGAGGCGCGGGCACAGGTGCAGACGCTGACGGGCAGGCTGCCGGACGCCGTCGTGGCGTGCGTCGGCGGTGGCTCGAACGCGATCGGCATCTTCCATGCGTTCATCGACGATCCGGCGGTCAAGCTGGTCGGCTACGAGGCCGCCGGCGACGGCGTCGAGACCGGTCGGCATGCAGCCACCTTCGCAGGCGGCACCCCGGGCGCCTTCCAGGGTGCGTACTCGTACCTGCTGCAGGACGAGGACGGCCAGACCATCGAGTCGCACTCGATCTCGGCCGGCCTCGACTACCCGGGTGTCGGACCCGAGCACGCCTACCTCAAGGACACCGGTCGGGCGTCGTACGAGCCGATCACCGACGCCGAGGCAATGGACGCGCTGCTGCTGCTCTCGCGACGCGAGGGCATCATCCCGGCGATCGAGTCGGCTCACGCGGTGGCGGGCGCGCTGAAGCTGGGTCGTGAACTGGGCGACGGCGCGATCATCGTCGTGAGCCTGTCCGGCCGCGGCGACAAGGACATGGACACCGCGGCGCAGTGGTTCGGCCTGTTCGACAAGGACACCGCTGCCGACGCCGCCGATTCGAGCAAGGAAGGTACGGCCAAGTGAACCAGCGAGATTCACGCCTGGCGCCCACGTTCGCGAAATGTCGCGAGGAGAACCGCGCCGCGCTCGTCGGCTACCTGCCGGCCGGTTACCCGGACGTCGCCGCGTCGATCGACGTCTACAAGACGATGGTGGACGCCGGCTGCGACATCATCGAGGTCGGCATCGCGTACTCCGATCCGGTGATGGACGGACCGACCATCCAGTCGGCTGCCGAGACCGCGCTGCGCAACGGAGTGCGCGTGCGTGACGTGTTCACCGTGGTCGAGCAGATTGCGTCGGTGGGCGGCAACGCGGTCGTCATGACGTACTGGAATCCGGTACTCCAGTACGGCGTCGACCGGTTCTCGCGCGACCTCGCGAACGCGGGTGGCCTCGGGTTGATCACCCCGAACCTGATCCCCGAGGAGGCCGGTGAGTGGATGGAGGCTTCCGAGGAGCATCACCTGGACCGGATCTTCCTCGTTGCGCCGTCCTCCACCGAGGAGCGGCTGGCGATGACCCTCGAGGCGAGCAGCGGGTTCATCTACGCGGCGTCGACGATGGGCGTGACCGGTGCGCGTGACGCGGTGTCGTCGATGGCGCCGGAACTCACCGCCCGGATCCGTGCGCACTCGGACATCCCGGTCGGTGTCGGCCTCGGCGTCCGGTCGGGCGCGCAGGCCGCCGAGATCGCGGCGTACGCGGACGCGGTCATCGTCGGATCCGCCATCGTCTCCGCGGTGGAGCAGGGCCTGGGTGCGGTCCGCGCCCTCACCACGGAACTCGCGGAGGGCGTGCGCTCGGCTACCGTGGCCCAGTGACTTCGATGGCGACTTCGACGCAATTTCTCGCGTACATCCCCAGCCCACCGCAGGGGGTGTGGTACGTCGGACCGCTGGCCCTGCGTGCCTACGCACTCTGCATCATCGTCGGCATCGTCGTGGCGATCGTGTGGGGCGACCGGCGATGGGTGGCGCGCGGCGGTGAGAAGGGCACGGTCCTCGACATCGCCGTCTGGGCGGTGCCGTTCGGTTTGATCGGTGGCCGGCTCTACCACGTCATGACGGACTGGCCGACGTACTTCGGTGCCGGCGGGAACCCCGTCGACGCGCTGAAGATCTGGCAGGGCGGCCTCGGCATCTGGGGTGCCGTGGCGCTCGGCGCCGTCGGTGCGTGGATCGGTTGCCGACGCCGGGGCATCCCGCTGCCGGCGCTGGGTGACGCGATCGCGCCCGGCATAATCCTGGCGCAGGCCATCGGCCGACTCGGCAACTGGTTCAACCAGGAGCTGTACGGCCGCGAGACGACGGTCCCGTGGGGTCTCGAGATCTACGAGCGCACGGACGCCGCGGGACGGGTCGACACGCTCAACGGTGCATCCAACGGCGTCGTGATGCAGGTGGTTCACCCGACGTTCCTCTACGAACTGGTCTGGAACCTGCTGATCGTCGTGCTGCTAGTCGTGGTGGACCGCAGGTTCAAGATCGGTCACGGCCGGCTGTTCGCGCTCTACGTGGCGGGATACTGCGCGGGCCGTTTCTGGATCGAGCTGATGCGGTCGGATCACGCGTCCGAGATCCTGGGCATCCGGGTGAACTCGTTCACGTCGGCCCTCGTGTTCGCCGGCGCCGTCGCCTACTTCGTTCTGGCGAAGAAGGGGCGTGAGAATCCGGAGGATCTGCAACCGCGCAGCAGTCGCACCGACCGAACGGTCGGAGCCGCGGCGCCCGCAGTCGATAAGGACTCCGTCACGAGCCCCGATCACACCGACCGCGACCGGAGCGACAGCGACAGCACCGACAGCGGAAGGGAGAAGAAATGACTGAACCCACCGAGTTCGACGACGAGTTGGTCGAACCCACTTCGTCGCCGGAGTTCGGCGCGCCTTTCGATTACGACGCGACAGCCGACGCCTCCATGACGGAGTCGACGTCGGGCACCTCGGCGGTTCCGCCGTCCGGAAGCGGAGCGGCCGGACCGGGCTGGGACACCTTCTCCGGGGTCGGTAACGGCCCGGGGTGGGGAGCCGGGCCGAGCTATCCGCCCCCGCCCGGCGATCCCGAGCCGACCGAGTCCGACCGGACCTGACGTACTCGAACCACACCGCCCGTGCCGATATCGGCACGGGCGGTGTGGCTTTTTCGGCATCGCTTCGGGTGGCGATGGCGCGGTAAACTGACCCGGCCGGGTGTGGAACTCGGCAACCTTCACGGGTCGACAGCAATGCCGGTGGACCCCGATCAACGCAGTCAGCACCCGTAGTCGGCGACCCCCATGAGGGAGTCGCCCGAGAAGTGCGTGATGCGCGAACAGGTGGTCGCGGTCGGGACGTACGCGGCCGGTGTGGAGGTGTTCGGTGCTGTTTTCTCGGCAACCAGATTCCGGTGGCCTCTACGTTTCCGATCGCGAATCGGATTCGTGCGGTGTCGCGATGGTCGCCGATGTCGAGGGCCGCCGTTCGCACGCGATCATCGCCGACGCGCTGCTCGCCCTCGAGAACCTCGAGCATCGTGGTGCCGCGGGCGCAGAGGTCAACAGCGGCGACGGAGCGGGGATTCTCATCCAGCTGCCCGGCGACTTTCTGCGTGAGCTGGCCGATTTCGAGCTGCCTGCGCCGGCGCCGGACGGATCCTCGACGTTCGCCGCCGGAATCTGCTTCCTCCCCATGGAGGCCGACCTGCGCGCGGCAGCGCGACGTCGGGTGGAGGCGATCGCCGAGCGCGAGGATGTCGAGATCCTCGGTTGGCACGACGTCCGGGTGGACCCGATCGGGGCCGACATCGGCGCGACGGCCCGGTCCTGCATGCCGTACATGACGTATCTCTTCGTGTCCGCGCCGCCGGTGAACGGCGTCCGACCCGCCGGGCTCGAGCTGGATCGGCGGGTGTACGGGCTGCGTAAGCGTGCCGAGTTGGTGACGCCGGAGGTCGAACAGGCCGGGACCGGTGTGTACTTCCCATCGCTGTCGAGTCGGACGATGACGTTCAAGGGCATGCTGACCACGGAGCAGCTCGGGTTGTACTTTTCCGATCTGCGGGACCGCCGCATTGCGAGCGCGATCGCCATCGTGCACAGTCGGTTCTCGACCAACACGTTTCCGTCCTGGCCTCTGGCACACCCGTTCCGGTATGTCGCGCACAATGGGGAGATCAACACCGTGCGCGGGAACCGGAACCGGATGCGTGCGCGGGAGGCGATGCTGCGCAGCAATCGCATCCCGGGTGATCTCGAACGCCTGTACCCGATCTGCACGCCCGAGGCGTCCGATTCGGCGTCGTTCGACGAGGTCCTGGAGCTGCTGCACCTGGGTGGCCGGTCGCTGCCGCACGCGGTGTCGATGATGATCCCGGAGGCGTGGGAGAACCACACCGCGATGGGTGACGACCGTCGCGCCTTCTACCAGTTCCACGCGTCGTTGATGGAGCCGTGGGACGGGCCCGCCTGCATTACGTTCACCGACGGCACCGTCGTCGGCGCCCTGCTCGACCGCAACGGCCTCCGTCCGGGACGGTGGTGGCACACCACCGACGGGCGCGTCGTGCTCGCCAGCGAGAGCGGGGTGCTGCCGATACCCCAGTCGGATGTGATCGCGAAGGGACGACTCGAGCCGGGGGTGATGTTCCTGGTCGACACCGCCGGCGGCCGCATCGTGCCCGACGACGAGATCAAGTCACAGCTCGCGGGCCAGCGGCCCTACCGGGAGTGGCTCCACGCCGGCCTGCTCGAGTTGCGCTCGCTCCCGAGCCGGGGGCGTATCCCGCACGACCACGAGTCGGTCGTGCGGCGACAGCAGGCGTTCGGGTACACAGAGGAAGAGGAACGTGTTCTGCTCGCGCCGATGGCGACGTCGGGGGGCGAACCTCTCGGATCGATGGGTACCGACACTCCGGTAGCGGTGCTCTCGCAGCGTCCGCGGCTGCTGTACGACTACTTCGTCGAGATGTTCGCGCAGGTCACCAACCCGCCGCTGGACGCGATCCGCGAGGAGATCGTCACGTCGCTGCGGCGAGTGATGGGCCCGGAGCAGAACCTCCTCGAGCCGACGGCGGCGTCGTGTCGCCAGCTCGTACTGTCGTGGCCCGTCCTCGACAACGACGAACTCGGCAAGATCATCGACATCAACGCCGACGGCGACTGCCCGGGGTTCGCGGCGACCGTCCTGCGGGCGCTGTACAGCGCCGACAGTGGCGGAGCGGGCATGGCCGAGGCGATCGAGGACCTGCGGGCGGCGGCCAGTGCCGCCATCGCGAACGGTTATCGGACACTGGTGATCTCCGATCGCGACTCCGATCACCTGCGGGCACCGATCCCGTCGCTGCTTGCCGTGTCCGCGGTCCACCACCACCTGGTGCGAACCAAGGAACGCACCAAGGTCGCGCTCGTGGTCGAGACCGGCGACGCCCGGGAGGTACACCACATCGCGTTGCTGATCGGGTTCGGCGCGGCGGCGGTCAACCCCTATCTCGCGATGGAGACGATCGAGGACCTCGTGGCGGAGGGGGAGCTGACCGGCGTGGAATCGTCCGTCGCAGTGCGCAACTACCTCACGGCACTCGGCAAGGGCGTCCTGAAGGTGATGTCGAAGATGGGGATCTCTACCGTCGGGTCGTACACCGCCGCACAGGTTTTCGAGGCGATCGGTCTGTCCCACGACGTTGTCGACGAGTACTTCACCGCCACGGTCAGCCGCCTCGGTGGGGTCGGTCTGGACGTGCTTGCGCGGGAGGTGGAGCTGCGGCACCGGCAGGCGTACCCGGAGAGCCCCTCGGCGCAGGTTCACCGTCGGCTCGACGTGGGCGGCATCTACCAGTACCGGCGCGACGGCGAACTGCACCTGTTCACACCGGAGACGGTGTTCCTGCTGCAGCACGCGACCCGAACGGGCCGGGCCGACGTGTTCGAGCGGTACAGCGCGGAGGTGGACCGCCTCTCGGCGGAGGGCGGCACCCTGCGCGGACTGTTCGAGTTCCGTCGTGGACTGCGACCGCCCGTCCCGCTCGACGACGTCGAACCGGCCGAGGCCATCTTCACCCGCTTCAACACCGGCGCCATGAGCTACGGCTCGATCTCGGCGGAGGCGCACGAGACCATCGCCGTCGCGATGAACCGGATCGGCGGGCGGTCGAATTCCGGGGAGGGCGGCGAGGACGTCGACAGGCTGCACGACCCGCGGCGGCGGAGCGCCGTCAAACAGGTCGCGAGCGGGCGATTCGGCGTGACCAGCGACTACCTCGTCAACGCGACCGACGTCCAGATCAAGATGGCGCAGGGCGCCAAGCCGGGAGAGGGCGGGCAGTTGCCCGCGTACAAGGTGTATCCGTGGATCGCGCGGACCCGGCACTCGACGCCCGGCGTGGGGCTGATCTCGCCGCCGCCACACCACGACATCTACTCGATCGAGGACCTGGCCCAGCTGATCCACGATCTGAAGAACGCGAACGAGCAGGCTCGTGTGCACGTCAAGCTGGTCAGCTCCGTCGGGGTCGGCACGGTTGCCGCCGGTGTCAGCAAGGCGCACGCCGACGTCGTACTGATCTCCGGTCACGACGGCGGTACCGGTGCGTCCCCGCTGACGTCGCTCGAACACGCCGGGCTGCCGTGGGAGATCGGGCTCGCCGATGCGCAGCAGACGCTGGTGCTCAACGGATTACGTGACCGGATCACGATGCAGTGCGACGGCGGCCTGCGCACCGCGCGGGACGTCGTCGTGGCGATGCTGCTCGGCGCGGAGGAGTACGGATTCTCCACGGCGCCGCTGATCGCGGCGGGCTGCATCATGATGCGGGTGTGCCACCTCGACACCTGCCCGGTGGGGGTGGCGACGCAGAATCCCGAGTTGCGCAAGCGGTTCACCGGCAAACCCGAATTCGTCGAGGACTTCTTCCGATTCGTGGCCGAGGGCGTGCGCCGGTACCTCGCCGAGTTGGGCTTCCGCAGTGTCGACGAGGCGGTGGGGCATCCGGAGATCCTCGAGACCGCGGTCGGGGTGGCGCACTGGAAGAGCCGGGGACTGGACCTGAGCCCGATCTTCGCCACGACCGAGTCGCTGCCCGGTGTCGGCATTCCCCAACGGCGGTGCGTGCGTGCGCAGGACCACGGACTCGACCTCGCGCTGGACCGCACGCTCATCCAGTTGGCCGAGGGTGCCCTCGAGGATGCGCTACCGGTGCGGTTGGAGCTGCCGGTTCGCAACGTCAACCGGACGGTCGGGACGCTTCTGGGGTCGGAGGTCACCCGACGCTACGGTGCCGCCGGTCTGCCCGACGACACCATCCGGGTCCAGTTGGAGGGATCCGCCGGTCAATCGTTGGGTGCGTTCCTGCCGCCGGGAATCACGATCGACCTTGTCGGCGACGCCAACGACTATGTCGGCAAGGGGCTCTCGGGTGGTCGCGTCGTGATTCGGCCCGCGGACGACGTGCTGTTCCTGCCGGAGACCCAGGTGATCGCGGGCAACACGCTCCTCTACGGGGCGACGGCGGGTGAGGCGTACCTGCGGGGGCGGGTGGGCGAGCGGTTCTGTGTGCGGAACTCGGGTGCGGTGGCGGTCGCCGAGGGTGTCGGCGATCACGCGTGCGAGTACATGACCGGGGGCCGGGTCGTGGTGCTCGGGCCGATCGGCCGGAACCTCGCCGCGGGCATGTCGGGCGGGATCGCCTTCGTCCTGGACGCTGATCTGTCGAAGATCAACCCGGCGATGGTGATGTTGCAGGCGCCGAACGGTGACGATCTCCAATGGCTGCGGGTGGTGGTGGAGCAGCATCTGCGGTGGACGGGCTCCGCGGTGGCGGCGTCGGTGCTGGCGGACTGGCCACGGCGGTCGGCGCTGTTCACCAAGGTGATGCCCGTCGACTACCAGCGGGTGCTCGAGGCGACCCGGATGGCGCGGGCCGAGGGGCTGGACGTCGATACCGCGATCATGGAGGCGGCACGTGGCTGATCCACAGGGTTTCCTACACGTCACCAAGCAGGAGGCGCGCAAGCGTCCGGTGGAAGAACGTGTCCACGACTGGCGCGAGGTGTACGAGTCGCAGTCGGTCGAGGAGCGTGCCCGGGAGGTGTCCGAGCAGGCCAGTCGGTGCATGGACTGCGGGATCCCGTTCTGTCACTCCGGGAGTGCCGGGTGCCCCCTGGGGAACTTGATTCCCGAGTGGAACGACCTGGTTCGCCGAGGTCGCTGGGGTGCGGCGGCAGACCGGTTGCACGCGACCAACAACTTCCCGGAGTTCACCGGACGGGTGTGCCCGGCACCCTGCGAGGCCGCGTGCGTCCTCTCGCTCGCCGACACCCACACCACCGGCAGCGTCACGATCAAGCGGATCGAGCAGGCCATTGCCGACGCCGCCTGGGAGAAGGGTGCGGTGGGGCCGGTCCTGTCGGCCATCGGTACCGGCCGACATATCGCCGTCGTCGGTTCGGGCCCCGCGGGACTTGCTGCTGCGCAACAACTAACTCGTGTCGGGCACGAGGTGACCGTGTACGAGCGCGACGACCGACTCGGCGGGCTGCTGCGGTACGGGATACCCGAGTTCAAGCTCGAGAAGGCGGTGGTGGACCAGAGGCTGACTCAGATGAGAGTGGAGGGAACGCATTTCGTCACCGAGGTCGAGGTGGGTATCGACTTGCCGGTGTCCGCGCTGCGGGAACGGTACGAGGCGGTCGTGCTCGCGACGGGCGCACTGCAGGCGCGCGACAACCGCGACGTCGTGGGCCGGGAGCTGGACGGCGTGCACCTGGCGATGGAGTATCTCGTCGCCTCCAACCATGAGTGCGAGGGTGACGGGCCGACGCCGATCAGCGCGCGTGGCAAGCACGTGGTGATCATCGGTGGTGGTGACACCGGAGCCGACTGCCTCGGGACCGCGCACCGGCAGGGCGCGCTGTCGGTCACCCAGCTCGACTATCACCCGGCCCTACCGACCGAACGGGACGAATCCTCCACGCCGTGGCCGGCCTGGCCGATGGTGCTGCGCACGTCCCCGGCGCACGCGGAAGGCGGTGTGCGCCGGTACGAGGTTGCGGTTCAGCGATTCCTCGGTGACGCCGACGGGCGCGTGCGGTCGATGATCCTGGCGGAAGTACGGCTGGGGCGCGACGAATCGGGGCAGAGGGTGATTCGGCCGGTCGGTGAGGAGATCGAACTTCCTTGCGACCTAGCGCTTTTCGCGATCGGCTTCGAGGGCGCCGAACACGGCCCGTTACTCGACGATCTCGACCTCGGTACCAACCGGCGGGGTTCGCTCTCGTGTGGATCCGATTGGCAGACCGCGGCGCCCGGTGTGTTCGTGTGCGGCGATGCGCACCGGGGGGCCTCGCTGGTGGTGTGGGCCATCGCGGAGGGGCGGTCCGCAGCACGGGGCGTCGACGCCTATCTGACCGGGAGTTCGGAGCTGCCCGCCCCCGTGCATCCGACTGCGCTCCCGCTGACCGTCGTCTGACGCTCATCTGGACGTCACGGGGCGTTCTCCTGCCGAATAGAGTTCGTTCCTCGCATTGACTAGGCTTTGCTCGTGACCCGACGCACGAAGATTGTCTGCACACTTGGCCCTGCGACTGCTACCGGCGACCGCGTACGTGAACTCGTCGAGAGCGGGATGGACGTAGCGCGACTGAACTTCAGCCACGGCGAGCATTCCGATCATGAGGACAACTACCGACGGGTGCGTGAGGCGTCCGAAGCAACGGGACGCGCGGTCGGCATCCTCGCCGACCTGCAGGGACCGAAGATCCGCCTCGGCCGGTTCGTCGAGAGCAAGACGTACTGGGCGACCGGGGAACAGATCCGGATCACGGTCGAGGACTGCGAGGGCACGCACGACCGTGTCTCGACGACGTACAAGCAGCTCGCGCAGGACGCGCAGCCCGGAGACCGGTTACTCGTCGACGACGGCAAGGTCGGCCTGGTGGTCGAGGCCGTCGAGGGCGACGACGTCGTCTGCCGTGTCACCGAGGGCGGCCCGGTCAGCAACAACAAGGGCGTGTCGCTGCCCGGCATGAACGTGTCGGTGCCGGCGATGTCCGAGAAGGACATCGAGGATCTCGAGTTCGCGCTGTCGCTGGGCGTCGACTTCATCGCGCTGTCGTTCGTGCGCTCGCCGGCCGATGTCGAGCTGGTACACGCCGTGATGGATCGGGTCGGCCGCCGCGTCCCGGTCATCGCGAAGCTCGAGAAGCCCGAGGCGATCGAGAACCTCGAGGCCGTCGTGCTGGCGTTCGATGCGGTCATGGTTGCCCGCGGCGACCTGGGCGTCGAACTGCCGCTCGAGCAGGTTCCGCTGGTGCAGAAGCGCGCCATCCAGATCGCGCGTGAGAACGCGAAGCCGGTGATCGTCGCCACACAGATGCTCGAATCCATGATCGAGAACTCGCGGCCCACTCGCGCCGAGGCGTCGGATGTCGCGAATGCGGTGCTCGACGGCGCGGACGCGGTGATGCTCTCGGGCGAGACGTCGGTCGGCAAGTACGTGATGGAGACGGTGCAGACGATGGCCCGGATCCTCGAGGCCGTCGAGACCGATCCGGCGCGCGTCCCGCCGCTCACGCATGTGCCCCGCACCAAGCGCGGTGTCATCTCCTACGGTGCCCGTGACATCGGTGAGCGTCTCGATGCGAAGGCGCTGGTGGCGTTCACGCAGTCCGGTGACACGGTCCGCCGGTTGGCGCGCCTGCACTCGCCGCTTCCGCTGCTGGCGTTCACACCGCTCGAGGCGGTGCGCCGCCAGTTGGCGCTGTCGTGGGGCACCGAGACGTTCATCGTCGAGGCGGTCGCCTCGACCGATCAGATGTTCACGCAGGTCGACCACGCGCTGCTCTCACTCGGTCGCTACAACAAGGGTGACCTCGTGGTCATCGTCGCCGGCTCGCCGCCCGGCACAGTAGGCTCGACCAACCTGATCCACGTGCACCGGATCGGGGAGGAAGACCACTAGAAGGGGGCAATGCGGGTGACCGACGCGGGGGCAGGGGTACGTCCGACGAGATCGGCCGATCTGGAGACGCTGTTGGCGTTGCTGGATCTCGAGCAGATCCGCGAGGACACCTACCTCGGTCGGCATCCCGCGCAGGTCGGCAGTCGCACATTCGGTGGCCAGTTGGTGTCGCAGGCGTTGGTCGCGGCTGGGCGGACGGTCGAGGGAGACCGTCCGATCCACGCGATCAACGCCCACTTCATCCGCGGTGGTGACGTCAAGGCGCCGATCGAGTACCGCGTCGACCGACATCGCGACGGGAGGGCGTTCGCGAACCGTCAGGTCACCGCGTACCAGGACGGCAACGTGCTGTTCTCGATGTTCGCCGCGTTCCAGGACTGGGGCAAGGGCCTCGAGCACAGCGTCGACATCCCCGACGTCGCCGGTCCGGAGTCCCTGCCGTCGATCGGGGAACACCTCGTCGGGTACGAGGACCGGCTGCGGATGTTCGTCGATGCGCTCAAGCCGATGGAGATGCGCTACGCCAACGACCCGACGTGGGTGCTCAAGGGCACCGGCGAGCGACTCAACCACAACCGGGTGTGGATGCGGGCCGACGGGGAGTTGCCTGACGAGTCGTGGGCGCACACCGCGGCGCTGGCGTACTCGTCGGACACCACGGTGCTGGACTCGATTCTCACCACCCACGGACTGTCGTGGGGTCTGGACCGCATCGTCGCCGCGACGGTCAACCATTCGATCTGGTTCCATCGCCCGTTCCGCTTCGACCAGTGGGCGCTGTATGCGACCGAATCGCCGGTTGCGGCCGGTTCGCGAGGTCTGGCGACCGGTCGGTTCTTCGCGAGCGACGGTCAGTTGATTGCAACTGTCGTGCAGGAAGGCGTCATTCGGCACTTTCCGGCCCGGCGCTGAGCCGGTTCGGTCATGAGCCTCCTCGGTCATCACGGGGGCGGATAGAATTCTGGTTCTCGATTCACGGCACGCCATCCCTGATGGGGGAGCCTCATGCGAAACGAATCGATCGACTGGAACAACGAAGTCGTGGCCAGTTTGCTGTGGACGTCGAAGGCGTTCGCTATCGGCCTGGTCTGCTTCGTGGTGATCGGCGCCTTGATCGCGCGGCACACCAGGTGGGGTCGGCAATTCTGGCGAATCACCGGAGGCTACTTCTCGACTCGGGACAGCTGGCGACCGTGGTCGCTGATCGTGGCGTTGCTGTTCCTGACGATCCTGGGAGTCCGGGTGATGGTGTTGCTCTCGTACCAGAGCAACGAGATGTACACCTCGCTGCAGTTGATTGCGCAGGGTCTCGAGGCCGGTGATGCGGCCATGCTCGACGGCGCGAAATCGATGTTCTGGCGATCGATCGTGGTGTTCACGGTGCTCGCAACCGTGCACGTCGTGCGGACGCTGCTGGCCCAGTACGTGGGGCAGGCACTCGAGATCCTGTGGCGCACCTGGCTCACCGATCGGGTCACCACCGACTGGCTGGGCGGCCGCGCCTACTACCGCGGCAGGTTCATCGACAAATCCATCGACAATCCGGACCAGCGGATCGAGGCCGACATCACCGAGGTGGCGAACACCACGCAGACCCTGTCGATGGGGCTGGTCAGTTCGGTGGTGACGGTGGTGTCCTTCACCGGGATCCTGTGGGACCTGTCCGGTCCGATGGAGATCCTCGGGGTCGAGATTCCCCGGGCCATGGTCGTTCTCGTCTACGTATACATCCTGACCGCCACCGTGATCGCCTTCTGGATCGGCCGGCCGTTGATCGCGCTGAGCTTCCTGAAGGAGCGGTTGACGGCGAACTTCCGTTACGCCCTGGTGCGTCTGCGCGACAGCGCCGAGAACGTCGCCTTCTACCGCGGAGAGGGCGTAGAGAAGCGCGGACTGCTCGGCAGGTTTGCCGGGGTGATCGTCAACGCGTGGCAGATCGTTTTCCGGACACTGAAATTCAACGGGTTCAACCTGGGCGTCAGCCAGGTCTCGGTCGTGTTCCCGATCGTCATCCAGGCGCCGCGGTTCTTCGCCGGCACCATCACCCTCGGCGATATCACCCAGAGCACACAGGCGTTCGGCCAGGTGTCGGACGCCCTGTCGTTCTTCCGTCAGTCGTACGACGTGTTCGCCGGCTATCGGGCGAGCCTGATCCGGCTCAACGGACTGCTCGACGCCGACGAGAAGTCCCGGCAACTCCCGGCCATTCGCACGGAGGGACACGACGGTTCGGTGGAACTGGACCAGGTGTCGGTCCGCACACCCGACGGACGACTGTTGATCGACGACCTGGACGTGCACCTCGAACCGGGCGAGGCGTTGCTCGTGAAGGGGCCGTCGGGCAGCGGCAAGACGACGCTGCTGCGTGCCCTCGCCGAGATGTGGCCGTTCGTCGACGGCCGGGTGCGCCGCCCGATCGGACAGGGAGCGCTGTTCCTGTCCCAGTTGCCGTATCTCCCGCTCGGGGACCTGCGCAGTGCCGTCGCCTATCCGGCGACTCCGGACGACCTGGGCGACGCGCGGATCGTCGAGGCCCTGCAGTCCGTCCAACTCGGCAACCTCGTCGGCCGTCTGGACGAGGAGGCGGACTGGGCGAAGATCCTGTCACCCGGCGAGCAACAGCGCATCGCCTTCGCCCGAATCGTGTTGATCTGCCCGCAGGCCGCGTTCCTCGACGAGGCGACGTCGGCGGTCGACGAGGGCCTCGAGTTCGCGCTGTACCACCTGATCCGGGAGCGGGTGCCGGACTGCATGCTCGTCAGCGTCAGCCACCGCAGCACCGTCGACCAGCTCCACACCCGCCAGCTGGAACTGCTCGGCGACGGTCCCTGGCGCTTGTCGGCGGTGACGGTGAACTGACCCGATCGGTCGATCGCTGACCTGGCTGTTGCGGCGGTGAACGGCCGAGGGCAGTGCGGTGGCGACTCTCGGCGGGTGATACCGTCCGATCGTGCTTATCGAGGTCGACAGACTCTAGCCGCCGAACCATCGGCGGCCATCTTTGTGTGCGCTGCGCATCTACGCGCACGAGACGGCCATTCTTCGTGCCGGACCGTCTGGTGTCGGTCTTCGGCCTGTGGTTCGGATCCGCGATCGCCCGCTCCGCCCGTTCGGTGTGCCCAAGACGCGCACCGAGCCGACGGGTTCCGCGGCGCTCACCACCAGAGTCAGTCAGCCGCGCGGTGATCCCTGCTCGGTCGTGTTCGTCCGCCTCGGGTCTGTGGAGTAGACGCAGATCCGGCGGGCCGCCGCGCCGATCGGATTGCCTTGCACACAGGGAGACAGAACATGTCAACGTCCATCAAACCCGCGATCACCTTTCGGGACCTCACGTTCGAGTGGCCTGACGGAACAGTCGCGCTCGCAGGACTCTTCGGCACCATCGGTTCCGGTCGCACCGGACTGGTCGGCGACAACGGAGCAGGGAAGTCGACACTGCTGAAGCTGATCGCCGGAGTGCTCACACCCACGTCGGGACAGATCACGACGTCGGGCGATGTCGGCTATCTGCCGCAAACCCTGACGCTCGACCGGCAGACGCGACTGGCCGCGCTCCTCGGAATCGCCGACAAGCTGGCGGCGCTCCGTGCGATCGAGGCCGGGGAGGTCGACGATGTTCACTTCGAGGCGATCGGCGACGACTGGGACATCGAGACCCGCGCCGCTGAGGCGCTCGGTGAGATCGGCTTCTCCGCCGCTGATCTCGACCGACGAGTCGGACAGATATCCGGTGGCGAGGCCATGCTCGTCGCAATCACCGGGCTGCGCCTTCAGCACACACCGATCACGTTGCTCGATGAGCCCACCAACAACCTCGACATGTCGACTCGCGCAAAACTCGCAGAGCTGGTCGGCACCTGGCCGGGAGCGCTCGTCGTCGTCAGCCACGACGTGAACCTGTTGGAACGCATGGACGACACCGCCGAGCTACACGCCGGTCGGGTAGGCGTCTTCGGCGGGCCCTACAGCGCGTGGCGCGAGCATCTCGGCCGCGAGCAGGCAGCGGCGGTTCAGGCAGCCCGATCGGCGGAACAAGCACTCAAAGTCGAGAAGCGGCAACGCGTCGAGGCCGAGACGAAGCTGGCGCGCCGGGAGCGGACCGCTCGGACAACCCAGCAGAGCGGGGGCATCCCGAAGATCCTGGCGGGAAATCGTGCGAGCAAGGCACAAGCATCGGCCGGTGCCATGCGCACCGGGCTCGACGCGAAAGTGCAGGCCGCCAAAGCGGCAGTCGATGCGGCCGCCGCACGCGTTCGGGCCGACGAACATATTCATCTGGGACTGCCGGATCCCGACGTTCCGCGCAGCCGGCGGATCGCCGAACTTCGCGGAACGAATCGTACTGTCCAGGTGCAGGGCCCGGAACGGCTCGCGGTCACTGGACCCAACGGTGTCGGCAAGACGACCCTGATCGAGGGGCTGGTCTACGGACGGCCAGCGGCACCGGGTCGTCCGAGCGGGACCTTGTTCACTGACCGAGTGGGGTACCTCCCACAACGTCTCGACGGGCTCGACGACGAGGCCGGCGCCCTCGACAACGTCCGTGCGGCGGCGCCGACCATGTCGTCGGGTGCTATCCGTAATCAACTGGCCCGCTTGCTTCTTCGAGGTGACAGCGTGGACCGCCCGGTATCCACCCTTTCGGGTGGAGAGCGCTTCCGTGTGTCGCTCGCGAAGCTTCTCCTGGCGGATCCGCCGGCGCAGATTCTGGTCCTCGACGAGCCGACCAACAACCTCGACATCCGCAGCGTCGACCAACTGGTCGATGCGCTGCGCGACTATCGGGGTGCCGTTCTGGTGGTCAGTCACGACACCGCGTTCCTCGAGCGTCTGGAACTCGACAGGGTGCTCGAACTCGACCGCAGCGGCTCTTTCCGTGAACTCGTCATCGCCTCGCCGGCGGGTCCGAGCGACTCGTGAATCCGATGGCCGAACGGAATCGACTCTGGTGAACGCAGGAGGCGCTCTTCGTGCCGGAAATCCGGCACGAAGAGCGCCTCCTCGGCGAGCGTATTCAGGCTCAGAGGAATTGGCCGCACGACGGCCACGCACCACTGCCCTGGTTCGCCAGAACGCTCTCGGCAACCCGGATCTGCTCCTCACGCGAATTGTGGTGGGGCAGGCCGGAGCCGCCGTTGGCGTTCCAGGTCCCGGCGCTGAACTGCAGGCCGCCGTAGTAGCCGTTACCGGTGTCCGCGCCCCAGTCGCCGCCGCTCTCGCACTGGGCGACGGAATCCCAGTCGCCGGAGGCGGCGTTGGCCGTGCCGGTGCTCATTGCGAGTGGTGCGGCGATAAGTGCCGTGGTGGCGGCGACGGTGCCGAGTGCGCGTTTGACGGTGATGCCAGCCATAGTTGATGTCCTCTCCGTGGTGGATGGCGAGGGTTCCGGGGGCCCGTCGGTGGGCGCCGGAAGCGATTCCCTCGCTTCTGCCCTGGAAGGTCTTCGAATCCGGTCCCGCGGGGGCAGAGATGACGAGAAGCGGGACGGCGGTTGCTCGTTCGTGTCGAGCCGTTGACGACGCTAGGACGGATCGGTTTCGGCGTCACCCATCGGTTTTTCGGTACGGCCGTCCATGATGGCGCTGTGTGGTCGGTCGTATCGGGAGGTCGGCGGGCGAAACAGCCCGGTTTCCGGGGTTGGACTCGAGTCCAAACAGTGATGAGGGTCACTGCTGGGCCGTGACGTCAGTCACATCCAGGGTGGTGCGAAATGCTCACGCGACCAGAAACAGTGCGCCGGCTACGAATTGCGCAACCGTGCAGTTTCGGCGAAAAAGACCTGTTCACGTCGCATGGAACGCGGCGGCGATGGCTGCGGCGGGCATTACGACGACTCCGATGGACCGGGCATCGGCGAGGCGATCCGGTGTGACCTGTGACGTCGCGCCGGAGGCGAGAACGGTCCGGTAGTCGCGGGCGCTCGCGTCGAACAGCGTGGCCCGCGGGCAGTTCGGGAAATTGCAGCCGGCGACGACGACGGTGTCGACGCCGAGTCCGGCCAGGTACTCGTCCAGCCGGGTCCGATGGAATGCGCTCCAGCGCGGCTTCCACATCACGGTCTCGGACGGGCCTACCGACTGGAACCCACCCTCGACAAGGAGTTTCGGATCGAGTGGCGGCGCGCCGACGGGCAGGAGACCGTCGACCACCTGCGAGCCTGCCGTGCCCGGCCGCACGAGCGGCGCGTCGTCACGGGTGATGGCCGTCCGGCGCACGAGGTCGACGTCATCGCCGTCATAGATCCGGACGACATGCACGATCGGGCGCCCGGCGCGGCGGTACGCGTCGACGATCCGGGTGAGCACAGGGAGTAAGGCTGCGGTTCCGGGAACCGGAAGCGGCCCCTCGTCCATGAAGTCGTTCTGCATGTCGATCACCACGAGAGCGGACGAATCGAGATGTGGGCGAACATGATCGTCGAGCGAGCCTGCCGCATCCGTCATGCCGTCGAACATAGCGAAAGCGCCCCTCTCCCGGTGGGAGAGGGGCGCTCGATGTCGCTGAATGTCCGTCAGACGGAAACGATCACCGACGAGCCGTGCCCGAACAGGCCCTGATTGGCGGTGATACCCACGCGAGCACCCTCCACCTGGCGGCCCTCGGCCTGGCCGCGGAGCTGCCAGGTGAGCTCGCAGACCTGCGCGAGTGCCTGTGCCGGAACGGCTTCGCCGAAGCAGGCGAGACCACCGGACGGGTTGACCGGGATGCGGCCACCGATCGTGGTGTCACCGGCACGCAACAGGTGCTCGGCCTCGCCGCGCTTGCACAGTCCCAGGTCCTCGATCCAGTCGAGCTCGACCGACGTGGCGAGGTCGTAGACCTCGGCGACGTCGACGTCCTCGGGAGAGATGCCGGCCTCCTCGTAGGCCGCGTCGCCGATCGACTCCTTGAACGTGCGCTCGGGCGCGGGCACCGCGGACGCCGACTCGGTGGAGAAGTTCGGCATGTCCATGATCGTCTGCGGGAACGTCGGCGTGACGGTCGAAATTGCCTTGATCCGAACGGGATCCACGATGCCCTTCTTGCGGGCGTACTCCATGGACGTCAGGATGATGGCGGCGCCGCCGTCGGACGTGGCGCAGATGTCGAGCAGGTGCAACGGGTCCGCGACCACCGGCGAGGCCAGCACGTCGGCCGCCGAAACTTCCTTGCGGTAGCGCGCGTTCGGGTTGTTCAGGCCGTGCTTGGCGTTCTTGACCTTGACGGCGGCGAAGTCCTCGGGGGTGGCGCCGTACAGGTCGATGCGCCGACGCGCATTGAGCGCGAAGTACGCCGGGTTGGTCATGCCCATCAGGCGGAAGCGGAGCCAGTCCGGATCGTCCCAGCGCTCGCCGGCGACCGGAGCCAGGAAGCCCTTGGGCGTCGTGTCGGCGCCGACGACCAGTGCGACGTCGGAGAGTCCGGCCAGGATCCGGGCGCGGGCGGTGTCGAGTGCCTGAGCGCCGGTGGCGCATGCGGCGTACGACGTCGCGACGCGGGCGCCGTTCCATCCGAGGGCCTGCGCGAAGGTGGCGCCGGCGACATAGCCGCCGTAGCCGTTGCGGACCGTCTCGCCGCCGACGATGAGGTCGACGTCCTGCCAGTCCACGCCCGAGTCGGCGAGGGCCGCGCGGGCGGCGGCGACACCGTACTTGACGAACGAGTGGCCCCACTTGCCCCACGCGTGCATACCGACGCCGAGGACGGCCACATCATTGTTGGTGCTCATGCCTGTGCCCCGTTCTCTGCTGCAGCGACCGGCTTCCAGCGCCAGATGCTACGGTCGCCCGTCTCGTCGGTGTAGAGGGTCTCGATGACCAGTTCGACGGGGTTGCCCACCTTGAGGTCCGCGACGCCGTAGCCGTCGGCCACCTGGCCGAGCACGACGAGGCCCTCGGGCAGCTCGACCGCTGCGAGCGCGAACGGGACGTACGGATCGGTGTTCGCGATGTACGGGGCCGGCGGCTTGTACTGCGCATCGGTGTACGACCACACCGTGCCGCGGCGCGACAGCTCGACATCGTCGAACTCCTCGCCGGAGCAGGCCGGGTTCTTGCAGAACGTGGTCTCCCGCGGGAAGGAGATCGTGCCGCAGGACCGGCACTTGGTGCCGATCAGGGCCGGCTCCGGCCCGGTGGTGAACCAGCCCTCTACGGCCGGTGTGGCGGTGTCGCTCATGCAAACCTCATCTGCTTGTCGAGCCTGATCGGCCGGTCTGGTCGGCGACCGGCGTTGGAACGGGTTGCAGTATGGCATGAGTTAACTGATTCCCGATGTGCCGTCCCATCCACCGGACGGCGGCCCGGATCGGCGGTGCGTGGGACGGTCGGATCCCGGGGGGCGCGTCCGTCCAGTGGGACTCGGGAAGCGCGGATCGACCGATCGAATCCGAACAAACGACCAAAAGCGACACCAGCTCCGGGCGTGTCGGAGCAAGCCGGCTCGGCAGCCGCCTGGCCTGGGCCGACACGGCCGCGAACTCGCAGTGTCGAAGTCCGTCACTGTTGGGCAACCGACCGTTATCGTGATTCCGACTCGTCGGAGGTGCGCTGTGCCCAGAGTGACTGTCAGGCCTGAGGATCGGGTGATCAGTCTGCGAGATGGTCGGTCGATGGGATTCGCCGACTACGGACCCGCAGACGGCTTCGTCGTGGTCAGTGCCCACGGTGGATTGTCGTGCCGCCTCGATATACGAGGGGCCGCGCCCGTCGCCGAGGCCGCCGGGATCCGGCTCATCTCACCGGATCGGCCCGGGATCGGCCTCTCGGATCCCAGCCCCGGACGCACAGTCCTCGACTGGGCCGCGGACGTGGAGGAGTTGGCCGACCACCTCGGGATCGAACGGATGGCGGTGCTCGGCTGGTCGATGGGTGGTCAGTACGCAGCGGCACTCGGATACGCGTTGGCGTCGCGAATCAACCGGGTGGCGATAGTCGCGGGCGCACTGCCGCTGACCGAGGACGGCACCTTCGCGCGCTTGACGCCGATGGATCGATGGTGCACCCGGATGTCCCAACGATGTCCGTCACTGGCCGCCGCGTGGTTCCGCTCCCTGTCGGTGCTGGCATGGTCCATGCCCAAACAGTTCGCGCGGATCTCCGCCCGGACCCTCGCGCCCGCCGACGCCGAGGTCGTCCACGGCGAACTGCAGGCGTTCGCCGCAATGGCCGGTGAAGGGCTGCGCATCCCTGCCGGCGTGGTCGAGGACTACCGGGCGTGGGCGCGCCCGTGGGGGTTCTCGCCAGAGGAACTCCAGGTGCCGGTCGACGTGTGGTGGGGCGACGCGGACCGGCTCATCCCCAAGGAATGGCCGACGGAACTGGCCACCCGAATCCCCAAGTCCACCCTGAACATCGGGACTGGCGGCCATTTCATGGCGCACCTGCACTACCGGGCCATTCTCGACTCCCTGGCCGAGTCGGCGTGACCCGGTCGTGCGGGGCCCAGGGTCGGTATCGGTCGGCCCTCCGTCAGCCCGGTCAGTACCGGACATCGCTCTGCAGCAGCGGTGGGTACACGGTGGATGATTCGCCGTCCACGGTGGTGCCCGCGAACTGGAGCATCGCCCGCGTGTCGCCGTTCATCGGCGCCGGGTATTTCAGGGTCGGGGCCGACACTTCGTCGAGCATGCGGAGGTGGTCGGGGCCGAGGGCCACCTCCAGGCCGGCGACGTTGTTCGTGAGGTGTTCCACTCGCCGGGCGCCGAGGATCGGGACGACGGTCTCGGACCGGGCCCGCAACCAGGCCAGTGCCACGGCCGCCGAGGTGGTGCCGAGGTCGTCGGCGATCGCGGCGACGGCGTCGATCACCACGAACTCGGCGTCGCTGGGCCCGCCGACGAACGCGGCGCGGGCGGAGTCGGTGACCTCGGTGCCGCGTCGATACTTGCCGGACAGGAACCCGTTCCGCAGCGGGCTCCACGGCACCAGTGCCATGCCCTGATCGAGAGCGAGGGGTGCGATTTCGCCTTCGACGGTGCGAGCCAGCAGCGAGTACTCGACCTGCAGCGCGATCAACGGGGTCCACCCCCGCAACAGTGCCGTGGTCTGGGCCCGAGCGGTCACCCAGGCCGGGTTGTTGGAGAACCCGATGTAGCGGATCTTGCCGGCGCGGACCAGGTCGTCGAGGGTGCGCAGGGTTTCCTCGATCGGTGTGTTGCGGTCCCAATTGTGCAACCAGTACAGGTCGAGATAGTCGGTGCGGAGACGGCGAAGGGTCTCGTCGAGCTGGGCGATGATCGACGCGCGCCCCGCGCCGCCGCCGTTCGGGTCGCCGGGGAAGAGGTTCGCGAAGAACTTCGATGCCAGCACCACGCGCTCGCGGCGACCGCGCTGGTGGGCGAAGAAGTCCCCGAGAATCTTCTCCGAGTGGCCGTTGGTGTAGAAGTTGGCGGTGTCGATGAAGTTCCCGCCGAGGTCCAGGTAGGTGGCGAGGATCTTCTCGGATTCCTCGACGCTGCAGCCGGCGCCGCCGGCGTCCTCGCCGAAGGTCATCGCACCGAGGGCGAACGGGCTGACCCGCAGCCCCGATCGGCCGAGAGTGACGTACTGATCGAGCCCCATGATCTGCTCCTTGTCCGTGTCGGAACGTGCATTCCCATCGAAACGCGAAGCGCTGGGAGGGGGGGGGTAGACCGATTCACGCGCGGCGTTGCACGATCCTCTCGACAACGCCCCGATCGGATTGCCGGACCGCGGCGCGGATGCTTACGTGAACTGTGCGCACGACAGCCGACCGACTGGACGAGATCCGGGGCCGCATCGCGGCAGGCCGGATATGCGGACGCCGATCGACGGGCTGTTGCTGTCGACGGTGACCGTCGACTCGGCCACGCCGGAATATTCGCTGACCGAGCCGCTGCTGGTGGTCATGGCCCAGGGCGGAAAGCGACTCCTGCTCGGCGGCCACGTCTACGAATACCGGGCGGGGGAATGCCTGGTCGTCACCGCCGACTTGCCCGTCACCGGCCACTACATCGACATCGACGAAGGCGCGCCGTCGTTGGCCACGGGGTTGGTGCTGCGCCCGGAAGCCGTCGCCGCACTGGTACTACAGGCCCCCACCGAACGGTGGTCCCGCGGCGCGGGCGGCCAGCCGGCGATCACAACCGGCGAGACGGATGCCGATCTGCTCGACGCGGTTGCCCGGATGCTGCGACTACTCGATCATCCCGCGGACGTGCCCGTGCTCGCCCCGCTGATCGAGCGAGAGATCCTGTGGCGGCTCCTCGCCGGTCCGTACGGGGACACGCTCCGCCAGATCGGGCTGGCCGACAGCGATGTGTCGCACATCAGCCGCGCAATCCGCTGGATCCGTGACAACTACGCCGAGCCGATGCGGATCGAGGACCTCGCGCGGCTGTCGAATATGAGTGCATCGACGTTTCACCGACACTTCCGGGCAGTCACGTCCATGAGCCCCTTGCAGTTCCAGAAACGGATTCGGCTGCAGCAGGCCCGCTCGATGCTTGTCGCGCACCCCGGTGACGTCGCAGGAGTCGGGCATGTCGTCGGCTACGACAGCCCCTCGCAGTTCAATCGTGAGTACCGCCGACTGTTCGGTGCCTCGCCCGGGCAGCATGCCGAAGGCCTGCGTACGAACGCCGAGTTCTCTCGCCCCGGTTCACTGTTCTGAGTCGCCGTCGAGCACCCTCTGCACGGACATCACGTCGGTCCTTGCGCCCCTCGGCATTCCGCGACGATGACCGAACGACATACCGGTCTGGTTGGCCCCGGGCCGGTCGATGACCGGGTCCGGGATGTGAAGCTGGTGCGCAGCACTCGCAGCGCTCGATCTTGGCGCCCTCGGTGAGACTCGAACTCACACTGCACGGGTTTTGAATCCGTGTGAAAGCGTTTCCCCTGGATAGCTTCGATCGGGTTGTCATGCCCCACCCGACACCTAAACGCGCTGGTAGACCTATCAACTCGATCGAATCTATCTAATCCTGTCAGCTTTGCGCGCACACCCTATCGGCGGTTCCTGCGAGCTGTTGCGAGCTGTTGCGAGCTGACGCCACGAACCCGAACGGGAGCGCTCCGGCCCGGTGCCGAACGATCGGAGGTCGTCGGCGTCGGCTCGTCAGGTAGACCTCGGCGTCAGGGTCCCGCTGCTGGTGGTCGTCGGCGATCTCGAACGCTCCGGCGGTCAGGTCGGCGTCGTGAAGGTCGCCTTCACCTCCGGGGTGAAGAACATCTTCACGGCCCACGGCCAGCACCTCGCGACCGAACACGCGTAGGACGATCACGCGGCACCCTCTCCCCGGCACAGCGCCAACAGGTCGGCGTTCGCCTTCTCGCGCTCACAGCGGGCCCGTTCTGCTGCCCTGTCCCGTTCGGCCTGTTCGGCTGCCTCTCGGATCGCCTGGCGAATCTCGGGTGTCGGGTCCTCGCGGTCGTACCCCCACCCGCTCGCGAAGTGCACTCGCTCGGTCCACGCGGACGGGTCGCTATCGCGGACGTACTTGACGTTCTGACGCTGGTACCGGGTCTCGGCCAACTCCTCCGGCGGGATCGACTTACCCCGCTCGGCGGGGTTGGTGTGGTGGTCGTAGTGCGCGCGCCACAGGTCGAGGCGGATACAGCGCACGCAGGTCCACCCGGTGGGCCTCCCGCTGGCAGTCGTGATGTGCGTCGTCCTGGCGGTCAGCTCGTGCCCGCGAGGGCAGTAGTCGGGCACGATGAGTTCGCCGGTCTCGTGGTCGATCACTGCGCATCCTCCCAGCGTCGGAACTCGGTCCACGACCATTCACGCGGCACAGCCCCTCGGCTGCCGGGGTCTGCGCCGTCGATGGTCAGCCCCTGCTCGGCGCACCATGCGACATACGCCTCCCACTGCGCCGCTGTCGCGATCTGTGTCCGCCACTGCGGGTCTGCCGGGGGCCGGTGCGGTGCGTGACGCGCGACGAGCAAGCGGGACCCGGCGATGTCCTCGCCGAACGCTGCTACGCAGTGATCCACGTTGGTGATGGCGGGGTACTCCGGTACCCGGTTGAGCCAGTACCGGAACCCGCTCGGTCGCAGGCGCTCCGGCACGTCGGCGAATGTCAGCTCTCCCCGCTCGCGGGTGTGGCCGGTATCAGCGTCGGCGATCCGAATAGCCACGTCAGGCCCCCCGGCGTCGGTTCGGGGCAGTGCCTCGCCGCTGTGCCGGTGCTACGCCGTACGGCCCGCGCGTCGCTCCTGGCGGCGTGCCTCGCGAGCGGGTCCCGGTCGCCGCTACCTCGATGCGAGAGCCAATCATGGCCGTCAGCTTCGCGAGCGTCTGCCGCTGCTGGCGCACCTCGACGCTGGCGGGGTTGACCTTGGCTGTGCCGGTCGCGCCGACGAGCATCACGCCGTTCTTGTCGAGGTCCCGCTGTAGCGCCGCAATGAGGTCGAGCGTCGCCGCTGCCTGGCCGATGAGAACCTCGTCGTCGTGTTCGAGCATCACACCCGCCGTTGCGGCCTTGCTGCGGTAGAACTCTGCCAGCTCGTCGCCGGTCGCGGCGCTCGCCGATGTCTGCTCGTCCATTCCAATCACCTATCAATCACTCTGGGTCAATAGGTAAAGGCTATCGTGACGGGTCAAGTCAGACCGTCCGGAAATCGCGAAACATCAATGGCGGCAAGCGCTTTCAGGCATTCAGTGCTGATCGCGGGCCGCTTGAGCGCGCAGCGGGCCCGCTGGACGGTTTTGCCGGCCAGCCTAAAATGCCTGTTCAGGGCCCATTTCTAGCCGAAACGGCGCTCCTGACGACCCGTAGCATTGAATGGGACGGGCGTGGATCACCAGTACGCGGCTGCTCCGCTGAGAACGACCCGGGGGGACCTCCCCCGCCGGGGGTCCTAGAACTCCAGCGCCGACCTGAGCCTCCCCGGTGTGGCGTAACACCAGCTCAGATCGACGCTGACGCGCTAGAACCTACTCACCGCGTGCGAGGTAGGACCCCATGCCGCGACGGGTCCCGCTGTGCGTGAGGCCCTTCGCGCGCTGGAACTTTTGGGTGCGCTGCTCGGCGCTCTTGCCCGCCGCTTCGGTCACCGCCACGCCGGGGTTCTTCGCGTTGCCGTTCTCGTCTCGCTCGATCGGCTTTGCCAGGTACTGACCCATGCCGCGCTTGCTGCCTTCGTTGCTCACTTGACCGCTCCTGCCTTCTCGTTGCCGCCGACACCGATCGGTGCCGGTCGTCCGTTGCCGACCCACCAGGACAGGGCTCCTGCGACCCCTCCCACGGGGACCCCTGCCCCCTCGAACTGCGAACCCCACACCCGCGCTTCGAGGTCGGCCACACCTTCGCCGTAGGCCAGGCGCTCGGGGTTCGTCTCACTGAACCCAAGCTCTGCTGCGACGGCCACCCAGCGACGAACCGACTGGACATCACCCCATGCGGCCACGGCCTGGCCCCACGCCTTGAACGCTGCGATCACCTCGGAACCACCGTGCGCGATCACGTCCTCGGCGGTCGCGTCCACGGTCAGGCCCGCACCGGTCAGGGTGTCCGCTGCCGAACCCGCTGCGGTGAGGATGTTCTCGGCGGTCTCGACGAGCACCCGATCGACATCGGGGAGCACCTCGGCCACCCGCGCACCCATTTCCACGGCTTGACGCTTGCGCAGACGCTCCAACAGACGCTCGGCGGTCCACCGCACCCCGGGGCCGTTCTGCCCCGGTGACGTGGGCACGTCACGACTCGTCCACTCCCACGCGGGGGCCACGATCGGCGGAACCTTCGTCTTGCTCGCCGCCGCATCCCATGCTGCGCTGAACAGTTCCTCGTCACGGTCCTCGATGGCCCGTGCGAGCATCTCGCGCGTTTCCTCGGTGATCCGGTGCTCGACCTTGCGCGCGGTCTCGGCGATCCGGTCCAGGCGCATCACGTCGTCGACGGCCTGGCCGATCTCACCGCGCAACTCGGTCGTGACCTTCTCGCCGCCTCCCGCTGCGACCCGACGCGCTTCCTGGTCTGCCTTCTCCCGCTCGGCTGCCTCCCGCCGTTGGCGCTTGGGTTCGTGCATGGATTCGATGTTCGCGTTGGCATTGCGCACCTGCGCGCCGAACCACTCGCCCTCTGCGTCGGCGCGGGTGTACGGCTCCTCGGGGATCTCTTCGATGTCGAGGTAGTTGTTCTCGAACGTGCTGATGATGTCGCGGTCGCTCATGGCGAGCTCTCTTTCTTTCGGTGAAAATGTGCCTTGACCTGCAAAGAGTGGAAAAAGTGGAAAATCAATCCATTGATCGGGTTTCCGCGTATATGGCGTCTTTGGTTTGGTTTTCCACTTTTTCCACTCCGGGGGTCACTCGCCGTTGGTCGGCATGGTCAACTTGTTGGGGGTGAGGGTGTGCCCGATGACGTAGTTCTTGCCGCCGGTGCCCTTGCGGATGGCGACCCCACGCGACTCCAGCGCCTTCCGGAACTCCCCCTTCGCAAGCGGGGGGAAGTCGTTCCGGTCGGCCCAGCTCGTCCACCGCTGGTACATCACGGGGAACTCCGCTTTGCCGTCCGGGTCCTTCTCCGTGACCTGTTCGAGGAACTGCATCACCGCGTCCTGCGCCTCGCGGTAACCGGCCGTCGCACCCTTGACGGCCTCCGGTGCGTCCAGGTCTCCTCTGTCGAGGTAGTCCCGGCGTCCGGCGAGCATCCAGGCCAGTACGGCGTCCGTGTCCACCTCCAGTCGCTCGGGAAGGTCCTTCACCCGGTCGGCCTCCGGGATCACGACATCGAACGGGACGACGCGCAGGCGAGCCCACAGCGCCGGATCATCGCCGCGCACCTTCGGCAGATGGTTCGTGACCAGGATCGGCGTATGCGACGGCACGAACTCCACGAAGTCCCGGCGCATCCGGCGGGCCTTGATCCGATCGCCACCCACCAACCGTTTAACCGTCGCGGCGGCGAGCTGCGCACCCTGACCGGTTTCCGACACGGTGACGAGCCGCAAGCCCCGTAGGTCCATCTCCCCGGTGGGGTGAGCCCCCCGCCGGTCGAGGAACAGTTCGGGCTCACCGGTCCCGGCGTAGGACCCCAGCGCGTGCGTCAGCGCCTCGTAGAACACACCTTTGCCGTTGCGACCCTCGCCGAACAGGATGCACAGGACGTGTTCGGTGACCCGGCCGGACAGCGCATAACCCGCGTACCGCTGGAGGAACCCGCGCACCTCGGGGTCGGGTAGCGACGACTCCAGGAACTTCGTCCACGTCTCCGAGAGGGCGTCGGGGTCGTCGGGGTCGTACGCCGCGCGTGCCTTCTTGGTGATCAGGTCGCGCGGGTCATGCGGACGTAACTTGCCGGTGAGAAGGTCCACGGTGCCGTTCGCGACGTTCAACAGGTTCGGGTCGGCGTCGAGCTCCTCGACGGTCCGGTGGAACTCTGGCAGCTTCGCCGCGATGGACAGGACACCGTTAAGCCCGCTGGCGCGCTCGCACGCGATGATCTCGGCCAGGGTGTCCTTGTCCACTGTCTCCTGCGAGCGGCCCTTGCGCAGCAAGGCGAGCACCAGACGGGTCGCGCGCACGCCGTCCGGGTCCTCGACCCAGCGGGTGCCGTCGTAGTAGAACCAGCCGATGCCGGTCACGAACATGATTTCGTCGGCGTGCTTCTCCGCCAACATGTAGGCAAAGCGGGGTTGCCCTGTGTGCTGCCGCGATAGCCGGACCCCAGCGCGGGTGTCGTCGATGGTCATTAGAAGAACTCCGGTTCCTGTTCGAGGTCGAAGCGGTGGGCCAGGTCCGCCCGCATCTCCGGCGGAACGATGACGCGCGGGGGTAGCCCGCACTTGCGGGCCTCCTCCTCGGTGAAGCTGACGGTGATTACAGCGGGCAAGCGACCGTGACGCCGGTAGAAGTCCCGCAAGCGGCGAAGGTGGCTTGGGTTGAACACGTTCCGTGGGTCGCGCATCTGGACGGCGCGATACCGCTGGCCTGTCACGGCGACGGTCAGCGGTTGCGCCTCGCCGAACGCCTTTTGGAGCAGTACGGCCTGCTGCTCGACGGTGATCGACTCCAGTAACTCCACGGCCCGGTCGATCAGGTCGTCGCCAAGCTCGGCCAGCAACTTGTCCTGCTCCTGGCGGGACCGCTCACCCCAAATGAACAGGATTCGCCGACGTTCTGCCGCTGTGTACCTCTCACCGTCGAACTTCGATAGATCGGCGTCGTTGCACCAGTAGCAGCGTTCGTTGTCCGCGTGGTTGATCTCCGGGTCCTCGCACTCCGTGAACCTCATCGGACACCCCCGCACAGTGCAATGAGTGCCGCGCTGTACGCGCGGGCGTGAGCCACCAGATCGCCGATACCTCGGGTATCGTGATGGTCGTTCTCTCGGTCTCCTGTCTGCTGGCTCGGGCGGGGGAAATGAACGGTGGGGGCCCCGATTACGGTCGGGGCCTTCTTCGTTTGTGCAGGCACTTCTTGTTCCTGTCTCTCGGCAAATCGTTTCCCCGGATTTGGTCGAGAAGGTCGTGCGTCGAGCGGTCAGGCTCCGATTCCCTTGCCGGTTTCGGCCTTCTGCTTGATCGACCAGGCAAGTAGGTCGGGCTCGTCGCAGTACAGGCGCTTTCCCATGCGGTACATCAGCGGGCCCTTGCCCTGGCGGTGGAGGTTGCGCAGGCTCGGCACGGTGAGTCCTGTGATGGCGCTCAACTCCTCCAGGGTGAAACGCCGGACGGTCAGCGGGATCACTCCGATGTCGGCAATGCCGGGCTGTGCATTCGGGGGCTCTGTGGTGCTCATTCGTTCCTCGCTCTGGTCTCGATGCGGTCTGTGCACAGCGTGCGCCGACGGGCATCGGACGTGCAAACGAAATGCTCTGTGGGGCAACGGAATATGTTTCACAAAGCTGACAGTCAGGCGAGTTCTGGCCAGTGCGGGCCATCTATAGCGCTGGGTGATCTACGTCACAACGGCTCGCAGCTCGCAGGGAATCCGTTTGGTCGGCGGGTAGGTTGCGCTCATGGCTGACACCCCGACCACCTCGACGCCGAAGACGAAGCGCAACCGCCGGAGCGGGATTGAAGACCGATGGATGCGCCGCGACGGCAAGAAGTCCACGAAGTACGGGCAGGGCTCCCGCTATCAAGCGCGTTTCGTGGACTACGACGGGCACGAGCACATCAAGGTGTCGAGCGACCGTGACGAGCTGCAATCGTGGCTCGACCAAAACACCGCCGATCTCGTCACCGGCAAGTTCGTCGGCAAGGCCGCCGGGACGCGCACAGTCGGACAGGTTGCGGGGGAGTGGATGAAGCACCGCGAGCACCTCAAGCCGAAGACGGTCGCGGGCTACCGGTCGCTCCTCGACGGACTCGTGTTGCCGACGTGGGAGGACGTGACGCTGGCCGATGTCGATTACGCAGGGGTACGCGCGTGGGTCACGGCGATGCAGCGGGGCAAGCACGCGGTGGCGGCCCACGACGGCCAGGGGCGAGCGATGGTCGCGCGCAAGCTGTCGGCCTCGCGCGTGATTCAAGCTCACCAGGTGCTCAAACAGGTTCTCGACGAAGCGGTACGGCTCAAGCTGCTACCAGTGAATCCCGCTGTCGGCGTCGCGATGCCGCGCAAGCAGGAAACCGAACGGCGCTACCTCGACCACGGCCAGGTTGAGGCCCTGGCGGGCAAGTGCGAGGACCTCGGGGTGATGGTCTACGTGCTCGCCTACTGCGGCCTGCGCTTCGGCGAGGTGATCGCGCTACAGGTGCGCGACGTGGACCTCGACGGCGCTCGGCTGACGGTGCGTCGCTCGGTCACCTACGTGACCCGCTCCGCTGACGAGAAGAAGGCGGGTGAGGCAAGTGGATTCGTCGAGGGCACTACGAAGGGCCACGAATCCCGCTCGGTCCCGGTGCCCGCTTTCCTGGTCGAGCTGCTCCGCGAGGTTGTCAAAGGGCAGAAGGCGACGGCGCTCGTGTTCCCCGGCAAGGGTGGCTCGTGGATGTCCTCGGGTGAGTTCCGTTGGCGCTTCGACCCTGCCGCGACGACGGTCGGCGTCGAGGGGCTCGTACCGCACGAGCTACGGCATACGGCGGCGTCCCTGGCGATTCAGTCTGGCGCGAACGTCAAGGTCGTTCAGAAGATGCTCGGCCACAAGACGGCGACCCTCACCCTCGACCGCTACGGCCACCTGTTCCCAGACGAGTTGGATGCGCTCGCGACCCGCCTCGACGGTGATCGCACGGCGGCTCTGACGGGCAAGTCGAACGCTCGGAGGTCGATCCTCGATGAGGCGTGGGCCCAGCTCTCCGACCTGGCGAATTAGGGACCCTGCGAGCTGCTGCGAGCCGTTTCGCAGACAGCCAAACAGATGTTTGGTGAAAAACCTATCCTGACCTGGCCTTACTGGTGCCCTCGGTGAGACTCGAACTCACACTGCACGGGTTTTGAATCCGTTTCCTCTGCCAATTGGGATACGAGGGCGTCTTGCGGGTTCCTACTCTAGAAGATCACGGGCCCCAGTCAAACCACCGGTACCCTCGAATCGTTCGCGCCCCGATCCGTGGGCGCCGACTGGAGGAGATTGGTGACTATGAACGCTCCCGCCACGCAGGCCACCGAACGACAGCCGCGGCGTGTGGTGGTGGCGGAAGACGAGGCGTTGATCAGGCTCGACCTGGTCGAGATGCTTCGCGAAGAGGGCTACGACGTCGTCGGTGAGGCCGGCGACGGTCAGCGTGCAGTCGAGTTGGCAGAGGAGTTGCGGCCGGATCTGGTGATCATGGACGTGAAGATGCCGCGCCGCGACGGGATCGATGCGGCATCGGAGATCGCCGCCAAACGAATTGCCCCCGTTGTGATCCTGACCGCATTCAGTCAGCGGGAGTTGGTCGAGCGGGCGCGCGATGCGGGCGCGATGGCGTACCTCGTCAAGCCGTTCTCGAAGGCGGACCTGGTGCCGGCGGTCGAGTTGGCGGCGAGCCGATTCACGGAGATCTCGTTGCTCGAACGCGAGGTTGCCAACCTCTCGGACCGGCTCGAGACCCGCAAGGTCATCGAGCGCGCCAAGGGCATGCTGATGCAGTCACAGGGGCTCTCCGAGCCCGAGGCATTCAAATGGATCCAGCGCGCGGCCATGGATCGTCGGACGACGATGAAGGCCGTGGCCGAGGTGGTCGTCGACACGCTGGGAGCCGACGCCGCGGGCGATTGAGCCCGCTGTGACCCCGCGCATCGGGCGACGCGCGGGGAGGAAGGGCGTGGCTGTCGGTCCGGCTCCCTAGACTGGTCAACCGTGAGCCCCGCATCCACGTCCTCGTCCACCGTCTCTGCTACTCCTGACGCGTCCGGCTCGGAGCGGCCGACGCTGCTGTTGCTCGACGGGCACTCGCTCGCCTACCGCGCCTTCTTCGCGCTACCCGCCGAGAACTTCAAGACGCAGAGCGGCCAGACCACCAACGCGGTCTACGGGTTCACATCGATGCTGATCAATCTGCTGCGCGACGAGCAGCCGACGCACGTTGCGGCAGCATTCGACGTCTCCCGGCAGACCTTCCGCGCGGAGGCGTTCCCCGAGTACAAGGCGAACCGCAGCAAGACCCCGGACGAGTTCAAGGGCCAGGTCGAGGTCACCAAGGACGTCCTCGGCGCGATGGGCATTCCCGTGATGGCGATCGAGGGCTACGAGGCCGACGACATCATCGCGACGCTCACGACGCAGGCCACCGCGCTCGGCTACCGGGTGCTGGTCGTGACCGGCGACCGGGATGCGCTGCAGCTGGTGACCGACGACGTCACCGTCCTCTACCCGCGCAAGGGCGTCTCGGACCTCACCCGCTTCACCCCCGAGGCGGTCGAGGACAAGTACGGGCTCACACCGCAGCAGTACCCGGACTACGCGGCGCTGCGCGGCGACCCGAGTGACAACCTCCCCGGTATCCCCGGGGTAGGCGAGAAGACCGCCGCCAAGTGGATCCGCGAGTACGGATCGTTCGAGAACCTCGTCAACCAGGTGGACCAGGTGAAGGGCAAGGTGGGCGAGTCGCTGCGGGCGAACCTGCCCAGCGTCGTCCTCAACCGCCAGCTCACCGAGATGGTGCGCGACGTGGCGCTGCCGTACACGCCGGACCAGTTGTCGCTGGCGCCGTGGGACCGCGAACGCATCCATGCGCTGTTCGACGACCTCGAGTTCAAGGTGTTGCGCGACCGACTCTTCGCGACCCTGTCGTCCGCGGAACCGGAGGCCGAGGAGGGCTTCGAGGTGCGCGGGCGCGCCCTGACACCCGGTGAGGTGGCCGGCTGGATCGCGGACCACGCGTCGACCGGCGAGCGGCACGGGCTGTCCGTCGTCGGCGCGGGAACCCCCTACGGCGGAGACGTCACCGCGATCGCGATCGCGGCGTCCGACGGTGAGGGCGCCTACATCCCGGCCGCCACGGTGACGCCCGAGGACGAGGCGGCGCTCGTGGCATGGCTGGCGGACCCGGCGCAGCCCAAGGCGCTGCACGAGGCGAAGCGGGCGATGCACGCCCTGTGGGGACGCGGCTGGACCCTTGCCGGACTGACCAGTGACACCGCACTCGCCGCCTACCTGGTTCGTCCCGGGCAGCGCAGCTTCAACCTCGACGACCTGTCCCTGCGCTACCTCAAGCGGGAGCTTCGCGTGGAAGAGTCGGGGCAGCAACAGCTTTCGCTGCTCGACGACGAAGAGGCGGCGGATGCCGAACAGGCCGAAGGCGAGATTCTCCGTGCTCGCGCGGTGGTCGACCTGGCCGCGGCGTTGGACACCGAACTCGCGGACATCGAGGGCACGGGACTGCTGGCCGACATGGAGCTGCCGCTGCTCGCGGTGCTGGCGCAGCTGGAGGCGACGGGCATCGCCGTCGACTCCGGTCACCTGCACGACCTGCAGAGCACGTTCGCGGCCCGGGTCGCGGAGGCGGCCGACGCGGCGTACGAGGTGATCGGCAAGCAGATCAACCTGGGCTCGCCCAAGCAGCTCCAGGTGGTGCTCTTCGACGAGCTCGAGATGCCGAAGACCAAGAAGACCAAGACCGGCTACACCACCGACGCCGACGCGCTGCAGTCGCTGTTCGAGAAGACCCAGCACCCGTTCCTCGAGCACCTGCTCGCGCACCGGGACGCAACGCGGCTCAAGGTCACCGTCGACGGACTGCTCAAGACGGTCGCGGACGACGGTCGGATCCACACCACGTTCAACCAGACCGTGGCCGCGACCGGTCGACTGTCGTCGACGGAACCCAACCTGCAGAACATCCCCGTCCGGACCGACGCGGGACGGCAAATCCGCGACGGCTTCGTCGTCGGCGACGGCTTCGAGACACTGCTCACCGCCGACTACAGCCAGATCGAGATGCGCATCATGGCGCACCTGTCGCGCGACGAGGGCCTGATCGAGGCATTCAACACGGGGGAGGACCTGCACAGTTTCGTCGGCTCCCGGGCGTTCGGTGTGCCCATCGAGGAGGTCACGCCGGAACTGCGTCGACGGGTCAAGGCGATGTCGTACGGGCTGGCATACGGTTTGAGCGCCTTCGGCCTCGCCGCGCAGCTCAAGATCTCCACCGACGAGGCCAAGCAGCAGATGGACGCGTACTTCGCGCGGTTCGGTGGCGTGCGCGACTACCTGCACGAGGTGGTCGAGCAGGCCCGCAAGGTCGGCTACACCGAGACCCTGTTCGGGCGTCGGCGTTACCTGCCCGATCTCAACAGCGACAACCGTCAGCGCCGTGAGGTGGCCGAGCGGGCCGCACTCAACGCGCCAATCCAGGGCACGGCCGCCGACATCATCAAGGTCGCGATGATCGACGTCCAGCGTTCGCTGCAGGACGCCGGGCTCGCGTCGCGGATGCTGCTGCAGGTGCACGACGAACTCGTCCTCGAGGTCGCCACGGGCGAGCGCGAGCGCGTGGAGCAGTTGGTGCGGGAGAAGATGGCCTCGGCCATCGAACTGTCGGTGCCGCTCGAGGTGTCGGTCGGCACCGGACGAAGCTGGGACGCCGCGGCGCACTGACGTGAGCCGGTCGGCGTCCCAGAGGTTGCTGCGTCAGGCGTCGGTCAGTTACCGGACGGCGCCTGAGCGGCGATCTGCTTGCGGACCTCGTCCATATCGAGGGCCTTGACCTGGGTGATCAGGTCTTCGAGCGCGGCCGGGGGCAGCGCGCCTGCCTGGTTGAACACCAGCACACCCTCGCGGAACGCCATGATGGTCGGGATCGAACGGATCCCCGCACCAGCAGCGAATTCCTGCTCCGCCTCGGTGTCGACCTTGCCGTGGACGACGTCCGCGTGCTGCTCCGAGGAGGCCTCGAAGGTGGGGGCGAAGGAGCGGCACGGTCCGCACCACGAAGCCCAGAAGTCGACGAGGACGATGTCGTTGTCGTCGACGATCTGCTTGAAGTTCTGCTGGGTCAGAGTCTGGGTAGCCACAGGGGTCCTTTCGGGGAAGTCGTCGGGGAGTCGTCAGGATGATCGTTCCGTTGGCCCGTTCAACGCTCCCGTCCCGCGAATTCTTCCGTATGCGGAAAGCGCGAGATCGCATGCGGCGTCGCATCAGGGGCGCCGTGTGATCAGCCACTCACGTTTGGCATCCGAATCCCACCGCCTGATGCCGTCCGACCGGCCGACGACGTCACGGGCTCCGGCCCTCGTCACCACGATCGCAGTGCCGAGATCCGTGGCCTGGATCCGGCGCGACAGCGTCACGTGCGGGGTCCACTCGCCCGGAACGATGTGCGACGGCACGCCCTCGCAGTCGACCATCAGTTCGTAGACGATCCGCTGAAGGGTCAGTAGCTCGGTGGTGGGCACCACCAGTCGGGCGAGGGTGAGCCGGCGCCCACCGAACACCACGACACCGCCCAGGCGCAGGGACAGCGGGGCCGACGGCAGCTCGCGAACCAGTGCGACCTCGACGTCGGGGGGAACATGGTGCGCGACGCCGAGCGTGACGTGCGGCCGATTGGATTCGGCGGTGATGCGGTCCTGGCTCGGCAGACGTGCCGACGACAGTCGACGCCATTCGGCTCGTACGGTCGCGTCGATATCCCGGTCGAGAAGCAACTCCACGGACTGGACCATCGTGAGTAATGATTGCCTGATGGGGAGCGCGAGTACAGGAGATTTGCCGAAACCGCGGATCGGTCTGTTGCAGGGCGACGGAATCGGACGCGAAATCGTGCCGGCCACCCGGGACGTCGTCGACGCTGCAGTGGCTGCGGTGGGGCTTGCCGAGGTGGAGTGGGTGCCGCTCCCGATCGGCCACGACGCGATCGCCACCCACGGGTCGCCGACACCCGAGAGCACCCTCGTCGCGCTCGCCGACCTCGATTCGTGGATCCTCGGCCCGCACGACAGCGCGTCGTATCCCGATCCGTTCCAGATGCAGTTGACCCCCGGCGGGATGATCCGCAAACGGTTCGACCTCTACGCGAACATCCGACCGTCGCGCGCACTGCCAGGTGTGCGAGCGGTGTCGCCACACATGGATCTCGTCATCGTCCGGGAGAACACCGAAGGCTTCTACGCCGACCGGAACATGTTCGCCGGCAGCGGCGAGTTCATGCCCACCCCGGACGTCGCGATGGCGGTCGCGGTGGTCACCCGGCAGGCGTGCGAACGGATCGCGCACGCCGCCTTCGATCTCGCGCGCCGCCGACGCAAGCGAGTCACGGTGGTACACAAGGCCAACGTGCTCTCGACCACCACCGGCCTGTTCCGGGACGTCTGCCGGGAGGTGGGCGAGCACTATCCGGACGTCCGGGTAGACGACGAGCACGTCGACGCGATGGCCGCGTATCTGGTGCGCTGCGGCGAGGAGTACGACGTCATCGTCACCGAGAACATGTTCGGGGACATCCTGTCGGACCTGGCCGCGGAGTTGGCGGGATCGCTCGGTACAGCGGCGTCGATCAACGCGTCCGGATCGAAGGCCATGGCGCAGGCCGCACACGGAGCCGCCCCGGACATCGCCGGCCGCAACCGTGCGAACCCGACCGCCTTGTTCCTGTCCGCGGCGATGCTCCTCGACTGGCTGGCATCCACCGGACACGACAAGGGCTTGTCCGCCGCGTCGGCGAGGATCCGCAACGCCGTCGAACGCACCGTGGAAGCGGGCGTGGCCACGGCGGATATGGGTGGGCTGGCGTCGACGAGTGAGTTCACGGAATCGGTGATCGCTCGGGTGATTCGGCGATGACCATGATCAACTTCCGCCCGGGGGTATCGAGCCAGTAGGGTTTCGGGGTCCAACGGCCGGAGATGGGAGGAATGACCGATGTTCGGACCAGTGGCTGCTGCCACCCGCGGTCGGCGAACTCGGTCGATCCGGTGGGTGATCGGTGCGCTGCTCGCGGTGGTCGCGATGACCGCCACGGGGTGCGTGACCAACAACGAGGGTCTGGTGCCCGTGGTGTCCGGGGTCGACATACAACGCGTGGAATCGATCGCAGACCAGTTGCCGTCGCCGATCGCGGCGTCCGGGCGCCTCGTCGTCGGCGTCAATGTGCCGTATGCACCCAACGAATTCAAGGACGAGGACGGACGCATCGTGGGTTTCGACGTCGACCTCATGAACGCCGTCGGCCAGGTGCTCGGGCTCACGGTCGACTACAAGCAGGCGGACTTCGACAAGATCATCCCAGCCGTGCAGGCCGGAACGTTCAACATCGGGATGTCGTCGTTCACGGACACACTGGAGCGCGAGCAGTCCGTCGACTTCGTCACCTACTACAGCGCGGGCGTCCAGTGGGCTCAGCGCCCCGGTGACGACATCGACCCGAACAATGCCTGCGGCCTGCGTGTCGGTGTGCAGACCACCACGATCGAGGACATCGAGGAGGTGCCGGCCAAGAGCGAGGCGTGTGTCGCCGCCGGCAAGCCCCCCCTCGAGAAGGTCAAGTACGACAGCCAGGACGACGTCGCCAACGCGCTGATCCTGGGCCGAGTCGACGCGCTGTCGGCCGACTCGCCGGTGACGGCGTACGCGATCAAGCGAAGCGACGGCCGGATCGTGCCGGCCGGCGAACTGTTCGATTCCGCTCCGTACGGCTGGGTGGTCGCGAAAGGCTCGCCCCTCGGCCCGGTCCTGCAGCAGGCGATGCAGTACCTCATCGACGGCGGTCAGTACGCGAAGATCGCGGACGCGTGGGGCGTCGGGGCCGGTCTGATCGAGACGTCGGTCGTCAACGGGGCCACCAGCTGATGGCGGAGAGACGAGGAGCGATGTCGGGCAACGAGAATCACATGTCGGCGAGGGGCGTGGGAGCCGAACCGGAACCGATCAAGTCTGTCGCGTTGCGCCACCCAGGCCGGTGGATCGCTGCGGTGGTCGTGCTGGGATTGTTCGGGTTGTTCGTATACGGCGCCGCCACCAACGCTGCCTTCGAATGGGATGTGTACGGCCAGTATCTGTTCGACAAGCGAATCAGCGCAGCCGCGTGGAAGACGATCCAGCTCACCGTGCTGGCGATGGCAATCGCGATTGGGCTCGGCGTGATCCTCGCGGTGATGCGGCTCTCGCCGAATCCCGTGCTGCGCACTGCAGCGTGGGTGTACCTGTGGATCTTCCGCGGCACCCCCGTCTACGTCCAACTGGTGTTCTGGGGACTCTTTCCGTCGATCTACAAGACGATCGATCTCGGCATTCCGTTCGTGCATCAGTTCGCCCACATCGACCTGCAGAACCTCAGCGCGGCGTTCCTCTTCGCAGTGATCGGCCTGGCACTCAACGAGGCCGCATATATGGCCGAGATCGTCCGCGCCGGAATCAGTTCGGTGAGTGAGGGTCAGACGGAAGCCTCGGTTGCACTGGGTATGACGTGGTCGCAGACGATGCGCCGCACGGTCCTCCCGCAGGCGATGCGGGTCATCATCCCGCCCACGGGCAACGAGTTGATCAGCATGCTCAAGACCACCTCGCTGGTCACGGCAATTCCCTACAGCCTCGAACTGTACGGACGGAGCCGGGACATCTCGGGCGCGAACTTCCACCCGATTCCGCTGCTCCTGGTGGCCGCGACGTGGTACCTCGCGATCACCAGCATTCTGATGATCGGCCAGTTCTATCTCGAGCGGTACTACTCGAAGGGTGCGTCCCGCACGCTCACCGCGCGGCAGTTGCAGGCTCTCGCCGACGCGCAGGGGCGCCCGGTGACGGTCACGCCGGACGCGGACACGCTGCCGGACACCCCGGGAGGCGAGCGTAAATGACATCGACGACCACCCCGATGGTGCAGGCCGACCGTGTCTGCAAGAACTTCGGCGCCCTGCAGGTGCTGCGCGGTGTCTCCCTCGAGATCGAACGCGGACAGGTCCTGTGTCTGATCGGCCCGTCCGGTTCCGGCAAGTCCACGTTCCTGCGCTGCATCAACCACCTCGAACGGGTCAACGCCGGCCGGCTGTACGTCGACGGCGAGCTGGTCGGGTACTCCGAACGCGGCGACAAACTGTACGAACTGAGCGCCCGTGCGGCCTCCCGCCAGCGCCGTGACATCGGGATGGTGTTCCAGCACTTCAACCTGTTTCCGCACCGCACCGCCCTCGAGAACATCATCGAGGCGCCCATGCAGGTGAAGAGGGTGCCTCGGGCCAAGGCGATCCAACGCGCTCGCGACCTGCTCGACCAGGTGGGGCTCGCGGAGAAGGCGGACGCGTACCCGGCGCAGCTGTCGGGCGGGCAGCAGCAGCGCGTCGCCATCGCGCGGGCGCTCGCGATGGACCCCAAGCTCATGCTGTTCGACGAGCCCACGTCGGCCCTCGATCCCGAACTCGTAGGTGAGGTGCTCGGGGTCATGAAGCAGCTCGCGAACGACGGCATGACGATGGTCGTCGTCACCCACGAGATGGGGTTCGCCCGCGAGGTCGCCGACCAGTTGGTGTTCATGGACGGCGGGGTGGTGGTCGAGGCGGGCGATCCGAGGCGGCTGCTGGCGAACCCGCAACAGGAACGGACCAAGGCGTTCCTGTCCAAGCTGCTGTGAGCGGGGCCCTCAGTTCGGTTTGCGGGTGACGAAGATCGCCGTGCCGGGGAACAGTTGGCCGCGCAGGGGGCTCCACTGGCCCCACTCCCGGTCGAGCCACTCGGGCCACTCGGGTTCGACGATGTCGCGTACCTCGAGTCCGGCGGCCACGGCCTCGCGGACCCGGTCGCCGATCGTGCGGTGATGCTCGACGTACGTGGGCACGCCCTCGTCGTCGACCTCCACATACGGTGTGCGATCGAAGTAGGGAAGCGCGGCGGTGAGCCCGCGCGGACCCGGATCGTCGGGGAAGATCCAGCGGATCGGGTGGTTCACCGCGAACACCCACAGACCGCCCGGACGCAACACCCGCGCCACCTCGGACATCACCCGCGCCGAGTCCGCGACGAACGGCACCGCACCGAACGCAGAGCACGCGATGTCGAAAGTGGCGTCACGGAACGGCAGGGACTCGGCGCCCGCCTGGATCAGCGGAACGGACGGGCCACCCTGTTCCATCGCGGCGACGCCGCGCGCGAGCATGCCCATCGAGATGTCGAGCCCGACGACGTCCGCGCCCTGGCCGGCCAGCCAACGCGAGCACGGCGCCGAGCCGCAGCCGACCTCGAGGATCCGCTTGCCGGCCACGTCGCCGAGCAGGTGCACATCGCCTTCGTGCAGGCCCTCCGGACACCACATGAACTCACCGGCAGCGGAGTCGACACCGAGGAACTCGCCGTGGGTGCGGTGGTAGTCGTCGGCGTCGGCGTCCCACCACGCGCGGCTCGCGCGTTCACTGTCCTCGGTGCCGATCCGGGTGCGGCTCACTCCGCTGGTACCGAGAGTGGAAATTGCGGCGGCATGGCGATCGTCGGACATGGGTATCAAGGGTAGAGACCGGCTCTCCGCGCCGAACCGCCAGGTGAATCGGCCGGGTGATGTGAGAGTTTGCCCAGCTAGCTCGAGGTCGCGTACCCTGTTGCTCGCGAGTGTCTTCGGCGCACGCCCGGCCGGTTGCAGGATTGACGGGACGGGTTGGCGCAGGAGCCTCGTGGGGGACTGGAAGTCGGGTCGATTTCGGCGCTCGCCGGAATCTACGGCATGCCGGTCCACCTGTCTGACAGAACACCATCAACCGACTATCAACCCGTCCGGAGCAACTCAACACATGCCCTCCAACACCGTGACCTCGCCGCAGGTAGCCGTCAACGACATCGGCTCCGCCGAGGACTTCCTCGCCGCCATCGACGCAACGATCAAGTACTTCAACGATGGCGACATCGTCGAAGGCACCATCGTCAAGGTCGACCGCGACGAGGTCCTGCTCGACATCGGTTACAAGACCGAAGGTGTCATCCCTTCCCGCGAGCTCTCCATCAAGCACGACGTCGACCCCAATGAGGTCGTCTCCGTGGGCGATGAGGTCGAAGCCCTGGTCCTCACCAAGGAGGACAAGGAAGGTCGACTGATCCTGTCGAAGAAGCGCGCTCAGTACGAGCGTGCCTGGGGCACCATCGAGGAGCTCAAGGAGAAGGACGAGGCCGTCAAGGGCACCGTCATCGAGGTCGTCAAGGGTGGCCTCATCCTCGACATCGGTCTCCGTGGCTTCCTGCCCGCGTCGCTCGTCGAGATGCGTCGTGTCCGCGATCTGCAGCCGTACGTCGGCAAGGAGATCGAGGCCAAGATCATCGAGCTCGACAAGAACCGCAACAACGTGGTCCTGTCGCGTCGCGCATGGCTCGAGCAGACCCAGTCCGAGGTCCGCAGCGAGTTCCTGCACCAGCTCCAGAAGGGCCAGGTCCGCAAGGGCGTCGTGTCCTCCATCGTCAACTTCGGTGCCTTCGTGGACCTGGGTGGCGTCGACGGCCTGGTTCACGTCTCCGAGCTGTCCTGGAAGCACATCGACCACCCGTCCGAGGTTGTCGAGGTCGGCAACGAGGTCACCGTCGAGGTTCTCGACGTCGACCTGGACCGCGAGCGCGTCTCCCTGTCGCTGAAGGCGACCCAGGAAGATCCGTGGCGTCAGTTCGCCCGCACCCACGCCATCGGCCAGATCGTGCCCGGCAAGGTCACCAAGCTGGTTCCGTTCGGCGCGTTCGTTCGCGTCGAGGAGGGCATCGAGGGCCTGGTGCACATCTCCGAGCTCGCCGAGCGCCACGTGGAGGTTCCGGACCAGGTTGTCGGCGTCGGCGACGATGCGCTCGTCAAGGTCATCGACATCGACCTGGAGCGTCGCCGCATCTCGCTGTCGCTGAAGCAGGCGAACGAGGATTACAACGCCGAGTTCGATCCGTCCAAGTACGGCATGGCCGACTCGTACGACGAGCAGGGCAACTACATCTTCCCCGAGGGCTTCGATCCCGAGACCAACGAATGGCTCGAGGGCTTCGACAAGCAGCGTGAGGAGTGGGAGTCCCGCTACGCCGAGGCTGAGCGTCGCCACAAGATGCACACCGCTCAGATGGAGAAGATGGCTGCCGACGAGGCTGCCGAGGCTGCTGCCGGCGCTTCCGGCACCAACTACTCCTCCGAGTCGGGCTCCGACGAGGGTGCTGCTGCGTCCACCGAGTCCGCTGGTGGCTCGCTGGCCAGCGATGCACAGCTCGCCGCGCTGCGCGAGAAGCTGTCGGGCAACGCCTGATGACAGCGGCCTGATCACTCAGGCTTGATCTACCGAAAGACCCCGGCCCCACAGGGCCGGGGTCTTTCGTGTATGCGGTGTTCCCGCGCTGGGTGCGTCCGGGCATACGACTGTGGCCCGATCCGAGTCGGATCGGGCCACAGTCTGTGTCGTACGCAGTGTGTCGTACGCGGTGTGTCGTACGCGGGCGGTCAGTTCGCCGCGGCAGGCACCCATCGGGTCGGCATGGTCGCCGTGCGCTTCCGGATCGAGGCGAAGCTGTGGCGGGCGGGCGTGAGCACACTGGTGAACCAGTTGCGGCGGTGTTCCGCGAGTGCAGTGGCCACCTCGGGGATGAGGATGGCGTGGACGCCGTTGTCCATGCCGAGACGGTGCCGACCGGGACGGGTGGGATTGCTGCGCATGAGCTTCTCCTACTCGGATCTCGAATCGGCTGGTCGGACGGCTGATTGAAGGCTATCCGACCAGGTCGTGGAACCACGACATTTGGCCGCTTGATGATCTTCGGCGTGTTTAGTGCGACACTGGTCGGCGTGTTGAGAGTGGGCCTCACCGGAGGCATCGGAGCCGGTAAATCGACCGTGTCGAAGGTCCTCGCGGAGTTGGGTGCGGTGATCGTCGACGCGGACCTGATCGCGCGGGAGGTCGTCGAACCGGGAACCCCGGGGCTCGCGGCCCTCGTCGACGCCTTCGGTGACGGCGTCCTGCATCCCGACGGCTCGCTGAACCGCCCGGCGTTGGCTGAGCGGGCGTTCGGCAGTGACGAGTCGCGACTGCTCTTGAACTCGATCCTGCATCCTCGTATCGGTACCCGCACCGCGGAACTCGTCGACGGCGCGCCCGCCGACGGCATCGTCGTGCAGGACATCCCGCTGCTCGTCGAGGGGCGGATGGGACCGGCGTTCAACCTGGTCGTCATCGTGTACGTCGACGAGGAGGAGCGGGTGCGGCGCCTCGTCGAGCTGCGAGGGATGCCCGAGGTCGACGCGCGGGCGCGGATCGCGGCGCAGGCGTCGGACGATCAGCGTCGTGCGGCCGCCGATGTCTGGCTCGACAACAGTGGCGCACCGGAACTGATCGAGGGACAGGCCCGTGCCCTGTACGCGGACAGGCTGGTGCCGTTCGAGGCGAACGTGCGCACGCGGACGGTGGTGGCGGTGCCGCCGATCGTGCGGCCGGCCGATCCGGAGTGGGCGGCGCAGGGCGAGCGCCTGGTCGCGCGACTGCGAGCGGTGTGCGGCGATCGTGCGGTGCGCATCGACCATGCGGGCTCCACCGCGGTCCCGGGTCTGGATGCGCGCGATCTGATCGACGTGCAGATCACCGTTCCCGATCTCGCCACCGCGGATGCGCTGGCCGAACCACTCGCTGCGGCCGGTTTTCCGCCCATCGTCGATGCGAACCGCGACGAGCCGAAGCCGGCGTACGGCGTCGGTGGCGAGGCCGACCCGGCGCTGTGGGACAAGCGCACCCACGGCGGCGCCGATCCCGGCAGGCCCGTGGAGATCAGCCTGCGCGTCGACGGCTGGCCGGGCCAGCGCTTCGCGCTCCTGCTGCGCGACTGGCTGCGCGCCGACGCCGCTGCTCGGGCCGAATTCCTCGAGGCCAAGAGGGTTGCGGTCCGCTGGGCCGCCGCCGACGCGCACACGGGCGAGGCCACCGTGACCTATGCCGCGGCGCTCGCGCCGTGGTTCGATCTCGGCTACCAGCGGGCCTGCGAGTGGGCCGAGCGCACCGGGTGGTCGCCCGCCGGCTGAACGCGGCCGCGTTTCACCGCCAGCTGACCGGCATCCCTTTCGATGCGAGCCACGCATCCGTGTCGTGCCCGTGGGCCGCGATCCCGTCGACCGCGCGCATGGCCTTCTGGACGGCGCGGTCGGCGGTGCCGGTCGAGATCAGCCCGTGCGCGGTGGCCGAGATCAATTCGTCGACGTCGAGGAGTTCGGTTTCCCGGCCGGTGCGGACGACGAGGTCCAGGTAGTGGTCCTCCGACTTCCACACGTCCGGGCCGGACGTGAAATCACCGATGTCGATGTAGCGGTCCTGATCACGCTGGTGATACGGGTGGAAATGGAAGATCGACGCTCTGATCCCCAGATCCGGAATCAGCCATGACTCCAGGTAGTGGAAGGTGGGGTGATCCGCCGTCCGCGCCATGTAGAGCCCCCAGGGCTCGAGTCGGTAGTGCTCGACGGGGCGGACGTATCCCTTGGGGTCGGTGTTGGTGCGCTCGGCGATGTTGAAGTGCTCGATCTTCGGGCGGTGTGCGGGAACCATGTCGAGCGCCGGTACGAACACGGGACCTGACGGTGCGGCGGGGGCGGCCGAGGTGGCTCGGGCCGTGCTCTGTTCGACGTTCTCCATACAGCAAGAAATTACAGGCAATCGGGTCGTCCGGCAGCGGCGATCGGTGGGGGAGCGCCGAGGCGTTATCAGAACTTGTCGGAAGCGGCGCATACCCTGGACGCATGGCGTTTGCATCCGAGCACCCCGTCGTCGCGCATTCCGAGTTTCGGCCGGTCAGCGAGATAGAACGATCCGACGCGCGGTTCGAGGTAGTCAGCGAGTACGAGCCGGCCGGTGACCAGCCGGAGGCCATCGCGGAACTCGAGCGCAGACTGCGCGCGGGGGAGAAGGATGTGGTGCTGCTCGGCGCCACAGGCACCGGCAAGTCGGCCACCACGGCGTGGTTGATCGAGAAGCTGCAGCGCCCCACCCTGCTGATGGCGCCCAACAAGACGCTAGCGGCGCAGCTCGCCAACGAACTGCGGGAAATGCTGCCCAACAACGCGGTCGAGTACTTCGTCTCGTACTACGACTACTACCAGCCCGAGGCGTACATCGCGCAGACGGACACCTACATCGAGAAGGACTCGTCCATCAACGACGACGTCGAACGACTGCGCCACTCCGCCACGTCCAGCCTGCTGTCCCGGCGCGACGTCGTGGTGGTGGCGTCGGTGTCGTGCATCTACGGCCTCGGCACCCCGCAGTCGTACCTCGATCGGTCGATCGAGCTCGAGGTCGGCGTCGAGGTCGACCGCGACGCCCTGCTGCGCCTGTTGGTCGATGTCCAGTACAACCGCAACGACATGGCGTTCACCCGCGGATCCTTCCGGGTGCGGGGCGATACCGTCGAGATCATCCCGTCCTACGAGGAACTGGCGGTGCGGATCGAGTTCTTCGGCGACGAGGTGGAGGCGCTCTACTACCTGCACCCACTCACCGGTGACGTCGTGCGGCAGGTCGACACCGTGCGCATCTTCCCGGCAACGCACTACGTGGCCGGTCCGGAGCGGATGGAGCATGCCGTCCAGAGCATCGAGGCCGAGCTCGAGGAGCGGCTCGCGGACCTGGAGAACCGCGGCAAGCTGCTCGAGGCGCAGCGGCTCCGGATGCGGACCCAGTACGACCTGGAGATGATCAAGCAGGTCGGATTCTGCTCCGGCATCGAGAACTACTCGCGGCACATCGACAACCGGCCCGCGGGCTCCGCGCCCGCGACACTGATCGACTACTTCCCGGAGGACTTCCTCCTCGTCATCGACGAGTCGCATGTGACGGTCCCGCAGATCGGCGCGATGTACGAGGGCGACATGTCCCGCAAGCGCAACCTGGTCGAGTTCGGCTTCCGCCTCCCGTCCGCCGTCGACAACCGGCCCCTCACCTGGGAGGAGTTTGCGGATCGGATCGGCCAGACGGTGTACTTGTCGGCCACCCCCGGACCGTACGAGCTGGGTCGAGCGGGCGGCGAATTCGTCGAACAGGTGATCCGGCCCACCGGCCTTGTTGATCCCGAGGTGGTCGTGAAGCCGACGAAGGGACAGATCGACGACCTCGTCCACGAGATCCGGGAACGCACCGAGCGGGACGAACGGGTGCTGGTCACGACGCTGACCAAGAAGATGGCCGAGGACCTGACCGACTATCTGCTCGAGCTCGGCATCCGGGTGCGGTACCTGCACTCGGACATCGACACGTTGCGGCGGGTCGAGTTGCTGCGGCAACTGCGGCTCGGAGAGTACGACGTCCTGGTCGGCATCAACCTCCTACGTGAGGGTCTCGATCTGCCCGAGGTCTCGCTCGTCGCAATCCTCGACGCCGACAAGGAAGGATTCCTGCGCAGCACCACGAGCCTCATCCAGACCATCGGCCGTGCCGCGCGCAACGTGTCCGGCCAGGTGCACATGTACGCGGACAAGATCACCGATTCGATGCAGCGGGCCATCGAGGAGACCGAACGCCGCCGCGAGAAGCAGGTCGCCTACAACCTCGAGAAGGGCGTCGACCCGCAGCCGCTCCGCAAGAAGATCGCGGACATCCTCGACCAGGTCTACGAGGAGGCCGAGGACACCGAGGTCGAGATCGGTGGTTCGGGCCGCAACGTCAGCCGTGGCCGACGCGCTCAGGGTGAGGCGGGCCGCGCGGTCAGCGCCGGGGTGTACGAGGGCCGAGACGTGAAGTCGATGCCGCGGGCCGAGCTGGCCGACCTGGTCAAGGAATTGACGGACCAGATGATGAATGCTGCGCGGGACCTGCAGTTCGAACTCGCGGGACGTCTGCGCGACGAGATTGCCGACCTCAAGAAGGAACTGCGGGGGATGGACGCGGCCGGCCTGAAATAACGCCCGCTAACGTTCTCGGTCATGGACGCACATGCCGCCGGACGCACCGCCCGCTCACTCGAACTGCTGCACTCGCTCGCCTACTTCGCCCCCGAGGTGGAGCAGGAACTCGTCGGAGTCGGGCTCGAATCCGGCCGAATGACCTACTTCGCGGGCCGCGCGGCACCGATGGGGGCGGTGGGTGCCGGAGTCGTGGCCGCGACCTTCTACAATTTCAACCCCGAACTCATCGGTGACGCCGTCCCCCGGGCCTGGACCCTCGCCGCCCCGGAGGAGATCACCGACGCGCGGTACCGCGGCGTCGATGCCGCCTACCGGAGGATCTTCGGAGAAGCGGTCACCGCATCCCCGGAGATGTCGGAGGCGGCCCAGCTGGCGGCCATTGCGGCGCAGGGGATCCCGGGCGTCGACGGGCGGCCCCTGTACGCGGGCTACGCGGCCCTCGAATGGCCGGACACGCCCCACCTTGTCCTGTGGCACGCACTGACGTTGCTACGCGAGTACCGCGGCGACGGCCACGTGGCGGCACTGCAGACCGCCGGACTCGGGGGCCTCGACGCGCTGATCACGCACACCGCCACCGGCATCGGATTCCAGAAGAAGTTCGCCCAGAACCGGCGCGGATGGTCGCAAGGCCAGTGGGACGCCGCCGCGTCGAGCCTGCGCGATCGCGAACTGCTCGACGAGCGTGGCGGATTGACGGAGGACGGGCGAGAACTACGTGAGGTGGTCGAGGACCTCACCGACGAACTGGCCTCGGCGCCGTGGACCCACCTGGGCGAGGACGGCGCGGCACGACTGGCCGAGCTCGCGGCGCCGTGGCGACGAACCGTCCGAGAGTCCGGGCTCTTCCCGGACACCCTGTTCGGTCCGCGCTACGGCGAGCCGCGCTGACCGGATGGCGCGTGCTCGACGGCGCCCGTGGTGAAATGAGTTCCAGGGGTGGATCGTCCACCGGGGGATGAAGCATGTTGTGCCGCAATTCCACCTGGTTCTGCGTCGATACGGCTAGTGTCAGCGCAGCGAACGGTGATCTCGGTCGAACAGGGCACTGCAGCCACCGTCCTCGATCAACTGCACACATGGAGGAATGAATGACCGCCTACCGGACCGTCGTCGTCGGAACCGATGGATCGGATTCGTCGTTTCGTGCTGTCGACAAGGCTGCGGCTCTCGCGGGCGCTGCCGATGCGGAGTTGGTGATCGCGTGCGCGTACTACCCGGCTGATCCGAAGGACACGGAGGCGGCGCAGGACACGTTGCGTGAGGACGCCTACCAGGTGACTGGATCGGCGCCCACCTACGAGATTCTGCGAACCGCGCGCGAGCGGGCCGTCGCGGCCGGCGCGAAGAAGATCGTCGAACGCGCGGTCGTCGGTGCGCCGGTCGATTCGTTGCTCGCGCTCGTCGACGAGGTCGAGGCAGACCTTCTCGTGGTCGGCAACCGCGGACTCAACACCATCACCGGTCGCCTGCTCGGATCGGTGCCGTCCGACGCCGCACGCAAGTCGACGTCGGACGTCCTGATCGTGCACACCGTGCGCTGATCAGCCGCGTTCAGCAGAAGTCGGTGCGAGCGGCGCTCAGCAGCAGTTGCGCGGCGCTCTCGCCGGTCAGCGCACCGCCGGAGAGGCTGGCGGCATAGTCGCTCACCGGGCGGAGCTGTTCGAGGACCACCGCGTCGGGTGTGCCGGCGGCCAGCTGCCGGCACACCCCCTCGCCGACGGCGAACAGCGTCGGATCCGGGACCACCGGCGGAAACCCGCCGGCGAGGACCGCTCGCGCATAGCGGGCCGTGCGGGCGTCGGAAGCGGTCGTCGCGGGTTCCGACGCCGGTGTAGTCGTGACCGTTTCCGTTGCCGCCGCTGCGCTGTCGGAGGCCGCCGGCGCCCCACACGCGGTGACCGAGGATACGATCCCGACGGCTCCGATCACACCTGCCGTCACCGAGCGCAGACCGCGTCGGAGCGAGGTCGGAGTGGACACGATTCTTCCCGTCTACTGGGCCGTCTGATGGGATCCGCCGTTGCATCGACGGCGCCGAGCGGCTCGGCGCCCTAGGCACCGTACCGCTTCGGTTCCGTCGGGGAGAGCCGGTTCGACGATCAGCTTCCGGAGATGACGATCGACGCGTCGAGGGGGCCCAGGACGGCCGGCAGAGGCCGTGCGTGCACGATGCCGAGTCGTTGCGTCGCACGCGTCAGTGCGACGTAGAGGTCGTTCAGTCCGCGCGGCGATTCGTCCAGCAGATCCTCGGGCTCGACGATGAGGACCGCGTCGAACTCGAGCCCCTTCGCGTCCTTGACCGTGAGGACGCTGACCGAATCCGACCGCAGGTCGGCGAGCTCCTCGACCAAGCGGTGTCCGGCGAGGACCGCCGTCAGTCCGGGTCCGGTCTCCTCGGCGACACGGCGTCGCACCGCATCGACGAGATCGGATTCGTCAACCTGTTCGGCCCACGGGGCGAACCCCGATTCGCGCACCGACCGCGGCACGGTCTGGCTCGGGTCGATCTCCTCGAGTACCCGGTGGGCCAGTTCCATGATCTCGGCGGGCGTGCGGTAGTTGACGGTGAGTTCGGTCAGTTTCCAGCGCTGCGCCACATAGGGGCCCAGGACGTCCTGCCACGACGAGCTGCCCGCCGGATCGCCGGTCTGTGCGGTGTCTCCGACGAGTGTCAACCACCGATTCGGGATGCGCCGCATGAGCATTCGCCACGCCATCTCCGACAATTCCTGCGCCTCGTCGATGATGACGTGTCCGTACGTCCAGGTCCGGTCGCCGGCGGCGCGCTCGGCCGTGGTCTGGTGATGGCCGCGATCCTGGCGTTCCGCGAGCTGGCTGGCGTCGATGAGGTCGTAGGCCATGAGGATCTCGGGGTCCAGATCATCCTCGAGGTCCTGCGGCGCGGAGCCGGTGAGGATGTCCAGCGCACCCTGTGCATCGGCGATCTGCGCCCGCCAGCGTCGCTGCGCGCGTTCGCGTTCCGCGGCGTCGTCGACACCGAGCAGTTCGGCCAGCTCGTCGAGAAGCGGAGCGTCCGCGTCGCTGAACTCGATGCTCTCGGTGCGGAGGAGGACCGCCCGCTCGTCGTCGGTGAGCTCGGGTGCCGCCGACGCCAACCGCTCGGGGGAGCGGAGCAGGTCCGTCAGCACCTGTTGCGGCGTCAGGTCGGGCCACAGTCCGTCGAGCGCCGACATGATCGACGGGTCCTCACGCATCTCGTCCCGCATGTCGGCGATGTCGTCGCGACTGAGCAGGTTGCCGCCGTCGACGATGTTGGCGCCGAGGGTGGCCGCGAGCTGATCGGCGAGTGCCTCGATGGCCGCGGACACGAAGATCGGACGCGCCAGGTTGTGCGGGCGCCTCGAGGACCGGGCCCGTCCGCGGGCGCGGGTGACGATCTTGCGGTCCAGCGTGATCGGGTAGGTGTCGAAGCGCAATTCGATCGGTGCCGTCGGAACCTCCTGGCGGTCGCGGACCGCCTTCTTCAGCACGTCGATCATCGCGAGCGAGCCCTTGAGCGCGCCCGCGTCGAGAGAATCCTCTCGGGTGGCCCGGACGCCGGGGTACAGGTCGCCGATCGTCGAGAGCAGTACGCCGGTTTCGCCGAGCGACGGCAGCACCTGGCTGATGTAGTCGAGGAACGTGGCGTTGGGACCGATGATGAGGACACCGGCCTTCTCGAGTTGCTGCCGATAGGTGTAGAGCAGGTACGCGGCCCGGTGCAGCGCCACCGCGGTCTTGCCGGTTCCCGGACCACCCTGAACCACGAGCACACTCTTGTGGGTCGACCGGATGATGGCGTCCTGCTCGCTCTGGATGGTCTCGACGATGTCGTGCATCTGGCCGGTCCGCGCGGCGTTGAGCGCGGACAACAGCGCGCTCTCGCCGGCGACACCACCGGCCCCCGCGCCGTCACCGTTCGCCTCGGCGGCGGCGAGGTCGAGGTACTCGTCGTTGATGGAGGTGACGGTCCGGCTGCGGCTGCGGATGTGTCGTCGCCGCGTCACCCCCTCGGGCGCCGCCGGAGTGGCGAGATAGAAGGGACGCGCGAGGGGAGCACGCCAGTCGAGCAGCAGGGTCTCGTAGTCGTCGGCCTCGTCGAGGATGCCGACGCGACCCACATACCGCGGCTCGTCGTCGACGTCGATGCGACCGAAACACAGACCGTTCTCGGCGGCGTCGTAGCGGGCGATGTCCTCGGTGTACATCTGGGTGAACGATTCGCGTTCGCTGCGAGCCTGCGGTGTCCCGCCGGTCTCGAGGAGAACCCGGCCGAGGCGGTTCGACGCGTATTCGCGGAGACCGTCGAGACGCTCGTAGAGCATCGTCACGTACCCCTGCTCGTGTTCGAGTTCGGGGTGCACACGGGCCTCGTCCGACAAGAGGTCTCCTAGGTTCGGGAACGGCAGAAAAGCGCCCAAGCAGTCTAGTGCGCCCGCTCGCCCGCCGCAGAATCCCAGGTGAGATCGGGCCGGTGTCGCGCCCGTCTGTGCTCGATGCTTAGCGGACCGTGTTCGGGGGTACTGCTGTCGTAGCTGTCGAACAGAAGGAGAGGCCATGACCTCGACCAGCACGCAGCACACCGGCACATCCGGGCCCGGTGCAGGGCCGTTCCACACCGTCGACCCGTATACCGGCCGGACGATTGCCGAGTACCCGTATCTGGCCGGTGAACAGGTGGACGCGGTCGTCGACCGGGCGGCCGACGCCTTCGACGGGTGGCGCGCGCTGCCGGTCGAACGACGAGCGCAGGTCCTGACCCGTGCCGCCGAGCTGATGCGCGAACGAAAGGACGAACTGGCCGGACTCGTCACCCGGGAGATGGGCAAACTGATCGAAGAAAGCCGTGCCGAGGTGGACATCGCGGCGGACATCGTCGACTACTACGCGCAGCGTGGTCCGGGCTTCCTCCGGTCGCGCAGCATCGACGTCGCGGACGGCACGGCGGAGGTGGTGAACGAGCCGATCGGGGTGCTCCTCGGAATCGAGCCCTGGAACTTTCCGCTCTACCAGGTCGCGCGGTTCGCGGCCCCCAATCTGCTCCTCGGCAACGTGGTGCTGCTCAAGCACGCCAGTTCGTGCGCGCAGACCGCTCACGAACTCGAGCGGTTGCTCTCCGACGCCGGTGCACCCGAGGGCGTCTACACCAACCTCTACCTGAACGTCTCGGACGTGGAACGTGTGATCGCGCACCCGGCGGTGCAGGGTGCTTCGCTCACTGGCAGCGAGGCTGCCGGGGCGTCGCTGGGGGAGATCGCCGGACGGCACCTCAAGAAGTGTGTCCTCGAACTCGGTGGCAGCGACCCGTTCGTCGTCCTCGACGCCGACGACCTCGGCGGCACCCTGGACGCCGCGGCGGCCGCCCGGATCCTCAACGCCGGTCAGAGCTGTGTCTCGGCGAAGCGGTTCATCGTCCCGGACGCGATCTGCGACGATTTCGTCGCCGGACTGGCCAGGCGTTTCGATGACCTCGTGGTCGGGGATCCGTCGGACCCGGGGACCACGCTGGCGCCGCTGTCGTCGGAGGACGCGGCACAGACACTGCTCGGGCAGATCGACGACGCCCTGGACAAGGGGGCCACCGTCGCGGCGGGTGGCGGCCGCCCCGAGAACCGTGGACCGGACGGACAGGGAGCCTTCGTCGAGGCGACGGTGCTCACAGATGTGACGCGCGGAATGCGTGCCTTCGAGGAGGAGTTGTTCGGTCCGGTCGCAGTGGTCTATCGCGTGGCCGACGAGGACGAGGCCGTCGAACTCGCCAACTCGACCCGATACGGGCTCGGTGGCGCCGTCTTCGGATCGGATCCTGATCGCGCCCGCGCGGTCGCGGACCGGATCGGCAGCGGCATGGTGTGGATCAACCGCCCCACTTCGACCGAACCGGAACTGCCGTTCGGCGGCGTCAAGAGTTCCGGATTCGGGCGGGAGTTGGGCGACCTCGGATTGTTCGAGTTCGCAAATCGGAAGCTGATCCGCACGGCGCCGGCGGAGAACGGCCCGCGCGGGTGACCGGCTCGGATCGGGAGGCCGTCGAACCCGCGGATGTGGCGCGGCTGGGCGAGCTCGCGCCGGGCGGTGAGACGGCGCCGCCGGCGTCGGCGCTCGTTCGTGTCACGTTGGACAAGGACCTGCGCGACGACCTTCTCGCCGCCCATCCGACGTGAGTTCGCTTCCCGCTACTTGCGGGCGTCAGTGGTTGCGGAGCTCGGAGATCAGTTCGGGCTTGTTCATCGACGAGTATCCGGTGATCCCGAGTTCCTTGGCACGCTCCCGCAACTCGTCGACGGTGCGGTCCTCGTAGTTCTCGGCCTTGCCACCCTTGTGGCCCACCGAGGACCTGCCCTCGTTCGCGGCGGCGTTGGAGATCCGCGCTGCCTTCTCCTTGGATTCGCCTTCGTCCCTGAGCTTTTCGTACAGCTCCTGGTCCTTCAGATGCGGGTCCGAATCGTTCGCGCGATTCGTGGGCATAGTCATCACCTCGCTTGACGGTGTGAGTTTCCGCGCCGGTGTGCTGGGTCAGTCCTGGAGTTCGGCGGCCTTCGCCCGCGCGGTGGCAAGTGCCCGCTCGGCCTGCTTCCGTGCCCGCCGGCTCAGAACCTCACCCTGCTCGCTGGCCGTCGCGGCCCACTCGGTGCCGCGCTCGCGGGCAAGCTGGGCGAGCTCGGTGCCGCGCTCCTTGGCCAACTCGGCGAGCACGGGCCCCCGTTCACGGGCGACCTCGGTGAGTTCGGTGCCACGCTCCCTGGCGAGGTGTGCAAGCACCGCGCCGCGCTGACGGGCGGCGTCGAGCAGTTCACCGCTGCGTTCGCCGGCCTGTTCTGCCGCGGTCCGGGCTCGGTCCGACACGACGGCCAGGGCGTGGTCGTCGCCGTTGGTCGAGACGGCGTCAGCGACCTTGGCCTGCGCCTTTCGGGCCGCCCGACGTCCGCGCCACCCGAGCGACGGTTTGCCCTCGGTGTCGACGGCCGCGATCAGGAGCCCACCGAGCATCGTCATGTTCTTGAAGAACTGCATGCGTTGCATCGCGCGCTGCTGCGGATCGTCGACGTTCCAGAAGTCGTGTCCGGCGAGCGTCGTCGGGACCAGTGTTCCGGCGAGGACGAGCGACGACGCCCGTGGCGCCTTGCCGAGCGCCAGCATCGCGCCGGCACCGATCTGGACCGCGGCGTTGATCTTCACGAGGGTTTCGGGGTCGGACGGGACCCGCTGGGTCACCGCGGCCGGCAACGTCTCGACACTCTTCTCCAGAAACGGGCCGGCGGCCTGCGCTTTCGGTGCCGGGCTTCGCAGGGAATCGATTCCACCGGCGATGAACACGGTGGACAGCAACGGGCGGGCAATTCGGCGAACGATCATGGACGGCCTCCCAACCTAGGTTCGACTTCCACCGTAGCCAGACTGCTCCCATCCGGCATGGAAAGTCGGCGGGCCGCCGGGCGGGTTCGGTTGTCGCCGAGCACCTGTTTACCGGGTTCTCCAGCGTGCGGGCTCAACTCAATGTGACAGTGGATCCTGGATGAAGTTCCGCCACCCGGCCGCGGCACTCGATCTCGATCGCAGGCTGGGTGCCGGCCCCAGCGCTGACCTGCACCCGTCGCCCACTGATTTGCACCAGCAGACGGTGCCCGCGGTAGAAGACGGGAAACTCCAGTGTGCCGAGGGATTCGGGCCAGAGCGGGGAGAACACGAGTCGATCACCGCGGGTCTCCAGCCCGGAGAAGCAGCGTTGGACCAGATCGACGCTGCCGGCCATCGCGGCGAGGTGGATACCCTCCGACGTAGTACCACCCTGGATGTCCGCGATATCCGATTTGAGTACTCGGTCGAAGAACTCCATTGCCTGGCTCCGATTCGCTCGAGCCAACACCCACGAGTGGACGACGCTGCTCAGCGTCGAGCCGTGCGTCGTGCGCGTCAGGTAGTAGTCGATGGTCCGGGGGATGTTCTCGCCGGGGAACTCGTATCCGAGTCCTTCGAGCAGCTCGCGTAGCTCGTCGGCGGACAGCAGGTAGAACAGCATGAGGACGTCGGCCTGCTTGGAAGCGCGATAGCAGTTGACGTCGTCGCCCTCCGCCTCGAGGATGCGGTCGAGGCGCTGGATGTCAGGGTAGCGCCGGCGGTAGCGTTCCCAATCCAGTTCGGCCAGCTGGCCGTACCCCTCGAACTGGCTGATGACTCCGTCGTGGAAGGGGACGAACATTCTGCGACTGATCTCCCTCCAACGGGCGATCTCCTGTGTGTGCAGTCCCAGGGCTTGCATCAGATCCGACCGGATCTGCAACGGGAGCAACTCGAGTGCCTCGATAGCTCGCAGAAGTACCCAGACCGACATGACGTTGGTGTACGCGTTGTTGTCCACACCGTCGAAGGGCGCCCCCGGGTAGCCGGAGTGGAACTCGTCGGGGCCGATGACGCCGCGGATCGTGTACCGGCCGCGTGCCCCGTCGTACGACGCGAGCCCGGCGTAGAAGCGGGCGATCTCCATCAGCATCTCGGCGCCGAAAGCGATGAGGAACTCCAGGTCGCCGGTGACTTGGTAGTACTGCCACACGTTGTAGGCAATGGCGATTCCGACGTGGTGCTGGCGTCGGCTCGGGTCTGGGATCCAGCGACCGGAGATCGGGTTGAGGTGTAGCTGCTGACTCTCCTCACGGCCGTCGCTGCCCGACTGCCACGGGAACATGGCGCCTGTTCGGCCTGCCTCGATCGCCGCCCTCCTTGCCTCCCTCAGACGCCGGTGGCGGTAGCGGAGCAGCGACCGGGTCAAAGTCGGTAGGCGCAGGTTGAGCACCGGAAAAACGAAAAGTTCATCCCAGAAGATGTGACCCCGGTACGCCTCTCCATGGAGCCCGCGCGCAGGCACGCCGGCGTCCAGGTCTGCAGTGTTGGGGGAGACTGTCTGCAGCATCTGGAGAAGGTGAAGCCGGACGATCCGCAGAGCGTGACCGTGGCCCTCGAGCTCGATACCCACGCTGTCCCACAGGTGCGCCCAGGCCATGACGTGGCCGTCGAGCACTGCGTCGAATCGGGGGAGACGGTCGAGCCAGCGGATGGCGGCGTCCCCCGGTTCGGACGTCGCATGATCGTGGCCGGTGAAGACCGTCACCATCTTCTCCAGCGTCACCGGCTCACCCGATGCGGTTTCGACGGCGATGTCGTGCCCGATTCGACCGTCGACGTCGAGGCGGCGCGACACGGACTCGACGCGCTCGTGATCGCGCCACACCGTGCTCCTGGCCGCCATCGCCACCGGTATCCGCGATTTATTGGTCTGCACCACCAACAGCACCGTGTCGTCCGAGACGGCGGTGGCGTGCATCGGTGTCAGGTGCTTGCCGTCGAGACGCCGATAGCGCTCGACGAGAGTGTTCTGGACTGCTCCGTCCAGAGCCGATCGGAATTCGATTCGGCCGGACCAGTTCTCGGGCACGATCGTCGTCTCGAGCGCACACGCGTGCGGGAAGTGCATGGCGACGAATCGCCGCTGGACGACGGACGTGACCCGGCCGGCCTCGTCCCGGAATCGGAACCTCCGGGTCAGAACCGCACGGCGCAGATCGAGGTACTGGCGAAACTCGAGCAGGTCGGACGTGTCGATGTCGAACCACTGCCCATCCTCGATCCGGAACGTCACGGGGAGCCAGTTCGGCAGGTTCACCATGCTCTCGTTCTCGATCAGGTTTCCCCCGATGTCGTCCCGCAGACGGTTGAAGACTCCCGCAGCGTAGGTGCCCGGATAGTGCACGACGCCGGCGGCGGTTTCGGGTGCACACCCTCGGGTCGCGAAGTATCCGTTGCCGACGGCGCACATGACCTCGCGCAGCTTCTCGGTGGATGGGTCGTAACCCTCGAAGAACACCGTCCACGGGTCTCCTGGTGGCGGCGTCGTCGATGGATCGCTGCCCAGCAGGTCCGCCAGTCGTTGCAGTAGTTCGCGTACCTCCTCCGGGCTGTCCACCGAGAACTGCGCCGCCGACCGCCGATCCCCGTGCTCGCCGTGGCGGACCACGATCCCGACCCCGGTATCGGCTACGGCGTCGAATGCGTCTTCGTCGGTGAGGTCGTCGCCGACGAACACCGGTAGCAGCTCCGTTGCGCCCTCGATGTGCTCGAGCACCCAGAGGAGGGCCTGCCCCTTGTCCCAGTCGACATCGGGCTGGAGCTCGGTCACCATGCGTCCGTTCGAGATTCGGAGGCGGCTTTCGCTGGCCGCGACCTCGTGTACCGCGGCGACGACCTCTTCTACCCGGTCGGACTCGACGTTTCGGTGGTGCACCGCCACACCGAAACGTTTGTGTTCCACAAGAATTCCGGGAACGGCACCGATGCGTTTCCGCAGAGCTTCGGCGACCCGCTCGAGGTCGGCGACAGCTGCCGAGGCCGCCTCGTTCCGGTAGTACTGTCCATCTGGTCCGGTGAGCTCGAACCCGTGGCTGCCCGCGTACCAGATTCCCGGCACACCGACCCGCGCCTGGATGTCGGACAGGTCGCGGCCGCTGATCACTGCAAGCGGGCAATAGCGTGCCAACCTGGTGAGTTCCGTCGTCATCCCCGCGACCGGGACAGCCGCCGCGGGATCATTCACGATGGGTGCCAGGGTGCCGTCGAAGTCGAGAAACACGGCTGGGCGCCGGGTCCGCAGGATGGCGGACGCCTGGTGCCGTGAGGTCAGAGCATTGGGGATCTCCGACATACGGCGGTCGTGGGTGCGGATGCCGATCTGGTCCGTCTCTGCCACCACCACATTCGCGCCGGCACGGTGCAACTCTGCAGAGCGGCTGTCGGGAGCCACTCCAATCACCAGTGCGAATCCAGCGCTGCGTGCGGCGCTGGCACTCGCCGCGGAGCCGACGATCACCGCGGCGCGGGCGGGAGGGCTGCCGAGTCGGCGGGCTGCCGCGGCCGGCGCGGGCGGCGTGGCCCCGCCGGTGGTCGCGGTGTCGGTCCCGACCGAGACCAGGTCGCCGAGCCCGCCGGAATCCAGGACCTGCGCCCAGCGGGGCCCGGACGAAACCACCGCAGTGCCGACTCCGATGGCTTGTAGCCCTCGGACAAGGGCAACGGTGGATTCGAGCGCTGTGGTCTGGTCCGTGCCGACAGCGGACTCACGCCGTGGCGGTGTGACGCCGTCGAAATCGACGATCACCGCGTCGATACGACGCGGGTCGATCTCGAAGCGCGTCATCGCCGACTGGGCTCTCGTGACGTGTCCATGGCCGTCTGCTCCCCGATCGCCGGCGCCCACTGTCGAGGGCGTCTCGTCGATGAACCAAACCTACGCCGTTCGCATCCGCCCGACGGTGTTCTTGCCGAACTTCGGATCGACCGGCAGCCGGTCCCCGAGCACCCGGGGCCCGACCGGTTTCGTGGCGGCCCTGGTCGTCGCGTCCGATCCGCTTGTAGGTTGGGATGCGTCGGCTGACCCAGCTACGGAAGGGCGACAATGCCGCACTACGAGTTCGAGTCCGTAGTTTTCCACAAGGACGTTCTCGCATACGTCGACCTCGGCGAGGGCCCGCCTGTGATCCTCGTACATGGACTGCTCGGCTCGCACAAGTCGTGGGGTCCGCAGATCGACATGCTCGCCGAGAAGTACCGTGTCGTTGCGCCTGACCTGTTCGGGCATGGCGACTCGGACAAGCCGCGCGGTGACTACTCGCTCAGCTCTCACGCCGCGACAGTGCGTGATCTCATGGAATACCTGAAGATCGCATCGGCGCCACTGGTGGGCCACTCGCTCGGCGGTGGAATCGTCATGCAGATGGCGTACCTCTTTCCCGAGCGGGTAGAGCGATTGTGCCTGGTGAGCAGCGGTGGACTCGGCCCCGAGGTGAGCACGTATCTCAAGGCGGCGACATTGCCGGGCAGTGAGTTGGTACTGCCGATTCTCGCGTCCGGCTGGGTGCGCCGAAACACCGAGTCCGCGCTCCGGCACTTGGGTCGCCTGGGTCTGCCCGTGCAGCCGAGCCCCAGTGCCGTCGAGACATGGCGCTCGCTGGGCACCGTTGCCGACAAGGCCACCCGGGAAGCGTTTCTGGCGTCCGTCCGTGCGGTCGTGGGTCCGCGCGGCCAAACCGTCAGCGCGAAGCAGCACTTTCCGCGGTTCGAAACTCTGCCTGCCATGCTCGTCTGGGGCGGCAAGGACACGATGATTCCAGCGCACCACACGGAGAATGTTCGACAGGAAGTGCCGAACAGCCGGATCGAGATCTTCCCCGACGCCGGTCACTTCCCGCATCTGGACGAGCCCGACCGGTTCTTCCGGGTCCTGGACGAGTTTCTGCGTGCGGGCACGCAAGACGGTACAGAGGGCTGACCGGCGCAGCGCCCACCTGCTCCTGGCTACCAGCCGCGTTCGCGCCACTCGTCGAGATGCGGGCGCTCGGCGCCGAGGGTGGAGTCCTTGCCGTGGCCGGGGTAGAAGACGGTGTCGTCGGGGAAACGGGCGAACAGCTTGGTCTCGACGTCGTCCATCAGCGACGTGAACCGCTCGGCGTCCGGGGTCTTGCCGACGCCGCCCGGGAACAGCGAGTCTCCGGTGAACAGGTGGACGCGGCCGCCGTCGTTCTTCTCGGTCAGGGCGAGCGTGATCCCACCCGGCGTGTGCCCGGCCAGATGGATCACCTCGAGCGTGAGATCGCCCACCGTCACGAGGTCGCCGTCGTTCAGCGCACGCGAGGGGGTGACGGAGAGGATCTCCGAGTCCAGCGGGTGCGCCGCGGTGGGAACACCAGTGCTGCCGGCGACCTCGGCGAGCGCGAACCAGTGGTCGTGGTGCTGGTGGGTCGTGACGATCAGCTCGAGCTGGGGCGCCTGCTGCGCGATGAGCGCGGCGATCCGCTCGGCGTCGTTCGCCGCGTCGATGAGCAGCGACTTTCCGGTCTCGGAACACGTGACGAGGTACGTGTTGTTGTCCATCGGGCCCACCGACATCTTGACGATCGTCGCGCCGGGCACGGTACGACGCTGGGCGCCCGAGGCCGCGGACAGGTCGCCGGTGTAGTCGTCGTCGATGATGATGCGCTGCTGCTCCATGATCGGGAGGCTACCGTCGAATCGGGGCGTTGCGGATCGCCGCCGCCGATCACCGGGAAATCTGCTGGTCGGGGAGTTTGTCGGTGCCCACGCCTACCATGGGCTGCGCCCGGACGAGTGTGTCCGCGCCAAGGTCGAAACCGAGAAGGGACTACGTGTGGCGGATCGCCTGATCGTGCAAGGTGCGCGTGAGCACAATCTGCGAGGGATCAATCTCGATCTGCCCCGGGACAGCCTCATCGTCTTCACGGGTCTGTCGGGCTCCGGCAAGTCCAGCCTCGCGTTCGACACGATCTTCGCCGAGGGGCAGCGACGCTACGTCGAATCGCTGTCCGCGTACGCGCGTCAGTTCCTCGGCCAGATGGACAAGCCCGACGTCGACTTCATCGAGGGCCTGTCGCCCGCGGTGTCGATCGATCAGAAGTCGACCAACCGCAACCCGCGGTCGACCGTCGGCACCATCACGGAGGTGTACGACTACCTGCGCCTGCTGTATGCGCGCGCGGGTTCCGCGCACTGCCCGGTCTGTGGCGAGCAGATTGCGCGGCAGACGCCGCAGCAGATCGTCGACCAAGTCCTCGAGATGGAGGAGGGTACCCGCTTCCAGGTGCTCGCACCGGTGGTCCGTACCCGTAAGGGCGAGTTCGTCGACCTGTTCGAGCAGCTCAACTCGCAGGGCTACTCGCGGGTGCGGGTCGATGGTGTGGTTCATCCCCTGACCGATCCTCCGAAGCTGAAGAAGCAGGAGAAGCACGACATCGAGGTGGTCGTCGACCGCCTGACCGTCAAGGCGAGCTCCAAGCAGCGGCTCACCGACTCAGTCGAGACGGCGCTGCGCCTGGCCGAGGGCATCGTCGTGCTCGACTTCGTCGATCGCGACGAGAATGCGTCCGATCGCGAACGGCGGTTCTCGGAGAAGCTCGCGTGCCCCAACGGCCACCCGCTGGCGATCGACGACCTCGAGCCGCGCTCGTTCTCCTTCAACTCGCCGTACGGCGCTTGCCCGGAGTGCACGGGACTCGGGATCCGCAAGGAGGTCGACCCCGACCTGGTGGTCCCGGATCCCGAGCTCTCGCTCGAGGACGGCGCCATCGCGCCGTGGTCGATGGGGCAGAGTGCCGAGTACTTCGGGCGTCTGCTGTCCGGGCTCGGCGACATCATGGGCTTCGACATGACCACGCCGTGGAACAAACTCCCGGCCAAGGCGCGCAAGGCGATCCTCGAGGGGAGCACCGAGCAGGTCCACGTCAAGTACAAGAACCGCTACGGCCGCACCCGCTCGTACTACGCCGAGTTCGAGGGCGTCATGCCGTTCCTGCACCGTCGGCTCGAACAGACCGAGTCGGAGCAGATGAAGGAGCGCTACGACGGCTACATGCGCGACATCCCGTGTCCCGCGTGCAACGGCGCCCGCCTGCGGCCGGAGATCCTCTCCGTCACGATCGCGTCAGCGACGTACGGCAAGAAGTCGATCGCGCAGGTCTGCGAGCTGTCGATCGCGGACTGCGCCGCCTTCCTGAACAGCCTCACCCTCGGTTCCCGCGAGGAGGCCATCGCCGGTCAGGTCCTCAAGGAGGTCCAGGCGCGGCTCGGATTCCTGCTCGACGTCGGACTCGAGTACCTGTCGCTGGCCCGCGCGGCCGGGACGTTGTCGGGCGGCGAGGCCCAGCGCATCCGGTTGGCGACGCAGATCGGTTCCGGCCTCGTCGGTGTCCTGTACGTGCTCGACGAGCCGTCCATCGGTCTGCACCAGCGCGACAACCGGCGACTCATCGAAACCCTGACGCGTCTCCGCGACCTCGGAAACACGCTCATCGTCGTCGAGCACGACGAGGACACCATCCGCACGTCCGACTGGGTCGTCGACATCGGACCGCTCGCGGGTGAGCACGGCGGCCGGGTGGTGCACAGCGGTACCTACAAGGAACTACTGACCAACCAGGAATCGCTCACCGGTGCGTACCTCTCCGGTCGCAGCACCATCGACGTGCCGGCCGTGCGTCGGGTCGTCGACCGTAAGCGTCAGGTCACCGTGGTCGGCGCTCGCGAGAACAATCTCAAGGGCATCGATGTGAGCTTCCCGCTGGGCGTGCTCACCTCGGTCACCGGCGTCTCTGGTTCGGGGAAGTCGACACTGGTCAACGACATTCTCGCGACCGTGATGGCCAACAAGCTCAACGGTGCCCGTCAGGTGCCCGGCCGGCACACCCGGATCAACGGGCTCGATCAGCTCGACAAGCTGGTGCAGGTCGACCAGTCGCCGATCGGTCGCACGCCGCGGTCCAACGCAGCCACGTACACCGGCGTGTTCGACAAGATCCGGACCCTGTTCGCCGCCACCACCGAGGCGAAGGTGCGTGGCTACCAGCCGGGCCGGTTCTCGTTCAACGTCAAGGGCGGTCGCTGCGAGGCGTGCTCGGGCGACGGCACCCTCAAGATCGAAATGAACTTCCTGCCCGACGTCTACGTTCCGTGCGAGGTGTGTCACGGCGCTCGGTACAACCGCGAGACGCTCGAGGTGCACTACAAGGGCAAGACCATCGCCGAGGTCCTCGACATGCCGATCGAGGAGGCCGCCGAATTCTTCGAACCGGTGACGTCCATCCACCGGTACCTGAAGACGCTCGTCGAGGTCGGCCTCGGGTATGTCCGGCTGGGGCAGCCCGCGCCCACCCTCTCCGGTGGCGAGGCGCAGCGGGTCAAGCTCGCCGCCGAACTGCAGAAGCGGTCGACGGGCCGCACGGTGTACGTGCTGGACGAACCGACCACCGGCCTGCACTTCGAGGACATTCGAAAGCTGCTCAAGGTCGTGGGTGGGCTCGTGGACAAGGGCAACACGGTGATCGTGATCGAGCACAACCTCGACGTGATCAAGACCTCCGACTGGATCGTCGACATGGGACCCGAAGGTGGTTCCGGTGGCGGGACGGTGGTCGCGGAGGGAACTCCGGAAGCTGTTGCGGCAGTACCGGAGAGTTACACCGGTCGGTTCCTGAAGGAAGTTCTGGAAACGCCGTCCGCGGCCGGCAACGGGGCGGCGGCGCCCAAGGCGGCCGCCCGCAAGGCTGGAGCGGCGCCCCGGAAGCGGGTGAAGAAGGCCGCCGCCGTCGGATAGAACGGCGCGACTCCGTCGCCGAGGAACCGTGGCGCGGTCTCGAGACACGAACGGCGGTGGGGACCGAGGTCCCCACCGCCGTCAAGCTGTCAGCCGACGCTCAATCAAGCGGGCTGCTGCTGGCCCGATCCGCCGGCCAGGGAGTCCAGCAGTGCAGCGATGTCGAACTGCCCGCCGCTGAGTGCACCGAGCAGGCCGCCGTATTTGCCCGACCATCTCCGCTGGAAGGAGGGTAAATCGGACATATGTCCAGATTTTGCAGTCGGGCCGGAATGGTCGACGCCGGCGCGGGAGCCTGTGGGGATCGTCCGGCGGCGAAACCGGAAACGGCGGCGGGGTCCGAGCTACCCCGCCGCCGCCGTGGAGTCGGGACCCTACTGGCCGCCGCCCTGCTGCTGTTCCGCGGATCCGCTGAGCAGGCCGCTCAGAAGAGCGGCGATGTCGATGTCTCCGTTGGTGATGGCGTTCATCAGGCCGCCGAGGATGGTGGAGATGGATCCCATGGGTAGTTCCTTCGGTTCTGCCCTCGAGGCTCGAGGGCCCGGTGGGGGAGGTGCGTGATCATGATCATGATCTTGATCACACGAGGTGGACGCTACCAATGTGACGGGCGTTACGGGTGTGATGTCCGCTGACCGATTCTTCGCGTTACACCGAATCGGTTCGGCGGCCCGCTGGAATTGAGCGTTTGACCAGTTCGCGCGGGCCGCACGTATGAAAGCGCCGCCCGGCGACGGGCTTTCAGTTCTCGTCGAGTTCGCGACCTGCAGTCACCGAACGTGCGATCAGGTTGACCAGGGTCGCTTTGTCGACTCGATCGAGGCGGGTCACGTACAGGCAGCCCTTGCCCAGCTTGTGAGGACCCAGGCCTGCCAGAGCGGCGGCCTCGGCGTCGAAGTCGAGGGTCAGGTACAGAGTCAGCGCAGAGGCGCGGGGGGAGAAGCCGATCAGGGGCGTCCGGCCCGACCGGCCGCTCGCATACCGGTAGGACCGCGTGCCGAAGCCCACGATGCTCGTGCCCCACATCGTCGCCGGCGCCCCGGTCGCCGACTCCATCAGAGACCGCAGCTCGAGTGCGTCGGCCCGCCGGGTCGGCTCCGCGACCTTTTCGAGGAACTCTGCGACGCTCGCGTCGGTTGCCTGGGTCTTGTTCGTTGCGGCCATGTGTGCAGGTTAGGGCGCGTGCCGTGTCGGCGACCGGGTGTCGGTGCCGGCCGGGGGCCGGCGGGTGCTCAGTAGACCGGTCCGGTGTACTTCTCGCCCGGGCCCTTGCCGGGCTCGTCGGGGTGCGCCGACGCCTCGCGGAAGGCGCGCTGGAGGGCCTGCAGGCCCTCGCGGATCGGGCCGGCGTGCGGGCCGAGGTACTCGACCGAGGCGGTGACCAGTCCGGCGAGTGCGGTGATCACGCGGCGTGCTTCGTCGAGGTCGAGGTGGGGGCTGTTGTCCGGGTCGGCGTCCGACAGGCCGAGCTTCTCGGCGGCCGAGCTCATCAGCATCACGGCGGCGCGGCTGATCACCTCGATCGCGGGAACCTCGGCGAGTTCGCGAACGTCGTCGAGATCGTCCTCGGCGTGCTGGACGGAATCGGCCGGATCGGGGTTCTGCGTCATGGTGAAGAGGATTCCATCCGCGTGCGGGGGCCGCCGCGACAGGGTGACGCGGGCGGGCGCGATTCGATCGGCGTCTCGATGGGTGCTACGCTGTTCGTCACGACCGCCCTCGGCCTCGGCCAGGGCAGCAAAGTGGAGTCCGACTCCCACCTCTGCGCGGCGCCGTCAGGTGCAGTTCAGTGGTCCGGTCGCCGCACGGATCAGTGCTGATCGTTCAGATCGGTTCCCGAGCGGCTCCTTCGATCTCACGAAGGGACGGCAGGCCCGAAATCTCGGGGCTGGTGTGTGACCGGTCGACATCGGGCCCCGCACGGCGACTCTGTCGCTGACGCGGGGCTTTCTTGTTGGGGTAGAGGGCGCACGGGCTGCGGCGCGGTCACCGGACTGCACCGCTCAACCTAGGAGGCCCCATCAGCACTGAGACCCGCATCAACGATCGCATCCGCGTTCCCGAGGTTCGCCTCATCGGACCCGGCGGTGAACAGGTTGGGATCGTGCGTGTTGAAGATGCGCTCCGCGTCGCCCTCGAGGCAGACCTCGACCTCGTCGAGGTGGCTCCCGATGCCCGTCCGCCGGTCTGCAAGATCATGGACTACGGCAAGTTCAAGTACGAGACGGCGCAGAAGGCGCGCGAATCGCGCAAGAACCAGCAGCAGACCGTCATCAAGGAGCAGAAGCTCCGCCCGAAGATCGACGATCACGATTACGAGACCAAGAAGCGGAACGTCATTCGCTTCCTCGAGGCCGGATCCAAGGTCAAGGTCACGATCATGTTCCGTGGTCGCGAGCAGTCTCGACCCGAGCTCGGGTTCCGTCTGCTGCAGCGTCTCGGCGCCGACGTCGCCGACCTCGGTTTCGTGGAGACCTCCGCGAAGCAGGACGGTCGAAACATGACGATGGTGCTGGCCCCGCACAAGGGTGCGAAGACGCGCGCGAAGGCACAGGAAGGCGCCCAGGCCGTTCCGCCGAAGCCGGCGACCGGTGACGGTGGCGCTGCTCCCGCGCCGAGCAGCTAGCCAGACCACTTCACGCAAGACCGAAGTACAGAGAACACAAGAACTGAGGACTCCATGCCCAAGTCGAAGACCCATAGCGGCACCGCGAAGCGATTCAAGGTGTCCGGTAGCGGAAAGATCCTGCGCCAGAAGGCCGGACGTCGCCACCTGCTCGAGCACAAGAGCTCCCGCGTGACCCGTCGCCTCGATGGCAAGGCCGTCGTCGCCGACAGCGATGCTCCTCGCATCAAGCGCCTGCTCGGCATCTGAGCTCTTCCCCTACTGACCACACGGGGCAGCACCAGCGCCCCGAAGATTGACAGGATTTTGCAGTGGCACGCGTAAAGAGGGCAGTCAACGCCCAGAAGAAGCGTCGTTCGATTCTCGAGGCCTCGAGCGGCTACCGCGGACAGCGTTCGCGCCTGTACCGCAAGGCCAAGGAGCAGCAGCTCCACTCGATGACCTACGCCTACCGTGACCGTCGCGCGCGCAAGGGCGACTTCCGGAAGCTGTGGATCGCACGTATCAACGCTGCGGCTCGCGCCAACGACATCACCTACAACCGCTTCATCCAGGGCCTGAAGGCTGCGGGTGTCGAGGTCGACCGCAAGATCCTCGCCGAGCTCGCCGTCTCCGACGCTGAGGCGTTCGCCGGCCTGGTCGCGGTCGCGAAGGCTGCTCTGCCGGCAGACGTCAACGCTCCGGCCGGAGAAGCGGCCTGAGTCAGCAGTTCCGGGATCGACCCGTGGATCCGTTCACCGAACGGACTCCACGGGTCGTTTCTGCTGTCAAGCTCCTGCGCGGCGCAGAGCGCAGGAAGGCGGGCCGGTTCCTCGCCGAGGGTGAGAACGCGGTCACCGAGGCGCTCGCGTCTGTGCCGGTGCACGAGCTCTTCTTCACCGAGAACGCGGCCGCGCGATACCCCGATCTGATCGAGAAGGCGCGCGTCGCGGGAGTCCGCAGCTCGCTCGTCACCGATCGTGCGATCCGTGCCCTGAGCGACACCGTCACCCCGCCGGGTGTCGTCGCGGTCTGCGACCTGCTGGACGTGCCGCTGGACGCCGCGCTGGGCTCCACGACACGCCTGCTGGCGGTGCCGGTGGCGATCGGTGAACCCGGCAACGCGGGCACCGTCATCCGGGTGGCCGACGCGGTGGGCGCCGACGCGGCGATCCTCGCCGGCGACAGCGTCGACCCGCACAACGGCAAGTGTGTGCGCTCCTCCGCCGGGAGTCTGTTCCACCTGCCGATCGTGCGCGAGCGGAACACCGACGTGGTGCTGGACACGCTGTCGGGCGCCGGCATCCAGATCCTCGCGACCGCCGCCGACGGTGAGGTCGACCTCGACGAGGCCGACGACCTGCTGGCCCGTCCCACGGCCTGGTTGTTCGGCAACGAGGCGCACGGACTCGATCCCGCGGTCGCGGCGCGGGCCGATCACCGTGTGCGGATCCCCATTCGCGGGCGCGCCGAGAGCCTCAACCTCGCGACGGCCGCCTCCATCTGCCTGTACGCCAGCGCGCGCGTCCAGCATCGGGACTCGTGACCGGTCTTCGAACTCGTTCGAATCGTCCTGGGGCAATCGCCTAGGATTCGAGTGTTGTGCTCGCGCGCGCTATATCCATCGATAGACAAGGAGTTGCACCGGTCGTGGCCAAGAATGAGGGCGTAGCCCCGCCGACTGTCGATGCGAACGCGCTCACCGAGGAGGCGCTCGCCGCCGCGGCGCTCGCGGCAGAGGAGGCCTTCGCGGCCGCCGCGGACCTCGATGCGCTCGCCAAGGCGAAGATCGAACACCTCGGTGACAAGGCGCCGATCGCGCTCGCGAAGCGTGGTCTGGGCGCGCTGCCCGGCAACGAGCGGGCGGACGCCGGCAAGCGCGTCAACGTCGCGCGTACCCGGGTCACGACCGCCTTCGATGCGCGCCGTGAGGTGTTGCTCGCCGAGCGCGATGCCGCCGTGCTGGTCGCGGAGGCCATCGACGTCACCCTGCCGTCGGATCGTCGTCCGGCGGGTGCGCGGCACCCGATCACCATCATCTCGGACCAGATCGCCGACGTGTTCGTCGCGATGGGCTGGGAGGTCGCCGAGGGTCCCGAGGTCGAGACCGAGCACTTCAACTTCGACGCGCTGAACTTCCTGCCCGATCATCCGGCGCGCACGATGCAGGACACTTTCCACATCGCTCCGCCGAACTCGCGCCAGGTGCTCCGTACGCACACCTCGCCGGTGCAGGTGCGCACGATGCTCCAGCGCGACGTGCCGATCTACGTCGTCTGCCCGGGCCGCACGTTCCGCACCGACGAACTCGACGCCACCCACACCCCGGTGTTCTCGCAGGTCGAGGGTCTCGCCGTGGACAAGGGCCTGACGATGGCGAACCTGCGCGGCACGCTGGACGCGTTCGCCCGCGCGCTGTTCGGCCCGGAGACTCGGACGCGTATGCGCCCCAACTACTTCCCGTTCACCGAGCCCTCCGCGGAGGTCGACGTGTGGTTCCCGAACAAGAAGGGCGGCGCCGGCTGGGTCGAGTGGGGCGGCTGCGGCATGGTGAACCCGAACGTGCTGCGCGCGTGCGGGATCGACCCTGACGAGTACTCCGGTTTCGCGTTCGGTATGGGTCTCGAGCGGACCCTGCAGTTCCGCAACGGCATCCCGGACATGCGGGACATCGTCGAGGGCGACGTGCGATTCACGCTGCCCTTCGGTGTGCAGGCATGAGGCGTGGGGCCTGCGGAATGCCCAGAGGACATGAGCGGCGTGGAGCATGCGGAATGCCCAGAGAACACAGACTTCACGAGCGAGAGAGCTGAGAAGACGTGCGAGTAGCGCAATCGTGGCTGACCGAGATCCTGCAGCGGGCGACCCCCGAGTGGCAGGTGAGCGCCGAGGAACTGGACGCCGGGTTCGTCCGCGTCGGTCTCGAAGTCGAGGAGGTCGACACCCTCGAGCCGGTATCCGGTCCGCTGGTGGTGGGTCGTGTCCTGGAGATCACCGAACTCACCGAGTTCAAGAAGCCGATCCGCTTCTGCAAGGTCGACGTCGGTGCCGACGCGCCGCAGGAGATCGTCTGCGGTGCACGCAACTTCGCCGAGGGCGACCTGGTCGTCGCGGCCCTGCCCGGCGCCGTGCTGCCCGGTGGCTTCGCGATCGCGTCTCGTAAGACGTACGGCCAGGTGTCCAACGGCATGATGTGCTCGGCGTCCGAGCTGGGCATCGGTAAGGACCACTCGGGGATCCTGGTCCTCGAGCCGGGCACCGCCGAGCCGGGTACCGACGCCAACGAGCTGCTCGGTCTCGACGACACGATCATCGAGCTCAACATCACCCCGGACCGCGGCTACTGCTTCTCGGTCCGCGGTCTGACCCGTGAGCTCGCGTGCGGGTTCAACCTCGAGTTCGCCGACCCGGCCGTCGTCCCTGCGCTGCCCGCCGAGGGCGGCGAGGCGTGGCCGATCGAGCTGCAGCCCGAGTCGAAGGCCACCCGGTTCACGGCGCGCCGGATCACCGGCATCGACCCCAAGGCCGTCAGCCCGTGGTGGCTGCAACGGCGACTGCTGCTGTCGGGCGTGCGTCCGATCTCCCCGGCCGTCGACGTCACCAACTACGTCCTGCTCGAGCTCGGCCAGCCGCTGCACGCGTTCGATGCCACGAAGGTCGACGGCGGTCTCGTCGTCCGCCGTGCCGAAGCGGGGGAGAAGCTGACCACCCTCGACGGTGTGGAGCGCACCCTCGACGCCGAGGACGTCGTCATCGCCGACAACTCCGGCGCGATCTCGCTCGCCGGTGTCATGGGTGGTGCGAGCACCGAGGTCCACGACGGCACCACCGACATCCTGCTGGAGTCGGCGACGTGGGATCCGCTGGCGGTGTTCAAGACCGCGCGCCGTCACAAGCTGACGAGCGAGGCCAGCAAGCGCTACGAGCGGATCGTCGACCCAGAGGTGGCACTGCCGGCACTCGATCGCGCGGCCGCGCTCCTCGTGGAGATCGCGGGAGGCACCATCGAGCCCGTCCTCAGCGATGTCGGCGGCGTGACCCCGGCGGGTCGGATCCGCATGGACATCGATCTGCCGGACCGCGTCGCGGGCGTGACCTACCCGAACGGCACCGCCGCACGTCGTCTGACGCAGATCGGCTGCACCGTCGAGGTCGGCGTCAGCGAGACCGGACACGGCCAGTTGGTCGTGACCCCGCCGTCGTGGCGTCCCGACGTGGCACAGCCCGCCGACCTGGTGGAGGAGGTGCTGCGCCTCGAGGGTCTCGAGCAGATTCCGTCGGTGCTGCCGCAGGCACCCGCGGGCCGGGGACTGACCCCGCAGCAGCGTCGTCGCCGCGCCGTCGGACGCACCCTGGCGGCGTCCGGGTACGTGGAGATCCTGCCGCCGGTGTTCCTGCCGCACGCGGTGTTCGACACATGGGGACTCGACGCCGACGACCCGCGTCGCAACACCTCCAAGGTGCTCAACCCGCTCGAGTCGGATCGCCCCGAACTGGCCACCACGCTGCTGCCCGGCATGCTGGAGGTCTTGGCGCGCAACACCTCTCGCGGCCAGCGCGACCTGGCGCTGTACGGCATCGCGCAGGTCGTCGAGCCGGGTCCGGACACCAAGCCGGTCGAGGCGCTCCCGGTGGACCGTCGTCCCACCGACGAGCAGATCGCCGAACTGCTGAAGTCGCTGCCGGCGCAGCCGCTGCATGTGGCCGTCGTCCTGGCGGGTCAGCGGGAGCCGTCCGGTCCCTGGGGCACAGGTCGCGCCGCCGACGCGTCGGACGCGTTCGCCGCGGTCCGCACGATCGCCGACGCCGCCGGCGTCACGGTGGAACTGCGTGCCGCGCAATACCTGCCGTGGCATCCGGGTCGCTGCGCCGAGGTGCTGTTCGACGGCGCCGTCGTCGGCCATGCCGGTGAGCTGCATCCGGCGGTGCTCGAGCGTGCAGGTCTCCCGGCGCGGACGTGCGCGGTCGAGGTCGATCTTGACGCCCTGCCGATCGCCGAGGTGCTGCCGTCGCCGCGGGTGTCGCCGTTCCCGGCCGTCCTGCAGGACGTCGCGGTGGTCGTCGACAAGTCGGTGCCGGCCGCGGACGTCGAGGCCGCGCTCCGCTCGGGTGGCGGCGAGCTGCTCGAGGACATTCGCCTGTTCGACGTGTTCGAGGGCGAGCAGGTGGGCGAGGGCCGCAAGTCGCTGGCGTTCGCGCTGCGCTTCCGTGGCGCCGATCGCACGCTTACCGAGGACGAGGCCAGCGCGGCACGTGACGCAGCCGTCGCTGCCGCTGCGGATTCGGTGGGAGCCGTGCTCCGCGGCTGATATCGGAGATCGACCGACGAGGGGCTCCTCTCGGTAGCCTGGAAAGTGCTATCGGGAGGAGCCCCTCATGGTCGATATGGACGAGACACTCGCGCACCTGCGTGGCCTCGACGACGTCCAGTTGCTGGCCGTCGTGCTCGCGGCGACGACGGCTCGCCCCGGACTGGCACCGGTGCACGCGGCCGCCGCCGCGCTCTCCGCGGGCGGCGGCTACACGCCCGACATCCCGCCGGACCCGTCCCGGCCCACCGCTCCACCGGAGGTTCCGCCCCCGATGACGATGGGCACCGCCGCGACTCCGTCGCCCGATTACACGGACGGCGGCGTCCCGACGTTCGATCGTGTCCGCGACAGGATCGAGGACCGCTTCGGGACCGCGCTGGGCTCGGAGGACCTCGAGCGGGACAGCCAGGTCGGCCGCGACCTCGACGAGCAGTGGCAGGCGCGGGAGAAGGCCGCCCACGACCGGCTCGACGAGATCCGCCGGTCCATGAAGAACGAGTAGCCGAAGGCCGGGTCGTGGTCGACGGGCGGCCGACGCCGCGAAGCCGATCGTCGACCTCGATGTCGTTGCGCCTGGCGTCAACTGGATCGCGTCGGTGGCGGTCAGCTCAGTCGGCGCGTGTCGCGGCCTGCGTACCGATCTGTCGGTCGACGGAGCTACCATCGTCGCTGCCTGGTGATTCGCCCGGTTCCGCTCGTTGTATGGAGGTGGCGCTGTGAGCGCGTTGTCGAATCCGAACGCGATCCCGCCCTACGCCGTCCTTCCCGACCTGCCCCTCGACGAGGACGGCCGTGCCGAGGTGACCCGGCAGATCTGGGATCAGCTGATCTCCGGCCGAGGTGACGCTGACGATTTCATCGACTTCTACGGCGACGACTACGACCTCACCGAGGAGCAGCTCGGGGCGGCGTTCGCCGCGCTCCGCACCGCCCGGCTGCGCCAGCAGACGGAGATCGGCGCGTACACCTCCCGCACGATCGCCGCGTTCGAGGAGCTCAATGCAAACGGTGTGGTCGCCCGCGCGGACTTCTCCTGCTGCGGCAGCTGCGCGTCCGGCGAGATCTGGGGCGAGCGCGACGACAGCCGCCACTGGACGGGTTACGTGTACTTCCACCAGCAGGACACCGACCGTCTCGTCGAGGCCGGGGAGACCTACATCGGTTACGGCGCGTTTCCGCCCGAGAACTTCGATGAGGCCGCCTACGACACGCTCAGCGAAGACGCGAAGGAAGACCTCTACGCGGCCGAGGTGACGCGCCTGCTCGAAGACGTGGTGTTCCCCGTCCTGCGGCGGCACGGCATCGAGCCGGAATGGAATCGGGACCTGGGCACGCGGGTGCTGCTCGAGAACGCCGACTGGTACGCCCCGATCGAGGCGTAGCGCGATCTACTGGTCGTCCCGAAGGAGCCGGCGGGTCCGGCTTCCCCATCGGCGGCGACCCGGGTGCGAACGTGAATGAGGGTTGCCGGCGTGCTGGACCGCCCGGTTCGGTGCGCCGTGAACGAGCTACTGCGGACGGATGATCGGGACCGGTGAGTCGTGGCTGACCAGTGCGACTGCGACCTTGTGCTCGGCGGCGAGGTCGCGGAACATCTGCGTGGCGCGCTCGGACTGTGACCAGCCGAAGCAGGCGTAGATGATTGCCCTTCCGATGCTGTAGTCGGTGAGACGTCCCTCGAGGCTCGTGTCTGCGCCGAGTTGCTCGTCGTTGGGTGCGCCGGGGCCGTTGAGCGGCGGGAAACCTCGTCGAACCAGGCGCTTCACGACTCGACCGGTGGCTCTCGAGTGCGTTCGACGTCTGGCTCACCGGTGCCGCCGCCCCAGCCGCGGTAATTCCGGGCTGGGGCTGCGGGGCGTGACCGGGGTGGGCGGGGTCAGTGGCGCTCGAGGATCGCCGCGAAATCGGTTCCCGCGGGGAGGGTTCCGTACTCGAGATCGCGATCGGCGCCTAGGCGGGCGGTGATGAAGGCCTCCGCGACGGCGGTGGGGGCCTCACGCAGCAGCAGCGAACCCTGGAGACCGAGAGCCATGGCCGCCGCGACCGGGCGTGCCCGGAACTGGGCGGTGGCGGGGTCGAGGGTCGCGAGTTCGGCGAGCATCGCGCGGACTCGATCGAGGTGCGCATCGAACACCGACGAGGCGCCGCGTGCGAGGTTCAGTTCGGCGTCGAAGGCCTGCACCGACTCCGGTTCGCGGGTCATCGCGCGCAGCACGTCGAGCGCGATGACGTTGCCCGATCCCTCCCACACCGCCATCACCGGCTGCTCCCGGAACCGGCGCGCCAGGGGGAACGCCTCGGTGTAACCGTTACCACCCAAGCACTCGAGGGACTCGTACGCGTGGTGCGGTCCCCGCTTGCAGATCCAGTACTTGCTGACCGCGGTCGCCAGCCGGCGGAATGCCTTCTCCGACTCGGATGCATCGTCGTCGTGGGCGCGGGCCAGGCGCAGCGCGGTCGCCGTCGCGGCCTCGGACTCGAGTGCCAGATCGGCGGCCACCGCCGTCATCGCCGGCTGATCGACGAGCGTCGCACCGAACGCGGACCGGTGCCGGACGTGCCACAGCGCCTCGGCCACCGATTGCCGCATGCCCGCGGTCGACCCGTAGACGCAGTCGAGCCGGGTGCGGGAGACCATCTCGATGATCGTGCGCACGCCGCGGCCGGGTTCGCCGACGAGGTGACCGATCGTGTTGTCGAGTTCGATCTCCGACGATGCGTTCGACTTGTTGCCGAGCTTGTCCTTGAGCCGTTGGATGCGGAACACGTTGCGGGTGCCGTCCTCGAGGACTCGCGGCACCAGGAAGCACGACAGCCCCTCGGGTGCGTTGGCGAGGACGAGGAACGCGTCGGACATCGGTGCGGAACAGAACCACTTGTGTCCGGTGAGCAGGTAGGTGCGATCGGCGAGGGGCTGTGCGGTCGTCGTGTTGGCGCGGACATCGGAGCCGCCCTGCTTCTCGGTCATCGCCATGCCGAACAGCACGCCGGGCTTGTCGCCGGGCGCCGCGAGGGCGCCGTCGTAGCCGCGCGAGTACAGGCGGGGCAGCCAGCGCTGGGCGAGTTCCGGTTCGAGCATCAGCGACGGCACCGCCGAGTGCGTCATCGAGATCGGGCACGCGTGTCCGGGCTCGACCTGCGCGAAGAGCATGAACGTGGCGGCGCGGGCGACGTTCGCCCCGGCGCGCGGCTCCGCCCATGCGGCGGTGTGCGCACCGTGCTCGACGGCCGCCGAGATCACCCGGTGGTACGCGGGGTGGTACTCGACCTCGTCGATGCGGTGGCCCCAGCGGTCGTGCGAGTGCAGACGCGGAATCTCGGTGTTGGCGAGCTCGGCGGCGTGCTGGAACTCGGCGGTGCCGACGAGTGCGCCCACCTCCGACAGGTGCTCCGCGGACCAGCCGGCGTCGTAGCGTGCGATGCCCTCGACGAGTGCCTTGTTGGCGGTGAACTCGTTGACGTCGATCCGCGGTGGTGCCTGGTTGAACACCTCGTGCGTGCGATGTCCACCGGGCGCAGTGTTCGTGGAGTCCTGTGTTGTCGTCATTTCCTAGACCCTTCCGCCAAGCTATGAATCGTGATTCAATTCTTTCTGGTGACTGTAGAACGGATTTGCGTGACGGGCAACGGTCGCGCCGGACGCACGTCCGGTCGCTACCCGTCGAAGAGTTGAGGAGAACCCGGTGCATCTGAACGTGCTGCTCGAGAGTGTCCGCAGAAAGTTCCCCGAGAAGGAAGCGCTCGTCTACGGATCGCGCCGCATCACCTACCGGGAACTCGAATCCGCGTCCCGGCGGGCGGCCGAGGTGTTCCGCCGCGAGGGCGTCCGGCCCGGCGATCGGGTCGCGGTCATGACGTACAACTCGCCGGGCTTCGTGATTGCCGCATTCGGTGTCTGGCGCGCCGGTGGTGTGTTGGTCCCCGTCAACCACAAGCTCACCGCACCCGAGGTCGAGTACACGATCGGCCACAGCGGTGCGCGCGTCGGCGTCGTCTCGGCGGACCTCGTCGACGCGGCCCGCGGTGGAGCGCCGCAGACCCGGTGGTTGCTGACGGAGATGACAACGCACGGTGGTGCCGGCGGGGATGCGGCGGACGACTTCGATGCCGCTGTCGATGCGGCACCGGAATGGGAGGGTGTCGATGGGGGCGAGGGTAGTGAGGACGCCGTCGCGCAGATCCTGTACACCTCCGGTACAACCAGCGCGCCCAAGGGGTGCGTCCACACCCACCGGTCGATTGCCTCGGTGCCGCCGCTGATCGTCGCGACCGTCGGCCTCGAGCGCGACGACCGCTTCCTGCTCGCCATGCCGATCTGGCACGCATCGCCGCTGAACAACTGGATGCTGACGACGCTGTTCCTCGGCGGAACCGTGGTGCTGCTGCGCGAATACCACCCGATCCAGTTCCTCGAGACCGTGCAACGCGAGCGGATCACCGCGTTCTTCGGCGCGCCCATCGCCTACCTCGCCCCGGTGCAGATCGCGAAGGCTCAGGGTCTCGATCTTTCGTCGTACGACCTGAGTTCGGTCCGGCGCTGGCTCTACGGCGGCGCGCCGATCGGTGCCGAGACCGCGCAGCTCCTCGCCCGCGTCTACGGCTCGGAGGACTTCTATCAGGTGTACGGGATGAGCGAGATGGGGCCGGTCGGCACCGCGCTCTACCCGCACGAGCAGATCGAGAAGGCGGGGTCGATCGGCCGTGGCGGGATGCCCGGCGTGGACCTGCGGGTGGTCCGCGCCGACGGCACGGACGCCGGGCCGGGGGAGACCGGTGAGATCTGGCTCAGCGCCGACACCCGGATGCGCGGCTACCTCGACAACGACGCCGCGACCGAGGACGTGTTCGACGGGCGCTGGTACCGCAGCGGCGACGTCGCGCGGATCGACGCCGACGGGTACCTGTTCATCGTCGACCGACTCAAGGACGTCGTCATCACCGGCGGTGAGAACGTCTACTCGCAGGAGGTGGAGGAGGCGATCCGGCCGCACGACGACATCCTCGACGTCGCGGTGATCGGCCGGCCGCACCCGGAGTGGGGCGAGACGGTGGTCGCCGTCGTCGTGCCGGTCGAGGGGAGGACACTGGAACTCGAGGATCTGCGCGCGTACCTGTCGGACAAGCTCGCCCGCTACAAGATGCCGCGGGAGCTGGTGCTCGTCGATACGTTGCCGCGGAACCCGTCGGGCAAACTGACCAAGCACGTGCTGCGCGACGCCGTGTTTCCCCAGTGATTCGTGTGTCGAAAACCCACTATGAATGAGTTTGCATGATGGTGCATAATCATCCGTATGGGTACATCTGGAGACGCTGGAGCTTCGGAGACCGGTAACCGGTCTCCGATCAAGGTCGCGATTGCGGGCGCGAGCGGGTACGCGGGTGGCGAGATCCTGCGCCTGCTGCTCGGTCATCCTGCCTATCGCGACGGTTCGCTCGTGATCGGTGCGCTGACCGCGGGCAGCAACGCGGGCACGACCCTCGGGTCGCACCACCCGCACCTGCTGCCGCTCGCGGATCGCGTCCTGGGGCCGACCGACATCGAGACCCTGTCCGGTCACGATGTCGTCTTCCTCGGCTTGCCGCACGGCAACTCGGCCGAGATCGCGCGGCAGCTCCCCGAGTCGACCGTGATCATCGACTGCGGTGCCGACTTCCGGCTCACCGACGCCGAGGCGTGGGAGAAGTACTACGGCAGCCCGCATGCCGGCACTTGGCCGTACGGGCTGCCCGAGCTGCCGGGCGGCCGGGACAAGCTCGTCGGTGCCACCCGCATCGCGGTGCCCGGCTGCTACCCGACCGCGTCGTCGCTCGCGCTCGCCCCGGCCGTCGCAGCCGGTGTCGTCGAGCCGCGGGTCAACATCGTCGCGGTCAGCGGAACCTCCGGCGCGGGCAAGGCGCCCAAGGCCGACCTCCTCGGCTCCGAGGTCATGGGCTCGGTCCGGGCGTACGGCGTCGGCGGCGCGCACCGGCACACCCCGGAGATCAAGGAGAACCTGTCGGCGGCCGCCGGCGCGGACGTCACCGTCTCCTTCACGCCGGTCCTCGCGCCGATGCCGCGTGGCATCCTCGCTACCTGCACCGCGCCCACCACGTCCTCCGTCGACGAGATCCGTGCCGTCTACGAGAAGGCGTACCGGGACGAGCCGTTCGTCCACGTGCTCCCCGAGGGGCAGCTGCCGCAGACCGGGGCCGTCGTCGGCTCCAACGCCGTGCAGATCGCGGTCACCGTAGACGCGGACGCCGGAGTCCTCGTCGTCATCGCGGCGATCGACAACCTCACCAAGGGCACCGCCGGCGGTGCCGTCCAATCCATGAACCTGGCCCTGGGCCTGCCCGAGACCGATGGTCTCTCGACCGTGGGAGTTGCTCCGTGACAACCGAATCCGACTTCGCCGACGCCATCGAGATCGCCGGGGGCCGGCTGATCCGCACGCAGGGCGTCACCGCGCCGGCGGGCTTCCGCGCAGCCGGCATCAAGGCCGGGATCAAGGTCAGCGGTCGCTCCGACCTCGCACTGGTCTTCAACGAGGGACCCGAGCTGGCTGCCGCGGGCGTATTCACCGCTAACAAGGTCAAGGCCGCGCCCGTGCTGTGGTCGCAGCAGGTCCTCACCACCGGCCGGCTGCGGGCCGTGGTCCTCAACTCCGGCGGCGCCAACGCGTGCACCGGAGCCCCCGGATTCCAGGACGCCCACAAGACCGCCGAGCACGTGGCCGCATCGCTCAGCGACTGGGGCACCGAGACCGGCGCGATCGAGGTCGCAGTGTGCTCCACCGGTCTGATCGGTGACCGGCTGCCGATGGACAAGATCCTCTCGGGCGTCACCGAGATCGTGCACGAACTGGCCGGCGGTATCTCCGGCGGCACCGACGCCGCGCACGCCATCATGACCACCGACACCGTCCCCAAGCAGGCGGCACTGCACCACGCCGACAAGTGGAACGTCGGCGGCATGGCCAAGGGGGCCGGCATGCTCGCGCCGTCGCTCGCGACGATGCTGTCGGTCATCACCACCGACGCCGTCGCGACCGCCGAGCAGCTCGACGAGGCGCTGCGGTTCGCGACGCGGATGTCGTTCGACCGACTCGACGTCGACGGCGCGACCTCCACCAACGACACCGTGCTGCTGCTCTCGTCGGGCGCCAGCTCAGTCGCCCCGTCGCAGGACGAGCTCAACGCCGCCGTGCTCGCGGTGTGCGACAGCCTCGCCGACCAGATGATGGCCGACGCAGAGGGCGTCACCAAGCGGGTGCGGGTCACCGTCAGCGGCGCCGCCTCCGAGCAGGAGGCCCTCGTCGCTGCGCGCACCGTGGCCCGCGACAGCCTCGTCAAGACCGCACTGTTCGGCTCCGACCCCAACTGGGGTCGTGTCCTGGCCGCGGTCGGCATCGCGCCGATCACGCTCGACCCGGACCGGATCTCGGTGTCGTTCAACGGCAATCCCGTGTGCATCGACGGTGTCGGCGCCCCCGGCGCCCGCGAGGTGGACCTGTCCGGCATGGACATCGACCTGAACATCGAACTGGGCGTCGGCGAGCACAGCGTCACCATCCGCACCACCGACCTGTCGCACGCGTACGTCGAAGAGAATTCGGCGTACTCGTCATGAGTACCGACACCGACAGTGGCACCGCCGCCAGCATCGAGAACCTCACGTCGAGCCAGAAGGCGTTCGTCCTGGCCGAGGCGCTGCCGTGGCTGCAGCGCTTCCACGACAAGATCGTCGTGATCAAGTACGGCGGCAACGCCATGATCGACGACGAGCTCAAGAGCGCATTCGCCGCGGACATGGCGTTCCTGCGGACCATCGGGATCCACCCGGTCGTGGTGCACGGCGGCGGCCCTCAGATCAACGCGATGCTCAAGCGGCTCGGCATGGAGGGTGAGTTCCGGGGCGGTTTCCGGGTCACCACCCCCGAGGTCATGGACGTCGTGCGGATGGTGCTGTTCGGTCAGGTCGGCCGCGAGTTGGTCGGCCTGATCAACGCGCACGGCCCATTCGCCGTCGGCATCTCCGGCGAGGACGCGCGGCTGCTGACCGCGACCCGGCGCACCGTGCAGGTCGACGGCGAGGCCACCGACATCGGCCTCGTCGGCGACGTCACCACGGTCAACCCCGACGCGGTGCTCGACCTCATCGCCGCCGGGCGCATCCCCGTGGTCTCCACGATCGCGCCCGACGAGGACGGCGTGGTGCACAACATCAACGCCGACACCGCGGCCGCGGCCATCGCCGAGGCGATCGGCGCCGAGAAGCTGGTCGTCCTCACCGACGTCGAGGGGCTCTACACCGATTGGCCCGACCGCAGCTCGCTCGCCTCCGAGATCGACACGGCCGCACTGCGTCAGCTGCTGCCGAGCCTCGACTCCGGCATGGTCCCCAAGATGGAGGCCTGCCTGCGCGCCGTCGAGGGTGGCGTGCCCACCGCGCACGTCATCGACGGCCGCGTCGAGCACTCGGTTCTGCTCGAACTCTTCACCGGCGAGGGCATCGGCACCATGGTGACCCACGCTCCCGCACCCAACTCTGTTACCCCGGAAGGACGGAAATGACTGCCACAACGGATCTGCAGCAGCGCTGGTCCGGCGCGCTGATGAACACCTACGGCGTGCCGCGGGTGGCGCTGGTCCGCGGTGAGGGCGCGGTCGTGACCGACGCCGACGGGAAGCAGTACCTGGATCTGCTCGCCGGCATCGCCGTCAACATCCTCGGCCACGCGCATCCGGCGATCGTCGAGGCCGTCACGACCCAGCTGTCCACTCTCGGACACGTGTCGAACCTGTACGCCAGCGAGCCGGCCGTCGCGCTGGCCGAGCACCTGCTCGAGCACCTGGGTGCGGGCGAGACCGCCGGCACCGTGACGGGGCGGGTGTTCCTGTGCAACTCGGGAACCGAGGCCAACGAGGCCGCCTTCAAGCTGGCCCGGGCGACCGGACGTCGCAAGATCATCGCCGCCGAGAAGGCGTTCCACGGCCGGACGATGGGTGCCCTCGCGCTCACCGGCCAGCCCGACAAGCGGGCGCCGTTCGAGCCGATGCCCCCCGGCGTCGAGCACGTGCCCTACGGCGACCTCGAGGCGCTCGACCGGGCGGTCGACGAGGACACCGCGGCGGTGTTCCTCGAGCCGATCATGGGTGAGGGCGGCGTCGTGGTCCCGCCGGAGGGCTACCTCGCGGGTGCCCGGAAGATCACCGCCGAGCGCGGCGCACTGCTGATCCTCGACGAGGTGCAGACCGGCATCGGCCGGACCGGCTGGTTCTACGCGCACCAGGCCGCGGGCATCGTGCCCGATGTCATGACGCTCGCCAAGGGTCTCGGCGGTGGCATGCCGATCGGTGCGTGCATCGCGACCGGCGCGGCGGCCGAACTCTTCGGTCCGGGCAAGCACGGCACCACGTTCGGCGGCAACCCGGTGTGCGCGTCGGCCGCGCTCGCCGTGTTGCGGACGATCGCGTCCGAAGACCTGCTGTCGCATGCCGACAACATCGGCAAGGTGCTCTCCACCGGCATCGAGGGACTCGGGCACCCGCTCGTCGATCACGTGCGCGGATCCGGGCTGCTGCTGGGCGTCGTTCTCACCGACGACGTGGCCCCCGCGGTCGAGACCGCGGCCCGCGACGCCGGGTACCTCGTGAACGCGGCGCAGCCGGGCGTGCTCCGGTTGGCACCCCCGTTGATCCTCACCGAGGAGCAAGCGGAAGGATTCGTCGCGGCGCTGCCGGGAATTCTCGATGCGGCTGCGGCGGAACCGGCAGGAGGCAAGTAGTACATGACGATTCGACACTTCTTGAGGGACGACGACCTGACCCCGGCCGAGCAGGCCGAGGTGCTGTCGCTCGCCCGTGAGCTCAAGGCGAATCCGTTCTCGCGACGGCCGCTCGAGGGCCCGCGCGGCGTCGGTGTCATCTTCGACAAGAACTCGACCCGCACCCGTTTCTCGTTCGAGATGGGCATCGCGCAGCTCGGCGGGCACGCGGTCGTCGTCGACGGCAGCAAGACCCAGCTCGGCCGCGACGAGACGCTGCAGGACACCGGACGCGTGCTGTCTCGGTTCGTCGACGCCGTCGTGTGGCGCACGTTCGGCCAGGAGCGGCTCGAGCAGATGGCCGAGGGTGCGACGGTTCCGATCGTCAACGCGCTGTCGGATCAGTTCCATCCGTGCCAGGTACTCGCGGACCTGCAGACCATCGCCGAACGCAAGGGTGAACTGGCGGGTCTGCGGCTCACGTACCTCGGCGACGGCGCCAACAACATGGCGCACTCACTGCTGCTCGGTGGCGTCACCGCAGGCGTGCACGTGACGATCGCCGCGCCGCTCGGGTTCGCACCCGACCCGGCGGTCGTCGAGGCCGCCCGCGTGCGGGCCGAGCAGACCGGCGCAATGGTCACGCTCACCGACGATCCGCAGGCCGCGGTGGCCGGCGCCGACGTGCTGGTGACGGACACCTGGACGTCGATGGGTCAGGAGGAGGACGGTCTCGACCGCATCGGACCGTTCCGGCCGTTCCAGATCAACGCCGACCTGCTCGCGAAGGCGGCACCGGACGCCGTCGTGCTGCACTGCCTGCCCGCACACCGCGGCGAGGAGATCACCGACGAGGTCCTCGACGGGCCGCAGTCGGCTGCGTGGGACGAGGCCGAGAACCGGCTGCATGCGCAGAAGGCACTGCTCGTCTGGCTGCTCGAACACCGGTCCGGGGCCCGGCCGTGACCACCGCCCCGGGGCCCCATCCGGCGCAGCCTGCCGCCGCCGTCGCGCACACGCGCGCCGGCCGGCAGGCGCGGATCACCGCGCTGGTCGCAGAGCGGCACATCCGCAGCCAGGCCGAACTCGCGGCGCTGCTCGGCGCGGAGGGGATCGAGGTCTCCAACGCGACCCTGTCGCGCGATCTCGAGGAACTCGGCGCGGTGAAGCTGCGGGCCGCCGACGGTGGCGCCGGGGTGTACGTCGTGCCGGAGGACGGCTCGCCCGTGCGGGGTGTCTCCGGGGGTACCGACCGGTTGTCCCGACTGCTGGGGGAACTGCTGGTCTCGACCGATGCCAGCGGAAACCTCGCCGTCCTGCGGACCCCGCCGGGGGCCGCGCACTACCTGGCCAGCGCGCTCGACCGGGCCTCGCTGCCCGACGTCGTCGGCACCATCGCGGGCGACGACACGATCCTCGTCGTGGCCCGCGAACCGCTCACCGGGGCGGAGCTTGCCGCGGCGATCGAGCGCCTGGCCTGACCACTAGACTCTGCATGAACAATTCGATTTCTAAGGAGCACACACACCATGGCTGATCGCGTCGTACTCGCCTACTCGGGCGGGCTGGACACCTCCGTGGCCATCAGCTGGATCGGCAAGGAGACCGGCAAGGAGGTCGTTGCCGTCGCCATCGATCTCGGCCAGGGCGGCGAGGACATGGAGGTCGTGCGTCAGCGTGCCCTCGACTGCGGTGCCGTCGAGTCGGTCGTGGTGGATGCGCGCGACGAGTTCGCGGACGAGTACTGCCTGCCGACCATCCAGGCCAACGCTCTCTACATGGACCGCTACCCGCTGGTCTCGGCCATCAGCCGTCCGCTGATCGTCAAGCACATCGTCGAGGCTGCTCGCGCGCACGGCGGCACCGTTGTGTCGCACGGGTGCACCGGCAAGGGCAACGACCAGGTCCGCTTCGAGGTCGGCTTCGGCGCCCTCGCGCCCGACCTCGAGGTCATCGCACCGGTCCGCGACTACGCGTGGACCCGCGAGAAGGCGATCGCCTTCGCCGAGGAGAACAACATCCCGATCAACGTCACCAAGCGTTCGCCGTTCTCGATCGACCAGAACGTGTGGGGCCGCGCGGTGGAGACGGGCTTCCTCGAGGATCTGTGGAACGCGCCGACCAAGGACGTCTACGACTACACGCAGGACCCCACGCTCAACTGGAACAGCCCCGACGAGCTGATCATCAGCTTCGAGGCGGGTAAGCCGGTCGCGATCGACGGCAAGCCGGTCACGGTGCTCGAGGCCATCCAGGAGCTCAACAAGCGCGCGGGTGCGCAGGGCGTCGGCCGCCTCGACGTCGTCGAGGACCGTCTCGTCGGCATCAAGAGCCGCGAGATCTACGAGGCCCCGGGCGCGATGGTGCTCATCACCGCGCACCAGGAGCTCGAGCACCTCACCCTCGAGCGTGAGCTGGGCCGCTACAAGCGTCAGATGGAGCAGCGCTGGAGCGAGCTGGTCTACGACGGCCTGTGGTTCTCGCCGCTCAAGGACGCGCTGGATTCCTTCGTCGCGAAGACCCAGGAGCGGGTCACCGGCGACATCCGCCTGTTCCTGCACGGTGGCGCGATCACCGTCAACGGCCGCCGCAGCCCGGAGTCGCTGTACGACTTCAACCTGGCCACCTACGACGAGGGCGACTCGTTCGACCAGTCGTACGCGAAGGGCTTCGTCAACATCCACGGCCTGTCCTCCAAGGTCGCCGCGAAGCGCGACCTGGGTCTCTAGTCGATGACCGCCCACGACGCCGGAGGCGCTCAGAGCCACGGCACCAACGAGGGCGCCCTGTGGGGCGGCCGGTTCCAGTCGGGACCGGCCGCCGCCATGGCGGCCCTGAGCAAGTCGACACACTTCGACTGGGTCCTGGCCCCGTACGACGTGCGGGCGTCCCAGGCGCACGCGAAGGTGCTGCACAAGGCCGGTCTCCTGAGCGAGGCCGACCTGGCGACCATGCTCGACGGCCTCACCCGGCTCGGCGACGACGTCGCCTCCGGTGCGTTCGGGCCGGCCGAGTCCGACGAGGACGTGCACGGCGCACTCGAGCGGGGCCTGATCGAGCGGGTCGGGCCCGAGGTCGGTGGCCGGCTGCGGGCCGGCCGTTCCCGTAACGACCAGGTGGCCACCCTGTTCCGGATGTGGCTGCGGGACGCGGCCCGGCGGGTCGCCGACGGCGTCCTCGACGTCGTCGACGCACTCGCAACCCAGGCCGCGGCGCACCCCGATGTCGTGATGCCGGGCAAGACGCACCTGCAGGCGGCGCAGCCCGTGCTGCTGGCGCATCATCTGCTCGCGCACACGCATCCGCTGCTGCGCGACGTCGCGCGTCTGCGGGACTTCGACAAGCGGGCCGCGGTGTCGCCGTACGGTTCCGGCGCCCTGGCGGGCTCGTCGCTGGGGCTCGACCCCGACGCGATCGCCGCCGAGCTGAAGTTCGACTCGGCCGCCGAGAACTCGATCGACGCGACGTCGTCGCGTGACTTCGCGGCCGAGGCGGCGTTCGTCTTCGCGATGATCGCGGTGGACCTGTCTCGGATGGCCGAAGAGGTCATCATCTGGAGCACGCCGGAATTCGGCTACATCACGCTCGCGGACGCGTGGTCGACGGGATCGTCGATCATGCCGCAGAAGAAGAACCCGGACGTCTCCGAGCTCACGCGTGGCAAGGCAGGACGCCTGATCGGCAACGTGACCGGTCTGCTGGCCACGCTCAAGGCACAGCCGCTCGCGTACAACCGCGATCTGCAGGAAGACAAGGAGCCGGTCTTCGACTCGGTCGCACAGCTCGAGCTGCTGCTGCCCGCGATCACCGGTCTGGTCTCCACCCTCGAGTTCCACACCGATCGGATGGCGGAGCTGGCTCCAGCAGGGTTCACGCTCGCCACCGACATCGCGGAATGGATGGTCCGCCAGGGCGTTCCGTTCCGGGTTGCGCACGAGGCCGCGGGCGCATGCGTCCGCGTCGCGGAGGCGCGCGGCGTGGGGCTCGACGAGCTCACCGACGACGAGCTTGCGGGTGTCGATCCGGCGCTCACCCCGGCGGTGCGCGAGGTGCTCACGGTCCACGGATCCATCGCGTCGCGTAGCGCGCGCGGCGGGACCGCGGGGGTGCGGGTTGCCGAACAACTGGGCGGCGTGCGTCGTTCGGCGGACGCGTTGCGGGAGTGGACGCGCGCCTAGTCGAGATGAGAGATCGACTCGGTGTAACCCCAGTCCCATATACGCAGTAATGTGGAAGCTCATCGAACATGATGTGATGCAAGTCACGATGGGTTGCTGGGGGAGTGCTGGTGAGTCTGAGCTCCGACTACGTGGTGGGTTCGCTTCGGCGAGCCGTCGCCACGGCACAGAACGGCCTCGAGGTGGTTCGCCTCGGCGGTCTGGAAACCGGTGCCACACCGTCGCCGTTCCAGATCGTCGAGCGCGCCCCGATGTATCGACTGCGCCGATACTTCCCGGACGCCGCTCCGGATCAGGCCGGGCCGCCGATCGTGCTCGTGCCGCCGATGATGATGTCGGCGGACGTGTACGACGTCACCCGTGACCAGGGCGCCGTCGGGATCCTGCACGAGATGGGCATCGATCCGTGGGTCGTCGACTTCGGCTCCCCGGACACCGAGGAGGGCGGCTGGGACCGCACACTCGCGGATCACATTGTCGCGATCAGCGAGATCATCGACCTGGTCCACGAGCACACCGGTCGTGACGTCCACCTGTCGGGCTATTCGCAGGGTGGCATGTTCTGCTACCAGGCCGCGGCCTTCCGGCGGTGCCGGAACATCGCCAGCCTGATCACTTTCGGTGCGCCCGTCGACACGCTGGCCGCGCTGCCGTTCAACATCCCCGAGGGCATCGCGACCAAGGCTGCCGACGTGCTCGCCGACCACGTGTTCAACCGTTTGTCGATCGCCGGGTGGATGGCGCGCACCGGCTTCCAGTTGCTCGATCCGGTGAAGACCGCGAAATCCCGACTCGACTTCCTGCGGCAGTTGCACGACCGCGAAGCGCTGCTGCCGCGCGAGCAGCAGCGCCGCTTCCTGGCGCAGGACGGCTGGGTGGCGTGGTCCGGCCCCGCGGTCGCCGAACTGCTCAAGCAGTTCATCGTCCACAACCGGATGATGACCGGTGGGTTCGTCATCAAGGACACCCCGGTGAGCCTCGCCGAGATCACGTGTCCGGTTCTTGCGTTCGTCGGTGAAGTCGACGACATCGGCCAACCGCTCGCCGTGCGCGGGATCAAGCGGGCAGCGCCCCGGGCCGAGGCGTTCGAATCGACGTTGCGCGCAGGGCACTTCGGCCTCGTCGTCGGCTCCGCCGCGGCAGCCCGGACGTGGCCGACCACCGGACAGTGGGTTCGATGGCGTGAGGGCACCGGGCCGCGCCCGGACACCGTCGACGCGATGATCCACGACGAGCCGTCCGGCACCGACAGCGGTGTGAGCATCGCCAACCGGCTGGCCCATACCGTCGCGTCGATCGCCGAGGTCGGTGTGGGCGTCGGCAAGGGAATCGCGGATCTCGCCACCGACACCGTGCGTGGTACTCGCGAGCTCTCCGTCGAGGCTGCTCGTGCGTTGCCGAGACTTGCTCGGCTCGGTCAGCTGCAGCCGCACTCGCGGATCTCACTGGGGCTGTTGCTCGCCGAGCAGGGACGCAAGGCGGCGAACGGGGAGTTCTTCCTGTTCGACGATCGAGTGCACACCAACGCCGCCGTCAACACGCGCATCGACAACGTGGTCCGTGGTCTCATCCATGCCGGTATCCGGCCGGCCAACCATGTCGGTGTCCTGATGGAGACCCGCCCCAGCGCGCTGGTCGCGATCGCGGCGCTGTCGCGGCTCGGTGCCGTCGCAGCGCTGTTGCCGCCGGGCGGGGATCTCGACGAAGCGGTGCGACTGGGTGGGGTCGATCGCATCCTCGTCGACCCGGACCACCTCGAAGACGCGGTGGCGACCGGCAAGAAGGTCCTCGTGCTCGGCGGCGGCGAATTCCGCGGGCTCGACGTCGAGCTGGGGCCGGACGTGGTGGACCTGGAGCAGGTCGACCCGGATGCGGTGACACTGCCCGGCTGGTATCGCCCGGATCCCGGGCTGGCACGGGAACTGGCGTTCGTGATCTTCAGTGGGTCGCGCGGCAGCCTCGAGGCCAAGTTCATCACGAACTACCGCTGGGCGCTCTCGGCGTTCGGTACGGCGTCCGCGGCCTCGCTCAGTCGCGGCGACACGGTGTACTGCCTTGCGCCGCTGCATCATTCGTCGGGGCTGATGGCCACCCTCGGCGGCGCGGTCGCGGGCGGTTCGCGGATCGCGCTGTCGCGCGGGCTGGATCCGGAGCGCTTCGCGGAGGAGATCCACCGGTACGGGGTCACGGTCGTCAGCTACACGTGGACGATGCTGCGTGAGATTCTCGATGCCAAGCTGCTGCCGCTCGAGCACGGGCATCCCGTGCGCCTGTTCATCGGCTCGGGCATGCCGCCCGGGCTGTGGCGCCGAACCACCGAGCGGTTCGCCCCAGCGCAGGTGCTCGAGTTCTATGCGTCCACCGAGGGTGACGTGGTTCTGGTCAATGTCTCCGGCGCGAAGGTCGGTTCCAAGGGGCGCCCGCTCCCCGGCAGCGCCGAGGTTCGACTGGGCGCGTACGACCCGATCGAGGGGCGTCTGCTCGAGGACGCGCAGGGATTCGTCCGTGAGTGCGAGGACGAGGAAGTAGGCCTGCTTCTCGGTCGGCCGGGCGCACGCGCGGAGGCGGTTCCCGGCGTGATGCGGGGCGTCTTCGCTGCCGGCGACGCCTGGGTGCCCACCGAGAACCTCTTCCGGCGGGACGCGGACGGAGACTACTGGCTGGTCGACCACAAGCGCACCGTGGTCGCCGCAGCGCGCGGACCGGTCTTCACGCAGCCGATCGTCGATGCCCTCGGGGAGATGCCGCAGGTCGAGTTGGCGGTCGCGTATCCAGTGCCCGCGGGGGAGTCCCACGTGGCGGTCGCGGCGATCACCGTCCACGAGGGACGCGTCCCCAGCGCGGCGGAGATCGGTGCCGCACTCGGGCAGTTGCCGATCGAGCAGTGCCCCGACATCGTGCACGTCGTCGACCGCATCCCGCTCGGCGCCTCGTACCGCCCTCGGGCGTCCGAGTTGCAGGCAGCGGGCCTCCCGAAGCCGAGCGTGCGCGCGTGGTACCTCGAGGTGGACACCGGCCGGTACAAGCGCCTCACCAAGGCGACGGCGGCGACGTTCGGGGACCCGTCGGCGAAGCCGGGTGGGGTGCCCGCGTGAGCACTCCCGCGGAGACTTGTAGCCTGGACCGGCCGAGATCCCGGACGGCCCGAGAGGACTGAAGTGGTTATTGATCCCACCCTGCTCAGCATTCTGGCGTGCCCGCAGGACAAGGGGCCGTTGCTGTTGGTCGGTGACGAGTTGCTCTACAACCCGCGCCTGCACCGGGCCTACCCGATCGAGAACGGGATCCCCGTGCTGCTGGTCGACGAGGCACGTGATGTCACCGACGCCGAGCACGACGACTTCGTCGCGCGCGGCGTCGCCTCCCGCACCGACTAGACCGGTTCCAGCGGTCCGGTGAAATAGCGCTGCAGTGTCGGCGCGATCAGCTGGACGGTCTGCTCCGTGGACAGGGTCCGCAGGGCTTCGATCCTCAACAGGTGGCGGGTGACGAACAGACCCGTCATCTGCGAGGCGACGAGTGCGACGCGCAGGTCCCCGGTTCCGGTCGGGGAGTCCACCCTCGCGGCGATGCCCTTCAGCGCGACCTCGAGGAGGAAGCTGCGGACGAGGTTCTCCTCGCCGCCCGTCAGTGCGGACCGCACCGCGGCGACCACCGCGGGCTGGTGCGTGGAGTCCCAGACCCCGATCACTGTCCGCGCGAGCGTCTCGCCCAGTGCGTCCACCGGGGCCGCCTCGAGCGCGCCGAGGATCGTCGCGGGGTCGATGGGTAGCTCGATCGCGTCGACCAGCAGGCGCTGCTTTGTGCCGAAGTAGTGGTGGACGAGTGCCGAGTCGACGCCGGACTCCGACGCGATCGAGCGAATGGTCGTGTGGTCGAACCCTTTGCTCGCGAACTGGTTTCGAGCGACCTGCAGGATCCGGTCGCGGGTCCCCGAGCGCCCGGGACGCCTCCCGGAACGGGTCGGCGAGGACGACTCCGCCATCACGGTGTCCGCCGACGCAGTGTCGCGGCCCCGAGACTCAGCGCGACCACCACGAACGCCACCACGATCCCGAGGTCACGCCACATCAACGTGGTCGTGCCGGGATTGGTGGCCACCTGCTGCAGGGCCTCCACCGCGTAGCTCAGCGGCAGCACGTTGCTGATCCACTCCAGCCACTGCGGCAGCTGACCCCGCGGAACCAGCAGCCCGCACAGCAGGAGTTGCGGGATCACGATGACCGGCATGAACTGCACGGCCTGGAACTCGGTGCGGGCGAACGCGCTGCACAGCAGGCCCAGCGCGACCCCGAGTACGGCGTTGACCACCGCGATGAGCAGGACCCAGATCACGCTGCCTTCGGTGGTCAGGTTCAGAAATCCGAAGGCGACCGCACAGGCGAGGCCGGCCTGCGCCGCCGCGGCGATCGAGAAGGCGGTGCCGTAGCCGGCGAGCAGGTCGAGCTTCGACAGGGGCGTGGTCAGCAGGCGCTCGAGGGTGCCGGAACTGCGTTCGCGCTGCATCGCGATCGACGTCACCAGGAACATCACGATGAACGGGATGATGCCGAGCATCGTGATCGCGATCCGGTCGAACAGCGGAGTCTGGCCGGGCGGGGTCGGGACGTTCTGATAGAGGAAGTACAGGAGCACCATCAGCAACGACGGCACCACCAGGATCATCGCGACGGTCCGGTGGTCCACGCGGAGCTGACGCAGGATGCGCGTCGTACTCGCGGTGTAGATACGGGGCGTGATGATCATGGCTGGACTCCGACCTGGTGTTCCCGGATGAGCGAGAGGAACGCCTCCTCGAGGTTTGCCTTGCCGGTACGGCGCCGGAGTTCGTCCGGTGGCACGTGCGCGAGCAGCCGGCCGTCCCGCAGCAGCAGGAGGTTCTCGCAGTGGTCGGCCTCGTCCATGACGTGGCTCGACACGAGCAGTGTCGTGCCCGCAGCGGCAAGCGAGGCGAAGTGTTCCCATAGTTCGGCGCGCAGGACGGGGTCGAGCCCGACGGTGGGCTCGTCCAGCACCAGCAGTTCCGGCTGGGCGACCAGTGCGCACGCCAGTGACACTCGGCCGAGCTGCCCGCCCGACAGGTCGCCCGCTCGGTGGTGGGTGTGGGTCGTCAGGCCGACGGCCTCGATAGTGTCGGCGACCGCGTCGTTGCCGCGGCCGTACAACGAGGCGAAGTACCGCACGTTGTCCCTGATCGTCAGATCCAGGTAGACGCTCGGCGCCTGGGTCACGTAGCCGATCCGACGCCGCAGAGCCGCCGCGCCCGCCGGGCGGCCCAGCAGGGTGACCGTGCCGGACTCCACGATCTGGGTGCCGACGATGCACCGCATCAGAGTGGTCTTGCCGCACCCCGACGGACCGAGCAGCCCCGTGACCGTTCCGCGGGGGATCGCCAGGGTTACGTCCCTCAGTGCGGGGGCGCCACCGCGTCGGACATTGAGCTCGTGGATCTCTATCGCCGCGGAGGGCGAAGCGGAGGTTCCGGTCATGTCGACCTCGATTCATCGAGCGATGAACTCACCGTTCGGTGAATTATTCGCCCGCGCGGGGACGCCCGTCAACGCTCCGGACGCCACCGCGCGACGTCGGTGCACAATCGTCACCGTGACCACTCCTGGACGCGACGTCCTCCGCGACGCCGACCACCCGATCGAGGCGGCCCGGGCCCTTCTCGGCGCGACGCTGACCGTCGGCGCGGTGCGGGCGCGGATAGTCGAGGTGGAGGCGTATGGAGGCGACTTACAGGGCCCATGGCCGGATCCGGCGTCGCACTCCTTCCGGGGACGGACACCGCGGAACGCGGTGATGTTCGGTGACGCAGGCCATCTGTACGTCTACCGCAGCTACGGAATGCACTACTGCGCGAACGTCTCGTACGGACCGGACGGCGTCGCCGGTGGCGTGCTGCTGCGCGCTGCAGAGATCATCGACGGCCACGAGCTGGTCGCCTCACGCCGTCCGGGGATCAGTCGTCACTCCGACGCCGCCCGCGGACCGGGCAACCTCGGTTCGGCACTCGGCCTGACCCTCGACGACAACGGGGTCGACCTGTTCGGGACCCACCCGGACACGCGCCTGGGGCTGGGGGAGCCGACGCCCTACCGGAGCGGCCCACGGGTCGGGATCGCCGTTGCCGCAGACCGGCCGTGGCGGCTGTGGATCCCGGGCTCGGCCGCCGTTTCCGCGTACCGCCGCAGCCCGCGCGCACCTGCGGTCACCGAGCGATGGGATGATCGGGTGCGTGACTGAGAACATCCTTGACGAACTGACCTGGCGGGGCCTCATCGCCCAGTCGACCGATCTGGACGCGCTGCGTCGTGAGACCGAGGCCGGTCCAGTCACGTTGTATGCCGGTTTCGATCCGACCGGGCCGAGCTTGCACGCAGGCCACCTGGTCCCGCTGCTCGCCCTCAAGCGCTTCCAGCGCGCAGGTCACCGGCCGATCGTCCTGGCCGGTGGCGCCACCGGCATGATCGGTGACCCCCGCGATGTCGGCGAGCGCACCATGAACTCGGCCGACACGGTCGCCGAATGGGCCGATCGCATCCGCTCGCAGCTCGAGCGCTTCGTCGACTTCGACGATTCACCGACCGGCGCGGTCATCGAGAACAACGCCAACTGGACGTCCAAGCTGACGGCAATCGATTTCCTGCGCGACATCGGTAAGCACTTCTCCGTGAACGTCATGCTTGCGCGGGACACCGTCAAGCGGCGTCTCGAGTCCGACGGCATGTCCTACACCGAGTTCAGCTACATGTTGCTGCAGGCGAACGACTTCGTGCACCTGCGCCGCAACTACGGTTGCGCGTTGCAGGTCGGCGGCTCCGACCAGTGGGGCAACATCATCGCCGGGGTCGACCTCAACCGGAAGCTCGACGGTGCCTCGGTCCACGCGATGACGGTCCCGCTCGTGACGTCTGCGGACGGCAAGAAGTTCGGCAAGTCGACCGGTGGCGGCAGCCTGTGGCTCGATCCCGAGATGACCAGCCCGTACGCCTGGTACCAGTACTTCGTGAACACCGGTGACGCGGATGTCATGCGTTACCTGCGCTGGTTTACGTTCCTGACGCAGGAGGAGCTCGCGGAGCTCGAGACCGCGACGGCGGAGCGCCCGCAGGCTCGTGAGGCGCAGCGCCGGCTCGCTGCCGAGATGACGACGCTCGTCCACGGACAGGCAAATACGGACGCGGTTGAGCTCGCGAGCAAGGCGTTGTTCGGCCGCGCCGAGCTGACGGACCTCGACGAGTCGACGCTCGCGGCTGCGCTGAAGGAGGCGTCGATCGCAGAGGTTCGAGCAGGTGAGCCGGACACGATCATCGATCTCCTGGTAGCGAGCGGGCTGTGCGAGAGCAAGGGCGCTGCGCGCCGAGCTGTCAAGGAAGGCGGCGCCTACGTGAACAACCAGCGAGTCGAGGCCGACGACTGGGCGCCGAGCGCGACGGATCTGCTGCACGGAAAGTGGCTCGTGATCCGACGGGGACGGAAGAACTTCGGTGGCATCAAGGTGCTCGCCGGCTGACGTGTCCGGCGTCACGAAGATCAAGTTGTGCCCGAACGGGGCGGGGTTCGCCCCGCCCCGTTCGGTCTACCTGCGGCTTTCCGATCCAGAGTGGCCGGGCAAGCCCTGTGACCAGGCAATTTGGCGTTCCGGTGCAAAGCCCCGTAACTTATTCCAGGTCAGAGCGACACGGACACCGACCCGCCGCCGAGCTTCGCAGCTCAGCGAGGGAAAACGAGGTTGTACGGAGAGCGCCTGAAAATCCGAGTGTGAAACATCCTGTAGGATGGTGGAGCGCGTTCGGGTGGCCGACAAAGTAGCGGATTTGCGTCCGAGACTTGCTTCGGTTAGACTGGAACAGTTGCCCCGAAACGAGGAGCCTGAGGGTTTCGAGTGGTGGTGTGCGCGTGTTCTTTGAGAACTCAACAGTGTGTCGATGAATGTCAG
>NZ_JBNPXA010000015.1:0-161976 GCF_050433545.1 Rhodococcus sp. BE178 | reverse complement strand
ACGGGGTACCACTCGACCTCGGCCGCACCACCCGCACCGTCTCGAAGAAACAACGCCGAGCCCTCGTCGCCCGCGACAACGGCTGCGCCTTCCCCGGCTGCGGCGCACCACCCGCACACTGCGAAGGCCACCACGTCAAACACTGGGCCGACGGCGGACCCACCGACCTCGACAACCTGGTGCTGCTGTGCCGCTACCACCACCGACTACTCCACCACTCGCACTGGGACGTCGAGATCGGCCCCGACCGCCAACCGTGGTTCACCCCACCGAGTTCGGTCGACCCCTACAAGAAGCCCATCCCGGCACACAACCGGGCCGGACCACGCGCAGCATAGGCGCGTGTTTCCCGAGAGCCGTCCGTCAGGCGCGGAAGGTCTACTCCCGCGTGATCGACAGCGTCACCTTCGTGCCCGCCTTGAGCGTGCGGCCGACGGTGCAGACCTTGTCGACCGAACGCTCGACGAGTGCGATGAGGCGTTCCTGTGCCTCCGCGTCGAGTTCGCTGAGGTCGAGTTCGAGAACCTCGTCGAGCTGCGGGTAGACCTCGTTCTCGCGGTCCGCGGCACCGGAAACCCGGATGGTCGCATCGTAGTCGTCACCCAGTCGGCGGGAGAGCGGGAAGTCGGAGCTCATCCCGGAACAGGCCGCGAGCGCGATCTTCAGCAGCTCACCGGGGGTGAAGACCCCGTCCACGGATTCCGATCCGATGCGCACCTCGGCCCCGCGGGAACTGCGGCCCGTGTAGAGGCGGGTACCGGTGCGCTCCACCCACAGTTCGGTGGGCGCGGGGGCAGGAGTCTGTTCAGCCATGAGTGGAGATCCTGCCATCCGCCGGGGCCTCGTCCCACACCTGGATGCCCGAGATCTCGGGCAGATCGTCACGCTGGAAGGATGGATCCTTGCCGGCCGCACGCTGACTGGTGTAGTGCTTGAAGAGCAGGAACGCGATGCCCGAGAGCGGCAGCAGCGCCGCGAGATTGACGGTCGCCATCACGCCCATGACCAGATCGGCCAGCGCCCACACGAGCGGCAGCGAACCGATGGCGCCGGCGAACACGCACACGACGACCAGTGCGCGGAAGCCGTTGAGCACGCGCCGGGACCCGGTGAGGAACTCGATGTTGGTCTCGCCGTAGTAGTAGTTGCCGATCACCGAGGTGAACGCGAGGAAGAAGATCGCGACGGTGAGGAAGTGCACGGTCCAGCCGCCGAGCTGCGCGCTGAGGGCGTTCTGGGTCAGCGACGCACCCGCCTTGGTGCCGTACTCGGGATTCGACAGCAGGATGATGAACGCCGTCGCCGTGCACACCAGCAGCGTGTCGAAGTACACGCCGAGACTCTGAACCAGTCCCTGCTTGACCGGGTGCGACACCGCCGCGGTGGCGCCCGCGTTCGGCGCCGAGCCCATGCCCGCCTCGTTCGAGAACAGGCCACGACGGATGCCGTTCATGAAGGCTGCCGCGAACCCGCCACTGACCACCTCGCTGATGCCGAACGCGTTCTCGACGATGAGCCGGATCATCCCGGGCACCTCGGTGATGTTGAGCGCGACGACGACGAGCGCGAGCACCAGGTACCCGCCCGCCACCACCGGCACCACCACCTGCGAGACCGACGAGATCCGGCGCACGCCGCCGAAGATCACCGCCGCGGTGAGCGCGGCGACGACGAGTCCGACGGCCACCGCGATGCCGCGGCCGTCCGAGTCGAGCGAGGTCGACACCGCGTCGACGATCGAGTTGGTCTGCACCGCGTTGAAGACGAAGCCGTAGGTCACGGTGATCACGACCGCGAAGATGACACCCATCCATCGGCGGCGAAGTCCGTGCAGCATGTAGTAGGCCGGTCCGCCGTGGAATCCGCCGTCCTCGTCGCGGACCTTGTAGACCTGTGCGAGCGTCGACTCGATGAATGCGCTCGCGGCGCCGATGATCGCCATCACCCACATCCAGAACACCGCGCCGGGCCCACCGACGCTGATCGCAATCGCGACGCCGGCGATGTTTCCCGTCCCCACGCGGGACGCCGCGGAGATCGAGAAGGCGCGGAACGCCGAGATTCCCTTGCGCCCGTCGGGAAGCGTCTCAGCGGGTTCCGCCACCGACCGCAACATGTCCGGCAGCAGCCGCACCTGGACGAATCGGGAGCGAACGGTGAAGTACAGCCCCAACCCGACGAGCAGCGCGATGACGACGTACCAGTACGTGTCGTTGATGTCGGTGACGACGTCCACAAGAGAGTCCACTCCTGGGACTATGAAGGACGACCGTCCCCGACGCCAGTCCGAAACCGACCGGTAGCGCTACTCCTGGAACCGGTATCCCATCCCGGTCTCGGTGAGCAGATGCCGCGGCTTGGACGGGTCCACCTCAAGTTTGCGCCGCAACTGGGCAAGGTAAACCCGCAGGTAGTGGGTCTCGGTGGCGTACGCCGGACCCCACACCTCACGGAGCAACTCCTTCTGCCCCACGAGCTTGCCCTTGTTGCGGACGAGCATCTCGAGCATCCCCCATTCGGTGGGCGTCAAGTGCACCTCGGCCCCATCTCGCGTGACTTTCTTCGCTGCCAGGTCCACCGTGAACGAGTCGGTGACGACCACCGGCTCGCTGGTCTCCGCCGCTGCCGCACCACGCCGGACCGCGGCCCGCAGACGGGCGAGGAACTCGTCCATTCCGAACGGCTTGGTGACGTAGTCGTCGGCGCCGGCGTCGAGGGCCTCCACCTTGTCCGACGAGTCGGTCCGGGCCGACAACACGATGACCGGCGCCGTACACCAGCCCCGCAGTCCGGCGAGGACCTCGATGCCGTCCATGTCGGGCAGGCCGAGATCGAGCACCACCACCTCCGGGTGCCGCTCTGCCGCCGCCCGCAGGGCAGCCGCGCCGGTCGAGGCTGTCGTGACCTCGTAGCCGCGCACACTGAGGTTGATCCGCAGTGCGCGCAGAATCTGTGGTTCGTCGTCGACCACCAGTACCCGCGTCATCGAACGCCTCCCCCTTCATCGGCCGACTCCACCGAGTCTCCCGAGTCTGCCGCCAGTTCGACCACCATGGTCAGGCCGCCGCCCGGCGTGTCCGTCACACCGACCGTGCCCCCCATCGCCTCCACGAATCCCTTGACCACCGACAAACCGAGCCCCACTCCTATCGTGTTGTCCCGATCGCCCAACCGCTGGAAGGCGTCGAACACCTGATCCTCGGTGCCGCGTGCCAGGCCGGGCCCCGTGTCGGCGACGGTGATCGTCATCCGGTCCCCCACTCGGGCCGCACCGATCCGGACGGGTTCGTCGGGTGCATAGCGCAACGCGTTGTCGACGAGGTTCGCCAGGACTCGCTCGAGCAGGCCGGCGTCGGCCATCACCACGGCGTCCCCCACCTCGACCTTCACCTGGTCCCGTACACGTCGCGCCGAGGCTGGCCCGCCGAACCCGGCGCCGACGAGGGCCCGGTGAACCACCTCTTCGAGGTACACCCGCCGCAGCGTCGGCTTCACCACGCCGGCCGCGAGCCGCGACGAGTCGAGCAGGTTGCCGACGAGCGCGGTGAGCTGATCCGTCGACTCCTCGACGGTGGCCAACAGTTCGGCGGTGTCCTCGGGCGAGAACTCGATGTCGTCGCTGCGCAGGCTCGACACCGCCGCCTTCACTGCGGCGAGCGGGGTGCGCAGGTCGTGGCTGACTGCCGACAGGAGCGAGCGGCGCAGCCGATCGGCCTCCGCGAGGGCGTTCGCCTGGCTGGCCTCCTCCGCGAGCTGCCGCTGCCGGATCAGGCCGACAGCCTGGTTGGCCACGGCACCGAGCACCTTGCGGTCCCGGGCGCCGAGTTCACCGCCCGCGAGCAGCAGGGTGTACTCGCCGTCGCCCGCCTCGCACGCCGTTCCGGCCTCGTCGACGGTGCCCGGCGCCGACGTGCCCGCCGAGCTGATGACGCCCTCACCGCGCCGGATGACGCTGACACCGGTCTGCGAATAGGTTTCCCGCACCTTCTCGAGAAGCGCCGGAAGATCCGCGCCGCGCAGCACCGACCCCGCGAACAGTGCCAGCAGCTCGGCCTCCTGCGAGGCCCGACGCGCCTCCCGGGCGCGCTTGGCGGCGGCGTCGACCAGCACCGCGACGGCGACCGCCACCACCAGGAGCACGATCGTGGTGATGAAGTTGTCGGGCTGCGCGATCGTGAAGCTGTAGAGCGGTGCGGTGAAGAAGTAGTTGAGCAACAGCCCCGAGATGAGGGCCGACAGGATCGCCGGCCCCACACCGCCGAGCAGCGCCACCGCCAGCACGACGACGAAGAACAGCGCGTTCTGCCCGCCGACACCGGCCACCCTGTCGATCACGGCCATGAGCACGGCCGCGAGCGACGGCACGACGACGGCGGCCAGCCACGACATCAGCCTCCGTTCACCGCGACCCAGGATCGAGATGCGGTGTCGGGTCGCGGCCTCGTCGTGCGTGACCATGTGGACGTCGATCTTCCCGGACTGCTGGACGATCGACGCACCGATGCCCTCGTCGAGGATGCGGGCCCACCGGGAGCGCCGGGAGGTCCCGATCACCAACTGGGTCGCGTTGACCTCGCGGGCGAACTCGAGCAGCGTCGTGGGGACGTCGTCGCCGACGACGCTGTGCAGGCTCGCTCCGATGCTCCCCGCCAGTTTGCGGACCCTGCCCATCTCGGCTGCGGCGACGCCCTCGAGGCCGTCGCCGCGCACGACGTGCACGACCATCAGCTCGGCGCTGGCCTTGTTCGCGATGCGGCTCGCCCGCCGGACCAGGGTCTCCGATTCGGGGCCGCCGGTGACCGCCACGACCACCCGCTCGCGGGCCTCCCACGTGTCGGTGATCTTGTTCTCGGCACGGTACTTCGCGAGCGCGGCATCCACCTGGTCGGCCACCCACAGCAGCGCGAGTTCACGCAGGGCCGTGAGGTTTCCGCGCCGGAAGTAGTTCCCCAGCGCCGCATCCACCTTCTCCGCGGAGTAGACGTTTCCGTGAGAGAGCCTGCGTCGCAACGCTTCCGGCGTGATGTCCACGAGCTCGACCTGGGTGGCGGCACGCACCACCTCGTCGGGGACGGTCTCCTGCTGCACCACGCCGGTGATCTGCTGGACGACGTCGTTGAGGCTCTCGAGGTGCTGGACGTTGAGTGTCGAGAGCACATCGATGCCGGCGTCGAGCAACTCGTAGACGTCCTGCCAGCGCTTCTCGTTGCGGCTGCCCGGGGTGTTGGTGTGCGCGAGCTCGTCGACCAGGACCACCGCCGGGCGCCGGGCCAGCACGGCCTCGACGTCCAGTTCCGGCATCGCGGTGCCCCGATACTCGATGTACTTGGGTTCGATGACCTCGAGACCTGAGAGCTGCTCGGCGGTACGGGCGCGGCCGTGGGTTTCCACCACGGCCGCGACCACGTCTCCGCCGCGCTCGCGGCGTCGGTGCGCCTCGCCGAGCATCGCGTAGGTCTTGCCGACACCCGGCGCCGCACCGAGGTAGATCCTCAGCTCGCCTCGGCGACGACTTCGCCGCTCACTGAGGGGCGGCGCACCGGACTTCTCGGAACTGCTCACACCGCCATCATTCACCCGAGGACGCCGCACCGCATCCAGGCGCGGTGAGACCGAGCGCGAGGTTGAGTTCGAGCACGTTCACCCGTTCCACGCCGAGGAACCCCAGCTGGCGGCCCTCAGTGTACTGGGCGACGAGGTCACGGACGCGGTCCTCGCTCAGACCGTTGGCCGCGGCGACCCGTCGAACCTGCAGCGCCGCATACTGGGGCGAGATGTGCGGGTCGATACCGGACCCGGATCCCGTCACGGCGTCGACCGGCACGTCCTGCGGTGTCACGCCCTCGCGCTCGGCGACCGCGGCGCGCCGCTCCTCGACGAAGCGCGCGAGCACCTCGCTGCTCGGCCCCTGATTGCTCGGCAGGGCCGCGGCCGGGTCACCGGGCGCGAAGGGATCGTCGTTCGCGACCGAGCCGACGACCCGGTTGTGGAAGAACGGATCCGGCTCACCGGCCGCCACCTGCGGGTCGACCCCGATCCAGCGACTGCCCACGACGCAGCCTGACGCGTCGGACACCGGCGAGCCCTCCGACGATCCTGAACTGATTCGTCCGACGCCCCACACCGCGGCCGGATACAGCACACCGACGATCGCGGTCAACGCCAGCAGGACCAGCAGTCCCGCCCACACCTGCTTGAGAAATCCGATTGCGAATCTCATTGGTCGATCACCCGATTCCAGGAACGAGACGGACGAGAAGGTCGATCAGCCAGATGCCGACGAAGGGGGTAATGACACCGCCGAGACCGTATATCAACAGGTTTCGTCCGAGCAGCTTCGACGCCGCCGCCGGCCGGTAGCGAACTCCCCTGAGGGCCAGCGGGATCAGGCCGACGATGACGAGGGCATTGAAGATCACTGCCGACAGGATCGCGGACTGCGGGCTCGCGAGGTGCATGATGTTGAGCACCGCGAGCTGTGGGTAGATGCTGCTGAACAGCGCCGGCAGGATCGCGAAGTACTTCGCGAGGTCGTTGGCGAGGGAGAAGGTCGTCAGGGCGCCGCGGGTGATCAGCAACTGCTTGCCGATCTCGACGACCTCGATCAGCTTGGTGGGATCCGAGTCCAGATCCACCATGTTGCCGGCCTCCTTGGCCGCCGACGTCCCGGTGTTCATCGCGACACCGACGTCGGCCTGCGCCAGCGCCGGGGCGTCGTTGGTGCCGTCGCCGGTCATCGCGACCAGGCGCCCGCCCTCCTGTTCCGCGCGAATCCGTTCGAGCTTGTCCTCCGGCGTGGCCTCGGCCATGAAGTCGTCGACCCCGGCCTCCTCCGCGATCGCCCGAGCGGTGAGCGGGTTGTCACCGGTCACCATGACCGTGCGAATACCCATGGCCCGCAGTTCCGCGAACCGCTCCGCGATGCCCGGCTTGACCACATCGGTCAACGCGATCACGCCGAGAACCGTCGCGGTTCCCTGCTCGGCCACGGCGACGACGAGCGGCGTGCCGCCCCCGAGGGCCACCTTCTCCACGGAATCGGTGACAGCGGGATCGACCACGGCGCCGTAGCCGGCCACCCAGGCCAGCACCGCGTCGCCGGCGCCCTTGCGGATCTGCTGCGAACCGACCGGGGTCGCGAGATCCAGTCCGCTCATCCGGGTCTGCGCGGTGAAGGGCACGAACTCGCCCCCACGCTCGTCCTCCGACGAGTCGGCCGCGAGCCCGAACCGGTCGGCACACAGGTCGACGATGCTGCGCCCCTCGGGAGTTCCGTCGGCGAGACTCGACAGCCTTGCGGCCGAGGCCAGTTCGATGTCCGAACGGCCCGGTGCCGGGTACAGCGCCGTCGCGCGACGGTTGCCGAAGGTGATGGTGCCGGTCTTGTCCATCAGCAGCGTGTCGATGTCGCCGGCTGCCTCCACCGCCCGACCTGACATCGCCAGGACGTTGCGCTGCACGAGGCGATCCATGCCCGCGATACCGATCGCGGACAGCAGCGCACCGATCGTGGTGGGGATCAGGCACACCAGCAGGGCGATCAGCTTGATCGGATCCTGCTCCTGACCGGCGTACTGCCCCATCGGGCCGATCGCGACCACCGCGAGCAGGAAGATGATCGTGAGCGACGCCAGCAGGATGTTGAGCGCGATCTCGTTGGGCGTCTTCTTCCGGGACGCCCCCTCGACCAGTGCGATCATCCGGTCGACGAACGACTGGCCGGGCGCACACGTGATCCGTACGACGATCCGGTCCGAGAGGACCGTCGTGCCACCGGTCACCGCACACCGGTCACCTCCCGATTCCCGCACGACGGGAGCGGATTCGCCGGTGATGGCGGACTCGTCGACGGTCGCGATGCCCTCGACGACGTCCCCGTCGCCGGGGATCGACTGTCCGGCCTCGACGACGACGGTGTCGCCGATCGCGAGCTGGGTGGCGGATACCTCCTCGATCGCCCCGGACAGGGTCAGCCGTCGAGCAACCGTGTCCTGCTTCACCTTTCGTAGGCTCGCCGCCTGGGCCTTGCCGCGGCCCTCGGCCACCGACTCGGCGAGGTTGGCGAACAGCACGGTGAACCACAGCCAGGCGGTGATCAGCCACGAGAACAGCGTGGGCTGCGCGATCGCCATCACCGTGGTCACGACGGACCCGACCAGGACGACGAACATCACGGGGTTCCGTGCCTGATGGCGCGGATCGAGCTTGCGCACCGCACCCGGGAGCGACGTGATCAACTGGCGCGGGCTGAAGATTCCCGCCTTGACGGGCGAGCGTCCGTGAGCAGCGTCTTCGAGGGTCACGTCGGGTACGACGTCGATCGGTTTCACGTTCATGTCAGTCCGCAGACTCATTGCAGGGCCTCCGAGATGGGCCCGAGTGCCAGGGCCGGGAAGAAGGTGAGGGCCGCGACCAGCACGACGGTGCCGGTGAGCAGGCCCGCGAACATGGGGCCGGACGTGGGCAGGGTGCCGGCGCCGGCAGGTGTCTTGCGCTGTGCGGACAACGATCCCGCGAGCGCCAGGACGAAGAGGATCGGCAGGAAGCGGCCGAGCAGCATACACACACCGAGGGCCGACTGGAACCAGTCGCTGGTCACGGTGAGGCCACCGAAGGCACTGCCGTTGTTGTTCGACGCCGACGCGAACGCGTAGAGCACCTCGCTGAATCCGTGGATGGATCCCGGCGTGCCCGGATCGCCGCTGTTGCCGAGGTATCCGACGGTGGATCCGAGGATCACGGTGATCCCGGTGCCGATCAGCACCAGGGCGGGCATCACGAGCACGGACAACGCCGCGAGGGTGATCTCACGCTGTCCCAGCTTCTTGCCGAGGTACTCGGGCGTCCGGCCGACCAGCAGGCCACCGACGAACACCGCGATCAGTGCGAGCACGAGGATGCCGTAAAGACCCGTACCGACACCGCCGGGAGCGATCTCACCGAGCAGCATGTTGAGCAGCACGGCGCCGCCGCCGAGCGGCGACATACTGTCGTGCGCGGAGTTCACCGCGCCGGTGCTGGTTCCGGTCGTGGTGACCGCGAACAGCGCCGATCCGGGGATTCCGAACCGCACTTCCTTGCCCTCCATCATCGAACCGGCCGCGGTGGCCGCGACACCGCGCGCCCCGGACTCGGCGGCCAGGGTGACCGCGAGCAGTCCGAAGTACAGGGTCGACATGACAGCGAGCAGCGTCAGGCCCTGCCGGCGATCACCGACCATGGTGCCGAACGTGCGCGTCAGGCTCACCGGGATGAGGAGGATCGCGAGGATCTCGACGATGTTGGTGAGCGGGGTCGGGTTCTCGAACGGGTGCGCCGAGTTGGCTGCCAGGATGCCGCCGCCGTTGGTGCCGAGTTCCTTGATCGCTTCCTGTGACGCGACGGGCGCCAGCGCGTTGGTGACGCCGTTTCCGTCGAGCCCGGTCGACGCGAATCCGGTATGGAACGACTGGATCACGCCCTGGCTCAGCAGGATCAGCGCGATCACGAACGCAATGGGCAGCAGGATCCGCAGGCAGCCGCGGGTGAGGTCCACCCAGAAGTTGCCGATTTCACCGCCGCGCGAGACGCGGACGAATCCACGGATCAGGGCCGCGGCCACCGCCATACCGACCGCCGCGGAGACGAAGTTCTGCACCGCCAGGCCGGCGGACTGGGTGAGGTGGCTCATCGTCGTCTCGGGTACGTACGACTGCCAGTTGGTGTTCGCGACGAAGGATGCCGCCGTGTTGAAGGCCACGGCCGGACTCACACCTTCGAGCCCGCCGTTCAGCGGTAGTACTCCTTGCACGCGCTGCAGGAAGTAGAGGAACACGACGCTCGCGGCCGAGAACCCGAGCAGGCTTCCGGCGTAGCCGTACCAGGTCTGTTCGGCACGGGGGTTGATCCGGCAGAGCCGGTACAGCAGGGACTCGATGCGCAGATCGCCCGATCGGAGATCTGTGTCGGTGGTGTAGACCTTCGCCATGTAGTCACCGACGGGGACATACAGAATCGCAAGCACGGCCACGACCAGTGCTATCTGCAGTCCCGCTGCGAGAGCGGGATTCATGTGGGTATGACCTCTCGGAGACTAGAACCGCTCGGGGTTCAGGAGCGCGATGAGCAGGTAGATCACCAGGGCAGCGGCGATCACGACGACGGCTACGGTGACCGTCCCCGCGACGGTCACCGCATGCTCCGCGCCTGAAGACCTCGCAGCACGAGCGCGCAGACGGTGAAAACACCGATGATCAACCCGACGTAGGCCATATCAGCCATGGCGTTCCTCTTCGACTTCCTCATGGATCAGGGCGCCGCATCTCGACGCTCACTGTGGAGCGTGCACCCGTTTCTGCCATGCAGCCGTCGCTCTTACGCTCTACTGACGCCGCCATCCGAGGTCATTGACACGATCTTTACGCGCCCTCGTGCCTCGCTGTGAGCGCGCGCACCGACGCCGGGACCGGCACGTCGTCACGGACCCAGGTCGCCCGGACCGGCTCTGCCGCAATCGTTCGCATCGGAACCAGTCCCGCCCAGACGTCAGGATTCCCATCGCCCGGGCCGGGCGGGCCGGAACGGGCCTTGACCGTCCACTGCCCCGGATCGATCGGCAACGCAATCGTCAGGGTCGCCGCAAGCTCCTTGCGGGTGGATTCCCGGACCTCGCCGCTGCGCCCGGGTATGAGGGCGTCGGACAGCGCGACGAGGGCGGTCTCGGCCACGTCGTCGGGAACCCGCTCGAGGTTTCCCCGCACCACCGCCGACCTGTAGTTCGCCGAGGAGTTGAAAAGGTTGTCGGCCACCACGATCGCGTCGAGCAGCGTGATGCTCAGGGCGGCGGGTGCGCCGGCCGCGACATGCCTGAGTGCACCGGCACCGGTCGATCCGTGCAGCAGGATCCGGTCACCGACGCGCGCGTACAGCATCGGCACGGCCCACGGGAGGCCGTCGACGACCGTCGCGAGGGTGCCGACGGCCGCCGCGTCCAGCACGGCGTCCAGGTCGGCGCGGTCGGGGCGGGAGCGTTCGGGAAGTCGGCGGATTCGCCCCAGTTCGGGGGTAGTTGTAGTCACGGTTCCAGCCTGGCCCAATTCCGGTCTCGTATACAGAACCAGAATCGGCGATCATTGCAGACCAGTATTGTGACGGCATGGCCCGCACCTCGCGCGATGTACACCTGCATCTCGAACTCGCGCCGGCCGGCGAACCTCTGCGCCGGCGCGTCGCCGCCGCGATCGTGGAGGCCGTGCGCACGGGCGCCCTCGGCCCGGGAGACGTCCTCCCCGCCTCACGGTCCCTGGCCGCCGATCTCGGGATCTCACGGACGGTGGTCGTCGACGCCTACGACGAGTTGGCGGCCGCGGGCTACGTGGTCACCCGGGCCGGGTCCGATACCCGGATCGCTCCCGGCGCCGACGCCGCGGCCCGTGCCGGCGTCGGTTCGCACGTCGCGCCGACCGTCCTTCCCGACGAGAATGCGCCGAACGACCACCGGGACAACACGATCGATCTCTCCCCCGGATACCCCGACACCGGCCTCATCTCGGACCGGGACTGGCGCAGCGCGTGGCGCGGCGTGACCTCCGCACCCGTCCCCCACCGCGTTCCGGGGCCGGACGAACACCTGCTTCTGCGCGAGGCGCTCGCGGTGCACCTGCGTCGGACCCGCGGGATCGCCGTTCGTCCGGACGAACTCGTGATCGTGCCGGGAGTGCTGTCGGCACTTCGCGCCCTCGCCGCGGCCCGCGGACTGTCCGGCCGTCATCTCGCATTCGAGGAACCCGGATACTCGAGGGCGCGACACACCCTCGAATCCGCGGGCGCGCTCGTCCGCCCGGTCCCGGTCGACCACGACGGCCTGGACCCGGCGCTGATCCGGCAGACCGACGCTGCGGTGTACTGCACACCGGCACACCAGTATCCGATCGGTGCACGGATGCCGGCCGCACGCCGCGCACGACTCGTCTCCGATGCACTCACCGCGGATCGCCTCCTGATCGAGGACGACTACGACGGCGAATTCCGATACGGCGTTTCGACACTGCCGGCGCTGCGGTCGATCGACGGGGGCCACGACTGCGTGGCGTACGTCGGTACCGCATCGAAGATCCTGTCCCCCGCCCTACGGCTCGCGTGGCTCGTCCCGCCGAGACCGATGCTGACCGCGGTCCGCCAGGCGCTGCAGATCAGCGGGGAATCCGCCTCCACGATCACCTCCGCCGCTCTCGCACGGTTCATCGAATCCGGCTCGCTCAGCAGGCATCTGGCCCGTGCCGCGCGAACCTACTCGGCCCGCAGACGGTCGTTCGTCGACAGCCTGCGCAGACACCTGCCCGACGTCGAGCCGAGCGGCGTCGAGGCAGGATTGCACGTGGCGCTGCGCCTGCCCGACGGGGTCGACGATGCCGCGATCGCGGCGGAACTGGAACGACGGGGAGTGACGGTTCGGGGGCTGGGGGCGTATCGGATACGCGACGACGGCCCGCGCGGACTGTTGTGCGGCTACGCGCGGTTGCCCGAATCGCGGGCCGATGCCGCGGCGAGGGTGATCGCCGATGTCATCCGCGAATCGACCGGGGCCGCGGCCGGCACTTGGGACAGCTGCACGACGAACGGTTCGTGAACCTGCCCTGGTCGTACAGGTAGTCGCGTGCTCCCAGCGCATGCGTCCGCACTGCCCTACTCGGAGTCGAGTCCACTTGCCGGGGCCCGCACGACAATCGGTCGGGACGGTGTGCCCGCCTCCGTCATCGGCTCCCGAAGCCCGAGCCGCTCTTCCTCGGCAGCAGATTCGGTCACGGCGGATATCGCCTGTTGCAGCCGAAGGAAATCCGCCCATCCACCGTCGCACTCGATCGAGGGCAGCCCGAAGCTCTCCGCTCGTCGCGCCCAGGTCAAATGCACCTCGGTGAAGCGTTCGGGATCCTCCACGTGCTGGCAGAGAACGTCGTCGAAGGCGACATCGTGCGCTACCACCTCAACCGCCACCCCGAACAACGGATGCTCGGCTGACACTTCTACAGCGACTTCCTCTGCGATCCCCGAGTGCGACATGTCGCATTCTTCACTGGGCCGGGCAGTGGCGCACCAGCCTTCGGGCAATGCGGAGAGCTGTGACTCGGTCAGGGGCATGCGCTTCATCCGCGAACGAGGCGGGGCCGCGGCTGGCACTTGGGACAGCTGTACGACGAGCGGTTCATGAACTTCTCGCGCCGGATGGGCGCACCGCATCGCCGGCACGGCAGATTCTCCTGCCCGTATGCGGCGAGCGAGCGGTCGAAGTAGCCGGACTGCCCGTTCACGTTGACGTACAACGCGTCGAACGACGTGCCGCCCTGTGCGAGCGCCTCGGTCATGACGGATTCGACCGCCTCGAGGAGGCTGCGCAGTCGCGGTCCACTGATCTTGTCCGTCGGGCGATTACCGTGAATTTCGGCGCGCCACAGGGCCTCGTCGGCGTAGATGTTCCCCACGCCCGACACGACCGTCTGGTCAAGCAGGGCCCGCTTGATCTCGGTGTGCTTGCCCCGCAACACCTTCACGACCCGGTCGGGGTCGAATCGCGGATCCAGTGGGTCGCGGGCGATGTGCGCCACCGAATCCGGTAGTTCCGTGCCGTCGACCGTGACGAGATCGGCGAGCGCCCACCCACCGAATGTGCGCTGATCGACGAAGCGCAGGTCGGTTCCCGACGCGAGCCGGGCCCGGATCCGCAGGTGCTTCTCGTCGGCGGCCGAGGGTTCCTGCACGAGCATCTGGCCGCTCATCCCGAGGTGAACGACCAGCGCGACGTTGCTCGGCTCGAGGATCAGCCAGAGATACTTGCCGCGACGCTCAGCGGCGGCGATGGTCTCGCCCTCGATCCGACGGGCCATGTCGATCGAACCGGGCAGGTGCCGACGGACCGCACGGGGATGCAGCACGTCGACCCTGTCGACGGTGTGGCCGACGACGTGAGCCTCGAGGCCACGTCGGACGACCTCGACCTCGGGAAGTTCGGGCACGGTCCGTCTCGCTCGATTCGAAGGGTTACTTCTCGGCGACGGACTCGTCGGCCCCGGCAGGTCCCGAAGACTGGGAGGCCTCGGTGGACCCGGCCGCCTCGGACAGCGCACTCCAGGCCGTGCTGGCGGCCTTCTGCTCCGCTTCCTTCTTGGAACGACCCACACCCACACCGAGGGCACCACCGGCGACGACGACCGTCGCGGTGAATTCCTTGTCGTGGTCCGGACCGGTCGCGGTGATCTCGTACACCGGCACGCCGACTCCGCGTTCCGCGGTGAGTTCCTGGAGGCTGGTCTTCCAGTCCAGGCCGGCACCCAGTTTCGGAGCGCGGGCGAGCAGATCGGCGAACAGGTCGAGCACTACCCGACGGGCGGTGTCGATGCCGTGTTCCAGGTGGATCGCGCCGAGGAGCGACTCCATGCCGTCGGCGAGGATGCTGGGCTTGTCACGGCCGCCCGTCATCTCCTCACCCTTGCCGAGGAGTAGATGCGCACCGAGCCCGCCCGGGCCGAGACCACGCGCGACCTCGGCCAAGGCATGCATGTTCACGATGCTGGCGCGAATCTTCGCGAGTTCGCCCTCGGACTTCTCCGGGTGCGCGAGATAGAGCCGCTCGGTGATCGTCAGTCCGAGGACCGAGTCGCCGAGGAACTCGAGACGCTCGTTGGTGGGCAACCCGCCGTGCTCGTACGCGTACGAGCGGTGCGTGATCGCCAACGTCAACAGCGGCTCCTGCAGAGGCACGCCAAGAGCGGCGAGGAGCGATGCGTGATCCCCCTCGCCGCCGGCGGGTGCTGTATTGCTTTTTATGCTGGTCACAGCGCCACAGAACAGACTAGACCGCGGCGGTAACCTGACGGCCCTTGTAGGTGCCGCAAGACGGGCACGCGACGTGGGGCAGGGTCTTCTCGCCACAGCCACGGTTGGGGCAGGTGATGAGGGTGGGCGCAGTGGTCTTCCACTGGCTCCGTCGCGACCTCGTGTTGGACCGCGACATTCTGCGCTTGGGAACAGCCACGTCTACTTCTCCTCGTTGATCTTGCTGGCATCAGCATGTGCATTGCTGGCTTCGGATCCTGCACCGAATTTGGCTGCGAGCCCAGCCCAGCGAGGATCCATTGTCTCATGACTGTGTCCCGATTCGGCAATCGCCAGGCGAACGCCACATTCGGGGCACAGTCCCTCACAATCGTCGCTGCACAACGGCTGGAGCGGAAGCTCCAATCCGACGGCATCGACGATCACCGACTCGAGGTCGATCTCGTCGTCCACGATCCGGTAGACCTCATCCTCCTCGGTGGTCTCCTCGGTGGCGCTGTCCGGGTACGCGAACAGTTCCGTGAGGTGAAGATCCACCGTGTCGGTGAACGGCTCGAGGCACCGTGAGCACTCGCCCACCGTGTCCGCGTGAACGGACCCGGTGACGAGGACACCCTCGGACACCGACTCGAGCCGTAGGTCGAGCTCCACGTCCGTGCCCTTTTCGATCGCGACCAGGTCGAGACCGATCCGATTGGGAGCCGGTACCACCCGCGACACAGTGTGCATCGAACCTGGACGACGGCCCAGCGAGAGCGTGTCCAGCACGAAACCCGCGTCCCGAGTGGGGCGCGAGGAACTGCGATGATGGGAAGGCAACGAATTCTCTTTCAGGAAGCACATGGAACGGGCAACCATTCCACGGTACGCGATCAGGTGCCCAGGAAGGAAATCGGCCGGAAATCGGCCGGAAACCAGTAGAAAATCGGCCGGAAGACGGCCGGATTCGGGGTCGCCGGAAAGGCCGGTACTACGGGCCTACTACCGCCGACGTTCGCCGTAGCCGGCGTCGTAGTCCGGAACCCCGGTACCGGTCCGCAACTGCTGCCGACCCCGTCCGACCGACCGGATGGTGCCGTTCAGGAAGTCCTCGAACTCGGCGAGCTTGGTGTCGACGTACAGGTCGCACTCCGAACGCAGGCGATCCGATTCCGCGTGGGCCGCATCGATCACCCGCGCCGACTCGGCGTTGGCGGCCTGTACGACCTCGGCCTGCGAGACGAGCCGTTCCTGCTCGGCGACACCGTCGGCGACCGACCGCTCGTACGACGCCTTGCCGGACTCGATCATGCGGTCCGACTCGGCCCGCGCACGGCCTGTCACCGAGTCGTACTCGCGCTGGCCCTCGGCCACGGTGGCGTCCGCCTCGTCGCGGGCGTCGTGCACCAACTGTTCGGCGTGCGACCGCGCCTCGGCGACCATCCGGTCGGCCTGCGCCTTGGCATCGGCGAGGATGCGGTCCGCGTTCTCGCGGGCATCGGTGACCGTCTCGTGCGCCTGCGCGTTCGCGCTCGACACGGTCTGCTCCGCGTTCTGGCGTGCGTCGCCGACGAGCTTGTCCCGGTGGTCCAGGACGTCCTGCGCGTCGTCCAGCTCGCCAGGAATCGCGTCCCGCACGTCATCCAGTAGCTCGAGCACGTCGCCACGCGGAACGACGCACCCCGCGGTCATCGGAACTCCACGCGCCTCCTCGACGATCGCGACAAGCTCGTCGAGTGCCTCGAATACCCGGTACACGCACAACCCCAATCGTCAGTGCCATCGCTGGTGCTGGAATCCAGTCTGCCCCAGTTGCGGCGGCTCAGCCGCCGCGGCTGCCGGTGTGTCGGCCGTTGTGTTGCGCTCGACAGCCGGACGGCGCGGCCGAGCGGGACCGTCCGACCCGTTCAGGAGTTCTCGGCGGCCCGTTCGGCGATCCTGCTCATCAGCCGCGCATGCACCTTCTCGGGGACCATGTCCGCCACGTCGCCACCGAACGTCGCGACCTCCTTGACCAGCGAGCTGGACAGGAAACTGTAGGTGGGATTGGTCGGGATGAAGAGGGTGTCGACACCCGAGAGCTTCTGGTTCATCTGCGCCATCTGCAGCTCGTAGTCGAAGTCGTTGGCACCGCGCAGGCCCTTGACGATCGCCGAGATCCCTTGCGACTTGGCGTAATCCACCAGCAGTCCGTGCCACGACGCGACCCGCACGTTGGACAGGTGGCTGGTGGCGTCCTCGAGCATCTCGATGCGCTCGTCGACGGTGAACAGACCACGCTTGCTCTTGTTGATCATCACGGTCACGATGACTTCGTCGAACAGCGCCGCGGCGCGTCCGATCACGTCCAGGTGACCGTTCGTCACGGGGTCGAAGGATCCAGGGCACACAGCGCCAGTCATGAATCCAGACCGTAGCAGGTGGCGACCTCGATTCTGGTCTCGCCGTAGCGCTTGACGCGCTCGGCGCGCATGCCCTCGGGCCACGACGTCTCCGGCGAGCGCGACGACCGTTCGACGACAACGATCGATCCCTCCCCGACCCAGCCGTTGTCCAGCAGCGCGGCGAGGGCGGCAGTCACCGCGTCCTCGCTCACGGCGTACGGCGGATCGGCCAGTACGACGTCGTATTCACGTTCCGCCGTGCCGCCCACGACGGCCGCGACCGGTGCGGTCCGCACGACCGCACCGGACAGGCCGACGTCCGCCACGTTCTGCTTGATGACGGCGGCCGCCTTCGTATCCGACTCGACGAGCAACACGTGCTCGGCGCCGCGGGAGAGCGCCTCGAGCCCGAGGGCGCCGGAACCTGCGTACAGGTCGAGCACGGCGGCGCCCTCGAGGTCGATACGGCTGTCGAGCGAACTGAACAGGGCCTCGCGGACTCGTTCGGACGTCGGCCGGGTCCCGCTCGCGGGAACCTTCAAACGTCTGCCTCCGGCACGGCCGGCGACGATTCTTGTCACGCTGCAGTCCTGTTCACTCGCCTGGTCGTCAGTCGTTGCCGGCGGTCTCCCGTGTCGAGACGACCGCCAGGAGGTCGCCGCCCTCGACCTGCTGGACGCCGCCGATGGCAACGCGCGTGACGATACCGCTGCGGGGTGCTGTGATCGCCGCCTCCATCTTCATGGCCTCGATCGTCGCGACGGTGTCGCCCGCGGTGACGTGCTGCCCCTCGCCGACGACGAGGGTGACGACGCCGGCGAACGGCGCAGCGATGTGGGCGGGGTTGTTCTTGTCGGCCTTCTCCGCGGCCGGGACCTCGCTGGCGATGGAGCGGTCACGGACCGACACCGGGCGGAGTTGGCCGTTGAGGATGCACATGACGGTGCGGTAGCCGCGCTCGTCAGGTTCGGAGATGGCCTCGAGTCCGATGAGCAGTTCGACGCCCTTACCGAGCTTGACACGGTGTTCCTCGCTGCGGCGCAGGCCGTAGAAGAACTGGTTGGCCGAGAGCTGCGAGGTGTCGCCGTACTTGTCGCGGTGCTCCTCGAACTCCTTGGTGGGGCCGGGGAACAGCAGCCGGTTGAGCGTGGCCTGGCGTTCCTTCGACGACCCCGACAGACCCTTCTCGTCCTCCGCGGTCAGCGGGGTTTCCGGCTTCGCGGCGCCGCGGCCTTCGAGGGCCTTGCTGCGGAACGGTTCGGGCCAGCCGCCGGGCGGGGTGCCGAGTTCGCCGCGCAGGAATCCGACGACGGAGTCGGGGATGTCGAACTTGGCGGGGTCGGCGGCGAATTCGTCGGCCGCGACGTCGGCGCCGACGAGGTGCAGGGCGAGGTCGCCGACGACCTTGGACGACGGGGTGACCTTGACGAGGCGGCCGAGCATGCGGTCGGCGGCGGCGTACTTGGCCTCGACCTCCTCGAACCGGTCACCGAGCCCGAGGGCGATGGCCTGCTGGCGCAGGTTCGAGAGCTGCCCGCCGGGGATCTCGTGGGTGTAGACGCGTCCGGTCGGGGCCGGCAGGCCGGACTCGAACGGCGCGTACACCTTTCGCAGGGCCTCCCAGTAGGGCTCGAGGTCGCACACGGCCTGGAGGTCGATGCCGGTGTCGTGTTCGCTGTGCGCGGCGGCCGCGACGATCGCCGAGAGCGCGGGCTGGCTGGTGGTGCCGGCGAGCGGGGCGGCGGCGCCGTCGACGGCGTCCGCACCGGCCTGCCAGGCGGCGAGGTAGGTCGCGAGCTGGCCACCGGGGGTGTCGTGGGTGTGCACGTGCACGGGCAGGTCGAAGTTTGAACGCAGCGCGGACACGAGCTTCGCCGCGGCCGGGGCGCGCAGCAGTCCGGCCATGTCCTTGATCGCCAGGATGTGCGCACCCGCCTCGACGATCTCCTCGGCCAGGCGGAGGTAGTAGTCCAGGGTGTAGAGGTTCTCGTTCGGGTTCGACAGGTCGCCGGTGTACGAGAGCGCCACCTCGGCGACGGTGGTGCCGGTCTCGCGGACGGCCTCGATCGCCGGACGCATCTGGTCGACGTTGTTGAGGGCGTCGAAGATCCGGAAGATGTCGATACCGGTGTCGGCGGCCTCCTGCACGAAGGCGCGGGTCACCTTCTCCGGGTAGGGGGTGTAGCCGACGGTGTTGCGACCGCGCAGCAGCATCTGGAGGTTGATGTTCGGCACGGCCTCCCGCAGCGCGGCGAGGCGGTACCAGGGGTCCTCGTGCAGGAAGCGCAGCGCCACATCGTAGGTCGCGCCGCCCCACGCCTCGATCGAGAGCAGTTCGGGGGTCATCCGCGCGACGTGGCCGGCGACGTCGAGCAGACCGGAGGTACGAACGCGCGTCGCGAGCAGCGACTGGTGGGCATCGCGGAATGTGGTGTCGGTGACCGCGAGGGCCTTCTGCTCGCGCAGTGCCTTCGCGAACCCCTCGGGACCGAGCGCCAGCAGCCTCTGGCGGGAGCCGTCCGGGGCCGGAGCGGACAGGTCGATCGCCGGCAGTTTGTCCTGCGGGTACACGGTGGTCGGCCGGGCGCCGTGCGGCTTGTTGACCGTGACGTCCGCGAGGTAGTTGAGGATCTTGGTGCCGCGGTCAGCCGAGCTGCGCAGGGTCAGCAGCTCCGGGCGCTCCTCGATGAAGGAGGTCGTGACGCGTCCCGCGCGGAAGTCCGCGTCGTCCAGCACCGCCTGCAGGAACGGGATGTTCGTCGACACACCGCGAATACGGAACTCGGTGACGGCGCGACGGGCCCGCGCGACGGCGGCCTCTAGATCGCGGCCGCGGCAGGTGAGCTTGACGAGCATCGAGTCGAAGTAGGCGCCCACCTCGGCGCCCAGGTTCGCGCCGCCGTCGAGTCGGACGCCCGCGCCGCCCGGGGTGCGGTACGCGGTGATGCGGCCGGTGTCGGGACGGAATCCGTTGGCCGGGTCCTCGGTGGTGATGCGGCACTGCAGGGCCGCGCCGCGGATCGTGATCGCGTCCTGGGACAGGCCCAGATCTTCGAGGGTCTCGCCGGACGCGATGCGCAGCTGCGCCTGCACCAGGTCGACGTCGGTGATCTCCTCGGTGACCGTGTGCTCCACCTGGATCCGCGGATTCATCTCGATGAACACGTGATTGCCGCGGGTGTCGAGGAGGAACTCGACGGTGCCGGCGCACTGGTAGCCGATCTGCTTCGCGAACGCGACCGCGTCCGCGCAGATCCGATCCCGCAGTGCCGGATCGAGATTCGGTGCCGGCGCCAGCTCGATCACCTTCTGGTGACGGCGCTGGACCGAGCAGTCCCGCTCGAAGAGGTGGATCACCCCGCCCTGGCCGTCGGCGAGGATCTGCACCTCGATGTGGCGAGGGTCGATCACCGCCTGCTCGAGGAACACCGTCGGGTCACCGAACGCCGACTCGGCCTCACGCGAGGCGGCCTCGATCGATTCGCGCAACTGTGCCCGCTCGGCGACCCGGCGCATGCCGCGTCCGCCACCGCCGGCGACGGCCTTGACGAAGACCGGGAACTCCATGTCCTCCGCGGCCGCGAGCAACTCCTCGACATCCGCCGACGGCTCGGACGACGCCAGCACCGGCAGGCCCGCCGCCTTCGCCGCCGCGATCGCGCGCGCCTTGTTTCCGGTCAACTCGAGGATCTCCGCCGACGGGCCGACGAAGGTGATGCCCTTCGCCGCGCACGCCGCCGCGAGGTCCGGGTTCTCCGACAAGAACCCGTAGCCCGGGTAGATCGCGTCCGCGCCGGCCCGCTCGGCCGCCGACACGATCTCCTCGACCGACAGGTACGCGCGGACCGGGTGGCCGACCTCGCCGATCTGGTAGGCCTCGTCGGCCTTCAGACGGTGCACCGAGTTGCGGTCTTCGTACGGGAACACCGCGACCGTTCCGGCGCCCAGTTCGTAGGCGGCACGGAACGCGCGGATCGCGATTTCGCCGCGGTTGGCGACGAGAACTTTGGTGAACATGGGAAGAAAAGTACCGTGCCGCAGGCCACTCCGCGGAGGCACCCTCTCACGATGCGGGATGCTTCGCAAGCTTCACAAATCTCGCCCCTGACGTGCAAAATTGGCAAGTTTGCAAACAAGAGAAGAACCGTGCTGGACAGACACCCGCCAGACCGTTCGTGCGGTTCCGCGTGGCCGGATCCGGCACGGTTCTCCGGCTAGGACTTCTCCAGGAATTCGATCTTCTCGGCGTCCAGCGCGGACGTCACCATCGCCGCCAGTCCGGGATGCTCGGTGAGGTCCGGATCGGACTCGGTGACCCGGCGCGCAAATTCCTGCGCAGCGGCGATGACGTCCTCGTGCTCGAGGAGCGAGAGCAGTCGTAGTGTCGTGACACTGCCCGACTGCGCAGACCCCAGGATGTCGCCCTCGCGCCGCTGCCGCAGATCGAGCTGGGCCAGTTCGAATCCGTCGTTGGTGCCTGCGACGGCACTGAGCCGCTCGAAGGCAGGTGACCCCGGAAGCATCTCGGTGATGAGGATGCACAGCCCCTGATGGCCACCGCGGCCCACACGGCCACGCAACTGGTGCAACTGGCTCACGCCGAAGCGGTCCGCGTCGACGAGCACCATGACCGTGGCGTTGGGGACGTCGACACCGACCTCCACCACCGTGGTGCAGACCAGCACGTCGATCGCGCCTTCCGAGAAGTCGCGCATCACCGCGTCCTTCTCGTCCGACGGCAGCCGCCCGTGCAGCAGACCGACCCGCAGGTCGCGCATGGGACCGGACCTCAACTCGTCGAACAGCTCGACCGCGGACTTGGTGTCCGGCGGCTCCTTGCCCGCCTTGATCATGTCGACTTCGCTGTCGCCGTCACCGATCCGCGAGCACACGACATACGCCTGGCGGCCGTCCGCGACCTCCTCTCGGATCCGCTCCCACGCCCGGGCCACCCACTGCGGTTTCTCCCGCGCCGCGACGACATTGCTCACGATCGGCGAGCGGCCGCGCGGCAGCTGCCGGAGCGTCGACGTCTCGAGGTCACCGAGCACCGTCATCGCGATGGTGCGCGGAATCGGCGTCGCGGTCATCACCAGCAGGTGTGGGCTCAGCCCGTCACGGGCCCGGGAGCGCAGTTCGTCACGCTGTTCGACGCCGAACCGATGCTGCTCGTCGACCACGACGAACCCGAGGTTGAAGAACTGGACATTGTCCTGGATCAGCGCGTGCGTACCGATCACGATGCCGGCGTCGCCGGTCACGATGTCGAGCAGGGCGGCGCGCTTGACGGCCGTCGACATCGATCCCGTCAGCAGGGTGACTTTGGTGGCAAGGTCCTCGGCGCCGAGTTCACCCGCGATCCCGAGCGGTCCGAGCATCGCGCGCAGCGACCGGTCATGCTGCGCGGCGAGCACCTCGGTGGGTGCGAGCAGCGCGCACTGGTACCCGGCGTCGACGGCCTGCAGCATCGCCCGCAGCGCGACGATCGTCTTTCCCGAGCCCACCTCGCCCTGCAGCAACCGGTTCATCGGATGTGGGCAGGCCAGGTCGGCGGAAATCTCCTGCGCCACCTCCTTCTGCCCGTCGGTCAGCTCGAACGGCAACCGCCGGTCGAACTCCGCGGCCAGGCCGTCCGGCTTCGCCGGACACTGCGGCGCGACGCGGGCCGCGACGTCCCGCCGACGCCGGGCCAGGACCAGCTGCAGCGCCGCGGCTTCGTCGAACCGGAGACGCTCCTGCGCCCGCGCGATGTCGTCACGGGTGTCGGGGAGGTGGACCGTGCGCAACGCCTCGTCGAGCCCGATCAGCCCGTGCTCATCCCGGATCGATCGCGGCAGGGGATCTTCCACCTCGTCGAGCTGATCGAGCACCTGACGGACGCACCGCAGCAGGGTCCAGCTCTCGACCTCACGAGTGGCCGGGTAGAGCGGAATGAGTTCGCGATCGAAGATGGACATGTCCACCGCCGCCCCGGAATCCTGCGTGGCGCGCGCCAACCCGGCCAGCGCCCCGGCGCCCTGCACGTGTGCCATCGGCACGATCGGATCCTCGGACTCTTCCGGCTCCGGCAGGATCAGGTAGCTGGGATGGGTCAGGCTCCACTTGCCCCGGAAGTACTTGACGGTGCCCGAGAACATCGCGCGCACCCCCTTGCGGACCGCGTGCTTGACCTTGTGCGGATTGAAGAAGGTGACGTCGACGCTCTGCGACTCCGCGGCGAGTACGACCTTGAGCATCTGCCCGCGTCGGCTCTTCATGTTCACGACATCCGCGGACACGACGCGGGCGATGATCGTGACGTGGGAGCCCTCCTCGGGTTCCTTCTCCGTCAGTTCCCGACCCTGCGCCGCGTACCGGTGCGGATAGTGCCGCAGCAGGTCCTCGACCGAACGGATGTCGAACGCCTCACCGAGGGCGTCGGCGGTCTTCGCACCCAGCAGGTGGTCGAGCCGGTCGCTCAGCGTCGCCATGCCAAGTCCTCCTGACCGCGCGCATCCCGTTCCGTCGCCCATCGCATCCCCGTTGCCCATCGCATCGACACAGTCGCCATCCACTCGCCCTCTACTCGACCCCGAACTGCAACAGGTCGCGGCTCTGCCCGCCTGTATAAACCATGACCTCGACACCGGGGTGCCGGGACGTGATGTAGCCGGCGACCCGCTCCCCCAGCTCGTCGGTGGCCTTTGCGCCCAACAGAATGGTCACCAGTTCGCCGCCGGCACCCAGGACGAGATCCACGAGACGACATCCCGCCGCCGCGACGTCCCGCTCGATCACCACCACCTCGTGACCGACCAGCCCCAGCCCGTCGCCCGGCTCGCAGGTTCCGACGTAGGTGAGCGCGCGTTCGTCGGCGATCCGCAGCGAGCCCCACCTCGTGGCCGCAGCGGCCTCCGACATCGCGAATGCGTCGTCGACCGCGATCCGATCGGCGTCGTGGACCGCGATCGCCGCCAGCGCCTGGACCGTCGACGAGCTCGGCAGGAACACGACCTCCCGGTCGTCCGCACGCGCCTGGGCGCCGACCGCGACCAGGTCCTGGGCGGCGAGTGCGCCGTTGGGCAGCACCATCACCTCACCGTGACCGGTGGCGCGGATCGCGGCGAGCAGTTGCGCCCGCGTGATCGTGCCGTCGGACCGCAGCACGTGCGCACCCTCCTGCGCGAACAGTTCCGCCGCACCCTCACCCTCGACGACCGACAGCACGGCGCGCGGAGCCGCCCCCAGCTCACGCGGTCGTTCGGTGCGGGTGGCGTCGAGCACGAAACACGTGATCCGGACACCGCGCAGGCGGCCGGCGTCCAGCCCCGCCTCGACCGCGGCACCGGCGTCGCTGCAGTGCACGTGCACCGACCAGGTGGCCGAACCGTCGCTGCCGTCACTGACGATGACCACCGAGTCGCCCAGTTCGCACAGCCGCGCGCGCAGTCGCGCGATGTGGTCCGCGTCCGTCTCCGCGACCAGGTACATCACCTCGTAGTCCTGGCCCGACACGGCATGCGCGACGTGGTCGACGACGCAGGTGTTCTCGCCGTCTCGCTCGTCCGCGCCCGGAGTCCGGAACGGGGCACGCTCCGGGGCCTGCCCGGTGACGACCTCGACCAGGGCATCGAGGATGACGACCAGCCCGCGGCCGCCCGCATCGACCACACCGGCCGCACCGAGGACGTCCAACTGCGTCGGCGTGCGCATCAACGCTTCGGCGGCCGCGTCCGCGGCAAGCGTCGCGATCTCGGACAGCCGCGCGTCCGCGTGCCCCTGCTCGGCCGCGTCGGCGGCCGCCGCCAGAACGGTCACGATCGTGCCCTCCATCGGAACACTCACGGCCTCGAGCGCGAGGGCCGCGGCATGCCGCAACGCCGAGCGCAGTGTCCGGGCATCGATCAGATCGGTGTCCGCGGCCTCGGCCACCCCGCGCAGAACCTGGGAGAGGATCGCCCCCGAGTTTCCGCGGGCACCGGTCACCGCGCCGCGCGCGAGCGCCTTCGCGACGCCGGACGCGCTCGCCGCGGCACTGCCCAGAGAAGACAGTGCGTCGACCGCCGACCGCATGGTCGCCAACAGATTGGTTCCGGTGTCGGCGTCCGGCACGGGGAAGACATTGAGGTCGTTGATCTCGTCGCAGTGCTTCTCGATACCGGCGGCACAGGCGCGGGCCCATCGGTGCAGCGCCGTGCCGTCCACCGTCTCCAGGACCTCGAGCAATCGCCTGTCCTCTCCCTGCACCGGTTCCACACGCTGACGGGACGCGCTCCCTATAGAAGAGGTGGCCCCGGCAGCCAAGCCTAGCGGTGGGTCCGACATACCCGTGGTGGCCCGAGCGCGGCGACCGTGTACGTTCGTTCGCGTCCTTCGTTCTTGGGCCCGACGGTGTGTGTTTTCTCCGTGGGTCCGATGATTTGGCCAATCCGTGCAGATGCGGTTACCCTTGCAGGGTTGCCTCGCACGAGTGGTTCTACTTCGCGTGTTCGTAGGCAAGCACAAGACAATGTTTCACTATCACAAGGAGTTCGCGACTATGGCTGCCGTCTGCGACGTATGCGCCAAGGGGCCCGGCTTCGGTAAGTCGGTCTCGCACTCGCACCGGCGTACCAACCGTCGCTGGAACCCGAACATCCAGACCGTTCGCGCTCAGGTTGCCCCCGGCAACACCCAGAAGCTGAACGTCTGCACCTCCTGCCTCAAGGCAGGCAAGGTCGTCCGCGGCTGATTCGGCCACCAGGACAGTCTTCGACTGAACCCCCGACACCCTCGGTGTCGGGGGTTCAGTCGTCTTCGGGGCAGATCAGGCAGGTCGGGTACGGATCCGTCGCGGTAGGTGGGACCGAACTTCCGGTCGGTTCGGGTCCGGCGGCTACTGTGCTCACGTGACTGCAACTGACGCACCGAGCAATGTCCGCATCGAGGACGGTGTCCTGCGGGTGGCCGTGGCCACCTCCGCGAACGGAACCTCTCTCGACATCGACGGAATCACCGAAGCCACCACCGCCCTGCGCGAGGCCGGCAGCGAGATCGGCGCCGTGCTACTCGCCGGCGACGGCGCGAACTTCTGCGCCGGCGGCAACGTACGGGCATTCGCGTCGGCGGAGAAGCGTGGCGAGTTCGTCGGCGAGGTGGCGGCCGCGTTCCACGAGTTCGTCCGCGCGCTCGACGCGACGACCGTTCCGATCGTCGCGGCCGTCCACGGGTGGGCGGCCGGCGCCGGCATGAGCATCGTGTGCCTGTCCGACATCGCGATCGGTGGAACGTCGACCAAGCTGCGTCCGGCGTACCCGTCCATCGGGTTCACCCCGGACGGCGGCATGTCGTGGACGCTCCCCCGGGTCGTCGGCGCGTCCCGGGCCCGCGAGATCCTCCTCACCGACGCGGTGCTGAACGGCGAGGAAGCCGTGCGTCTCGGAATTCTCAGCCGCCTCGTCGAGGACGATCAGGTGTACGACGAGGCGCTGCGCGTGGCGCGCACCCTCGCCGCCGGACCGACCGCTGCATACTCGGGCATCAAGACACTGTTCACGAGCAGCCGCACCAACACGCTGTCCGAGCAGCTCGACGCCGAGACCGCGTCGATCTCCGCGGCCGCCGACGGCCCGACCGGACGCGAGGGCGTCGACGCGTTCGTCGAGAAGCGCCGCCCGGACTTCTCGTCCGTTCGCAACGCGTAGTTGCGATCTGCGGATCCCGGTCGCCCGTCAGGCCTCCACGGTCACGGCGACCGGGGTCCGGTCCGCACGAAGGTGCACCTTCGGCCAGTAGCCATCCATGAAGGCCTGCTCGAACAATCCCTCGTCGTCGGAGAGATCGATCCCGAAATCGCCCGAGTGGTAGACGGTGACGGCCTCCACGCCGAACCCGGCGACGAACCGCGCACGATCTTCGTCGGTGTCGCCTTCGTCACGCCCCCACTCCCACAGGTAGCCGACGGCCGCATCGTGAACCGCCGTCAGATCCGCCAGGATGTCACGCACCACCGGTAGCAACTCTTCGATCCGCGCGCGGCTCACGCCGTCGAACAGCACCCCGACGGGCCGACCGCCGAACCTGCCGGCCTCCGGGATCTCCGCCGTGTAGCCCATGACCGACGGCACTCGCACGACGATCTCACCCAACACCGGATCGCTCAGCGGCACGTCCGAACCCGACACCTCGATATCGGCGGCCGGAAGGTTCGGAGCATCGAGGAAGGCCCGCTCGTCCTGCTCCTCGTAGTGCGGATTTTCCTGGGCCGGCACGAGGTACGGGACGATGGACAACTGCCCGGGCGACGCGGCAAGGATCCGGCCGTCGTCGGAGTGCAGGTGCACTCGGTTCGCCTCGTGGGCGACCGTCGCGACCCGGAACCGGCGGGGAACCGGGCGCGACCGCCTGCCGATCTCGAGGACCTGACCGTCTTCTGTGTCCAGCACGCGGACGGATTCGACAGGTGTGGTCATGATCGGCACCCTGACGACGAACCGGTCCTCACGGCAGCCGCCAATCCACCGGGTCCGCACCGAGATCCGCGAGCAGTTCGTTGGCGCGACTGAACGGGCGCGACCCGAAGAATCCGCGCCGCGCCGACAGCGGCGACGGGTGCGCCGACTCGATGGTCGGGACGTCGCCGAGCATCGGCTTCAGCGTCGACGCATCGCGCCCCCACAGGATCGCCACCATTGGCGCCTGCCGTTCCACCAGTGCCCGGATTGCCTGTTCGGTCACCGTCTCCCAGCCCTTGCGACGGTGCGAGCCGGCGTCACCGGGCGCGACGGTGAGCACCCTGTTGAGTAACAGCACGCCGTGCTCGGTCCACGGCGTGAGGTCGCCGTTGGACGGGGTCGGGTAGCCGAGGTCCTCGGTGTACTCGGCGAAGATGTTGTTCAGGCTCCGCGGCACCGGCCGGACATCCGGCGCCACCGAGAAGCTCAGTCCCACAGCATGACCCGGAGTCGGGTACGGATCCTGACCCACGATCAGCACCCGCACGTCCTCGAACGGGTTCGTGAAAGCTCGCAGGACGTTCTCCCCGCTGGGAAGGTAGCTACGACCGTCCGCGATCTCCGCGCGCAGGAACTCCCCCATCTCGGCGATGCGACCCTCGACGGGCGCGAGGGCCTTCGCCCATCCGGGATCGACCAGATCGGCCAGCGCCTTGGCCGCCATCAGTCGAGCCTGCGCAGCGCGTCACGGTAAAACGCGGCATTGGCCTGGTACAGCTTGACGTTGAGGTCGAGGTGTCCCTCGGGAACCTCGTACCCCTCGCGGACCTTCGCCGGCACGCCCAGCGCCATGCTGCGCGGCGGCACCTCGAACTTGAACGGGACCACCGCTCCCGCACCGATGACCGAACCCGCGCCGACGACGGATCCATTGAGGACGACCGATCCGGACGCGATGAGGCAGTTGTCGCCGATCGTCGCACCCTCGATGTGCGCATTGTGTCCGACGACGCACCCGGCACCGATGATCGTGGCGTCGATCGACGTGCAGTGGACGATCGTGCCGTCCTGGATGTTGGTGCCCGCGCCGACACTGATGGTGCCGTAGTCGCCGCGCAGGACTGCCTGCGGCCAGATCGAGGCGCCCGACCCCAGCGTGACGGCGCCGATCACGACGGCGTCGGGATGGACGTATGCGTCCGGCGCGATGTCCGGCTCGCGATCACCGAGTGCGTAGATAGCCATGCCTGCAACCTATCCCGCGTCGAAGCTCTGCCAGCCGCCGGACACCGTCCACGGGTGTCCGTCGACGAGCACCGCGGGACCGTCCTCATCGCCGGCGACCTCGCCGATCACCGTCCACCCGTCGGGCGGGGCCGTCCCGGCGGGGAACGTCGCGGCGAGGGCGTGGTCCTCGCCGCCGGTCAGGACCCAGTCCCACGGATCGACCCCCACCCGCTGCGCCGCGGCGACCAGCATCCGATCGAGCTCGATCCGGTTCCGGTCGATCCGGATCCGGACTCCGGACGCCTCCGCGATGTGACCCAGATCCGCGACGAGTCCGTCGGAGATGTCGGTCATGGCCGACGCGCCACCGCGGGCGGCCTCGATGCCGGCGCGGTACGGCGGCGTCGGCACCCGGTGTGCGGCGACGAGCGCAGCAGACACCTCGTCGGTGTCCTCCCCCGGACGCGCGAGATCGGCGAGCAGCAGCGCGAGCCCCGCGGCCGACCGCCCGAGCGTGCCCGCAACCGCGACGACATCGCCCGGAACGGCTCCCGACCGGAGAACGGGCGCGCGCCCCTCGAGGTCCCCGAGCACCGTGATCGACACCACGACGTGGTCGGACTGCACCAGGTCGCCGCCCACCACTCCGGCACCCAGCGCCTCGGCCGCGAGCCCGATTCCTTCCGAGATCCCTGCAGCCACCGACACCGGGGTGTCGGAGGGGCAGCCCAGCGACACCAGAAAGGCCGTCGACCGGGCACCCATCGCGGCGATGTCCGCGCCGTTCTGCGCCACCGCTTTTCGACCCACCTCCTCGGGAGTGGACCAATCGAGGCGAAAGTGCCGGCCCTCGACCAGCATGTCCGCCGACACCGCGACCCTGCCGTCGGCCGCGCGCACCACCGCGGCGTCGTCCCCCGGCCCGAGGAGCGTGGTCGCCGGCTGCCGGCGGCCCTCGACCGCCCGTCCGATCACCGCGAACTCGCCGATGTCGGCGACCGTGCGATCGGCGTCGTCGCGCCTGGGTCCTGCGGTGTCGATGATCGGCCTCCCAGCGTCGGTCCCGGTGGTGGATGGGTCCAGCCGTGCCGGGTCACGGGTTCGAGTCCCGCGACTGCGGTACCTTTTAATTTGCGGCCGGTATCCCGGCACGGAATGCCGGAGGCGGCGTTCCGGGGTCCCGGATCTCTCGAGACTCTACCGAGATGCCGGCGCACGACGACGGGAAGGGACGGACCCGCGGTGCAGGCTTTCGTACTGATTCAGACCGAGGTCGGCAAAGCCGCTGCAGTCGCGGCCACGCTCTCGCGCATCCCGGGCGTCGACTCCGCCGAGGACGTGGTCGGACCCTACGACGTGATCGCCCGCGTGGGCGCACACGGCGAGAACGGACTGTCCGACGTCGTCGACGACATGAAGAAGGTTCAGGGCATCACCCGAATCCTGACCTGCCAGATCGCGGCACCGACCGCACCGACCGAGAACTGAGATGTCCGAACCCGAACACACCCCATCCGAGCAGACCGAACAGCACCGTGCGGAGCCGCAGGAGAAGGAGAAGCGCAGCCCCGCACTGATCGCGACAGCCATCGCGCTTCCCGTCGCCCTCGTCGTCGGCGTGATCGCCGCAGCTGCCATCGCCGGCCGCACACCGGTGACCGAGCCCGTCGGCCTCGGCCCCGTCCAGGCGCCCGCCGCGCAGTCGGCCGAGTGCAACGCATTGATGGAGAACCTGCCCGAGGACATGGGCGACTACACCCGTGCCGAGCTGCGCGATCCCGCACCCGAGGCCACCGCGGCGTGGCAGCCGTCCGAGGGCGAGCCCGTCGTGCTGCGGTGCGGTCTCGAGCGCCCGCCGGAGTTCCACCAGGCGTCCGTGCTCAACGTCGTCGACGGCGTGCAGTGGTTCGAGATCTCGGGCGCCGCGCAGGGCATCGACGCGAGCACGTGGTACGCCGTGGACCGCGGCGTCTACGTCGCGCTCACGGTTCCGAACGGATCCGGCCCGACGCCGCTGCAGGACGCCTCCGCCGCGATCTCCGCGTCGATGCCGCAGAAGCCGCTCGACCCCGCCCCGGTTCCCAACCCCTAGAAGTACTCTGCCAGGGCGAGTTCGGCTCGAGCTGAGCTCGGGCCGAACTCGCGTGTCGGTCGGGCGCCGGCCTCAGCGCAGTCCCGTCCCGCGGGCGAGTGCGGTGTCGACGAGGGTGGAGACCAGCGTCGCGTACTCGACGCCCGCGGCGTCCCACATCCGCGGGAACATCGAGATCGACGTGAAGCCGGGCATCGTGTTGATCTCGTTGATGACCGGCCCGTCGGCGGTGACGAAGAAGTCGACACGCGCCAGGCCCTGGCAATCGAGGGCGCGGAACGCGCGGACGGCGAGTTCTCGGATCTCCGCGCTCACGTCGTCGTCGAGCTTGGCCGGGACGTCGAACTCACAGATGTCGTCGAGGTACTTGGTGTCGAAGTCGTAGAACGCGGACTCGTCGCCGTCCGTGTCGGGCATACGGATCTCGGCCACGACGCTCGCACGCACGTCGCCGTTCGGGAACTCGAGGACACCGCACTCGACCTCGCGGCCGACGACACCGGATTCGACGATCACCTTGGGATCGTGCGAGCGCGCGTGCTCCACGGCGGCGTCCAGCTGCGACCAGTCGGCGACACGGGTGATCCCGATCGACGAGCCGCCCCGCGCCGGCTTGACGAACACGGGCAGACCGAGCCGCTCCTTCTGTTCCTCGGTGAGCGTCGGGGTGCCCGGGCGCAGCACCACCTGGAAGCCGACCGGCAGACCCTCGGCCGCGAGCAGCTTCTTGGTGAACTCCTTGTCCATGCCCGCCGCGCTGGCCAAGACGCCGGGGCCCACGTAGGGAATGCCAGCGAGCTCGAGCAGCCCCTGGATCGTGCCGTCCTCGCCGTACGCGCCGTGCAGGACGGGGAACACGACGTCGACAGAGGCGAGCGCCTGGCCGGCCTGCGTCTCGTCGAGGCTCACCAGCGCGCCCGCACGAGTGGGGTCCGCGGTCAGTGCCAGGGCGGTACCCTCCGCGTCGACCGTCGGCATCGACCGGTCCCGGATCGCGAGGTCCGCGGGATCCGTGGAGCCCAGGACCCAGGCGCCGTCCGTGGTTATGCCGATCGGTACCACTTCGTACCGGTCCGGGTCGAGGTTCCTCAGGACGCTGCCGGCGGAGACACAGGACACCGAATGCTCGTTACTGCGGCCACCGAAGACGACGGCGACCCTGGTACGCGGATTGTTCACGCCCCAAACCGTACCGTCGAGGGCGGCATCACATCGAACCGACCGAGTATGCCGATTGCGGTCGCCCGAGAGCTATTCGGGTTTGATGCGGCGACCGAGCAGGAGACCGACCGCGTCGTGCACGGACATCCCCTCGTGGCACACCCGGTGGACGGCGTCCGTCAGCGGCATCTCGACGCCGTGCGCGGCCGCCAGCGCACGCACCGAGGTGCAGGACTTGACGCCCTCGGCGATCTGCCCGTTGGTCGCGGCCTGCGCGCTCTCGAGGGAGCCGCCGAGCCCCAGGCGCTCACCGAACGAGCGGTTGCGCGACAGCGGCGATGCACACGTCGCGACCAGGTCGCCCACCCCGGCGAGTCCGGCCAGCGTCGCCGCGTTCGCGCCGAGCGCGACACCGAGACGGATGATCTCGGCGAGCCCCCGCGTGATGAGCGTCGCGATCGTGTTCTCGCCCAATCCGATTCCCGATGCCATCCCGCACGCCAGGGCGATGACGTTCTTGCACGCGCCGCCGATCTCGCAACCGATCACATCGGTGTTCGTATAGGGCCTGAAATACCCTGTAGCACAAGCCTTCTGAACTGCGAGTGCGCGAGCCTCGTCGGAACACGCGACAACCGTGGCGGCAGGCTGACCCAACGCGATCTCCCGCGCCAGATTGGGCCCCGACAGGACAGCGACGCGGGACGGATTCACCTGGGCGACCTGCGAGATGACCTCGCTCATCCGCAGCAGCGTCACGCTCTCGATGCCCTTCGCGAGGCTGAGCAGCGTGGCGTCCGAACCGATCGCCCCGGCCCAACCCTGCAGGTTGTCCCGCAGCGACTGCGACGGCACCGCCAGCACCACGATGTCGGCGCCGTCGAGAGCCGCCTCGTGATCGGCGGTCGCGGACAACGTCGACGGAAGGACGATCCCGGGCAGATAGTCGGGATTCTCGTGCCGGGACACGATCGCGTCGGCCACCTCGGGCCGCCTCGCCCACAGGGTCACGTCCGTGCCCGCGTCCGCGAGCACCTTCGCGAACGCCGTCCCCCACGACCCCGCCCCGAGTACCGCTGCTCTGCTCACGCCGTCCCCTCCGATCTGCGCTCACCGCTCGTGCCGTTCACTGCCCACACCGTTCCGCCACCGACCCTGCCCACGCCGCACACTGCTTTGGAACACGATATCTCCCCGGCTCCCCAGCTCGCCGGTCGCGAGCCACCCTCGACACGACTGGCAAGATTGCGTCCCATGAAGGCGGAGCACCGATCGCAGCGGCCGGTGCACACCCATGTCCTGATCGCGGTCAAGGAATTACGGCTCGCGAAGTCGCGGCTCGCCGAATCCCTGTCGGCCGCCGACCGCACCGACCTCGTCGTCGCCATGCTGCACGACACGTTGGCGACCCTCGTCGGCGCGGGCGTCGGCCCTGGACCCGACAACTCGTTCTCGGGAATCACGGTCGTGACGCCCGATCCGATGGTGGCGACGATCGCGGATCAGTACGGCGTGAGCCACCTCCCCGACCCTGTCCGGGCGGTCCCCGGGGAGTCGAGTCTCAATGCCGCGCTGGCCGCGGCGGAGTCCTCCGTGCAGACCGATCCCGACCGGACGGATCTGGTGGCGCTGCAAGCGGATCTGCCCGCGCTGCGCGCCGACGAGTTACTCGAAGCGCTCGCTGCCGCCCGGAAGGTGGGGCGCGCGATCGTCGTCGACCACACCGGCACCGGCACGGCAGCCCTCTTCGCGTGCGGGCCGGGCAACGCGCTGGATCCACGTTTCGGCACCGATTCCGCGGCCCGCCACATCGCCTCCGGCGCGTACGCACTCGACGGTGACTGGCCGGGATTGCGCCAGGACGTGGACACGGTCGCGGATCTCGCGGCGGCCGCGCGACTGGGGCTCGGGCCCGCTACACGCGCAGCGCTCGAGCACATGAGGTGTACGCCCGGTGTCCGGCGGCTCTGAATACTGTGAACTGCGCGTGATCGATTGTCGCGCCTGCAATTCTCGAGGGATGATCGGAGAGTGAGCAACGGGAGAGCACTCGAACGACGCACAGACTCCGATCGGGCGACCGAGGACGGCTCCGGCGCGGACCGCGGGGTTCCGGCCGGCGGCCCGGACAGCGGCCACCGGCCGAGCATCCCGACCGCGCCGCCGGCCGCGACGCCGGACGGCACAGAGGACGTCGGACTGCCCGTGGCTCGCTACCTCAATCGCGAGCTGAGCTGGCTCGACTTCAACTCTCGCGTGCTCGCGCTCGCCGAGGACACGTCGCTGCCGCTGCTCGAGCGCGCGAAGTTCCTCGCGATCTTCGCGTCCAATCTCGACGAGTTCTACATGGTCCGCGTCGCGGGCCTCAAGCGGCGGGACGAGACCGGCCTGTCCGTACGGTCCGCGGACGGACTCTCACCGCGCGAACAGTTGGCACTGATCGGAACCCGGACGCAGGAGATCTCGTCCAAGCACGCTCAGGTCTTCCTCGACTCGGTGCGTCCGGCGCTCGCCGAAGAGGGAATCTCGATCATCGGCTGGCCCGAACTCGACGCCGAGGAACGCGGACGGCTCTCGGATCATTTCCACGAGCAAGTCTTCCCGGTCCTCACCCCGCTGGCCGTCGATCCCGCGCACCCGTTCCCCTATATCAGCGGCCTGAGCCTGAATCTCGCGGTGACGGTGAAGGACGCCGCCACCGGTGGCGAACACTTCGCCCGTGTGAAGGTGCCCGACAACGTCGACCGCTTCGTACGCGTCAAGCGCACCAGCGACGCACCCGGTGCGATCGCGGCGTTCCTGCCCACCGAGGACCTCATCGCAGCGCACCTCGACGTGTTGTTCCCCGGCATGGAAGTGGTGGAGCACCACGCCTTCCGGGTCACGCGCAACGCGGATTTCGAGGTGGAGGAAGATCGCGACGAGGACCTCCTCCAGGCACTCGAACGCGAACTCGCACGCCGCAGGTTCGGCTCCCCCGTCCGACTCGAAGTCGCCGACGACATGACCGAGCACATGCTCGAACTGCTGTTGCGCGAGCTCGATGTCGACCCCGGAGATGTGATCCAAGTTCCTGGGCTACTTGATCTTTCGTCGCTGTGGCAGGTGTACGGCGTGGATCGCCCCAACCTCAAGGACGCCCCGTTCGTCCCGGCGACCCACCCCGCTTTCGGTGAGCGAGAGACACCGAAGAGCGTGTTCTCGACGCTGCGCGACGGCGACGTCCTGGTGCAGCACCCCTACGATTCGTTCTCGACCAGCGTCCAGCGGTTCATCGAGCAGGCCGCCGCCGACCCGCAGGTTCTCGCGATCAAACAGACGCTCTATCGCACCTCGGGTGACTCGCCGATCGTCAACGCGCTCGTCGCCGCGGCGGAGGCCGGCAAGCAGGTCGTCGCTCTCGTCGAGATCAAGGCCCGCTTCGACGAGCAGGCCAACATCAAGTGGGCACGCAAGCTCGAACAGGCCGGCGTCCATGTCGTGTACGGACTGGTCGGTCTCAAGACGCACTGCAAGACCTGCCTCGTGGTCCGCCGTGAAGGTTCGACGATCCGCCGGTACTGCCACATCGGCACGGGCAACTACAACCCCAAGACCGCGCGCCTGTACGAGGACGTGGGCCTGTTGACCGCCGCACCCGAGATCGGCGCCGACCTGACGGACCTGTTCAACTCGCTCACCGGCTACTCCCGAAAGTCGCAATACCGCAACCTCCTGGTCGCCCCGTACGGCGTCCGCTCCGGAATCATCGAGCGCATCGAAGCCGAGATCGAGCACAAGAACGCCGGACGGGAGTGCGGGGTCCGGCTCAAGGCCAACGCCCTGGTCGACGAACAGGTGATCGATGCGCTCTACCGCGCGTCCCAGGCCGGTGTTCCGGTACGCGTCGTCGTCCGCGGTATCTGCGCCCTCAAGCCGGGAGTTCCCGGGCTGAGCGAGAACATCGAGGTTCGCTCCATCCTCGGACGTTTCCTCGAACATTCCCGGATCATGCACTTCCGGGGCGCCAACGAATTCTGGATCGGCAGTGCCGACATGATGCACCGCAACCTCGATCGTCGCGTCGAGGTGATGGCACAGGTCAAGGACCCTCGACTCGCCCGACAGCTCGACGAGATCTTCGATTCCGCACTGGATCCCACCACCCGGTGCTGGGTTCTGCAGTCCGACGGAAGCTGGCTGGCAGCGCCTGCCCGCGGCGAGAAGGTCCGCGAACACCAGGAGGAGATGATGCGCCGTCGGCGGTCCTTCAGCTCCTGAGCAGGATCCACCACAGCCTCCGTGTGCCGCAAGAGCCGTGGCCGAAGGAAGGAACGAAGCCCTTGAGTCGCGAGAAGCCGAGTCCCGAGAAGCCCAACCCTGACAGACCGGTCAAGGCGAATATCTTCGCGGCGGGCGCAGTTTTGTGGCGTAAGTCTCCGACGAATCCGTATGAGATCGAAATCGCTCTCATACACCGGCCCAAATATGACGACTGGTCATTTCCCAAGGGCAAGCTCGACCCCGGCGAAACGTCGATTGTGGCAGCAGTTCGTGAGATCGGCGAAGAAACTGGCATAACAGCGCAATTGGGGCGACATCTATCACGTGTGACATATCCGATACCCGGTCATCGCAAGCTCAAGAGAGTCGAGTACTGGGCGGCGGAGGCCGCATCCGGCGAGTTCACCGCGAACGACGAGGTCGACGAACTTCGTTGGCTGCCACCCGATCGCGTTCCCGACCAGCTGTCCTACCCGATGGATCGGACGATCCTGAGGCGATTCATGCAGGTCCCGCCCGATACCACCACCGTCCTCCTGGTCCGGCACGCCAAGGCCGGCAGCAGCAAGAAGTACACCGGGGACGACACTGTCCGTCCACTCGATGCGAAGGGGCTGGTCCAGGCGGAAGCTCTTGTCCCTCAACTGCAAGCCTTCGGGGCCACCGAGATCTCCTCGGCCGACCGCACCCGGTGTACACAGACCATGGAGCCCCTCGCCGAAGCGCTCGGGACACCTATCCGCATCGAGCCGCTCCTCTCCGAGGAGGGCTACGCAGCCGATCCGGCGGGCGCGCGTGCCCGGGCCCGGAAGATCGCGGCGCTGGGGGGCGTCCAGGTGATCTGCAGCCAGGGCGGCGTCATCCCCGACCTCATGGAGTGGTGGGCGGAGCGGGACGGCATCCAGCTGCCGCCGGCTCGAAACCGTAAGGCGAGCACCTGGGTGTTGTCGCTGTCCGGCGGGCGTCTCGTGGCGGCCGATCACATCGACAGCCCCCTGCCGGTCATCCGTACGACCGACTGACGCGAACCCCGATCTGGTACAACCGAAAACACAACACGGCGGCCACGGGAAGATCCCGTGGCCGCCGTGTCAGTTACGGAGAATTCCGTGGGCGCCGAGGCGCCGGCGGTGTCACTTACGCGCAGTGCGCTTGGCCGGAGCCTTCTTGGCCGCAGTCTTCTTCGCCACGGTCTTCTTGGCGACGGTCTTGGCCGGAGCCTTGGCCGCCGTCTTCTTCGCGACAGTCTTCTTGGCGACGGTCTTGGCCGGAGCCTTGGCCGCCGTCTTCTTCGCGACAGTCTTCTTGGCGACGGTCTTGGCCGGAGCCTTGGCCGCAGTCTTCTTCGCGACAGTCTTCTTGGCGACGGTCTTGGCCGGAGCCTTGGCCGCCGTCTTCTTCGCCACGGTCTTGGCCGGAGCCTTGGCCGCAGTCTTCTTCGCCACGGTCTTGGCCGGAGCCTTGGCCGCAGTCTTCTTCGCCACGGTCTTCTTGGCTGCGGTCTTCTTGGCCGCAGTCTTCTTGGCCGCCTTCTTCACCGGCTCAGCAGCGCCACGCTTGACGGCCGGACCCGAAGCCGGAAGCTTCTGGCCACCGGCGATGAGCGCCTTGAACTGTGCACCCGGACGGAAAGCCGGAACCGAGGTCGGCTTGACCTTGACCGTCTCACCGGTGCGCGGGTTGCGTGCGACGCGGGCCGCACGGCGACGCTGCTCGAAAACGCCGAATCCGGTGATGGTGACGCTCTCACCGGAGTGCACGGCGCGCACGATGGTGTCGACGACATGCTCGACGGCCTCGGTGGCGGTACGCCTGTCCGAACCCAGTTTCTCGGTCAGAACATCGATGAGCTCTGCCTTGTTCATGGAAATTCCTCCGCAAACTAATGGTCCACCGTCGGACCGACTACGAACTACGGTAAACCCGAAATCGGCAAGAGTCTATGTGCCACGCCAATTCTCATCAAGCGCGGCCCCCCCATCTGTGGTAGATGAGGGGGCCGAACCAGTTATCAGATTGGGTCAATTGTCGTTCGCGACACGGGCCGGAAGCGTCTCAGGTTTCCAAGAAGGCCTTGACTTTTCGAACTCGGAAATCGCGTCTACCTGGCGCAATGTCAGCCCGATGTCGTCCAGGCCCTCCAGCAGACGCCACCGCGTGTAGTCATCAATCTCGAACGGCACCACCGTCGTTCCAGCGGTCACGGTCTTCTTCTCGAGGTCGACGACCAACTCGAGACCGGGCTGCTCGTCGAGCAGCTTCCACAGCAACTCGACGTCGCTCTGATCGACCTGCGCGGCCAACAGACCGGCCTTGCCGGCGTTCCCGCGGAAGATGTCCGCGAACCGCGACGCGATGACGACGCGGAAACCGTAGTCCGACAACGCCCACACAGCGTGCTCGCGTGACGAACCCGTGCCGAAGTCCGGTCCGGCGACCAGGACACTGCCCTTGTCGTACGGCGCGGTGTTGAGAATGAAGTCCGGATCGGTGCGCCAGGCCGCGAAGAGCCCATCCTCGAATCCGCTGCGGGTCACACGCTTCAGGTACACCGCGGGGATGATCTGATCGGTGTCCACGTTGGACCGGCGCAGCGGAACACCGATTCCCTTATGGGTGGTAAAGGCTTCCATCGTTTTTCTCCTAGTTCCCTTGCGCCCTATGCCAGATCTGCCGGTGCCGCCAGCGTGCCCCGCACGGCCGTGGCTGCGGCGACGGCCGGAGAGACGAGGTGCGTACGCCCGCCCTTGCCTTGGCGGCCTTCGAAATTGCGGTTGGACGTCGACGCGGAACGCTCACCGGGGGCGAGCTGATCCGGATTCATACCCAGGCACATCGAACATCCGGCCTGACGCCACTCGGCTCCCGCAGTGGTGAAGATCTCGCCCAAGCCTTCCTCTTCGGCCTGTGCGCGAACGCGCATCGAACCCGGGACGATCAGCATCCGGACGCCTTCGGCGACCCGACGGCCATTCAGGACATCCGCAACGGCACGCAGATCCTCGATGCGCCCGTTGGTGCACGAGCCGACGAAGACGGTGTCCACGGACACATCCCGCAGCGGCGTTCCGGCCTCCAAGCCCATGTACGCCAGCGCCTTCTCGGCCGCGTTCCGCGCGCTCTCGTCGGCGATCTCGGCCGGATTCGGGACCGAATCTCCCAGCGGAGCGCCCTGTCCGGGGTTGGTGCCCCACGTGACGAACGGGGTCAACGAGGCCGCGTCGATGTGCACCTCGGCGTCGAAGACGGCGTCGTCGTCGGTCTTCAACTGTTCCCAGGCCGCTACTGCGGCATCCCAGTCGGCACCCTGCGGCGCGTGCGGGCGACCGTTGATGTATTCGTAGGTGATCTCGTCCGGCGCGATCATTCCGGCGCGAGCGCCGGCCTCGATCGACATGTTGCAGATCGTCATCCGGGCATCCATCGACAGCTTGCGGATTGCCTCGCCGCGGTATTCGAGGACATACCCCTGTCCCCCACCGGTACCGATCTTCGCGATCACCGCGAGGATGAGGTCCTTGCTCGTGACACCGGACGGCAACTCACCGTCGACCGTGATCGCCATCGTCTTGAACGGCCGCAGCGAGAGCGTCTGCGTCGCCATGACGTGTTCGACCTCACTGGTACCGATTCCCATTGCGAGAGCACCGAAAGCGCCGTGCGTCGAGGTGTGGCTGTCACCACACACGACGGTCGTACCGGGCTGGGTCAGGCCGAGCTGCGGGCCCACCACGTGCACGATGCCCTGGTCGAGATCGCCCATCGGGTGCAGGCGGACGCCGAACTCCTCACAGTTCTTCCGGAGAGTGTCGACCTGTGTGCGGGAGACCAGGTCCGCGATGGGCTTGTCGATGTCGATCGTCGGGACGTTGTGGTCCTCGGTGGCGATCGTCAGATCCGGCCGACGCAGCTTGCGGCCCGCGAGCCGGAGCCCGTCGAATGCCTGCGGGCTGGTGACCTCGTGAACGAGATGCAGGTCGATGTAGATGAGGTCCGGCTGCCGCGCCGCACCCTCACCTTCGCCGCGCACGACTACGTGCTCGTCCCACACCTTCTCGGCCAGAGTGCGTCCTCTGTTCGCCATCTTCTCCACCTCTGTATCCGGATGTCGCGCCGCCGGGCTTCAGGGCCGGCCCGTGTCGCGTGATGTGCCGAACCGTCGCTCGCGAAATCGGCTATGATCCCAATATGCGAGAACGGAGTATCGACCTATGAGACAGCATAGCGGCATCGGAGTGCTCGACAAAGCAATGGGCGTCCTGCATGCAGTGGCCGAACAACCTTGCAGCCTCACCGAACTGTGCAACCGCACAGGACTCCCCCGCGCTACCGCCCACCGTCTCGCCGTCGGGCTCGAAGTGCATCGGCTCCTCACTCGCGACGCGGACGGGCTGTGGTGCACGGGCCCCGGTCTGGGCGAACTCGCTGCGAGCGCCAGCGACACCCTCGTCGATGCCGCCACGCTCGTCCTGCCACGGCTGCGCGAGATCACGGGCGAGAGCGTGCAGTTGTATCGACGCGAAGGCACGCACCGGGTGTGCGTCGCCTCGATGGAACCGCCCACCGGCCTGCGCGACACAGTCCTCGTGGGCGCGCGCCTGCCGATGACGGCCGGCTCGGGCGCCAAGGTCCTTCTCGCATGGGCGGACCCCCAGACGCAGCGGGCGATCCTGCCCGACGCCTCGTTCGGTGAACGCGTCCTCGTCGAGGTGCGCCGCCGCGGTTGGGCGCAGAGCGCGGCAGAACGAGAGCCGGGTGTCGCGAGCGTCGCCGCACCCGTCCGGGATGCCGCAGGCAACGTCGTCGCCGCAATCTCGGTGTCCGGGCCGATCGACCGGATGGGTCGCCGCCCGGGCGCACGCTGGGCCGCCGATCTCCTGGCGGCGGCGGACGCCTTGCACAAGCGCCTCTGAATTCCACGACGCACCCCACTCGGCGGTCCGTGTAGTGATTCGTGGCACAGTTCTCGCCAGAACGAATTCCAGCCGAGTGGAGGAACTGCAGTGGGAACCAACCAGCGCGGTCAGATCACGATGACGGATGCCGAGATCACCGAGTTCGTCGAGCGGAGCCGGGTGTCGACCATGGCAACGGTCGGACCGAACGGCATGCCGCATCTCGTGGCCATGTGGTACGCGGTGATCGACGGTGAATTGTGGTTCGAGACCAAGGCCAAGTCCCAGAAGGCCGTCAATCTTCGCCGCGACGGCCGGCTCACCATGATGATCGAGGACGGCGACACGTACGACACCCTGCGCGGAGTCTCGATCGAGGGTCGCGGCGAGATCGTCGACGATCCGGAGGCGCTGTTCAAGGTCGGCATCAGCATCTGGGAGCGCTACACCGGCCCCTACTCCGAGGACGTCAAGCCGGCCGTCGAGATGATGCTGCACAAGCGCGTCGCGGTCCGAGTGGTCCCGGAGCGGGTCCGGTCGTGGGATCACCGCAAGCTCGGCCTGCCCGCGATGCCCGTCGGCGGATCCACCGCCGCGTATCTGTAATCGCAGGGGAAAACCACGCGACGTCTCCCCCTCCTCGGCGGTAGATTCCGACAGACGAGTCACCACCGAGGCAGGGAGGAGGACGACGTGAGCGAGCCCCGCAACGACGAGATCAAGCGCAAGTTCCGCGAAGCACTCGATCGCAAGAATCATCAGCAGTCGAGTTCCGCAGCGCATCTGGACGGACAGTCGAAGGTCCACGACGCGCACGGCAGCGCCGAGCACAAGCGCGAGTTCCGCCGGAAGAGCGGCTAGGAACTCTGGACAACCCCCGAGAGCCCCAGAGAGCCCCAGAACTCCCAGCGAACGAAAAAGACCCTCCGATCAATGATCGGAGGGTCTTGCTTTGTAGCCCCGACGGGATTCGAACCCGCGCTACCGCCTTGAGAGGGCGGCGTCCTAGGCCGCTAGACGACGGGGCCAGGAACTTCGTTCTTTACATGCTGTGCACCAGGATAAATGCTCTCACCGAAAGAGAACTCCCTGATCCAGGATCGGAGGGTGCTTCCCTTGGTAGCCCCGACGGGATTCGAACCCGCGCTACCGCCTTGAGAGGGCGGCGTCCTAGGCCGCTAGACGACGGGGCCAGAACATTTTCAAGGTGTGCCGCCGCATGCGTGCGACACGATGGAACGCTTCCAATTTCGATCCGACCCTTTCGGATCCGATCTGCGATGGAAGCTCGGCCAGCTGAACTAACCGGAGTTCGGAGTGAAATTCACTCGAACTCTCCGCTGGGGTACCAGGACTCGAACCTAGAATGGCGGTACCAGAAACCGCTGTGTTGCCAATTACACCATACCCCAATGCTCTTCCGGGCTTCCCTGACCTTGCGGCCGGGGGCTTGCCTTTCGAACGAGGAGAACAATATCAAAGCCCCCCACTGTTTCTCCAAATCGGCTGGTCAGAGGGCTGAAATGGCCCTCTGACCGCCGACGGGAGGCTAGCTGCCGACCTGAGCGCGGGCGGAACGCAGGCGCGCGAGCGTCGCCTCCCGACCGAGCAGTTCCATCGACTCGTACAGCGGCGGGCTGATGTGCGAACCGGTGACCGCGACGCGCACCGGTGCGAACGCCTTACGCGGCTTCAGTTCCAACTTCTCGATCAGCGCGGCCTTGAGCGATTCCTCGATATCCGCGGTCACCCACTCCGACAGGGAGTCCAGCGCCTCGATCGTGGCATCCAGGACGGGCGCCGCGTCCGCACCGAGGTTCTTGGCCGCGGCAGCGGGGTCGATCGCGAAGTCCGTGTCGGACACCAGCAGGAACTTCAGCAGGTCCCACGCGTCCGACAGGACGACGATGCGCGTCTGGACCAGGTCGGCTGCAACAGCGAACTGATCGTCGGTCAGCGCGTCGACAGGATGCCCGTGCGTCGTGAGGAACTGGCGCAGCCGCGCAGCGAAGTCCGCCGGCTCGAGCAGACGGATGTGCTCGGCGTTGATCGCGTCGGCCTTCTTCTGGTCGAAGCGCGCGGGATTCGAGTTCACCTTGGAGATGTCGAATGCGGCGACCATCTCGTCGAGCGAGAAGACGTCGTGGTCGTCGGCGATGCTCCACCCCAGCAGCGCGAGGTAGTTGAGCAGGCCCTCCGGAATGAACCCGCGGTCCCGGTGGATGAACAGGTTCGACTCGGGGTCACGCTTGGAGAGCTTCTTGTTGCCCTGCCCCATGACGAAGGGGAGGTGTCCGAACTCCGGGGTGAAGTCGGCGACGCCGACGCGCTGGAGCGCCTCGTAGAGGGCCAACTGGCGCGGCGTGGACGACAGCAGGTCCTCGCCACGCAGGACGTGGGTGATCTTCATCAACGCGTCGTCGACCGGGTTCACCAGCGTGTAGAGCGGGATGCCGTTGCCGCGCGTGAGCGCGAAGTCCGGCACCGTGCCGGCCTTGAACGTGGTCTCGCCGCGCACCAGGTCGTTCCACGCCAGGTCGTGGTCGGGCATGCGCAGGCGGACAACGGGCTTACGTCCCTCGTCCAGGTACGCCTGACGCTGCTCGGGAGTGAGGTCCCGATCGAAGTTGTCGTAGCCCAGCTTGGGATCGCGTCCGGCCGCCTTGTGCCGCGCCTCGACCTCCTCGGGGGTCGAGAACGACTCGTAGGCCTCGCCCGCGTCGAGCAGCTTCCGCACGACGTCGAGGTGCAGGTCGCGCCGCTGCGACTGCCGGTACGGCTCGTACGGGCCGCCGACCTCGGGCCCCTCGTCCCACGACAGACCGAGCCAGCGCAGGGCATCAAGGATCGCCTGGTACGACTCCTCCGTGTCGCGGGCGGCATCGGTGTCCTCGATGCGGAACACGAACTTGCCACCGTGGTGCCGCGCGAAGGCCCAGTTGAACAGGGCAGTTCGGACGAGCCCGACGTGCGGGGTGCCGGTGGGTGACGGACAGAAACGGACGCGTACTTCGCTGGTGGTCATGGCTCACTTCGATACACGCTGCTAGGCGCTGGGAAAGGACCCCTACAGGCTAGTACCGCGCCGGTTCCGTGCACACCCGGAAGGCGATCCGATCAGCGCTTGGCGGCAACCGGATTGGTCAGTGTGCCGATCCCCTCGACGGTGACACTCACTGTCTGGCCGTCGACGATCGGCCCGACGCCCTCGGGCGTGCCGGCGAGAATCACGTCGCCCGGCAGGAGTGTCATGACACCGGAGATCCACTCGATGACCTTCGGGATGTCGTGGAGCAGCAGCGAAGTGCGGCTGCGCTGCTTGATCTCGCCGTCGACCTCGGTCCTGACCTCGACGTCCGAAACGTCGAGGTTCGTCTCGATCCACGGTCCCAGCGGGCAGAACGTGTCGTACCCCTTGGCCCGCGTCCACTGGCCGTCGTGACGCTGCTGATCGCGCGCCGTGACGTCGTTCGCGACGGTGTAGCCGAGGACCACGTCGAGGGCCTTCGCCGCGGGTACGTCCTTGCACGGACGGCCGATGACGACCGCGAGTTCGCCCTCGTAGTGGACCTCGTTCGACGACGGCGGCAACAGGATCGGCGCACCCGGCCCCACGATCGACGTGTTGGGCTTGATGAAGATGACCGGATCCTCCGGCGCCTCGCCGCCCATCTCCGCAGCATGCGCCGCGTAGTTCTTGCCGATGCAGATCACCTTGCTCGCCAGGATCGGCGCCAGCAGGCGAACGTCAGCCAGCGGCCAGCTGCGACCGGTGAAAGTCGGTGTGCCGAAAGGATGTTCGGCGATCTCCTTCGCGGTCTGCGCGTCGCCCTCCCCTTCGATCGACACGAAGGCAACTCCATCGGGACTGGCAATTCGACCAAGGCGCATGTGCCCGAGTCTATCCACCCATCGGACGCGATCGCGGGACACCCGGCACCGGCGGCCCCCGAAGAGGTCTACACTCCGAACGGTATCCACACTATAAGACTTTCATTTCACATACTGGGATGGCAACGTGAACCAGGCAGCACAGCAGGAAACGCAGGCGAGCACGCTGCACCGCTGGTCGATGCTGGCGCTCGGCGTACTCGCGCAGGCAGCAGGAGCCATGTTCGCCAACGCGCCCGCTTTCCTGATCCCGACCCTGCAGAGCGACTATGGCGTGAGCCTGAGTCGCGCCGGACTGATCGCCGCGGCCCCGACGCTGGGCTTCCTCGTGAGCCTCATGGCCTGGGGTGCCGTGGTCGACCGCATCGGCGAACGGCGTGTGCTGGTGATCGGTCTGTCCGTCACCGCGCTCGCGAGCGCCGGCGCGGCACTGAGTCAATCGTTCGCACTGCTGGGCGTATTCCTCGTGCTGGGCGGCATGGCCGCGTCGAGCGCCAACGCCGCGAGTGGACGCGTCGTCGTCGGATGGTTTCCGCCCGAGCGCCGCGGCCTGGCGATGGGCATCCGGCAGATGGCGCTGCCGCTCGGTGTCGCTTTCGCGGCACTGACCGTCCCGCAGATCGCCGAATCACACGGTGTGGGTTGGGCGTTGGCACTTCCGACCGCCGTGACCATCATCGCGGCGGCAGCGTGCCTGCTGATCGTCGACCCGCCCCGGCCGACGCGCGCAGCCGCGAAGGAGAGCGGGCTGCTCGACAACCCGTACCGCGGCCGCGGAATGCTCTGGCGGATCCACGGCGTCTCGGTGCTGCTGGTGGTCCCGCAATACCTGGTGTGGACGTTCATGCTGGTGTGGCTGATGACGGATCGGAACTGGTCCGCCGCGGCCGCCGGCATCCTCATCACCTTCACGCAACTCCTCGGCGCGGCCGGTCGGATCGGCGCAGGCTTCTGGTCCGACCGGGTCCGCAGCCGAATGGGCCCCATGCGGTGGGTTGCGGTGGCCGCCGCCGTCTCGATGCTCGCGGTCGCGCTCACCGACTGGCTGGACTCCCCCGCGGCGGTTGCGCTCATGGTGATCGCGTCCGTGATCACCACCGCCGACAACGGGTTGGCCTTCACGGCGGTCGCGGAGATCGCGGGGCCGTACTGGAGCGGTCGTGCACTGGGCGCCCAGAACACCACCCAGTATGTGGCCGCGACACTGGTCCCCCCGATCTTCGGCGGGTTGATCGGCCTCGTGAGCTTCCCTCTCACGTTCGCGATCGCGGCACTGTTCCCACTCGCTGCGGTACCGCTGGTGCCGGAGGACCCACCCGAACGTGTGTGAGAAACAACACGACCGCCGCCCGGCTACCGGGCGGCGGTCGTGTCGTGTGGAACTCGATGAACCTAGACGGCAGCCGCGATCCGGTCGCCCACCTCGGCGGTGACGATCGGGGCGTCGCCACGCGAAGCCAGATCAGCCTCGACGGCAGCCTCGATGCGGACGGCGTCGTCCTCACGGCCCAGGTGACGCAGCAGCATCGCGGCCGACAGGATCGCTGCCGTGGGATCGGCGATCCCCTGGCCGGCGATGTCGGGTGCGGAGCCGTGGACGGGCTCGAACATCGACGGGTTCGTGCCCGACGCATCGATGTTCGCGCTCGCGGCCAGGCCGATGCCACCGGTGACGGCACCCGCGAGGTCGGTGATGATGTCGCCGAACAGGTTGTCGGTGACGATCACGTCGAAGCGCGTCGGGTCGGTGACCATGTAGATGGTCGCCGCATCGATGTGGCAGTAGGCCGTCTCGACATCCGGGTACTCGGCGCCGATGGTCTCCATCGCGCGGGTCCAGATCCGGCCCGCGTTGGAGAGCACGTTCGTCTTGTGGATGAGCGTCAGGTGCTTGCGGCGGGTCCGCGCCAGCTCGTACGCGGCGCGGACGACGCGCTCGGCGCCGAACCACGTGTTGACCGAGACCTCGGTCGCAACCTCGTGCGGGGTGCCGACGCGGATCGACCCACCGTTGCCGGTGTACGGACCCTCGGTGCCCTCACGGACCACGATGAAGTCGATGTCCGGGTTCGCGGCCAGCGGCGAGCTCGACCCCGGGTAGGTGCGGGCCGGACGCAGGTTCACGTGGTGGTCGAGCAGGAACCGCATGTTCAGCAGGAGCCCGCGCTCGAGGATGCCCGGCGCGACGAACCGCGGATCGCCGATCGCGCCGAGCAGGATCGCGTCGTGCTGACGGATCGCGTCGAGCTCGGCCTCCGGCAGCAGGTCGCCGGTCTCGTTGTAGCGCTTGGCACCGAGGTCGAACTCGGTGGTCTCCACGTCGGGAACCAGCTTCCGCAGCACCTTCAGCGCTTCCGCGGTGACCTCGACACCGATGCCGTCACCGGGAATGACCGCAAGCTTCATGGACACACTCTCTTCTCGTAGAACCGACAGCGGGAGAATCCGACGGTGGCCGCGACCGTCCTCGACGATCGCGGCCACCGGTACAGACTGGGAAGATCAGGACAGGTCGACCTGCGCGACGCGGGCGTCGAGCTGCTCCACGATCTGGGCGACCTCGGCGTCACCGACGACCTGGTTGACGCGCAGGATGACGGTGGCACCGGTGCCCTCGACGTCCTGGCTCAGGGCGGCGGCCTGGATGTCGATGCCGGCGTTGCCGAGCACGGTGCCGAGCACACCGAGAACGCCCGGGCGGTCCGCGTAGTGCACGACGATGTTGTGGCCCTCGGCGCGCAGGTCGAAGCTGCGGCCGTTGACGTTGACGATCTTCTCGACCTGCTGCAGGCCGGTCAGGGCGCCCGCGACGGCGGTGACGGTGCCGTCTGCGGCAACCGCGCGGACCTCGACGGCGCTGCGGTGCGTCTGTGCCTCGCTGTGCTTCTCGACCTCGACGCTCACGCCGCGCTGCTCCGCGAGCTGCGGGGCGTTGACGAACGTGACGGCCTCGTCGCTGCTCGCGGAGAACAGGCCACGCAGGGCGGCCAGGCCCAGGATCTCGACGTTCTCGGCGGACAGCTCACCGCTGACGACGACCTGGACGTTCTGGACGGCCTCGGGCGACAGGGTGCCGGCGAGCAGACCCAGCTTGCGGACCAGCTCGAGCCACGGCGCGACCTCTTCACCGACCGGGCCGCCGGAGACGTTGACGGCGTCCGGCACGAACTCGCCGGCCAGGGCCAGCAGGACGCTCTTGGCGACGTCGGTGCCGGCGCGGTCCTGGGCCTCCGAGGTGGAGGCGCCGAGGTGCGGGGTGACGACGACGTTGTCGAGGTCGAACAGCTTGGAGTCGGTGCACGGCTCGGTGTTGAACACGTCGAGGCCGGCGGCGCGGACCTTGCCGGAGACGAGCGCGTCGTACAGCGCGTCCTCGTCGATCAGGCCACCGCGAGCGGCGTTGACAATGATGACGCCGTCCTTGGTCTTGGCCAGACGCTCGGCGTTCAGGAGGCCCGCGGTCTCCTTGGTCTTGGGCAGGTGCACCGAGATGAAGTCGGCGCGCTCGACGAGCTGGTCGATGTCGACGAGCTCGATGCCCAGCTGCGCGGCGCGAGCGGCCGGCAGGTACGGGTCGTACGCGATGATCTCGGTCTCGAACGCGGCGAGGCGCTGCGCGAACAGCTGACCGATGCGACCCAGGCCGACGACGCCGACGGTCTTGCCGAGGATCTCGGTGCCGTTGAAGCTCGAGCGCTTCCAGGTCTTCTCACGCAGCGTGCGGTCCGCGGCCGGGATCTGACGCGCGGTCGACAGCAGCAGCGAGACGGCGTGCTCGGCGGCCGAGTGGATGTTGGAGGTCGGTGCGTTGACGACCATGACGCCACGCTCGGTGGCGGCCGGGATGTCGACGTTGTCGAGGCCGACACCGGCGCGGCCGACGATCTTCAGCTTCGTCGCGGCGGCGAGCACCTCGGCGTCGACCGTGGTGGCGGAGCGGACGAGCAGCGCGTCGGCCTCGGGCACAGCCGCGAGCAGAGCGGGACGGTCGGGGCCGTCCACCCAGCGCACCTCGACACCGTCACCGAGCGCATCGACGGTCGATTGTGCGAGCTTGTCGGCGATCAGGACAACGGGACGGCCATTCTGGCTCACGAGGAACTCTCCTGTGTTGGGTGCGGGCTGTTTCAGGTCGAGCAAATGTCCACGGCCGGGCACCTCGAGGGCGCACACGGATGGCCGTAGTCGGGATCAGTTTAGTTGGCACGGCGCAGCTATTCCGCAGGGCGGGTATCCGCTACCACATAGTGGACACCGAAGGGAAGCATTTCGGAGATCCACGCCACAATCCGGAAACGACTTCGGCCCGAGGCCGTGCGCACAGAACGCACGGCCTCGGGCCGAAACTGTCAGCTGTGGATCAGGCCGTCTCGGTGATCGGGCGATCGACCCAGCTCATCAGGTCGCGCAGCTTCTTGCCGGTGACCTCGATGGGGTGCTCGGCGTTGGCCTTGCGCAGGCCCTCGAGCTCGGTGTTGCCGTTCTCGACGTTGGCGACCAGGCGACGGGTGAACTCACCCGACTGGATGTCGGCCAGGATCGCCTTCATGCGCTCCTTGGTGCCGGCGTCGATAACGCGCGGGCCGGACAGGTAGCCACCGAACTCGGCGGTGTCGGACACCGAGTAGTTCATGCGGGCGATGCCACCCTCGTACATGAGGTCGACGATCAGCTTGAGCTCGTGCAGCACCTCGAAGTAGGCCATCTCGGGGGCGTAGCCCGCCTCGACCATGACCTCGAAACCGGTCTTGACCAGTTCCTCGGTGCCACCGCAGAGCACGGCCTGCTCACCGAAGAGGTCCGTCTCGGTCTCTTCCTTGAACGTGGTCTTGATGACGCCGGCGCGGGTGCCACCGATGCCCTTGGCGTAGGACAGAGCCAGGGCCTGGCCCTCACCCTTCGGGTCCTGGTGGACGGCGATCAGGGCCGGGACGCCCTTGCCGTCGACGAACTGACGACGCACCAGGTGGCCGGGGCCCTTCGGGGCGACCATGCCGACCGTGACGTTCTCCGGAGCCTTGATCAGGTCGAAGTGGATGTTGAGGCCGTGGCCGAAGAACAGCGCGTCGCCGTCCTTCAGGTTCGGCTCGATGTCGTTCTTGAAGATCGACGCCTGAGCGGTGTCGGGGGCGAGCACCATGATGACGTCGGCCCACTCGGCAACCTCGGCCGGCGTGCCCACGGTCAGGCCCTGCTCCTCAGCCTTGGCGCGGGACTTCGAACCCTCCTTGAGGCCGATGCGCACATCGACACCGGAATCGCGCAGGCTCAGCGAGTGCGCGTGGCCCTGGCTGCCGTAGCCGATGACCGCGACCTTGCGGCCCTGGATGATCGACAGGTCTGCATCGTCGTCGTAGAACATCTCGACTGCCACAGTTCTTACCTTCCCTCTGGGTTCTATGAACGCTTGATTGTCTGTTGTTGTCGGGTGTGACGGTACTAGCGGGTGGCCGTGATGGACTTCGGCCCACGGCCGACCGCCACCACACCGGACTGCACGATCTCGCGGATGCCGAACGGATCGAGCATGCGCAGGAGCGCATCGAGCTTGGAGTGGGTACCCGTGGCCTCGATCGTGACGGCCTCCGGCGCGACGTCGATCACCTTGGCGCGGAACAGGTTCACCGTCTCGATGACCTGCGTGCGCACGCTGGCATCTGCGCGCACCTTGATCAGGATCAGCTCGCGCGCTACCGACGCGTCGGTGTCCTGCTCGACGATCTTGATCACGTTGACCAGCTTGTTGAGCTGCTTCGTAACCTGCTCGAGCGGGAACTCGTCGACCGTCACGACGATCGTCATGCGCGAGATGTCGGGGACCTCGGTGCCGCCGACGGCGAGCGACTCGATGTTGAATCCCCGGCGGGAGAAGAGTGCGGCGACGCGCGCCAGCACGCCCGGCTTGTCCTCGACGAGAACACTGAGGGTGTGACTGGTGCTCACTGGCGATCCTCTCCTGCTGCGGCCTCGCCGGCACGCTGCTCGCGTTCCATGGCCTCGTGGATGGCGGCGGGCTCGGACACAGCCTCGTCGTCGTCGAACAGCGGCCGGATTCCCCGGGCCGCCATGATCTCGTCATTGCTGGTGCCGGCGGCGACCATCGGCCACACCTGGGCGTCGGCGCCCACGATGAAGTCGATGACGACGGGCTTGTCGTTGATCGACTGTGCGGTGCGGATCGCGTCCTCGACGTCCTCCTCGCGCTCGACCCGGATGCCGACACAGCCGAGAGCCTCCGCCAGCTTCACGAAGTCCGGGATCCGCACCGCGCCATGGGTGCCCAGGTTCGTGTTGGAGTAGCGCTCGTCGTAGAACAGGGTCTGCCACTGGCGGACCATGCCGAGGTTGCCGTTGTTGATCAGCGCGACCTTGATCGGCACGCCCTCGACGGCGCACGTGGCCAGTTCCTGATTGGTCATCTGGAAGCAGCCGTCACCGTCGATTGCCCACACCTCGGTGCCGGGCATGCCCATCTTGGCGCCCATCGCGGCGGGCACCGCGTAGCCCATGGTGCCCAGGCCGCCCGAGTTGAGCCACGTGCGCGGCTTCTCGTAGTTGACGAACTGCGCGGCCCACATCTGGTGCTGGCCGACACCGGCACAGTAGATCGCATCGGGGCCCGCGAGGCGGCCGACGGTCTGGATCACGTACTCGGGCGAGAGCGCGCCATCCGCCGGGCGGTCGTACGCCAGCGGGTAGGTGCGCCGGATGCCGTCGAGGTACGCCCACCACTCGGTGAGGTCGAGGGTGGTGCCCGTCGCCTGGTCGGCACGGATCGCCTCGATCAGCTCGGTGATGACCTCCTTGCAGTCGCCTACGATCGGGACGTCCGCATGGCGGTTCTTGCCGATCTCGGCAGGGTCGATGTCCGCGTGGATCACCTTGGCGTCGGGCGCGAACGAATCGAGCTGCCCGGTGACGCGGTCGTCGAAGCGAGCGCCGAGCGTGATCAGCAGGTCACTCTTCTGCAGCGCCGCAACGGCGGCCACGGTGCCGTGCATGCCCGGCATGCCGCAGTTGAGCTGGTGGCTGTCCGGGAACGCGCCGCGCGCCATGAGCGTGGTGACGACGGGGATGCCGGTGAGCTCGGCCAGTTCGAGCAGCTCGGGCGAGGCGTCGGCCTTGATCACGCCGCCGCCGACGTACAGGACCGGCGACTTGGCGTCGGCGATGAGGCGCGCAGCCTCACGGACCTGCTTGCCGTGCGGCTTGGTGACCGGGCGGTAGCCGGGCAAGTGCATCTCCGGCGGCCACGAGAACGTGGTCTGCGCCTGCAGGATGTCCTTGGGGATGTCGACGAGAACCGCGCCCGGGCGGCCGCTCGACGCCAGGTAGAACGCCTCGGCCAGGATCCGCGGGATGTCGACGCCGTCGGTGATGAGGAAGTTGTGCTTGGTGATCGGCATGGTGATGCCGGAGATGTCGGCTTCCTGGAAACCGTCGGTCCCGATCAGCGAACGCGCCACCTGGCCGGTGATCGCGACGACGGGGACCGAGTCCATCTGAGCATCGGCGAGCGGGGTCACCAGGTTGGTCGCACCCGGACCCGACGTCGCCATGCAGACGCCGACCTTGCCGGTCGCCTGGGCGTAGCCGGTCGCGGCGTGACCCGCGCCCTGCTCGTGACGCACCAGGACGTGCCGAACCTTCTGCGAATCGAAGAGCGGGTCGTACACCGGCAGAACGGCACCACCCGGGATACCGAACACAGTGTCGACCTCGAGCTCCTCGAGGGCGCGGACCACGGACTGCGCGCCGGTGACCCGCTCGGGGGCGACCTGACGACGGTTACCGGTCGGCGTGGCGGCGGCCGCGGTTGTCGGGCTGGCTGCTCCCGACTTGCGCGGCGTGGGTTGAGGCCGTGCGGTTGGTGCGCTCACTGGAAAGTCCTCTGATTCTGGCTCCGGGCAACAAAAAACCCTCGTCAGCATCCGCTGTACGAGGGTGGCGCGTCGTTATCTGGCGAGTTGTAAGAACCGGCTCAGGCGACGACGCGCCGGCCGATTACGAGCAACTCATTCTGCTTCACGCGCTCGACGGTAGGCGCGTCAATGGTAGACAGTCAACTTTGGTGAGTGCGCTGTCCCAGAATGTAAGATGCCTCGGCTGCAGTGCGAAGATGTAGAGGTGTCATCTCCTCAGCAGCCCGTGCCACCGGTGCCATCATCCCATACGCCCTCAGACGACCGACAGGTCATCCGGATTTCCCCACTCGCCCTGATGGCGTGCTTGTTCCTGTTGTTCTGCTTGAGCTTCCCGGTTCTCGGATGGCCGGCCGCGTTCGGCTGGACGCTGGTGATCCCGTTCCTGATCGGGGCCTGGGTCCTGCGCGTGCGGACCACTGTCGGCCCGGACGGCCTCGAGCTGCGCCGAGCCTTCTCTTCGCAGTCCATATCGTGGGATCAGATCAAGGGCTTCCGCTTCCCCAAGCGCGGCTGGGCACGCGCCGAACTCCTCGACGGCAACGAGGTCTCCCTGCCCAACGTGACCTTCGGACGCCTCCCGCAGCTCGCGTCGGCGAGTGGCGGCCGCGTCACCGACCCGTACGCCGCAGCCCGCGAGGCACAGGCGGAGAAGTCTCGCGCCGAGGCCGCGGCGGCCGACGAGGCCGCCCAGTCCGTCGAATCTCCGGGGGCCGCGAAGCCCGAGTCCGCCGGCGATTCGGAGCCGGATACCGACTAGCTCGCGCGCGGGGGTAGCGTCCAACCAGGATGTCTCTCGCTCCCACCGGAGATGACGAGGCTGCCACACCAGCCGAAATCGGGTCCAGCGACCAGCACCTTCACGGACCCACCAGTTCACGTATTACGCCGCGCTCGGCGAGCACAGCCCGCCGCCGAGAACCGCTGATCGACGAAGGAATTCGCCCATGCCCCCGCTGAGGTCACGCACCACCACCGTCGGACGCAACGCTGCCGGAGCCCGTTCGCTCTGGCGCGCAACCGGTATGACCGACTCCGACTTCGGTAAGCCGATCGTCGCGATCGCGAACTCCTACACGCAGTTCGTGCCCGGCCACGTTCACCTGAAGAACGTCGGCGAGATCGTCGCCGAGGCCGTCCGCGCAGCGGGTGGCGTGCCGCGCGAGTTCCACACCATCGCCGTCGACGACGGCATCGCGATGGGCCACGGCGGCATGCTCTACTCGCTGCCGAGCCGCGAGATCATCGCCGACTCCGTCGAGTACATGGTCAACGCGCACACCGCCGACGCCCTGGTGTGCATCTCGAACTGCGACAAGATCACCCCCGGCATGCTCAATGCCGCGATGCGCCTGAACATCCCGACAGTCTTCGTCTCCGGCGGCCCGATGGAGGCCGGCAAGGCCGTCGTCGTCGGCGGCGTCGCGCAGGCCCCCACCGACCTGATCACCGCGATCTCGGCGAGCGCCAACGACTCCGTGTCCGAGGAGGGCCTGGACGAGGTCGAGCGCAGCGCGTGCCCCACGTGCGGTTCGTGCTCGGGAATGTTCACCGCCAACTCGATGAACTGCCTCACCGAGGCACTCGGACTCGCACTGCCCGGCAACGGTTCCACGCTGGCCACCCACGAGGCGCGTCGCGCCCTCTTCAGCAAGGCCGGCACCACCGTCGTCGAGGCGGCGCTGCGCTACTACCGCGACGAGGACGAGTCGGTTCTGCCCCGGAACATCGCCTCCCCCAAGGCGTTCCGCAACGCGATGGCACTCGACGTCGCGATGGGCGGCTCCACCAACACGGTGCTGCACACCCTCGCGGCCGCGCAGGAAGGCGAGGTCGACTTCGACCTGAGCACCATCGACGAGATCAGCCGTCGCGTGCCGTGCCTGTCGAAGGTCTCCCCCAACTCGGACTACCACATGGAGGACGTCCACCGCGCCGGTGGCATCCCCGCTCTCCTCGGTGAACTGCGCCGCGCGAACCTACTCGAGACCGACGTCTCGACCGTCCACACCAAGAGCTTCGACGAGTGGCTCGACACGTGGGACATCCGCTCCGGCAAGGCGTCCGACGAAGCACTCGAACTGTTCCACGCAGCCCCCGGCGGTGTGCGCACCACCGAGCCGTTCTCGACGAACAACCGCTGGTCCGCGCTCGACACCGACGCCGAGGGCGGCTGCATTCGCGACCTCGAGCACGCGTACACCGTCGAGGGCGGCCTGTGCGTGCTGCGCGGCAACATCGCCGTCGACGGCGCGATCCTCAAGACCGCGGGCATCGACGAGGAGCTGTTCTCGTTCCAGGGTCCGGCCGTCGTCGTCGAGTCCCAGGAGGCGGCGGTCTCGGTGATCCTCCAGAAGCAGATCAAGCCGGGCGACGTCATCGTCGTGCGTTACGAGGGCCCCAAGGGTGGTCCGGGCATGCAGGAGATGCTGCACCCCACTGCCTTCCTCAAGGGTGCCGGTCTCGGCAAGGTGTGTGCACTGGTCACCGACGGTCGCTTCTCGGGTGGCACGTCCGGCCTGTCGATCGGGCACATCTCCCCCGAGGCTGCGTCGGGCGGTGTGATCGGTCTGGTCGAGGACGGCGACCAGATCCGCATCGACGTCGCGACCCGCACCCTCGAGGTCCTCGTCGACGACGAGACGCTCGCGCAGCGCCGCGCCAAGATGGAGGCCTCCGAGCGCCCGTGGCAGCCGGTGGATCGTCAGCGCTCGGTCACCACCGCACTGCGCGCCTACGCGGCGCTGGCCACGTCGGCCGACAAGGGCGCCGTCCGCCACGTGCCGTAAGAGGTCCTGCCGCTCCGCTTTTCGCTGTGCCGCGTCCCCGATCGGGGGCGCGGCACAGCCGTTTCCGGAGCGGCAGATCTGTGGATACCGAGAAATCCATCCACAGATCGCGGATCGAGCACCGTCGACGGCTCCGGCGACGTCAGGCTCGATACATGGATTTCGACGGCACACCACTGGTGTTCAGGTCCGACGCACTCGGTCGCGGCTTCACCGACCACGAACTACGCGCGGCCCGACGGTCGCGGGAACTGCTCGCGGTCCGACCCGGGGCGTACGTCCGCGCCGCCGACCTCGCCCGACTCGATTCCGTCGCGCAACACAGACTGGCGGTCCTCGCCGCGGCGTCGTCGTGCCCGGATGCCGTCGTCAGCCACGTGTCGGCGGCGGTACTGCACGGGATCGCCGTGTGGGCCGTGCCGCTGCGGCGGGTGCACTCCACCCTCGACCGCGCCTCCGGCGGCAAGATCACCACTCGTCGACATGTGCACGTCGCACGCTGCCCGCCGAGGACATCGTCGTCGTGGACGGTGTGCCGGTCACAGCGCCCGCCCGAACGATCGTCGACCTCGCGCGGACGACGCCGTTCGAGAGCGCGGTGGTGTCGGGTGACAACGCGCTCGCCACCGGACTGGTGACGCCCGAGGATCTCGACGACGCGCTCGTCCGGTGTCGTGGCCGACGCGGGGCGGCACAGGCGGCGCGGGCGGTCGCGTTCATGGACGGTCGGAGCGAGAGTGTCGGCGAATCCCGCAGCCGTGTACTGATCCACCGCGCCCGGCCGCCGGCACCGGAACCAGCGGGACCTGTTCGACGGCGATTCCTGGATCGGCCGTGTCGACTTCTGGTTCGAGGGCGAGCGCGCGGTCGGCGAGTTCGACGGGCTCGGCAAGTACGCCGTGCATCTGCGCCCCGGTCAGACCACCGAACAGGCGGTCATCGAGGAGAAGCTGCGCGAGGACCGGATCCGCACGGCCGGATACGGCGTCGCGCGATGGGGTTGGCGGGAGCTGAGCACACCCGAGGAGGTGGTGCGACGGCTGCGGTGCGCATTCGGCTGAGCCCGCCGCCGCTCCGGAAATGGTCGTGCCGCTCCCCCGATGGGACGAGCGGCACGACGAGAACCGGAGCGGCAGGCGTCAGATGACGGGGTTGGCCCCGTTGAGGAAGATCCACACACCGACACCCACGGCCGCACCGAGGATCAGGATCACCGTCGATCCGACGTACGGGCGGGTGGCCCACTTGCGGCGGCCGTCCAGGGAGATCCGGCCCGGACCGGTCAGGATGATCGCGGCCGCGGCCGCACCGAGCACCGTCTCGTACTCGATGCCCTCGGGCGCGAAGTACTCGAGGCCGGGCACCATGGACTGCTTGAGGCACCACGCGTTGATCATCACGGCGACCACCGTGGCGGCCGCGATCGGAGTGAGCAGGCCGAGGATCAGCAGTGCACCGCCGGCCACCTCGCCGACCGCGCCGGCCACCGCGAGAACCCGCGCGTGGTCGAAACCGGAGTCCACCAGGATGTCCCGGTAGCCGCCGAGGCCCGGCCCGTTCCACCATCCGGTGAGCTTCTGCAGGCCGTGCGCGAGCAGCGTGCCGCCGACCACGAGTCGCAGGACCAGCAGACCGAGATCCAGCGTGCCGCGCCGGTTGTCCGCCCCGCCGTCCGAGCCCGGCATCGGCGGGACCGCGACCGGGGCGGCGACCGTCGACGCATCGCCGATCGGCTCCGACACGATCGGCTCGGACACGATCGGCGGGGACACGATCGGCGGGGACAGCGTCGGCGTCGGCACGGTGGCGTCGTCGCGCTGGATCACGGTGGTGGGCTGGTCCTCGATGCCGGTCGGCGCGGGAGCGGGGCGGAAGGCGGGAATCTGCTCCGTCGGCAGACTCGAGGCGCCCCTGTCGTCGAAGTCGAGGTCGTCGTCGGTGTGCGCCAACGGTCGGCTCCCCCGGTCGACGGACTGCGCGGCGAACCTCTCGGTCGGCTGATCGAACGGGCTCGGCGCGGACCCCGCGCCGGTGGACTCGGTGTGATCTTTCGACTTGTCAGTCACGCATGGCAGCCTAGGACGGTTCGTGGAGCTTGACCGGGTAGCGAGGCCCGGCGCGCCGGTCACACCGCGCCGCGTGGCGCACCCCGCCCGGCCTTCCGTAACGTCTGCACCATGACGAAGGGTGTACCGGGCCGGAAGGTGCGAGGGGCGGCCACGGCAGCCATCTGTTCGATCGCTGTGGTGGCGGCCGCCGGATGCGCGCGGTTCGACGACTCCACATCGTCGCCGTTCACCCCCGAGCCGACGTTCGGTTCCGGTGCGGAGGTGCAGCCTCGCGAACCGTCCGCACCCTCGTCGGTGCTGCCCGAGCCGTCGACGCCGAACGACCCCTGCTTCGACCGCGACCCCAATGTCATTGCCACGTGCCTGGATGCGACCGGCGGGCTGGTGATGCTGCCCGACGGCGGCTCCGCGTTGGTGGCGGAGCGTCGCACCGGGCGCATCGTGCGGGTGGCGCCGGGTGAGAAGCCGACCGAGTTCGCCAGGATCCCCGTCGATTCCGGATCCGACGGCGGCCTGCTCGACATCGCGCTGTCCCCCACGTACACCGAGGACAACCTCCTCTACGCCTACATCACGACGGGCAGTGACAACCGGGTGGTCCGCATCGCGCCCGGGGACACGCCCAAGGACGTCCTCACCGGAATTCCGCGCGGCGACGTCGGAAACGCCGGCGCACTGACGTTCTCGACGCCCGGCGAATTGATGGTCCTGACGGGCGACACCGGCAATCCCGCGGCCGCGGCCGATCCCGCGTCGCTCGCCGGGAAGCTGCTCGGTGTGACCGCGCTGTCCTCGACCCCGAATCCGCCACGGCCCGCCGTCGTACTGTCCGGGCTGGGTCGGGCGGGCGACGTGTGCGCGGATCCCGGTGGTGGCGTGTGGGTCACGGACCGTACGGCACTCGAGGATCGGATCCAGCGCGTCCGACCGGACGGAACCGTCGGGGCGCCCGCGTGGACGTGGCCGGACAAGCCCGGGGTCGCCGGATGCGCCGCCGCACGGGGCGCGGTCGCGGTCGCCCTGACCGACGCGCAGGCGATGGCGGTCCTGGCTACCGAGCACGACACCGGTGCCGTCACCTCGGCGCCGGCCCTGCTGGCGCAGAAGCTCTACGGCCGTCTCGGTGGGACGGTGATCAGCGGTGCCGGCGAGATCTGGGCGGCCACGGTGAACAAGTCCGGCGGGGAGCCCGGTCCCACCGACGATCGTGTCGTGAAGCTTCCGCTGCCGAGCGGTGGCGGCGGGACCGACTGACGCTCAGGCGCTCGCGGGTCTGGCCGTCTGCGGGTCTCGCCGATCTCCGTGCTCGCCCCGGTCGCCGCGTGCCAGCGCGCTCGCGAGCATCGGCAGCACCAGCACCGTGATGGCTCCGGCCGCGACGAGGATCGACGCCGTCGCATTGGACATCTCGCCCGCCGACACCGCGACGCCGGTGACCGCGACGATGAGCGGAAGACCCGTGGTCGAGTACAGCGCGATCTGGAGTTGCTCGCGGGTGTCGAAATTCGCGCCGGCCGGTCCCCGGTCGTAGCGCGACGCGACGAACACCGGGAGACCGCGGGCCACCAGCAGCAGGCCGAGGAAGGCGAGCAGGACCACCGGCTCGCCCGCCACCGCGGACACGTCGATCGCCATCCCGGACGTGACGAAGAAGATCGGGATCAGGAGCCCGAACGCCAGGCCCTCGAGTTTCGCCTCGAGCTGCTCGTTGCCGTCGGGCACCGCGCGTCGCAGGATGAATCCGGCCGCGAAGGCGCCGAGGATGACGTCGAGGTCGAACACCGCCGCGACGGCGATCAGCGCCACCAGCAGGAGCATCACCAGGCGAACCGTCGTCTGGGCCGTGGTGTCCGCGCCGCGGCGGATCACCGCGAGCAGGTCCGAGCCCTCGCGCAGGATCCTGGTCGGCAGCATCGCGACGACGACCGCCACCACCGCGAACGCCGCGAGCACGACGAGGGACATGATCGCGCCGCGGGCGCCGAGCAGCACGGCCATCGCGATCACCGGGCCGATCTCGCCGACAGCGCCGTGGTTGAGCACCGCCTTGCCGATCGGCGTCTCGACGAGCCCGCGATCCTTGAGGATCGGCAGCAGCGTGCCGAGTGCCGTCGACGTCAGCGCGATCGCCACGGCGATCTCCGAGTGCACCAGACCCGCCGCCCCCAACGCGGCGACGATCCCGAACGCGACGGCCAGGCACACCAGCCACGTGACGAGGGCGCGCCGACCGCCGCGGCCGGTCAGCTCCTCACGGTCCACCTCGTATCCGGCGAGGAGGAACAGCATGCCCAGTCCGAGTTCCCGCAGCATCTCGATCTCGCTGCCGGCGTCGGCAAGTTCGAGCACGTAGGGACCGATCACGATCCCGGCCACGAGCAGCAGCACGACCTCGGGCACGAGCTTGCGGGGCAGTGATCCGGCGACCAACGGCGCGACCACGGCCGCGACGGCGATCCAGAACAGTGAGGTGGCGACGGCGGCGTCCATGCGCCGCTACATTACTGCCCGATCAGCTGCACGCCGCGATGACGAGCTCCTTGACACGCGCCGGGTCGGCCTGCCCGCGAGTTGCCTTCATCACGTCGCCGACAATCTTGCCGGCCGCCGCGACCTTGCCGCTGCGGATCTTGTCGGCGATGTCGGGGTTCGCGGCCAGGGCCTCGTCGACCGCGGCCTGCAGCTTGCTGTCGTCACGCACGACCACGAGCTCCGGGTGCGCGGCGAGGATCTGTGCGGGATCGCCCTCACCGTCGAGCACGTAGTCGACGACCTTGCGGGCGAGCTTGTTGGTGAGCTTGCCCTCGGCGACGAACCCGATGACCTCGGCGACCTGCGCGGGCGTGATGGGCAGCGCGGTGAGCTCGACGCTCCGGGTGTTCGCCTGCTGGCTCAGGTAGGCGACCCACCACGAGCGGGCCTCGGACGCGGGCGCGCCGGACTCGGTCGTCGCGATCACCAGGTCGAGGGCGCCGGCGTTGACGAGGTCGCGCATCTCCTCGTCCGAGACACCCCACTCCTGCTGGATGCGCGCGCGGCGCAGCCACGGCAGCTCGGGCAGCGTGCCGCGGAGTTCCTCGACCCAATCGGCGTCAGGCGCGACGGGCTCGAGGTCGGGCTCGGGGAAGTAGCGGTAGTCCTCGGCGGTCTCCTTGCGGCGACCGGCGGACGTGGTGCCGTCGGCCTCCTGGAAGTGCCGGGTCTCCTGGATGATCTCGCCACCGGAGACGAGGACGGCGGCCTGACGGCGCATCTCGTAGCGGACGGCGACCTCGACGCTCTTGAGCGAGTTGACGTTCTTGGTCTCGGTGCGGGTGCCGAACACCTCCGCGCCGATCGGCATCAGCGAGACGTTCGCGTCGCAGCGCAGCGAGCCCTGGTCCATGCGGACGTCGGAGACGTCGAGGGCCTTGAGCAGATCACGCAGGGCGGCGACGTACGCGCGGGCCACCTCGGGCGCGCGCTCACCTGCACCGGTGATGGGCTTGGTCACGATCTCCACGAGCGGGACGCCGGCGCGGTTGTAGTCCAGCAGCGAGTGGCTCGCACCGTGGATTCGGCCGGTGGCGCCACCGACGTGCAGCGACTTACCGGTGTCCTCCTCCATGTGCGCGCGCTCGATGTCGACACGCCACGTGCTGCCGTCGTCGAGCACCACGTCGAGGTAGCCCTCGGTCGCGATGGGCTCGTCGTACTGCGAGATCTGGTAGTTCTTCGGCTGGTCCGGGTAGAAGTAGTTCTTCCGCGCGAACCGGCCCCACGGGGTGATCGAGCAGTTCAGCGCCAGGCCGATACGGATCGCGGACTCGACGGCGGCCTGATTGACCACCGGCAACGCTCCGGGCATGCCGAGGCACACGGGGCACACCTGGGTGTTGGGCTCGGCACCGAACTCGGTGGGGCACGGGCAGAACATCTTGGTCTTGGTGTGCAGCTCGACGTGCACTTCCATGCCCAATACGGGCTCGAACTTCGCGAGGACGGCGTCATAGTCGAGAAGGTCAGCGGACACGGCGGCAGTCATGGCCATGAGTTTATGCGCCCCGTCACCCGAAGAACGCGGCCGCCTCCCGGTAGCGCTCGACGGGCACGGTCTTGAGCTGTTTGGTCGCCTCCGACAGCGGCACCAACTCGATGTTCGTGCCGTGCAGCGCCACCATCTGACCGAACTGGTTGCTGTGCGCGGCGTCGGTCGCGTGGACGCCGAATCGGGTCGCGAGGACCCGGTCGTACGGGGTCGGCGTCCCGCCGCGCTGCACGTGCCCGAGCACCGTCGTGCGCACCTCCTTGCCGATGCGGTGTTCGATCTCGACGGCCAACTGCTGCGCGACACCGGTGAAGATCTTGTGTCCGAACTCGTCGATGCCGCCCTCGCGGAGCGTCATCGACGCCGGGTCGGGCGAGGCCCCCTCCGCGACCACGCAGATGAAGTGCGAGTCGCCGCGCTGGAAGCGCTTCTTGACCAGCGCGCACACCTCGTCGACGTCGAACGGCTCCTCGGGCACCAGCGTCAGATGCGCGCCCGACGCCATGCCGGACTGCAACGCGATCCAGCCCGCGTGCCGGCCCATCACCTCGACGAGCATCACCCGCTGGTGTGATTCGGCGGTGGTGTGCAGCCGGTCGATCGCGTCGGTGGCGATGGTCAAGGCGGTGTCGAAGCCGAACGTGACGTCGGTGCAGTCGATGTCGTTGTCGATCGTCTTGGGCACCCCGACGACGGGGACACCGCTGTCGGCGAGCCAGCTCGCGGCGGTGAGCGTGCCCTCGCCGCCGATCGGGATCAGCACGTCGATGCCGTTGTCGTCGAGGGTCTGTTTGATCCGGTCGAGGCCGTCGTGCAGTTTCTGCGGGTTCACCCGCGCGGTGCCGAGGATGGTGCCGCCGCGCGCGAGGATCCGGTCAATGCGGTCCTCGTTGCGCATCTGCATCTTGCGGTCCTCGAGCAGACCCCGCCAGCCGTCCTGGAACCCGACGACGGTACTGCCGTAGCGCGCGTCCGCAGTGCGCACGACAGCGCGGATGACGGCGTTCAATCCGGGGCAGTCGCCGCCCCCGGTCAGGATTCCGATGCGCATCACGGCCCCTCTCGGCCATCGCGGAGCAGAGCGGTCCCTTCTCATCTTGCCGCGCCCGCGCCGATCAGGCACGCCGAGTCGATCAACCGGGCGTGACCAGTCCCGTTTCGTAGGCGAGGACGACGGCCTGCGCACGATCCCGCAGCGACAGCTTCGCCAGCACCTTCCCGACGTGCGTCTTGACGGTCTGCTCCGCAACGAACAGGCGTTCGGCGATCTCGGTGTTCGACAGCCCGGCCGCGATGAGTTCGAGGACCTCACGCTCGCGCGGCGTGAGCGACTCCAACCGAGTGTTCCGCGGGCGCGGCGCCGAACGCCGACGGGTGACGTCCGCGATGAGACGACGCGTGACGCTCGGCGCGAGCAGCGCCTCACCGGCCGCGACCACCCGCACCGCCCGGATCAGCTCCTCGGCCGGCGCATCCTTGAGCATGAACCCGCTCGCCCCCAGCCCGAGGGCCTCATAGACGTACTCGTCGATGTCGAACGTTGTGAGCATCAACACCCGAACCGGATGTTCCGTTGTGGCGGAAAGGATTTCACGTGCCGCGTCGAGACCGTTCATCTCCGGCATCCGCACGTCCATCAGCACCACATCGGGGCGCAGGCGCTTGACCTCGCTGACGGCGACCCGCCCGTCCGGCGCGTCACCGATGACACTGATGTCCGGCTGTGCACCGAGCAGCGCGCCGAAACCCTGCCTCACCATCGCCTGGTCGTCCGCAATGAATACCGTGATCGCCACCGTGACAGACTAGGCGGCCGGCCCGGCCGGGGTGCCGGCCACAACCGGGACACTCCCCGGAATATGGGCCCGGACCTCGAATCCCCCGCCGTCGAGTGCGCGGGTGTCGAGTGTGCCGCCGACGGCGCGGGCACGATCCCGCATGCCGGCGATCCCGCTGCCACCCGACGACTCGGGACGCGGTTCGGCTCCCACCGCGGGACCGTTCGTCACGACGAGCGACGTAACGGCGGGCGAGAAGTCGACGACGACCTCCACGTGCGCGCCCGGACAGTGCCGGCTGGCATTGGCCAGCGACTCCTGCAGGATCCGGTACACCGTCAGCCCCGTCGTCTCGGAGATCGCGGACGGCTCCCCGGAGATGCTGCGCGACAGCGACATACCGGCACGGACGCTGCCGTCGAGCAGTTCCTCGATCTGCGCGACGCCGGGCTGCGGGGCCCGCTCGGTGGTGTCCCCGTCGCTGCGCAGCACGCCGAGCAGGCCTCGGATCTCGTTGAGCGCCTCCCGCGCGGTGGCACCGATGGATTCGAACTCCGCCCTCGCCTCGTCGGACACCGAGTCCAGCCGATACGGCGCGCTCTGCGCCTGCACCACGACCATCGACATGTGGTGGGCGACGACGTCGTGCAGGTCACGGGCGATCCGCGCCTTCTCCTCGAGGATCGCGCGGCGGGCTCGTTCGAGTTCGCTGGTCTGCTCCTGGGCGGCGAGCTGGCGCCGCGAGATCACCAGCCAGCGGATCAGCAGCCCGAACAGCACGAGGACCGTGAGACCCACCGCCCAGCCGCGCCCGTCCTGGCCCGGCGTGTCGGCGAGGAAGAGCAGCGTCGTCGCGCCCCACGCGACCGCGACCACCGGGATCGGCGACCGCAGGCTCACCGCCAGCAGCAGCGCCATCAGCACCATCACGTGGACCACCTGCCACGGGAAGTCGTAGTCGTCGGCGCGCTGGTACACCACCGGGATCACCAGCGCGCCCGCCGCCGAGATGGCCCATCCCAGCGCCGGATTAGCCCGGATCAGCAGGAGCGGCAGCGCGGCGAGCCCTCCGATCAGCGGCTGCACGCCGGCGGGCACATGGTGCGTCACGTGGAGCGTGGGCCACGCGATCGCGTACAGCACCGCGGTCACGAACAGCACCACCAGGTCCAATCGCTGCCCCGTGCTCATCCGCTTCAGGCGCGGGGCCGCGGCCGAGACCGCGCCCTGTGCCGCACGGTCGAGTGCACGATTTCGTTTCCTCACACCCGGAAACACTAGGAACCGGGACTCGAAATGTCCTCATACCCAGGGGTGAGATGCGACTGGCTCCGGGGTATCAGGCGCCGGCCGCGATCACTCCCGCGACGTGCCACGGTTCGGCACCGCGGGGTGATGTCGCAGGGTAGCGCCCATTTCTAGCGTCGTTTGTCATGCGAACTACGAGATGGATCGGATCCGTCCTCGCCGTGACGATCGGCGGGATGACGCTCACCGGGACGGTGTCGGCCCCCACCGCCGACGCGCACTCCCCGGCACGGGAGAACCGAGCGGCCGCGGCCGCCGTGACGTTGCTGACCGCCGACGACCACGCCCTCGCCGCGTCCGCGATTCCCGACGACTTCGCCGCCGTCATGGGATATCGGCCGACGGTGATCGACGGCACGGTCGTCAATCCGCTCGGCGCGTGCTCGTCGCCGATACCGCTGCCTGCCGAGTTCGACACGGCCTGCAAGGCACACGATCTGGGGTACGACCTGCTGCGTTACGCACACCGCGGCGGCGGCGACCTCGGGGCCTGGGCGCGCACCGAACTGGACGCGCAACTCGACCGACGGATGCACGCGGCGTGCGACGCCCGGGCTGCAGACCGGACGTCCTGCTTCGCGATGGCGAACACCGCGACGGCCGCCGTGGGGATGAACTCGATGCGTCAGGGGTTCGGCGCACCGGTCGACGAACCGTGGATCCGGTACGGCCTGGGTGGGCTGCTCGGCACCCTCGGAGCGCTGCTCGTGACCCTGACTCTGCGGAGGATCAGGCCGATGCTCGGCCTTGTCGCTCCCAGCCCGGCGGTGGCGGCATGAGCGCGATCCCCGGCGCGCATGCCGGGAGCGCCCGATTCGCGGTCACCGTTGCGTTGCCGCGGGTGAGCACGTCGGTGGCCATCGCCACCGGAGCCGTCGCCTCGCTGGCGCCGTCGCTACTCCCCCGAACCCCTGTCGCGCAGGGCGTGTTCACCGGAATTCTGGTGGCGCTGTGCTGGGGCGTGGCCGCACTGCTCCGACGGCTGCGACCGGCCCGCGGCAGCCACACGCACGACGCCGCCCGGGCCGGCGCAGCCGTGCCGGCAGGCCTGATCCTCGCGTGGTCGGTGGCGTCGGCGGACCACTGGCAGAACGCGCTCCGCTCGGCGATGAGCCTGCCCGCGATCGGTCCGGGACACTGGGCGCAGGTCGCGTTCTGGGCGGTCGCGGTGTGTCTCGTACTGTTCGGCCTCACCCGGGGATGCGTCACGCTCGCGCGACGCCTGGGATGGGTGCGCTGCGTCGGCCTGCTGGTGGCGATCGTCCCCCTCGCGGGCCTGATCGCGGTACCGCGGGCGGCTTCGGCTGCAGCGCAGCATTTTCGGACCACCAGCTCGGTCATCGACACCAGTCTCGTTGCAAACGAACAAAACTCGATCGTTCCATGGAAGACGCTCGGCGCGGAGGGCCGGCGGTTCGTGGCCGGCGTATCCGATCCGCGGGCCGTCCGCACGTATGTCGGGCTCGACTCGGCGCCCGACGTCGCCGCCCGGGCCGCGCTCGCGGTGGACGAGCTCGACCGCACGGGCGCGTTCTCCCGATCGCACGTCGTGGTCGCCGTCCCGACGGGTTCGGGATGGATCGACGGCGAGGCCGCCCGCGGTATCGAGCGCAGGTTCGCCGGCGACGTCGCGACCGTCGGCATGCAGTACTCGTACGCGCCCAGCTGGGCGACGTTCCTGTTCGGCCGGGCCGACGCGGAGGAATCTGCGCGGACACTGTTCGCGGCGGTGTCGGCACGGATCGCCGAACTGCCCGCCGATGCCCGGCCCGCGCTGCACGTGTACGGCCAGAGCCTCGGGTCGGTGGGCGGCAGCGCGATCTTCGACGACGCCGACGACCAGCGGGCGCGCGCGTGCAGCGTTCTGTGGGCCGGCCCCCCGGCCGGGGCGGTGCGCACCGACGGTGCGACGGTGCTCGCGAACAGTTCCGATCCGGTGGTGTGGTGGTCACCGTCGCTGCTGACCCGGGCACCCGACCTCGGCGACGTCCGCGTCGACGCACCTGTGCCGCAATGGATTCCCGGTATCAGCTTCCTGCAGACCGGCGTGGACATGCTGTTCGCGCTCGACGCTCCCACCGGGCACGGGCACCGGTACGGCGCCGATCAGGGACTACAGATGCCGGACTGCGCCTGATCCGAAGACGCCCACGACCGGCGGTGTGCGCTTACCGTGGACACATGACCCCACAGAAGGAGACGGACGCGGCCCGCGAGATCCTGCGGGACAACTTCGAGCGCATCCGGGAACTCGCGGTCGAGGTGTGCGCCGGCCTGACACCCGAGATGTCCGACTACCGGCCGGGGCCGAACGCCAACTCGATCGCGTGGCTGATCTGGCACCTGACCCGGGTCCAGGACGATCACGTGAGCGACATCGCCGACGTGGAGCAGGCCTGGACGTCCCGGGGTTGGCGGGAGCGGTTCGCCCTGCCGTTCCCGGCCGGCGACGTCGGCTACGGGCACAGCAGCGCCGACGTCGGCATCGTGCACGCGGACGCCCGATTGCTCGCCGACTATCACGGCGACGTGCACCTGGCGACGCTCGAGTACATCGACGAACTCACCGCCGACGAGCTGGACCGGATCGTCGATCGCCGCTGGGATCCGCCCGTGACCGTCTCGGTGCGCCTCGTCAGTGTGATCGGCGACTGCCTGCAGCATCTGGGGCAGGCCGCGTACGTGCGGGGGTTGTTCGAGGCGCGGTGATCCGGAAGTCGCGGCGGTCGGGGCGTCGGGTCCGGCGCCGGTAGGCCGTGACCGTGCCCGGCCAGTTGGTGGTGATCTTGCCCGACGCGGTGCGATACCAGCTGCTGCACAAGCTCCACACCGAGTCGGCGAGCTTGCGTTGGATGCGGTCGTCGAATCGGCGCTCGACACCGGCGTCCACCTCGACCGCACACCCCGGCTGCTCGACGAGCCACTCGACGAGTCCGGCGATGTGCCGGGCCTGGGACTCGAGCATGTACACGATCGATCCCGAGCCGAGGTTCGTGTTGGGACCGTACATCAGGAACAGGTTGGGGAACCCGGCCGTCGTGACGCCGAGATACGCGTGGGCGCCGTCGGACCAGGCGTCGTCCAGACTCCGTCCGGCGCGTCCGCGAATCTTCATAGGCGCGAGGAATTCCGTTGCGGCGAAACCGGTCCCGTAGATGATCACGTCGGCCGGGTGCAGGGTTCCGTCGACCGTCCGCACACCGTCGGGTTCGATGCGGTCGATGGCGCCGACGACGACGTCGACGCTGCCGCGCGTCAGTGCCGGGTAGTACTCGTCCGACAACAGCATCCGCTTGCAGCCGGGCTCGTAGTCCGGCGTCAGTGCCGCCCGTAGCGCCGGATCGGTGACCTGCTTGCGCAGGTGCCTGCGCGCCAGTGCGCCCGCGATGCCGCCGCGCCACCTGGTGTCGAGCAGGCCGACGGTGAGCAACTCGAATATCCCCCAGGTGACGAGGCGTTCGCCCCGCAACGTCGCCGGCACCGACCGGAAGATCCGGTGATGCCGGTCCCCGTACACACGATCGGGTTTCGGGAGGATCCACGGCGCCGATCGCTGGAACAGCGTCAGCCGGCCCACGTCGGCGGCGATCGCCGGCACGAACTGGACCGCGCTGGCACCGGTGCCGATCACCGCGACGCGTCGGCCCGCCAGATCGACGTCGTGGTTCCACTCGGCCGAGTGGAAGGCGGGCCCGGCGAACGTCTCGCGTCCCGGAATGTCGGGCAGCGCCGGGCGCGACAACTGGCCGACCGCGGTGACGAGGACGTCGGACTCGACGATCTCACCATCGGCGGTCCGCACCGACCACCGGTTGACGTGCTCGTCGAACTCGGCCTCGATGACCGTGACCCCGAACCGGATCAGCGGCCGCAACTGATGCCGCTCGGCGATGTCGCGCAGGTACGCCAGGATGTCGGGCTGCTCCGAGAACCGCCGCGACCATTCGGGATTGGGCTCCGACGAGATCGAATACAGCGGCGACGGCACGTCGCACGCCGCGCCGGGATACGTGTTGACGCGCCACACACCGCCGACGTCGTCGCCCTTCTCCAGGATCGTGATGTCCGTGAGCCCGGCACGACGCAACTCGAGCGCCATTGCGATTCCGCCGAATCCGGCGCCGATGATCGTGATCGACGGCTTTCCCACTTCGATCCTCCTGGCATCCCGCACACATCCTGCTGCCCCGGAGCCTAGTCCCCCACGACAGCGAACAGCCCGGATCCGAATGTCCGGATCCGGGCTGTTGCCGAACGCGTTCGGTGACGCGCCGGGCGTCAGCTCACGGGCGACGCGATCGGCCCGCGGGCGGCCTCGTAGGCCGCGCCGACGCGGTACAGGCGCTCGTCGGCCAGAGCCGGGGCCATGATCTGCAGACCGACGGGCAGGCCGTCATCCGCGGACACACCCGACGGAACCGACATCGCGCAGTGGCCCGCCAGGTTGGTCGGCAGGGTGCACAGGTCGGACAGGTACATCGCGAGCGGGTCGTCGACCTTCTCGCCCAGCTTCCACGGCGTGAACGGGCTGGTCGGCGAGACCAGCACGTCGACCTTCTCGTACGCGGCGTCGAAGTCACGCGCGATCAGCGTGCGGACCTTGAGCGCCGAACCGTAGTAGGCGTCGTAGTAGCCCGACGACAGCGCGTAGGTGCCGATCATGATGCGGCGCTTGACTTCCTTGCCGAAGCCGGCAGCGCGGGTCGCGGCCATGACCTGCTCGGCGCTCATGTCGCCGTCGTCGACCCGCAGGCCGTACCGCATGGCGTCGAAGCGCGCGAGGTTGGACGACACCTCGCTGGGCAGCACCAGGTAGTACGAGGCCAGCGCGTACTCGAAGTTGGGGCACGAGACCTCGACGACCTCGGCACCGAGGGCCGTCAACTGCTCGACCGCGGCGTCGAACGACGAGATGACGCCCGGCTGGTAGCTGTCGGAGTGCAGTTCCTTGACGACGCCGACGCGCACGCCCTTCAGGTCGCCGGTCGCGCCCTGGCGGGCCGCCTCGACGACGGGGCGGACGGGCTCGTTCAGCGACGTGGAGTCACGCGGGTCGTACCCGGCGATCACCTCGTGCAGCAGCGCGGTGTCGAGGACGGTGCGGCCGCACGGGCCACCCTGGTCGAGCGACGACGCGCAGGCGACGAGACCGAAGCGCGAGACGGTGCCGTACGTGGGCTTGGTGCCGACGGTCGCGGTGACCGCGGCGGGCTGCCGGATGGAGCCGCCGGTGTCGGTGCCGATCGCGAGCGGGGCCTGGTACGACGCGAGCGCCGCGGCCGAGCCGCCGCCCGAGCCACCCGGGATCCGCGTGGTGTCCCACGGGTTGCGGGTGGGCCCGTACGCGGAGTTCTCGGTGGACGAGCCCATCGCGAACTCGTCCATGTTGGTCTTGCCCAGGATCGGGATCCCGGCCTCGCGCAGCTTGGTGGTGAGCGTCGCGTCGTACGGCGACACCCAGCCCTCGAGGATCTTCGACGCGCACGTGGTCGGCATGTCGGTGGTGGTGAAGACGTCCTTGAGCGCGATCGGCACGCCCGCGAGCGCCGACGACGGCGCCTCACCGGCAGCGAGAGCGGAGTCGACCTCCTTGGCCGCGACCAGCGCCTGCTCGCCCGCAATGTGCAGGAACGCGTGCAGTTCGCCGTCCACCTGACCGATCCGGTCGAGGTGTGCCTGCGTGGCCTCCACCGACGAGATCTCGCGCGAGTGGATCTTCGACGCCAGCTCCGAGGCGTCGAGACGAGTCAGATCGGTGCTCATTCGCCCTCTCCCAGGATCTGCGGAACGGCGAACCGATCCTGTTCGACGGCCGGCGCACCCGACAGCGCCTGCTCGGGCGTCAGCCCCGGCACGATGACGTCCGGCCGCGTCACGTTCGCGATCGGATTGGGGTTCGCGGTGGGCGGGACATCATCTGCCGCGACCTCGGACACCGCCTTCACGTGGCTGAGAATCGAATCCAGCTGACCGGCGAACTCGTCGAGTTCTGCGTCGGTCAGGGCAAGCCGGGACAGCCGGGCGAGGTGGGCGACCTCGTCACGGGAGATGGCAGGCACCTTCGGTGACCCCTTTCAGGTCGAAGTGAACGTTCCCGACCAGCCTAGAGCGTGGCCGGATCGGTCGTGCAGCCCGTCACCCCAGCGGACGCGAGCCCGGGGTGAAAGGATAGGGAACGGCGGGGGTGCGCACTGTGTCCCGTCTTCGGCGTCGGACCCGGCACCGAACGAACGGAAAGGCAGCACGTGTCCTACCTGCTCCGCGTCCAACTCCCCGACCGACCCGGCAGCCTCGGCGCACTCGCCGTCGCACTCGGCTCGGTGGGAGCGGACATCCTCTCACTCGACGTCGTCGAGCGAGGATCCGGATTCGCCGTCGACGACCTGGTGGTCGACGTCGAGGCCGGGTCACTGCCGGACACTCTGATCACCGCGGCGGAGAAGCTCCCCGACGTCCGGGTCGACTCCATCCGCCCCTACTCCGGCATCCTCGACACCCACCGCGAGCTGGAGTTGATCGACCACGTCGCCACCGCGCACTCCGACCGCCTGCAGGTCCTCGTCGACGGGGCGCCGCGGGTGCTGCGGGTCGGCTGGTCCACCGTCATGGACATCGGCCCGCACGGCTCGTTCCGTGTCGTCGGTAGCCCGGGCGCACCCGAGACGCACGCCGGCGACGCGCCCTGGATGCCACTGAAGAAGGCCACGGTCCTCGACGGCAACGACGACTGGGTGCCGCAGGTGTGGCGCGACATGGACACCACCCTCGCGGCCGCCCCGCTCGGCAGCACCGGCCGGGCACTGCTACTCGGGCGCCCCGGCGGACCGGAGTTCCGCCCGTCGGAGGTGGCGCGACTGGGCTACCTCGCCGGCATCGTCGCCACCGTCCTGGGCTGACGTCAGACGAGTTCGCGCACCAGCGCGGTCAGCTCCATGCCGGGGATCGGCTCCCAGTTGCGCTCGGGCGCGGGAACGAAACCGTTGCGGTCGTAGATGCGTCGCGCGTCGACCATGTCGGGCTGCGTGGAGATGACGACCGCGCGGTCGCCGCGGTCGTACGCGACGTCGAGCACGTGGCGCACCAGCGCGGAGCCGACGCCCTTTCCGCGCGCCGACGCCGCGACCGCGAGCATGCGGAACTCGAGTTCACCCTTCTCGGCGACGTCCGCGAACGGCGACTCCGGCTCGGCGATGGTCACCGAGCCGACGATCTCGCCGTCGACCAGTGCCACCACGACGTCGGCCTGGTCGGCACGGGTCGCGGTGTCGCGCAGTCGCTCCGCGTACATGTCGCTGTCCGATACGAAACCACCGTCGATGTAGACGTCGGCAGTGAGCTCGCCGACAGTGTCGTAGTCGGCAGGTGTGACGGGCCGGATATCGATCATGGCGTCACTATGTCAGCCACTGGCCGCCGTCAGAAAACCGATTCAGATGCCCCGAGCGGCGCAAATGAGACACGCGCCACATTTGGGACGGTCTGCGATCGAGGCCGCCACTGCCCCGGCCGACGCCGCAACTCCGGGCGCACGCCCGCCCCCGAACTATTCCGACCAGCATCGATGGCGCGAAGTTCACCATGCGCACACTCGGCGGTCCGTCGCGAATTTCCGGCCGTCGGAATTCCACCGAAAACGACACCACGTCGTAGCGTGGCGTTCATCACGTAGACAAGCGCGGCGCGACAGTGTGAATGTTCCTGTCGCGCTGCGCTTCTGCCACGAAACGTCAGATGCCGTCCGGTCCGTTTTCGAGCAGACGGCGGAATCCTGCCTCGTCGAGGATCGGCACACCGAGTTCCTCTGCCTTGGCCGCCTTGGAACCGGGGGCGTCGCCGATCACGACGAACGCCGTCTTCTTCGACACCGAACCGGCCGCCTTGCCGCCGCGGATCAGGATCGCTTCCTTCGCCTCGTCCCGGGAGAACCCCTCGAGCGAACCGGTGACGACGATCGACAGGCCCTCGAGGCTGCGCACGATCGACTCGTCACGCTCGTCCTCCATCGACACCCCCGCCGCGCGCCATTTCTCGACGATGTCCCGGTGCCAGTCGACGGCGAACCATTCGACGACGGCCGCCGCGATGGTGCCGCCCACCCCGTCCACCGCCGCCAGTTCGTCGACACCGGCGTTCTCGATGCGCTCCAGGCTGCCGAACTCGCCCGCCAGCGCCCGCGCCGCCGTCGGGCCGACGTGCCGGATGGACAGCGCGACCAGCACGCGCCACAGCGGTTGCTGCTTGGCCGAGCCGAGGTTGTCGAGCAGGCGCCGGCCGTTCGCCGACAGCTTCCCCGCCTTGGTGCGGAACAGCGACGCCTGCATCAGGTCGTCCTCGGTGAGCGAGAACAGGTCGCCCTCGTCGCGGATGACGCCGGCCTGCAGCAGCGCCGTGGCCGCCTCGTACCCGAGGACCTCGATGTCGAACGCGCCTCGGCCCGCGACGTGGAACACGCGCTCGCGCAACTGCGCCGGGCACGACCGCTGGTTGGGGCAGCGGATGTCCGCATCGCCCTCCTTGGCCGGGGCGAGCGTCGTGCCGCACTCGGGGCACTCGGTGGGCATGACGAACTCGGTCTCGGTGCCGTCGCGCACGTCGACGACCGGGCCGAGCACCTCGGGGATCACCTCTCCGGCCTTGCGGATCACGACGGTGTCGCCGATCAGCACGCCCTTGCGCTTGACCTCGGAGCCGTTGTGCAGCGTCGCCAGCGCGACCGTCGAACCGGCCACCAGGACCGGCTCCATGTACGCGAACGGGGTGACCCGGCCGGTGCGGCCGACACTGACCCGGATGTCGAGGAGTTTGGTGGTGGCCTCCTCCGGCGGGTACTTGTACGCGACCGCCCAGCGGGGCGCGCGCGACGTGGAACCGAGGCGGCGGTGCAGGGCCATCTCGTCGACCTTGACGACCAGACCGTCGATCTCGTGCTCGACGTCGTGGCGGTGCTCGTCCCAGTACTGCACCTTCTCGACCACCGCGTCGATGCCGACCACGCGCGACGTGTGCGACGACACCGGCAGCCCCCACGCCGCGAGTGCGGTGTAGGCGTCGTACTGGCCGACCGGGTCGAAGCCCTCGGTGCGGCCGAGCCCGTGACAGATCATGCCGAGCCGGCGCCGCGCGGTGACGGCCGGATTCTTCTGCCGCAGCGAGCCGGCCGCCGAGTTGCGCGGATTCGCGAAGGGCGCCTTGCCTTCCTGGACCAGGGACGCGTTGAGGGCCGCGAAGTCCTCGAGCCGGAAGAACACCTCGCCGCGCACCTCGAGCAGCGCGGGAATCGGGTATTCGTCACTGGGCGTGAGAGTTTCGGGGATGTCGGCGATGGTGCGCGCATTGAGCGTGACGTCCTCGCCGGTGCGACCGTCACCGCGGGTGGCCGCGCGGACCAGCTTGCCGTTCTCGTACACCAGATTGAGCGCGACGCCGTCGATCTTCACCTCGCACAGGTAGTGCAGATCAGGACCGGTCTCGACTTCTACACGCCCGGCCCAGGTGCGTAGTTCGTCGTAGTCGAAGACGTTGTCGAGGCTGAGCATCCGCTCGAGATGGTCGACGGCCTTGAACTCGGTCGCGAACCCGCCGCCGACGAGCTGCGTGGGCGAGTCCGCCGTCCGCAGGTCCGGGTGGCGTTCCTCGAGCGCGTTCAGCTGCCCGAACAGTGCGTCGAACTCGCCGTCGGAGACGACCGGCGAGTCGAGCACGTAGTAGCGGAACTGGTGGTTGCGGACCACCTCGGCCAACTCCTGCCAGCGTTCGCGATCCTCGGCACTCGCAGGCTCCACCGCGGCGTCGGACGGGCTGGTCATGGCGGTAGCGGCTTCGTTCTGGTCCACCTGGGAAGGTTATCGCAGCCAGCTGACAGGTTTCGCCTCGCGACAGTGCTCCTCGAACGGGAACTCCGGTCACGCCGACAGCGCGAAAACGTGCCGCGAACTCCCGTTCAGGCCATGGCGGACGGGTCGGCACCGTCGGCGAAGGCACGGGTCAGCTCGTTCGCCGACCGCAGGGCCGTGCGGGCCCAGTCCGCGTCCGCGCCCGCCAGACCGCACGCCGGGGTCACCGTCACGCGCGACGACAGCAACTCACGCGCGAAGCCCAGGCGATCGAGCAGACGGGTCGCCGGCTCGGCCAGGTCCCGCCAGCCCGGTGTGCGTTCGGGCGCGGTGGTGGGCACCAGGCCCAGCGCCAGGTCGATTCCCGCGTCGAGCAGTTCGCCGATGCCGTCGAGGTCCGCGGTGCGCAGCGTGGTCACGTCGAGGCCCACCATCGACGCACCACTGCGATGCAGCAGACCGAGGGGGGCGTCGGCGGCGCAGCAGTGCACCAGCACGGGCGCGCCGACCCGCTCGATCGCCGACTGCAGCAGTGCCAGCGCCTCCGGTTCGGGCAGCGCACGCGGGGTCTGCAGGATCGACACCCCGGACAGCGAACCCGCGAGGACCGCGGGCAGTCCGGGCTCGTCGAACTGGACCACGACCGGTGAACCGAGGCGCCGCGCCGTGTCCGCGACATGGGCCGCGACACCCTCCGCGAGCGATTCGGTGAGATCGCGCAGCGCACCCCGATCGGTGAGCACCCGGTGCCCGGCGTGCAGTTCCAGTTGCGATGCGAGCGTCAGCGGGCCGACGGCCTGCACCTTCACCGGCTGGTCGGTGCCCCGGCGTCCCGCCAGCTCCCACGCCTCCTCGAGGGCATCGAGGTCGCGGGCCAGCAGGTCGCGGGCGGTGCGGGTGGCCGCGCCGACCCGTTGCGTGAGGCGGTAGCCGGTCGTGGAGGTGTCGAGCGGCATGTCGATCAGCAGCGCCGCGGCCCGGCCGATCATGTCGGCCCCGATGCCGCGGGCCGGAAGTTCCACCAGGTGCGGCAGGGCGGGCAGTTCGCCGACGACGATCTCGGCGGCCGCCCGCGGATCGGTCCCGGGCCAGGAGCCGACGCCCGTCGCGACGCCGACGGGAACGCGGGCGCCCGTCACGGACGGTCCGCGGAGGTTCCCGAGATGGTGCCGCTGCCGATGACCACGTCCCCGTCCTCGTCCGGGTGGTACAGGACCACGGCCTGCCCCTTCGCGACACCGGTGAGCGGTTCCGACAACTGCACCGAGATCCCGCCGTCGACTTCCTCGGCCACCGCGCGGGCGGTGCCACCGTGGGCACGCACCTGAACGACGCACTCGATCGGACCCTCGGGCGCCTGCCCGGACGTCCAGATCGCGCGCTCGGCGGAGATGGTCCACACCTTGAGCCGCTCGGCCGAACCGACCCGGACCGTACCGGTTTCGGGCTCGATCGACGTCACGTAGCGGGGCTGACCGTCCGCGGCCGGGCCCTGCACACCGAGCCCCTTGCGCTGACCGATGGTGAACCCGTGGACGCCGTCGTGCTCGGCGAGGACCTCACCGGAGTCGGCGTCGACGACCGCGCCGGGACGGATCCCGATCTTGGCGCCGAGGAACGCGCGGGTGTCACCGGACGGGATGAAGCAGATGTCGTGGCTGTCGGGCTTGTTCGCCACGGCGAGGCCGCGCTCGGCGGCCTCCTCGCGGATCTGCTCCTTGGGGGTGTCACCGACCGGGAACATGGCCCGCGACAACTGCTCCGAGGTGAGCACCGCGAGCACGTAGGACTGGTCCTTGTCGGCGTCGACGGCGCGGCGCAGGACGCCGTCCTCGAGCCGCGCGTAGTGACCGGTCGCGACGGCGTCGAAGCCCAGCGCGATCGCGCGGTCCGCGAGCGCCGCGAACTTGATCTTCTCGTTGCATCGCAGGCACGGGTTGGGGGTCTCCCCCGCCGCGTACGCCTCCACGAAGTCGTCGATCACGTCTTCCTTGAAGCGGTCCGCGAAATCCCAGACGTAGAAAGGGATTCCGAGCACATCCGCCGCACGCTTGGCGTCGCCCGCGTCCTCCTTGGAGCAGCAGCCACGCGACCCGGTCCGCAGTGTGCCCGGCGCCGTCGACAGTGCGAGGTGAACACCGACCACGTCGTGGCCGGCCGCCACCGCACGGGCCGCCGCGACCGCGGAGTCCACGCCGCCGCTCATCGCTGCCAGAACTCGCATCTACCGATTCCCTCCGTGTGTTCCCCGAGCGCCGGCACTCGCCAGTCCGGCGGCGCGGGCACGCTCGATCACCTGCGGCAGCGCCGACAGCAACGCCTCGACGTCCCGCTCGGTCGACGTGTGCCCCAACGAGAATCGCAGTGATCCACGCGCGAGGACGGGGTCGACGCCCATCGCGGTCAGTACGTGACTCGCGCTCGCGACGCCGGCCGTGCACGCCGAACCCGTGGAGCACTCGACGCCGGCGACGTCGAGCAGCATCAGCAGCGAGTCGCCCTCACAGCCGGGAAAAGTGAAGTGCGCGTTACCCGGAAGCCGCGCGGCACCGGTGGCGCCGTTGAGGATCGCATCGGGGACCGCGCGCCGGACGCCGTCGATCAGGCTGTCCCGCAGGGCCGCCAGCTCGGCGCCGCGCACGTCCATGTCGGCGGTCGTGATCTGCAGCGCGGACGCCAGTCCGACGATCGACGCGGTGTCCTGGGTTCCGGAGCGCAGGTCGCGCTCGTGCCCGCCGCCGTGCAGCAGCGGCACACACGACACCTGCCGGCCCAGCAGCAGGGCGCCGACGCCCTGGGGGCCGCCGAACTTGTGCCCGGCGATGCTCAGCGCCGACAGGCCGCTCGCTGCGAAGTCGACCGGCAGATGCGCCGCCGCCTGCACCGCGTCGCTGTGGATCGGGACGCCGAACTCTGCGGCGACGGCCGCGATCTGCGCGATCGGGTTGATCGTGCCGATCTCGTTGTTGGCCCACATGACGGTGACGAGGGCCGTCTCGTCGGCGTGCACCGACAGGTCGGCCCGCACGACGTCGGGGTCGACGGCACCGTCCGCGTCCACGGGCAGCCACGTCACGTGGGCTCCCTCGTGGGCCACGAGCCACTCGACGGCGTCCAACACGGCGTGGTGCTCGACGGCACTGGCGAGGATGCGGGTGCGTTTGGGGTCGGCGTCGCGGCGGGCCCAGTAGATGCCCTTGACGGCGAGGTTGTCGCTCTCGGTACCACCGGAGGTGAAGATCACCTCGGACGGCCGGGCCCCGAGGCAGGCGGCGATGGACTCGCGGGACTCCTCGATCCGGCGCCGGGCCGACCGACCCGATCCGTGCAGTGACGAGGCGTTACCCACCGTGGCGAAGACCTCGGTCATCGCCTCGATCGTTGCCGGATACATGGGTGTGGTCGCGGCGTGGTCGAGGTAGACCGCTGAGCTGGTGGCAGACGAGATCATGACTCGACAAGGATAGCCGTTCACCCGGACCCGTCACGCCGCGGAGACCCCCGTCACGCAGCACGTGCGCGACGACGACCTTCCAGACGCGCAAGGATGCGGTCCGCGCCCACCGCAGCGCCGCGGCGGACCTCGCATTCACACCGCTCGGCCAGCTCCCGACGGTCGCGGCCCGGGGCCTGCAGCGCCCCCAGCGTCACCCGGGCCCGCAGGCCGCGACTCCTGAGCACCCGGCGCATCGAGGCTCCGATCGAGTCGTCGCCCACGAAGCACGGCCCGGTCGTGTGCGCCCCCGCCGCGTCGACATACTCCACCAGCACCGGCTGGACGGGCCGCTGCGCGTCGACCGCGGCCTGGAACAACGCCGGCCGGAACCGACCGAACGCCCGACCACACCACGTGGTCCCCTCCGGAAAGACGATCACCGTGTCCCCCGCGAGCAGCCGATCCCGCGCGGTGGCGACCGTGTCCGGCAGGCCGCGCAGGTTGCCCCGCTCGATGGGGATCACCCCGGCCCGCCGGGCCACGCCACCGAGCAGCGGCCAGGTCAGCAGGTCGGCGCGGGCGACGAACCGACCCGGCAGCACCGCCGCGAGCACCAGGACGTCGAGCCACGAGACGTGCCCGGCCACCACGAGCGTCCCGCCGGGCACTCGGGCCGGCGACGCGGACACGTCGATCCGGATACCGATGCCGCGCAGTGCTGTTCGCGCGAACATTCGATGGCATGCCACCCGCGGCTGCCGCGGGAGCAGTCGCACGATCGGCAGCAGCACCGACGCCGACGCCACCGCCACCAGCGCGATCCAGCGGCCGCACGCGACCGCGACCGGGACCCGCTCGGGGCGCCGCGGCAGGCAGCCGTCGCCGCACGGGCTCGTCGGTAGCCACGAATGACTCATGCCGCGGCCTCGATCACCGCCGACGCGCGCCGCAACCGCTCGAGGTAGCGGGTGTCGGCGTCGTGCAGGCTCTGCAGGGCCACGAAGTCGGCGACACCGAAGTCCGGGTCGTGCGCGGGTTCGCCGCAGATCTTCGCGCCCAGCCGCAGGTAGCCACGCAGCAGCGGCGGCACCGACGGCCGCAGCGGCGCGGCGATGTCGTCGAGGGGACGGCCGTCCACCCGGACCGGACGCAGCGGTCGCGCCCACGTCGACGGATCGGCGGCGTGGCGGCTCAGCAGGAAATCGCGCACGCCGCGCACGTTCGCACCGGCAACCGCGTCGGGGCGGTCCTGCATCGGCACCGACACACAGCCCATGACGGTGTCGTGGCCGGTGAGCTGCAGGTAGTGCAGGATCCCCGCCCACATCAGTGCCAGGACCGAGCCCGAGCGGTGGTCGACGTCCACACAGGCCCGTCCCATCTCGACGACCCGCCGTCTCGCGGGGTCGAGCGCCGACAGGTCGAACTCGGTCGCGGTGTAGTAGCCCCCGGCCGCGACCGCGGCGTCGGGCGGCAGCATCCGATAGCAGCCGACGAAGTCACCGGAGACGTTGTCGCGGACGAGGAGATGGTCACAGAAGTCGTCGAACCGATCGGCGTCGATCCGCTCGGCAGACGGGGGGAGGACGAAGCCGGGTTCGGCGGCGAACACGCGGTAGCGCAGGCGCTGCGCCGCCTCACGATGCTCGCGGTCGGAGGAGACGAGGAGGGAGTAGCGGGATCTGGTGGTCCCTGAAGTCACGGGCGCGGTGTAGACGGTCTCGACGAGTGGCGAAGTTGTCATGCCAGAGGTCTATCGAGCCCGTCCGGCGACGAGGCATCAGCCGCATGTCGACGGGATGCCGGTTCGGTGAACGTCACTGCCGCGCGCGAATTGACGCCCCGCGCGCACGATTGCACGCGCGGGAGACGAATTCGCGCGCGCGGCGGCTGTGGACAACGTCGGAGTTGTCCACAGCAGCGCGAACAGGCGTCGCGCATCGCATCTGCGACGTCGAAGATCGAGGCCATGACCGAGCCTGCACCTCGAACACTGAGACGACGCGATGCGCTCTCCCGAGGCTTCACCGACGCCGAGATCCGCACGCTCTGCCGAAACGGAGGTCTGCGCAGGCTCCGTCCGGGCACATACCTGAGCGCAGTAGCCGATGCCTCGATGGACCCCGCGCAGCGACACCGCGAACTGATCCGGGCGACGCTACCGGGACTGAATCCCGACGCCGTCGTCAGTCACCAGTCCGTCGCGGTGACCGAGGACGGTCATTGTGGGACATCCCACTCGACCGCGCACACGTCACGCGGAACCGGACGGGAGGTGGACGGCGCACCCGGCACCTGCACTCGCACAGCGCACCCCTCCTCGACGGGGACGTGATCGTGCGCGACGGCATCCAGCTGACGTCCGTCGTACGCACCGTTGCAGACCTGTGCCGAACGGAATCGTTCGAAGCTGCGGTCGTCGTGGGCGATTCGGCGCTGCGCTCGGCGGCCGAGAGCCCCGGCGCGGTGGCCGCAGCGCTCTACAGGTGTCCCTCCTCGACCCCGACGGTCTGCTGATCGGACGCGTCGACTTCCTGTTCGCCGCCGCAGGCGTGGTGGGCGAGTTCGATGGGAAGGTGAAGTACGGCAAGTACCTTCGCCCAGGCCAGGATGCCGGCGATGCCGTGTTCGCAGAAAAGCAACGTGAGGACAGGATCCGCGACGCCGGCTGGGAGGTCGCGCGGTGGACGTGGCGAGACCTCGACCGTCCGGACGTGATCGGAGCGAGAGTTCGTCGATCGATGCAGCGGCGCGACGACCGGCCCCGCCCCCTGGGCGCGGTGCTGCGCGCGAATTGACGCCCCGCGCGCACGATTGCGCGCGCGGGAGACGAATCCGCGCGCAGCGGGAAGTGGACGGGCACAACACAAAACCCCCGCCACCGGAACCGGTGACGGGGGCGTGCGAGCCTGGGACCGGGATCAGCCCTTGTGAGCCTTGACAGCCTCGGTGAGCTGCGGTGCGACGTTGAACAGGTCGCCGACGACGCCGAAGTCCGCGATCTCGAAGATCGGGGCCTCTTCGTCCTTGTTGACCGCGACGATGGTCTTCGAGGTCTGCATGCCGGCGCGGTGCTGGATGGCACCGGAGATGCCGAGCGCGATGTACAGCTGCGGCGAGACCGTCTTACCGGTCTGACCGACCTGGAACTGGCCCGGGTAGTAGCCGGAGTCGACGGCGGCGCGCGATGCACCGACGGCGGCACCGAGTGAATCGGCGAGCTCCTCGACGACCGAGAACTTGTCGGCGCTGCCGACGCCACGGCCACCGGAGACGACGACCGACGCCTCGGTGAGCTCCGGACGATCGCCACCGACGATCGGGGCACGCGAGACGACCTTGACGGCGCTCTCGTCCTGAGCCGGAACCTCGACGACGACCTGCTCGCCGGCAGCAGCCTGCGGCTGGGCCTCGACGGCACCCGGGCGGACCGAGATGACCGGAACCTCGCCGTTGGCCTTGGCCTCGACGGTGAACGCGCCACCGAAGATCGAGTGGACGGCGCTGCCGTCGGCCTTGACCTCGACGACGTCGGACAGCAGGCCGGAGCCGATGCGAGCTGCCAGGCGACCGGCAACTTCCTTGCCCTCGGTGCTGGCGGCGGTGACGACGGCGGCCGGGCCGGCGGTCTCGACCAGGCCGGCGAGGACGTCGACCTTGGGGGTCACGAGGTAGCCGTCGATGTCGTCGGACTCGGCGACGTAGATCTTCGCGGCACCGGCGGCAGCCAGCGCGTCGGCCAGCTTCGCGGCGGTACCGGCCGGGCCGGTGACGACGGCAGCCGGCTCACCGAGAGCGCGGGCGGCCGTGATGAGCTCGGTGCTGACCTTCTTGAGTGCACCCTCGGCGTGCTCGACGAGCACGAGTACTTCTGCCATTGCTTACTTCTCCCTGTCTTCTCTGCTGGTCTCGAGGGGGCGCGATCAGATGATCTTCTGGCCCACGAGGTACGCGGCGATCTTGGAGCCGCCGTCGCCCTCGTCGGCGACGCGCTCACCAGCGGTACGCGGGGGCTTGGGGGTGGATGCGGTGACGGTGGTGCCGGCGTTGGCGACGCCCACGGTCTCCGGATCGACGCCGAGGTCGGCCAGGGTGAGGACCTGAACTTCCTTCTTCTTCGCGGCCATGATGCCCTTGAAGGACGGGAAGCGGGGCTCGTTGATCTTCTCGGTGACCGAGACGATGGCCGGCAGACCGGCCTCGAGGCCGAAGACGCCCTCGTCGGTCTCGCGCTCGCCGGTGACCTTGCCGTCGGCGAGGGTCAGCTTGCGCAGCTGCGTGAGCTGCGGCAGGCCCAGGTACTCGGCGATGATGGCCGGGACGGCGCCGATGCGGCCGTCGGTGGCCTCGTTGCCGGCGATGACGAGATCGGCGGCCTCGCCGTTCTCGAAGCCGATCTGGCCGAGGGCCGCGGCGAGGGTCCAGCCGGTCTGGACGGCGTCGGAGCCGTGCAGGGCGGGATCGTTGACGTGGACGGCCTTGTCGGCGCCCATCGACAGAGCCTTGCGGATGGCGTCGGTGGCACGGTCCGGTCCGGCGCACAGCACGGTGACCTCGCCGCCCTGGGCCTCCTTGATGAGGAGAGCTTCTTCCACTGCGCGCTCGTTGATCTCGTCGAGCACGGCGTCGGCGGCCTCGCGGTCAAGCGTGAAGTCGCCGTCGGAGAGCTTGCGCTCGGACCACGTGTCGGGGACCTGCTTGATCAAAACGACGATGTTCGTCATGGGTCTTCGTCGACCTCCTGTGTCTATCTACCTGATGATCGCGAGCGGCTCCGCGAGATGCCGAGCTCTCGTAAGTAATTTCGTTGCACGTTGGCTGTGCGACAGATTACCCCACGTTAAGTTACCCACGGGTAACTTAGGCGAAATCCGGTCTCACCATAACCGCCTACCGGGCGTTTCATGCGTGTGATGTGGACCACCCCGACCGCCGTCGACACCGCGGGCACTAACCTCGCTGGGGTGAGCGAATCCACAGTTGGTTCCACCGCCGAGTCCCTCGACACCACGACGCCGTCCCCCGACGACGCCGCGACGCTGCCGTTGACCGGCGAGCGGACCGTGCCCGGAATCCCCGAGGAGAACTACTGGTTCCGGCGCCACGAGGTGGTCTACCGCGACCTGCTCCCCCGCTGCACCGGCCGCACCGTCCTGGAGGCCGGATCCGGAGAAGGCTACGGCGCCAACATGATTGCCGACGTCGCGAGCAAGGTCACCGGGCTCGACTACGACATCTCCGCCGTCGAACACGTCCGTGCCCGGTACCCCCGGGTGGAGATGCTGCACGGCAACCTCGCGGAGCTTCCGCTCGCGGACGGTTCCGTCGACACGGTCGTGAACTTTCAGGTGATCGAGCACCTGTGGGACCAGGCGCAGTTCCTGCGCGAGTGCCACCGTGTCCTGACGCCGGGCGGCGAGCTGCTCGTCAGCACGCCCAACCGGATCACGTTCTCCCCCGGCCGGGACACCCCCCTCAACCCGTTCCACACGCGTGAACTCAACGCCGCCGAGCTCACCGAACTGCTCGTCGAGGCCGGCTTCCGGGTGGCGGTCATGACCGGCGTCCACCACGCCGCGCGTCTGCGCGCGCTCGACACCAAGCACGGCGGCTCGTTCATCGACGCCCAGATCGACCGCGCCCTGGCCGGCGAGCCGTGGCCCGAGGATCTCACCCGGGACGTCGAGGGCATCGACGTCGACGACTTCGAACTCCGCGAAGCCGACATCGACGACAGCCTCGACCTCGTCGCCATCGCGATCAAGGATCCTGTGGCATGACCGACACTCAGGGGGGTCGGGCCGCCGAGGCCCGAGAGCCGGGCATGTTCTGCCTGGTACTGCACTCGCATCTGCCGTGGCTCGCGAACCACGGCCGGTGGCCGGTGGGTGAGGAGTGGCTGTACCAGTCGTGGGCGGCGACGTACCTGCCGGTGACGGCCGTGTTGCGCCGGCTCGCCGCGGAGGGCCGCTCACGGCTGCTGACGCTCGGCATCACGCCGGTGCTCGCTGCCCAACTGGACGACCCGCACTGCCTCGACGGCATGCACCACTGGCTCGGCAACTGGCAGATCCGCGCGCACGAGGCGGCGGGGATGCCGTCGGCGTCACACAAGGAACTCGGTGCGCGCGAGCACCGCGCGTCCGCCACGGCGCTCGCGGACTTCGAAACCCGTTGGCGCCACGGCGGATCCGCGGTGATCCGCGAACTGATCGACGCCGAGGCGATCGAACTGCTCGGCGGCCCGCTGGCCCATCCGTTCCAGCCGTTGCTCGATCCCCGCCTGCGCGCGTTCTCGCTCGCGGAGGGCCTCGCGGACGCGAAGGCCCGCTGGGACCACACACCGTCCGGCATCTGGGCGCCCGAGTGCGGCTACACGCCGGGCATGGAAATCGGTTACGCAGCCGCGGGCGTGTCGCACTTCATGGTCGACGGCCCCGCGCTGCGCGGCGACACGTCGGAGGGTCGGCCGGTGTGGGACTCCGACGTCGTCGCGTTCGGCCGCGACCTCGAGGTCAGCTACCGCGTGTGGTCCCCCAAGACCGGGTACCCGGGCCACGCCGCCTACCGCGACTTCCACACGTACGACCACGACACCGGGCTCAAGCCCGCGCGCGTCACCGGGCGCAGTGTGCCGTCCGAGCAGAAGGCCCCGTACGACCCGGACCTGGCCGCCGCGGCGATCGACAAGCACGTCGAGGACTTCGTCGAGACGGTCCGACGACGACTCCGCAGCGAGTCCGAGCGCATCGGCAGGGACGCACTGGTCGTCGCCGCGTTCGACACCGAACTCTTCGGGCACTGGTGGTTCGAGGGCCCGCAGTGGCTCGAGAAGGTGCTGCGCGCGCTGCCCGAGGCCGGGATCGACGTCGGCACCCTCGCCGATGCACGCGCCCGTGGCTACGTCGGCGCACCCGTGGAACTGCAGGACTCGTCGTGGGGTTCGGGCAAGGACTGGCGGGTGTGGGCCGGCGACCAGGTTTCCGACCTGGTCCAGCTCAACGCGGAGGTCGTGCAGACCGCACTCGACACCATCGACAAGTCGCGCGATGCGAATCCGGGCAGACCGGAACTTCGCAATCGGGTCCACGACCAGATGTTGCGTGAGACGCTGATGGCGGTCTCGAGCGACTGGGCGTTCATGGTCAGCAAGGACTCGGCAGCCGGGTACGCGCGGGATCGGGCCCACAAGCACGCCCACGCGCTGCGGGAAATCGCCGACGCGGTCGCGTCCGGCCGGGACGACGTCGCACGCCGTCTCGCGGACGGATGGAACGCCGCCGACGGCCTGTTCCCCGCCCTCGACGCGCGGCGCCTGCCCGGTCCGCTGACTGATACAGCCGCATTCGCTGGGAGCGTGTGATGAAGATTCTGATCGTGTCGTGGGAGTACCCGCCGGTCGTGGTCGGCGGGTTGGGACGGCACGTCCATCACCTCGCGACCGAACTGGCCGCCGCCGGCCACGAGGTGGTGGTGCTGTCGCGGCGGCCGTCGGGCACCGATCCGACGACGCACCCGACCGTCACGGAGATCTCCGAGGGCGTTCTGGTGGTCGCGGTCGCCGAGGATCCGCCGCACTTCATCTTCGGTGAGGACATGCTGGCGTGGACGCTCGCGATGGGCCACGCGATGGTCCGCGCCGGGGTCGCGCTGTCGAAGGGCGGCATCGGTGAGGGCTGGCAGCCCGACGTCGTCCACGCCCACGACTGGCTGGTGGCGCATCCGGCGATCGCCCTCGCCGAGTTCTACGACGTCCCGCTGGTCTCGACGCTGCACGCGTCGGAGGCAGGCCGGCACAGCGGCTGGATCTCGGGGCGGATCAACCGTCAGGTCCACTCGGTGGAGTGGTGGCTGGCGAACGAGTCGGACTCGATCATCACGTGCTCGGCGTCCATGGAGGACGAGGTCACTCAGCTGTACGGACCCGAACTGCCGCCGATCACGGTGATCCGCAACGGCATCGATGTCACCACGTGGAGCTACCGCCCGCGCGCACCGCGGTCGGGGCCGGCGACGCTGCTGTACGTCGGACGGCTCGAGTACGAGAAGGGCGTGCAGGACACGATCGCCGCACTCCCCCGAATCCGGCGCAGCCACCCGGGCACGACGCTGGCCGTCGCGGGCGAGGGGACCCAGTTCGAGTGGCTGCAGCAGCAGGCCCGCACGCACCGAGTGGCACGTTCGGTGACGTTCCTCGGCAACCTCGACCACGAGGAGCTGTTGAGCTGGCTGCACGGCGCCGACGCGATCGTGCTCCCCAGCCGGTACGAGCCGTTCGGGATCATCGCCCTCGAGGCGGCCGCCGCGGGCACACCGCTGATCACCTCGACCGCGGGCGGGCTCGGCGAGGCCGTCGTGGACGGCGTGACCGGACTGTCGTTCGAGCCGGGGGACGTGGACGGACTGACCTCCGCGGCCCGCGAGGTGCTCGACGATCCCGCCGCCGCTCAGACGCGGGCGCGGGCGGCTCGCGAGCGGCTGACCGCCGACTTCGACTGGCGCAAGGTCGCCGAGGAGACGGTCCAGGTGTACTCGGCGGCCAAGCGCCGCGTGCGGCATCCTTTGGCACGCCCCGAGATTCCCGAGCGCCCGCTACCCGGTCGGTAGCGGGCCGCCCGGCCCACGCCCGAGCCCACTCACTGTGAGGCGCCGGCGCCGTTCCCGTTGACGGCGGCGGCGCCGTTCATGGTCTTCTTGCGGGCGATGTCCTCGAGCGCGGCGATGTACTTCGCCCGCTCCGCGGCGCCGGCCTCCCAGTCGACGCGACGGTTCTTGACCGCCTTGGCGGGCGAGCCGACGGCGATGCTGAAGTCGGGGATCTCGCCCTTGACGACGGCGTGCGCGCCCAGCACGCAGCCGCGGCCGACGCGCGTGTTCCGCAGGACCGTGACCTTCGCGGCGATCCACGTGTCCGGTCCGATGCGCACCGGTCCCTTGACGATGCCCTGATCCTTGATCGGGACGTTCACGTCGTCCGTCCGGTGGTCGAAGTCGCAGATGTAGCACCAGTCCGCGACGAGGGTCGACGCACCGATCTCGATGTCGAGGTACGTGTTGACGACGTTGTCCTTGCCGAAGACGACCTTGTCGCCGATCCGCAGGGATCCCTCGTGGCAGCGCAGGGCGTTGCCGTCACCGATGTGCACCCACTTGCCGATCTCCAGGCGGGAGAGTCCCGGCGTCGAGTGGATCTCCACGTTCTTGCCGAGGAACACCATGCCGCGCGTGATGATGTGTGGGTTGGCGAGTTTGAACTTCGCCAGACGGTAGTAGCGAACCAGGTACCACGGTGTGTACGCCTTGTTCGCGATGACCCACTTCAGCGAGGCCGGCGTCAGGAAACGTGCCTGCTCACTGTCCCGACGTCGGGATCCACGCCACCTCGAGCGCAACGGTGCGCCCCACATGCTCGTCATGACACGTAAGCCTACGGACCGCCACTGTGCGCCCCGTCACGTGCCCCGTCCGGTCAGAGGGCGGCGTGCCTGCTCACGCTGTGGCCGCCCCACGAGTGACCACTCCAGCGCGGCTTGACCCACACCTGACGCCGCCGGGTGCGCCGACGACGCGACGCCCGGACCCAGTCGTCGTCGTGCGCGACCGCATACGCCACCAGCGCCCCACCGAGTGCGGTGACGAGCATCGCGACCACCGACGCCATCACCAACCCGATCGCGCCGGCGATGCCGGCGACGAGCATCGAGGTGACGACACGGCCCGCGGACGGCGATCCGAGGAGGTGGTTGTCGATATCGGAGACCCCAGGACCGGGGTCGACTGTGACCGCTTCGGATTCTGTCCGCGTTCCCGGCTGCATGGATCTATTAGACACAATTCCTCGCCGCGTGTCGCAGCGGATTTCGATAAACGATCGGCAACGATAGTTTCCCCGACGAATTACATCCGTGGCGTTCACGCCAACAGGACAATTCAGTCGGGATCAGCCACACAGTGCGGTCTCGACCGAGACGTACGGCAACGCGTGCGCCAGCGCCACCGGCGCGTGCGTCACCTGACCCGACCAGGCATTCAATCCCATCGCCAGCGCAGGGTCGGCGCGCATCGCCCCACGCCAACCCTTTTCCGCGATCACCGAGACAAACGGCAACGTAACGTTTACCAACGCGCGGGTGGACGTATGGGGAACAATGCTCGGCATATTGGGAACCGCATAAATAATAGAATTGTGAACCATATAGGTGGGTTGGTCGTGGGTCGTGGGACGCGAATCCTCGAAGCACCCGCCCTGATCGATCGCGATGTCCACCAGCACACTGCCCGGCAGCATCCGGGACACCTGCTCGGACGAGACCAACCGCGGCGCGCGGGCACCGTGCACCAGCACGGCGCCGATCACCAGATCCGCGTCGACCAGCGTCCGCTCGAGTTCCGTCCGGGTCGACACGACGGTCGAGATACGGGCCCCGAAGCGGGCGTGCAGCGCGCGTAGGCGCTCGACGTCGCGGTCGAACACGGTCACCCGTGCGCCCATCCCCACCGCGACCGCCGTGGCGTGGGTCCCGGCGCTCCCGGCGCCGATGACCACGACACCGGCGGGTGGAACGCCGGGCACCCCGCCGAGCAGGATGCCGCGTCCGCAGCCGCCCGCGGTGGATTGCAGCGCGTGCGCCCCGACCTGCGTGGCGAGGCGGCCGGCAACCTCGCTCATCGGCGCCAGCAGCGGGAGCGAGCCGTCGGCGCGTTCGACCGTCTCGTACGCGATCGCGGTGACGCCACTCGACAGCAACGCCTCGGTGCACTCGAGCGACGCCGCGAGATGCAGGTAGGTGAACAGCACCTGCCCCCGTCGCATCAGTTCGAACTCCGGCGCGAGCGGCTCCTTGACCTTCACGATCAGGTCGGCCTCGGCCCAGACGTCTTCGGCGTGATCGACGATCCGGGCCCCCGCGGCGACGAACTCACCGTCGGACATCGACGAACCGTCGCCCGCCCCACGCTCGACGACGACGTCGTGTCCCTGCGCACGCAGTTCGGTGACCGAGAGCGGGGTCAACGCGACCCGCAGCTCACCGCTCTTGATCTCCTTCGGCACACCAATTCTCATGATGCCTCCTCCGCGCGGACCTGCCGGGTCACGGAACTGCCGGGTCCCGACGCGCTGCGGATCGGGCGGGATCGAAGCGCGGATCGGGGACCTTCATCGAGGGTCCCACGAAATGCGCCGGGGCGGTTCGGCGACCGCACATCGCAGCCGGGATAATCTCTGGTCCGAGCAGATCCCTACCCAAGGAGATGTAATGCGGCGTGCCCTACGGTCGTCGGCGGCGGCGCTGACGGCGATCTCGGCCCTCCTCCTCGCAGGATGCGGCGGGGATTCCGGCACCGCGGACGTCTTCGGTGCGGGCGGATGGCCGGGAATGCACGCCGATGCGCGGAGCAGCAACACGAGCCCGGTGACGGGATCCCGGTCGCTCGACTTCCAGTGGTCCCGCCCGATCGGCGGCCCCACCCCCACGAACGCCTCGGTGGCGGCGAACGGACAGGTCTTCCTCACCGCACGCACCGACGAGGGCTGCAACCTCCTCTCGTTCCAGATCGACACCGGCCGCAAGCGCTGGTGCACCCGGATCGGCCCGGGCGCCGCGACCTCGACTCCCGTGGTGGACGCCGCCACCAACATCTACATCGGCGACGAGGGCGCGATGAGCTCGTTCAACGAGCGCGGCCAGTTGCGCTGGCGTACACCTGTGTCCGGCACTCCGCGGTCCGCCCAGTTCACCAGCGACGGCAACCTGCTGTTCATCACGCAGCTCGGCCAGATCAACGTCCTCGATCCGCAGACCGGCTTCAAGGTGGCGCCGTCGTACGACCTGATCCCGCCGGCGTCGTACACGCAGGGTGTGAATGTCGAGCCCGTTCCGAACGACCAGGGCCTCGACGGGTGCCTCGCCGGCGGGCAACAGTGCCCGGTCGCGAACACGCCGGCGATCGATCTGGACAACGGTCGCTTCGTGTTCACATTCTGGCGCCCCTTCGCCCCACAGGCCGACCTGGTCGCGATGCGCTACACCGGAGGTGACGATCCGAGGATCGTCGAGGACTGGTCGACCGGCACGCTGCCGGGCGGCCCCGCCGGCGGCCCGAACCTGTCCGCGGACGGAAAGACCGTGTACACCAACGACAATGCCGGGCACCTGTGGGCCGTCGACGCCGAGACCGGTGAACCGCGGTGGAGCTACGACGTCGGCTACCCGACCCTGGGCACCCCGTCCACGTCCGCCGGCGGACTGATCATTCCCGCCGGCGCGGAGAAGGGTCGGCTGCTGGCGCTGCGCGATCGCGGCGACCACGCCGAACTGGTGTGGGAGCGAGCCGATCTGCTGCAGCTCGGCGTGCCCGCGCAGACCGCCGGCACCACCGGATACACCGTCGTCCGGGACGGCGACGCCGGACTCGCACTGCTGACATTCGACACCGAGACCGGCGAAACGCTCGACCAGGACCCCCTGCCCGGGGCCACCGGGTTCACCGTCGGTACCTCGATCGGACCGGACGGCGAGGTGCTCACCCCGACCCTGATCGGGGAACTGTTCGTCCTGAAGTAGGCGTCAGTCCCGCGCGGCACACACGAAAGCGACGGGCGTCCGGCCGATCCTGGTGAGTACCACCGACATCGGCGTGGTGCCGCGCAGTTTCAGGCGCGGCCGCAGCACCGCCGGATCGATGTCGAGACCACGGACCAGGATCTCCGCCGACCCGCAGTCGCGCGCGGCCAGTTCCTGCCGCAGCGCCTTCTCGGTGTACTTGAGCCGCGCCAGTACCCGGAAACCGCGCACGCCGTCGGGCACGCTGTCGCCGGTGAGGTAGGCGATCCGCGGGTCCAGCTGCCACAACCCGTGCCGGGCCGCGTAGTGGCGCACCAGGCCGGACCGCACGACGGCTCCGTCCGGGTCGATGATCCACTCCCCCGGTTCGCGCTCCGGGATGTCGTCGGGCTCGGCGTCGGTGATCTCCCAGGCCGTCCCGTCCGAACGCAGCACGCTCGCCCGGCGCCGCACGCCTGGGCCTGCCAGCCCCGGCGACCACAGGCACGCCTCGCGCACCCCGCCGTCGAGCGAGACCACCTCCACCTCGCCGTCCCAGTCGAGCCGGTCGAAGTCGAGGCCCGGGGCGCACTTCACCGCGAGATCACGCCCGGCGTAGACGTCGAGCAGGTCCGGCAGCGGCGGCATCAGGGCCGCCGGGTCGTGTGTGCGCCTACCGCCGGAACGTCGTGCGGGGTCGGCGATCACGACGGTGTCGCGGGTACAGGGTCGTAGCGCGTCGGCGCGCACGAGCGTCGCGCCGGGAACGTTGTGGGCCGCCATCGCCAACCGGACGGGGTCGAGATCGCTGCCGATCACGGTGTCCGCCAGCGGAACCAGCGCCGAAAGCTCGGCACCGATCGAGCAGGTGACGTCGTGGACGCGGCGGCCCGCGAGCCGGACGCCGCGGTGCCGCGCCACCACGATCGGCGTCGCCTGCTGCAACGCGTCGTCGGTGAACAGCCAGGACCCGGCACCGTCCAGCTTGGCCTGCGCCTTGCGCCGCAGCAGCACCGTCTCGATCAGCAGTGCCGCGCGGTCACCGAAACGCGCACGCGCCCGGCCGATGTCGGCCAGTCGCGTACGCGTCGACAGCTCCGATTCCGCCGTCTCCGCCAGCGCCGCGATGCCGTCCGCGCTGCGCAGGTATCCGACGTCGTCGGTCGTGAAGTCGTATCCCAAAGCTCGTTCGGCTCAGTTCAGTCGGTGGCGCCCGGCTTCACGCCGGTGATCATCACGTTGTAGAAGAAATTGCGCGGAACCACGTGCTGGAGCACCTTGTCGTCCAGCCAGCTCAGCGACTTGAAACCACCGAACGCGAACCTGGCCCAGCCCCAGCCCAGCTTCTCCGGCGGCACGGCGGCCTCGAAGGTGCGGACCGGCCAGCCGAGCAGCGCGGCGGCGAACTCCTCCGTCTTGGCCTTCACCTCGACGGCGCCGGCCGACTTCGCGATGTTCTCGAGGTCGGTGGGATCGAACGTGTGCAGGTCGACGACGGCCTCGAGCGCGGCGGCACGGGACGACTCGTCGAGCTCGGCCTGCGGACGACGCCAGTCGGACAGGAACGGCAGCTTGGTGACGTTCGTGGTCGCAGCCCACGTCGCGCGCCCGAGCCAGCGGGCGTAGAAGTTGCCGATGGTGCTGGGCTCGCCGGCGAAGACGAACCGGCCGCCCGGCTTGAGCACGCGCAGCACCTCGCGCAGCGACTGCTCGACGTCCGGGATGTGGTGCAGGACCGCATGGCCGACGACGAGGTCGAAGGTGTCGTCCTCGTACGGGATGGTCTCCGCATCGGCGACGCGGCCGTCGACGGGCAGCCCGAGGTGCTCCGCGTTGCGCATCGCGACCTTGACCATGCCCGGGGACAGGTCGGTGACCGAACCGGTCTTCGCGACGCCACCCTGCATGAGGTTGAGCAGGAAGAAGCCCGTTCCGCAGCCCAGTTCCAGCGCCCGCTCGTACGGCAGCGGCTGATCGCCCGCGACGGCGTCGAACCGGCCCCGCGCGTACTCGATGCAACGCTCGTCGTACGAGATGGACCACTTGTCGTCGTAGGTCTCCGCTTCCCAATCGTGGTACAGGACCTGGGCGAGCTTCGTGTCCTTCAACGCAGCCTCGACCTCTTCGGCGGTTGCGTGCGGGTTCGGCGCGGGATCGATCCCGTCGTTCGGGCTAGCAGTCATGCAGCGAATCCTACCCAATGGTAAGGAATGAACAAGTTCTAGTTTTGGGCCTCGGGGGGCCCGATTTGCGCACTTGCCGCGGTTCCGGACGACCGGAAACGCCGACAAGTGCGCAAATCGCGGTGAGCTCTACTTGCCGGTGAACTTCGCCTTGCCGGGGCCGTTCTCGACGAACGACTCCATGCCGATGGTGCGGTCCGCGGTCGCGAACAGCGACGCGAACAGGTGCTGCTCGATCTTCAGGCCGGTCGCCAGGTCGGTGTCGAGGCCCTGATCGATCGCGGCCTTCGCGGCGGCGATCGCGCGGCTCGCGGCGCCGGTGAACTGCGACGCCCACTTGCGGGCGGCGTTGTACACCTCGTCGGGAGCGACCATCTCGTCGATCAGGCCGATCTGCAGGGCCTCCTCGGCGCCGACGAAGCGGCCCGTGAACACCATGTCCTTGGCCTTCGCCGGGCCCACCAGGCGGGCGAGGCGCTGCGTGCCGCCACCGCCGGGGATGACGCCCAGCAGGATCTCCGGGACACCGAGCTTGACGTTGTCGCCGGCGATGCGACGATCCGCACCCAGCGCGACCTCGAGGCCGCCGCCCAGCGCGTAGCCGGTGATGGCGGCGACGGTCGGCTTCGGGATGTCGGCGATCGCACCGAGCGCCGACTGCAGGTCGGCGATGATCTCGCTCATCTGCACGAAGTCGAGCTCCGCCATCTCCTTGATGTCGGCGCCCGCGGCGAACACCTTCTCGCCGCCGTAGACGACGACAGCCTTGACCTCCGGATCGACGGTGGCCTGCCGGGCCGCGGCCCGAATCTCTTCCTGCACCTGACGGTTCAGCGCGTTCATCGGGGGGCGCGCCAGACGGATCGTGCCGATACCTTCGGAAACCTCGAGGGTCACAAACTCAGCCATGTGACTGAGGCTACTGGTCGGCGCCCCAGGGCAACGCCCCGGTGTCGTAGTACCCCTCGTCGCCGGGGAAGGCCACCCGCGGCTTGCCGTCCACGAAGCTCAGCTCGGGCAGGATCGGCGAGATCTCCGGCTCCGCAGAAAGAATCGCGTCGACGCCGTCGAACCGGCCGAGCGCGTCGAGCTGACTCCACGTGGGCGGCAACAGGACACTGCGACGCTCACGCCAGTCGTCGACGGCCGCAGCCGGAGTCCGCCACGAGACCTCCGCGGCCTCCGACGTGTCACCGTCCGCCAACTGCCCCTCCGGGAGCACCGCGACGAAGAAGCGCGTGTCGTACCGGCGCCCCTCCTGGACGGGGGTGATCCAGTTGGCCCACGGACGCAGCAGATCCGTTCGCAGGACCAGGTTCTCGCGCGCGAGGAAGTCCGCGAACGACAGCTCCCGCGACTCGAGCTGGCGACGCGCCTGCGCGTACCCGGTGGTGTCGGCGACGACGGTGTCGACGGTGGGGCCGGCCAGCAGCACGCCGCACTCCTCGAACGTCTCACGAACCGCCGCGCACACGAGGGCCTTGGCACGGGCATCGTCGACGCCGAACCTCTCGGCCCACCACGACAGCGGCGGACCGGCCCAGCGGACGTCGGCGTCCCCGTCGGACGGATCCACGCCGCCGCCGGGAAACACCGTCATACCGCCCGCGAATGCCATCCCCGCCACACGCCGCAGCAGGAAGACCTCGACGCCCGCGTCGCCGTCGCGCACGAGCATCACGGTGGACGCGTCCTTCGGCGCCGGGACGGTGGTGGCCGGTGCGGTGGTATCCGGTGCGACGGCGCCGACGGAAGCGGCGCCCGACTCTCGAGAAGTTCCCATATCCGGAACCTACGCCCCGAGTGACGAACGCCTCACCACCGGTCCGGTCCGCGTGTCAGGCCCGGTGCAGGCCGGGATGCCGCGTGCGGCGGGCGAAGAATCGGCCGTCGACGCGGTCGAGGGTGATCGCCTGGCTGAAAGCCTCGCTCAGGTTCTCGGCCGTGATGACGTCGTCGAGCAGGCCCTGCGAGACCACGCGGCCCTCCGAGAGCAGCATCGCGTGCGTGAAGCCCGGCGGGATCTCCTCGACGTGATGGGTGATGAGCACCGTCGCCGGCGAATCCGGGTCCGCGGCCAGGTCACCGAGGCGCGCGACGAGTTCCTCACGGCCACCGAGGTCGAGGCCCGCGGCAGGCTCGTCGAGGAGCAGCAGTTCGGGGTCGGTCATGAGCGCACGAGCGATCAGCACGCGCTTGCGTTCACCCTCGGACAGCGTCCCGTAGGTGCGGGTCGCGAGATGCTCGGCGCCGAGACTCTCGAGCATCTCGACGGCCCGCTCGGTGTCCATGTCCTCGTAGCGTTCCCGCCAGCGTCCGAGCACCGAGTAACCGGCCGACACCACCAGGTCGCTCACGATCTCGTCGGCCGGAACCCGATGCGCGAGCGCCGACGACGACAGCCCGATCCGTGGCCGCAGCTCGGTGATGTCGACCTTGCCGAACGTCTCGCCGAACAGTCGGGCCACGCCGGCGGTCGGGTGGACCTCGGCGGCGGCCATGCGCAGCAGCGACGTCTTGCCGGCGCCGTTGGGGCCGAGCACGACCCACTTCTCGTCCAACTCCACTTGCCAGGAGACCGGGCCGACGAGGGTCGCTCCGCCACGGCGAATCAGGACGTCTTCGAAATCGATGAGGAGATCAGGATCTGGTTCCGACACAGCGACCATCTTCCCGTACTCGGTTGCGGCCGCATCGACTGGACCCGGACCTGCGTGTCGCCCTGGGGATCAGGGAATCGGGGCGATCACCGTCATCGAACCGGGCGCCACCTCGGTGAACCCCGCATCCCGCACCGCCACAGCGGCACCCCTGCCGACTTCGTCACACAGCGCGGCCCACGACCGCGGGTCGGCGTCCCGGACGGCACAGCGGAATCCGTCTGCCGCCCACTGCCGCACGCGGTCGACGGGCATGGCACCCGCCAGGATCATCGACGCGTGCCCCACCTGGGCGGCGGCCTTGCCGACCGTCATCTCGAGGGACGCGTCGATCCACAGCGTCGGCAGTGCCGGGTCGACCGGTCCCGGCTCGTCGTGGTCCAGGTCGGTGCCGCCGATCTGCAGCTTCTTGATCCGCGGATCGAGGTCGCCCACCCGCCCCGGGACGAGCGCGCGGGCCTGCGCGCCGTCCACGTCGACGGTGACGCCGTCGACGTCGCACGCCGCGAGCCACTGGGCTCCGCGGGCGCGGCGGGCCACCTTGCGGATGCGCGCGTCGGTCCACTCCCGGAGCGCGTGCTGCCACGGCCCCGGATCGCCGCCGGCGTCCGGCCCGACACGCTCGTCGAGACACAACGCGACCGTCGCGGAGGCGGCCGCGGCGAGCAGCGCGCTCCGCGCGGGCGGTTCGATCTTCGGGATGTGCAGCACGATCGGCATCGCCAGTACCTGAGCCGGATCGGCCGGATCCGGTCGATTACCGTATCCGGCGGCCAGCACGGCGTGGCGTGCCGCGAAACCGTCCCCGGTCAGGGTCATGCGATCGGCACGCGCCGCACGACACCGTCCACCGCGTCGGCGGCCTCGACCTCGTCGCGGGTCACGCCGAGCACGAACAGCACCGCATCGAGGAACGGATGCGACAGCGCGGTGTCCGCGACCTCGCGCAGCGCCGGCTTGGCGTTGAACGCCACACCCAGACCGGCCGCGGTCAGCATGTCGATGTCGTTGGCGCCGTCGCCGACCGCGACGGTCTGCTCCATCGGCACCCCGACCTCGGCGGCGAACTTGCGCAGCGCGACCGCCTTCGCGGCGCGGTCGACGATGTCGCCGACCACGCGCCCGGTGAGCTTGCCGTCGACGATCTCGAGGGTGTTGGCCTGGACGAAGTCGAGCTCGAGCTCGTGCGCGAGGCCCTCGATCACCTGACGGAAACCACCCGACACGACACCGCAGTGGTAGCCGAGGCGCCGCAGCGTCCGGATCGTGGTCCGCGCACCGGGCGTGAGCTGCAGATCGGCGGCGACGTCGTCGATGACCGACGCGTCGAGTCCGGCGAGGGTCGCGACGCGCTGGTGCAGGGACTCGGTGAAGTCGATCTCGCCGCGCATTGCCGACTCGGTGACCGCGCGGACCTCGTCCTCGACACCGGCCCGCGCCGCGAGCATCTCGATGACCTCACCCTGCACGAGCGTCGAGTCGACATCGAACACGATGAGCCGCTTGGCGCGCCGGGCGAGCCCGCCGCGCTCGACGGCGACGTCGACGTTCTCACCGGCCGCGACCTCGGCCAGGCCGGCACGCAGCTGCGCGTCCGCCTCGGCGCCGGTGCCCGACGCGGTAACCATCAGCTCGAGGCCGGTGACCGGATAGTCGGCGACACCACGGATGGAGTCGATATTGGCGCCCTGCCGTGCCAGCTCACGCGACAACGAACGGAACGCCCGGGCGCTGACCGGGCTGCCGAGCACGACGACCGCGTGGGTCGACACCTGACGGCTCGCCGCGTCGGCGCCGATCTCGACATCGACGTTCATGCCGACCGTGTCCATCGCCTCCTCGAGCTCCTCCTGGAGGGCTTCCGGGTCGGCGGGACACAGGACCAGCACGCCGAGCGTGAGGCGACCGCGGATCACCACCTGCTCGACATCGAGCAGGCTCACATCGTGGCGGGACAGTGCCCCGAAGAGCACCGACGTGACGCCGGGCCTGTCCGGACCTGTAACCGTCACCAGAACAGTGGCGTCTGACGCACCCACCGAGAACTCCGTTCGTTTGGGCTCGAACTACGTACAAAGAAATCCGGCCCCCATTCTGCCAAGTCGAGGTGGCGGCACGGGAAAGGCCCCGCCAGCTCCCTCGACATCGGGGATCGGGCGGGGCCTTCCGGTAGAGCAGGGACCTTCCGGTCCGCTAGGACTTGCTGTCTTCCAGGACCGCGGTGGCGTGCTTGCCGCCGTGTCCGATACCGACATGAGCCTCGTCGCGCAGGCGCTCGACCATGTGCGGGTAGTGCAGCTCGAACGCCGGACGCTCCGAACGGATCCGGGGCAGCTCGGTGAAGTTGTGGCGCGGCGGCGGGCAGGTGGTGGCCCACTCGAGCGAGTTGCCGTAGCCCCACGGGTCGTCGACCTTGACGACCTCGCCGTACCGGTAGCTCTTGAAGACGTTCCACAGGAACGGCAGCGTCGAGGCACCGAGGATGAACGAGCCGATCGTGGAGATCGTGTTCAGCGTGGTGAAGCCGTCGCTGGGCAGGTAGTCCGCGTAGCGACGCGGCATGCCCTCGGCACCGAGCCAGTGCTGGACCAGGAAGGTGGAGTGGAAGCCGACGAACGTGGTCCAGAAGTGCCACTTCGCGAGGCGCTCGTCCATCATGCGGCCGGTCATCTTCGGGAACCAGAAGTAGATACCCGCGTAGGTGGCGAACACGATGGTGCCGAAGAGCACGTAGTGGAAGTGCGCGATCACGAAGTACGTGTCGGTGACGTGGAAGTCGATCGGCGGGCTTGCGAGCAGGACGCCCGACAGGCCACCGAAGAGGAAGGTCACGAGGAAGCCGACCGAGAACAGCATCGGCGACTCGAACGTCAACTGTCCCTTCCACATCGTTCCGATCCAGTTGAAGAACTTCACACCGGTCGGGACCGCGATGAGGAACGTCATGAAGGAGAAGAACGGCAGCAGGACGGCGCCCGTCGCGTACATGTGGTGCGCCCACACGGCGATCGACAGGGCCGCGATGGCCATCGTGGCGTACACCAGACCGCTGTAACCGAAGATCGGCTTACGCGAGAAGACCGGGAAGATCTCCGAGACGATGCCGAAGAACGGCAGCGCGATGATGTACACCTCGGGGTGACCGAAGAACCAGAACAGGTGCTGCCACAGCAGGACGCCACCGGTTGCCGGGTCGAAGATGTGGCCACCGAGGTGACGGTCGACGAACAGGCCCATGAACGCGGCGGTGAGCAGCGGGAACGCCAGCAGGATGAGGATGGCGGTGATGAGGATGTTCCACGTGAAGATCGGCATCCGGAACATGGTCATGCCCGGTGCGCGCAGGCACACGATGGTGGTGATGAAGTTGACGCCACCGAGGATGGTGCCCAGACCGGCAACCGCGAGGCCCAGGATCCACAGGTCCGCACCGATGCCGGGCGAGTGCAGCTCGCTCGTCAGCGGGGTGTAGGCGGTCCAGCCGAAGTCGGCCGCGCCACCCGGAGTGATGAAGCCGGCGGTGGTGATGATGGCGCCGAACAGGTACAGCCAGTAGCTGAACGAGTTCAGACGCGGGAACGCCACGTCGGGCGCGCCGATCTGCAGCGGAACGATGTAGTTGGCGAAGCCGAACACGACCGGGGTCGCGTACAGCAGCAGCATGATCGTGCCGTGCATCGTGAACAGCTGGTTGAACTGCTCGTTGGACAGGAACTGCAGGCCCGGAACAGCGAGTTCGGTTCGCATCAGCAGGGCCATGAGGCCACCGATGAGGAAGAAGGCGAACGACGTCACCAGGTACATGATCCCGAGCACCTTGGGGTCGGTGGTCGTGATCATCTTGTAAATGAACGAGCCCTTGGGTCCCTGCCGTGGCGGGTAAGGCCTCGCTGCTATCTCTGGGACTGGCTGGGGCGCTACGGCAGTCACTAATCCTCCTGAATGTGCCCTTGATCGCTCCGCAGGCTCCGCTCTGAGCGCCGATCCCGGGCTGGCGAGATAGGCGTTCGCTGGCTTGCGCTCATCGAATCGTAGACGGTGCCTTCGGGGCCCGCGGACCGGGTCCTACTCCCTGTCGTACTCGGGCCGTAGTTCCCTCGGCCCACAGAGCCGCGAGCAGGACTTTAGTCCCCCACCGGACCATCCGCCGGATGCGTCACGGCGTGTCGGTGCGGGTCGACCGACGCCCGAGCGTCACACCACAGAAGTCGACCACCGGGAACCCCACCTCCCCGATTGTTAAGGTTTTGCTTACCTAACCCCCTTCCTCTTGGAGTCTCGACCCGTGCACACACAGACCCGACGCCGCACCCTCACGTCCCTGGCCGCAGTCGGCGTGGCCGTCAGCCTCGCCCTCACCGGTTGCTCGTCCAGCGGGAGCACCGCCGATACAACGGCGTCCGCGACCGACGAGTTCCCGCGGACCGTCCAGCACTTCCGCGGCGCGACCGACATCGACGCCCAGCCGCAGCGGATCGTCACGCTCGACAACAGCTACGCGGACGCCGTCCTGCTGCTCGAGTCCCCTCTCGTCGGCTACGTCGACTACCGCGGACAGGGCCTGCCCGACTACCTCGGCGACGCACGCGACAAGTACGCCGCCGACGCCACCTCGGTCGGCAAGGTGTCCAACGCGAGCCTCGAGAAGGTCGCGCAGCTGCAGCCGGACCTGATCCTCTCCGCCGAGGTCCGCGACGGAAAGAACTACGAGGCGCTCTCCACCCTCGCCCCGACGGTGTTCTCCCAGTCGACCGGCCCCACGTGGAAGGACAACATCCGCCTCGTCGCGAAGGCTCTCGGCAAGGAGGATCTGGCCGAGCAGAAGATCGGCGAATACGAGGCCCGGGCGAAGGCGATCGGCGACGAGATCAACGCCAAGGCGGACAACCCCGACGTCTCCGTCGTGCGCTTTGCCGGCGAGCCGACCGCCCGCCTCTACCGGACGACGTCGTTCAGCGGCATCGTCCTCGCCGACGCCGGACTGGCCCGGCCGGACAGCCAGGGTCCGGACCCGGCCGACGCCGGCAGCATCATGAATTCGATCAGCCCCGAGCGGATCAACGAGGCCGACGCCGACGTCATCTTCGTCGCGACGTACGAGGATCCCGAGGGCAAGTCGATGAAGGCGGCGGAGGCCTTCCTGCAGAACCCGCTGTGGGGGACGCTGAAGGGCCGCATCGTGGAGGTCGACGACGCGATGTGGATGACGCCGGTCAGCATCCAGGGCGCGCACAAGATCCTCGACGACCTCGCGCAGGCATTCGGGGTGGATCCGCACAACGGCTAACCTGAGTCGGCCGCACCCGCCGAGCTCGTCGAACAGGAAGTCGTCGCATTGTCCAGTTCCCAGCCCGTCCGCACCGTCCGTCGAACCGCCGTGGCCGCGATGGCGGCCGCGACGCTGGTGGGACTCGCCGGCTGCAGCAACACGCCGGACGACGACGCGAGCACGATCGTGCGGACCACGACGAAGATCGCCGGCGCGGGTGTCGTGGGCATCGAACGCGACACCCACGCCGCGTGTGCGCCGGCCACCCCGGCCGACCCCGGGGCCCCGGATCCGCAGCGCATCGTCGTACTCGACAGCGCCGCAATGGATTCGGTGTGCGCACTGGGACTGTGGCAGCGCGTCGTGGGTGCCGCGACGTCCGACGCCGGAACCCCGCAGCCGTCGTACCTCGGTGCCGGGGTCTCGGCGCTGCCGAACGTCGGACCCGCCGGCTCCCCCGACGTCGGCCTGATCGCGGCGGCCGCCCCCGACCTGATCCTGGGCTCCGAACCGGCCGATCCGGCACTCGCCGACCGCCTTCGGGCGGTGGCACCCACCGTGTTCGTCGGCGCCGACCCGGTGCAGTGGAAGGACCGCTTCCTCGCATCGGGGAAGGCGCTGGGTCGCGGCATCTCCGCGCAGCAGGCTCTCGACGCCTACACCGCGGATGCCAACCGAGTCGGGGCCGAGATCAACGCCCGGCAGACGCAGGCGTCGGTGGTCCGGTTCGGCTCGGATTCCTTGGCGATCGAGGGGCCGGGCAGCTTCTCGGGTCAGGTCCTGGCCGACACCGGCGTACAGCGACCGGCGTATCAGCGACTCGACGTGGCGTCCAAGGACATCGACGATCTCGGCGACGCGGAGGGCGATCTGATCTATGTCAGCTTCGACGGATCGGGCGGGCTCGAACACGGAACGTCCGTCATGGAGTCCGACGACTGGCACGAACTCGGTGCCGTGACCGACAAGCGCGTCTTCGCCGTCGACGACGCGATCTGGAACGACGGCAACGGCCTCGTCGCGGCACGGGCGGTCGTCACCGACCTGCAGCGCAGCCTCAACGAGTACGTCAGCTAGGCCGACGATGCCGGTCCCCGAATTCGTTGCGGCCCTACGTGAACACGTCGGTCACACCCCGCTGTTCCTGTCGGGCGTCAGCGCCGTCGTGATCGACGACGACGGTCGCCTCCTGCTCACCCAGCGGGCCGACAACGGCCGGTGGGCCGTCGTCTCCGGCATCCTCGAACCCGGCGAGAAACCCGGCGCCGCCGTACTGCGGGAGATCCGCGAGGAAACCGGGGTGGACGCGGAACTGGTGCGTGTCACCAGCGTCGACACCGCCGGCCCCGTCACGTATCCCAACGGCGACATCGCCAGCTATCTCGACGTGTGCTTCCTCGTGCGCGCCGTGTCGGGTGAGGCGCGCGTCGCGGACGAGGAGAACCTCGACGTGCGTTGGTTCTCGCCCGACGGCCTCCCCGCCGACCTGACCGAGTCGTCACGGATGCGGATCGAGAAGGCGCTCGGCGACGACCCGCGGGCCTGGTTCGTCCGCGAGTGAGTGCGTCACTCCCCCTCAGCCTTTCGCGGTCTCCCACAACCCCATGACGTTGCCCTCGGTGTCCCGGAAGTAGGCGGCGAAGCCCATCTCGCCGACGGGCTGCTTCGCCGAGACCGTCGCGCCACCGAGCGACTCGATCTTCGCGAGCGCGGCATCGATGTCGGGGACGTCGATCGTGATCACCGGCCCCTTGGGATCCTGGTCCGCGCGCCGGAACATGCCGCCACCGATGTACCCGGGTTCGGTCGGCATCCCCGAATCCTCGACCGGCCCGGTGGACACGCCGGTGTACTCGAGCTCGGGCATCTCGGTGACGTTCCAGCCGAATGCCACCTTGTAGAAACTTCGTGCCCGGTCACCGTCGTCGAACGGTACCTCGAAATGCACTACTCGACCACTCATTGCCGTCTCCTCGATCGTCGTCGGGCATCGTCGGCTCGGTCCTACAACCTCGACACTAGGCGCGGCTCACCTCCGCGACAACGGTCCGAACGAAACCTGGCCCTCGCCATTGCCTTTCGCGGCAGCTTCCGTCACTCTTCTGCGGTGACCACATCAGGGTTCGACGCAACCAGGCCCCCGGGAACGACACCGGTGCCGACGGAACTTCCGGACAAGCACGGCGAGTCGGACGACCCGCGGTATCCGTCGCCGCGCCAACTGCGTCAGGCGATCGCCTTCGTCATCGACCTCGTCCTGCACATCGCAGTCGGCGTCGTCGGAATGATCGTGTGCCTCGATATTCCGGCAGTGTCGGATTGGGCACCGCTCGCGCTCCCGATCGGATGGATCCTCGCGTCACTCCTGCAGCGCGTCGTGGCCCAGCGAATCTTCCACACGACCGTCGGCAAGGCACTGACCGGCGTGTGTGTCATCCGCCCGTCCGACGGGCAGTGGCCGACCACCGGCTGCCTGCTGAAGTGGTGGCTGATCGGGGCGTTCGACGTGGTCGGCACCTTCACGGACAGCACGTGGTTGGGCGACTACGACGACTCGCCGGCCGTCGTCCGCCGCAGGGACGTCACCCTTCCCTGAAAACACCGACGGCCGAATGTCACACCGGTTCAGTCCAACTGAACCGGTGTGACATTCGGCCGAAGTGGTGCGGGTGGGCTAGAAGTCCCAGTCCTCGTCCTCGGTGTTGACAGCCTTGCCGATGACGTAGCTCGAACCGGAGCCCGAGAAGAAGTCGTGGTTCTCGTCCGCGTTGGGCGAGAGCGCCGACAGGATCGCCGGGTTGACGTCCGTCTCGTCCTTCGGGAACAGGCCCTCGTAACCGAGGTTCATCAGCGCCTTGTTGGCGTTGTAGCGCAGGAACTTCTTGACGTCCTCGGTGAGCCCGACCTCGTCGTACAGGTCCTGCGTGTACTCGACCTCATTGTCGTACAGCTCGAACAGCAGCTCGAACGTGTAGTTCTTGAGATCGTCCTTCTCGGCCTGGGTCAGCTGCTCGAGTCCGCGCTGGTACTTGTAGCCGATGTAGTAGCCGTGCACGGCCTCGTCACGGATGATGAGGCGGATCATGTCGGCCGTGTTGGTGAGCTTGGCCCGCGAGGACCAGTACATCGGCAGGTAGAAGCCCGAGTAGAACAGGAAGCTCTCGAGCAGCGTCGAGGCGACCTTGCGCTTGAGCGGGTCGTCACCGCGGTAGTAGTCGAGGACGATCTGCGCCTTGCGCTGCAGGTTCGGGTTCTCCTCCGACCAGCGGAACGCGTCGTCGATCTCGCGCGTGGTGCACAGGGTCGAGAAGATCTGCGAGTAGCTCTTCGCGTGCACCGACTCCATGAACGCGATGTTGGTGAGCACGGCCTCCTCGTGCGGGGTGACCGCATCGGGGATCAGGCTCACGGCACCGACGGTGCCCTGGATGGTGTCGAGCAGCGTCAGGCCGGTGAACACGCGCATCGTGAGCTGCTGCTCGTTCGGCGTGAGAGTGGCCCACGACTGGATGTCGTTGGACACCGGCACCTTCTCCGGCAGCCAGAAATTGCCGGTGAGGCGATCCCACACCTCGGCGTCCTTGTCGTCGGGCACGCGATTCCAGTTGATCGCCGACACGCGACTGACCAGCTTGATCTTCTCGCTCACGATTCCCTCACTTCGTTCAAGCTCTTCACTACGGTCACAGCATGCACGAGACGCAACCCTCGACCTCGGTGCCCTCGAGTGCCATCTGACGCAGGCGGATGTAGTACAGCGTCTTGATGCCCTTGCGCCACGCGTAGATCTGCGCGCGGTTGACGTCACGCGTGGACGCGGTGTCCTTGAAGAACAGCGTCAGCGACAGGCCCTGGTCGACGTGCTGCGTGGCCGCAGCGTAGGTGTCGATGATCTTCTCGTACCCGATCTCGTACGCGTCCTGGTAGTACTCCAGGTTGTCGTTCGTCAGGTACGGCGCCGGGTAGTAGACGCGACCGATCTTGCCTTCCTTGCGGATCTCGATCTTCGCGGCCACCGGGTGGATCGAGCTGGTGGAGTTGTTGATGTACGAGATCGAGCCGGTCGGCGGGACGGCCTGCAGGTTCTGGTTGTAGATGCCGTACTTCTGCACCGACGCCTTGAGCTCACGCCAGTCGTCCTGCGTCGGGATGTGCACGCCGGCGTCCGCGAACAGCGCACGCACCCGCTCGGTGGCGGGCTCCCACACCTGGTCGGTGTACTTGTCGAAGTACTCACCCGACGCGTACTTGGACTGCGGGAAGCCCTTGAAGTGGGTGCCGCGTTCCTTCGCGATCTCGTTCGACGCACGGACCGCGTGGAACACGACCGTGTAGAAGTAGATGTTCGTGAAGTCGACGCCCTCTTCGGAGCCGTAGTGGATCCGCTCGCGAGCGAGGTAGCCGTGCAGGTTCATCTGCCCCAGGCCGATCGCGTGAGAGTCGTTGTTGCCCTGCTCGATCGACGGCACCGAGTAGATGTGGGTCTGATCCGAGACGGCGGTCAGCGCGCGGATCGACGTCTCGATCGTCTTCGCGAAGTCCGGCGAGTCCATCGTCTTGGCGATGTTCAGCGAGCCGAGGTTGCACGAAATGTCCTTGCCGACATGGCTGTAGGACAGGTCGTCGTTGAACGTCGACGGCGTCGAGACCTGCAGGATCTCCGAGCACAGGTTGGAGTGCGTGATCTTGCCCTCGATCGGGTTCGCCCGGTTCACCGTGTCCTCGAACATGATGTACGGGTAGCCCGACTCGAACTGCAGCTCGGCGAGGGTCTGGAAGAACTCACGCGCCTTGATCTTCGACTTGCGGATCCGCTTGTCGTCGACCATCTCGTGGTACTTCTCGCTGACGTTGATGTCCGCGAACGGCACACCGTAGATGCGCTCGACGTCGTACGGCGAGAACAGGTACATGTCCTCGTTCTTCTTCGCGAGCTCGAACGTGATGTCCGGGATCACGACGCCCAGCGACAGCGTCTTGATGCGGATCTTCTCGTCCGCGTTCTCACGCTTGGTGTCGAGGAACCGGTAGATGTCCGGATGGTGGGCGTGCAGGTACACCGCGCCGGCGCCCTGACGCGCACCGAGCTGGTTGGCGTACGAGAACGAGTCCTCGAGCAGCTTCATGATCGGGATGACGCCGGAGCTCTGGTTCTCGATCTTCTTGATCGGGGCGCCGTGCTCTCGAACGTTACTGAGCAGCAACGCAACTCCGCCGCCGCGCTTGGACAGCTGCAGGGCCGAGTTGATCGAACGACCGATCGACTCCATGTTGTCCTCGATGCGCAGCAGGAAGCACGACACGGGCTCGCCGCGCTGCTTCTTGCCGGAGTTGAGGAACGTCGGGGTGGCCGGCTGGAAGCGACCGGCGATGATCTCGTCGACCAGCTCGGTCGCGAGCGTCTCGTCGCCCGCGGCGAGCGTGAGCGCAACCATGCAGACGCGGTCCTCGAAACGCTCGAGGTAGCGCTTACCGTCGAACGTCTTGAGGGTGTAAGAGGTGTAGTACTTGAAGGCACCGAGGAACGTCGGGAAGCGGAACTTCTTCGCGTACGCACGGTCGATCAACGACTTCACGAACTCGCGGGAGTACTGGTCGAGCACCTCGGGCTCGTAGTAGTTCTCCTTGACCAGGTAGTCCAGCTTCTCGTCCAGGTTGTGGAAGAAGACCGTGTTCTGGTTGACGTGCTGGAGGAAGTACTGGTTGGCCGCCTCGCGGTCCTTGTCGAACTGGATCTCACCGTTCGGTCCGTACAGGTTCAGCATCGCGTTGAGCGCGTGGTAGTCCAGCTCCCCCGCCGACGCGTCGGGTCGTGCCGCAGCGCGCTCTACACTCCCAGCCGGGGCTGAATCTGTGATGGTCGGTGCCACTGTTCACTCTCCATGAATTGTTCGAGGCCCTCGCGCACGGCGATGACATCCTCTGGTGTTCCCATTAGTTCGAAGCGGTACAGGTACGGCACCTGACACTTCTGAGAGATCACGTTCCCGGCGAAGCAGTACGACTCGCCGAAGTTCGTGTTGCCGGCAGCAATCACCCCGCGGATGAGCGAGCGATTGTGCTTGTTGTTCAAGAATCGGATGACCTGCTTGGGCACGTAACTCGTGTCGCGCCCCATCGCCGTCGTGCCGCCCCCATAGGTGGGGAGGATCAGGACGTAGGGCTCGTCGACTCCGAACGCGCCTTCACGGTCATGGAGCGGGATGCGCGCGGCGGGGACACCGAGCCGCTGGACGAATCGGTGTGTGTTCTCCGACACGCTGGAGAAGTACACCAGCGATGCCATCGGTGTTCACCCTCTTACTCGAGCTGAGATTCGACCGGCCCCGCGACGCTTCAAGCAGCGTTTGCGGTGAGGGTCTTGATGCGATCGGGACGGAAGCCCGACCAGTGGTCGTCACCGGCCACCACGACGGGGGCCTGGAGGTATCCGAGGGCCATCACGTAGTCGCGTGCCTCGGGGTTCTCGGAGATGTCGACGATGTCGTATTCGAGACCGGCCTTGTCGAGGGCGCGGTAGGTGGCATTGCACTGAACGCAGGCGGGCTTGGTGTAGACGGTGATGCTCATGATGGTCCCTCTTTCCACGGCCTGACGAGCTACGGATGCGTGCTCTGCATGCCGAGGAAAAGAGCCTGTTTTCCGACCCGGGATCCGTTTCGTTCCCGTTGTGCCCCTCGGCTGTGTAGACACTACACCTAGTGGCCGACAGAAACGCACAACCCGAGATCTTGTGAGTGACACGGTTGATATTCGCAGGTTGACCCCCTCCCGGCGGCGCGCCGAGACCCACTTTCGGCGTGTCGCAGATCACGTTTGCGCCGGTGATTTCGGTCACCTCCGAACCGTCTCGGACGCGCCCCGGACGCGACACGCCGCGGACACGCCGAAGACGCGCCGGCGGTGCCGTCACAAGCACCCTCGACGTGTGTTCACGGACACACTCACAACCCCTCGCCGCCCCACTCGCGCAAACGTCGGGAGCGCCGGTGCGGATGCCGGCCCCAGGTTTGGGGCGGAGGGGTCCGGACGTCGCGCCGACCACCCCGAGCGACGCACCCCGCGGCGCGTAACTGGCCGGTAACTGGCAGGCGGCTTCCGCCGTCGCCGCACCGCGGTGTGCCAATGTGATCAGGTGCCGTCGAACGAGAGCCCCTACTACTTCGCGACCGTGTCGCGGGTAGTTCGCGTGACGCCCAACATGCAACGGATCACCCTCGCCGGCGGCGACCTGACCCGCTTCACCTCGAGCGGCGACCCCGACGAGCGGCTCCTGGTGGTGTTCCCGCCCGACGGCACGGACCGCCCGCCCGCGCCGGAACCCGTCGGAGACGGATGGGACTTCCCCGGCACGGAGAGTCCCGAGATGCGCAGCTACACCGTTCGCCGCTGGGACGCCGCAACCCACGAGATGGACATCGACTTCGCCGTGCACGACGGCGGCGCCGCCGTGCGATGGGCCCTGCAGGCGCGCCCGGGGCAGGCGCTCGGGGTGACGACGGCGTCCGGCTGGTACCGCCCGCCGACCGAATCACGCTGGCAGCTGCTGATCGCGGACATGACCGCGCTACCCGCAGTGGTGCGCATCGTCGAGGGCCTCGAGCCCGGCACGCGCGTCCACGTGATCGCGGAAGTCACGACGGCCGCGGACGCGCAACGCCTCGACACCGCCGGCGACGTCACGTTCACGTGGCTGCACGGCACCGGCAACGGCGTCGGGCCCAGCGCCCTCGCCGCCGCCGCGAGGTCGTGGACCCCACCCGACGGCCCCGGCTACGTGTGGTTCGCCGGTGAGGCAGGCCTCTCGCGCGAGGTGCGCCGGTGGGTGCGGCACGACCTGGGCTGGCCGTCCGACCGGTACGACGTCATCGGCTACTGGCGCGCCGACAAGGAGGCCTGGACCGCGCGGTACGAGCAGGCGCGCGAGCAGATCGAGGCGGCTCAGCTGGCGGCACTGACCGCGGGCGGCGACTTCGACTCGGTCCGCGACGCCGTCGACGCGGCGATGGAGCAGGCCGGGCTGTGAGCACTTCCTGAAACGCCGAATGTCACATACGTTCAGTCGAACTGAACGCATGTGACATTCGGCGAAAAGGACGTCAGGCGTTCGCGAGGGCCTCGGACGCCTCGGACGCCTCGACCAGCGCGGCGACGACGCCGGCGACCTGCTGCGCAACCTCGGCGTTCTCACGCGGGTGCTGGTCGCCGAACTTCTGGATGGTGCCGCCGATGGAGAGTTCGACGTCGAGCACGTTGCCGCCGGCGATGCCGAGAGCCTTGCGGGTGTCGTCGTGCGCCCACTTGGCGGCGTTGGGGCTCGGGGACGCGCTGATCACGGCGACCGGCTTGTCCTTGACGGCGCCGGTGCCGTACGGACGCGACAGCCAGTCGATGCCGTTCTTCAGGACGGCGGGGATGGTCCCGTTGTACTCCGGGGTGACCAGGAGCAGGGCGTCCGACTCGGCCGCAGCCGCGCGCAGCTCATCGGCGCCGGGGATCATGGCACCGGGGACGTCGACGTCCTCGTTGTAGAAGGGGAGGTCGCCGAGACCCTCGTAGATGGTGAGCTCGACACCCTCGGGTGCGACAGCTGCCGCGGTCTCCGCGACCTGACGGTTGACGGAGCCGGCACGGAGGCTGCCGACGAGGACGAGAACGCGGGACTGAGACATGGGAAGTTCCTTCGGTGATCCGGTCGATAACGCCGTGGACATGTATAGCAGCACAAACGGACCGCGGTCCACTTGCATTCCCGCCTGGGCTACGATGCTCACGTGAACAGCCCGCTGCTTCCGCTGGTGGACGCCGAGATCCCCGAGCGATGTGATGCCGCCCGCAATCGGAAACTGCTCCTCGACGCTGCCGCTCGACTGGTCGCCGAGCGAGGCGTCGACGCCGTGACGATGGAGGCCGTCGCCGCCACGGCCGGAGTCGGCAAGGGCACCGTCTTCCGCCGCTTCGGCAGCCGCTCGGGCCTGATGAACGCGCTGCTCGACCACACCGAGCGCGAACTGCAGCACGCCTTCATGTTCGGGCCCGCACCGCTCGGGCCGGGCGCCGACCCCGTCGTCCGCCTCGTCGCGTTCGGGCGTGCACGCCTCGACATGGTCGCCGTCCAGGGAGACATCCTGCGGGCCGCCGAGGACTCCCCCGAGTTCCGGTTCGCCGGTCCGGCCCGGGCCGTGAGCCTGCGACACATCGTGACGCTCCTCACCGTCGCGGGCGTCGACGGGGACACCGAACTTCTCGGCACAGCCCTGCTGGCACCGCTCGAGGCGAGCCTCGTGCTGCACCAGATCCGCACCCTCGGAATGTCGGAGAGACGGATCGCCGACGCCTGGGAAGACCTGGCCCGCAGGATCACCCGTTCGGCGCCGCCCGCCGACTAGGGTGTGGTCATGCGCACGTCGTTGGTCGTCCTCGCCCTCCTGTCTGCAGCCACGCTGACCGCGTGTGGCAGCAGCACCGACGGTGCGGATGCCGGGACGACGTCCGCGAGCACGTCGGCGTCGGCCGCTGCTGCGCCCGAGGACGCGCTGTGGGGGCACACATACCTCTCGGTCGCCGTCACCGGTACCGCCATCCCCGGCGGCGGCCCGCTCGAGGTCGCCTTCCCCGAGAAGGGGAACATCGCGATGAGCGCGGGCTGCAACCGCGGCGTGAGCAGCGTCGACCTGTCCGGCGGAGTCGTGAAGACCGGTCCGATCGCGACCACCATGATGGCCTGCCCGGGCGACCTCGCGGGCGCCGACAAGTGGATGACCGACCTGTTCGCCACCCAACCGTCGTGGACGCTGACCGGCGACATCCTTACGCTCTCGTCTCCCGGAACCACCGTCACGCTCGCCGACAAGAAGACCGCGAATCCGGATCGCCCGCTCGTCGGAACGACGTGGGTGGTCGACTCGCTGATCGGCCCGAACGCGATCTCGACGTCGGCGGCCCTCGAGACGTCGGCACCGACGTTGACGATCGGCGACAACGGGCAGGCCACCGGATCCACCGGATGCAATCGTTTCAACGGTCCCGCCCAGGTCGGCGAGGGCACCGTCACGTTCGGTCCGCTGGCCACCACCAGGATGGCGTGCCCGACGGACGTCGCCGAGGTGGAGCAGGCCGTGCGGCACGTCCTCGACGGCGAGGTCACCTACACGATCGACGGCGACACCATGAAGCTGATGCGCGCCGACGGCACCGGCCTGGGACTGCGCGGCCAGTAGGCGACCACGCCGACGTCAAAGCGTCTCGCGCAGCCACTCCCCGAGCACCCGCGCGCTCGCGTCCACCTGCGCCGGCCAGTCCATCGCCGAGTCGTCGGCCTGATCGCTGACGTGCTTGACCAGTCGGCAACGCGCACCGACCTGCGCGCACGCGAACGCGACGGCGAACCCCTCCATGTCGACCAGGTCGGCCCGGGCGGCGAGTGCATCGCGGATCTCGCCGTCGGAGATGAACGAATCCCCCGTCGCGAGGACCGAGCCGTCGCCGTCCTCGACCTCGATGACGTCACGCACGGGGTGACCGAGCGAGCGCAGCACCTCGCTGCTGATGTCGTGGTTGAGGACCGCCGACGGCAGGTAGAGGCCGCTGTGATGGGTATGCAGGGCGCCGGCGGTACCGATGTTCACCACGAGCGGCAGCCGATCCGGATCGCATTTCGCGAGTGCGTGCGTGACCGCGACCGCCGCGGCCACCTTGCCGATGCCCGTCACGACGACGTCGAGGCCGTCCGGAACGTGCGCCGCCTCGCCTGCCGTGGCGCTCACCACGAGGATGCCGGTGCTGCCGGTGCTGCTCATCAGGGTCTCCCGTGTTTCTCTGCCGACGCCGGTGGGCGTGCGGAATCACATCCTGCCGTGCCGGTTCGCGTTGCTGCACACCCGACCCGTGCTCGCTACAGTTCTGCCATGGCAATTTCGCGCGCCCGGATCATCGAGGAACTCGGCGTCGAGTCGACGATCGATCCGGCAGCCCAGATCCGCAACCGTGTGCAGTTCATCAAGGACTACCTGCGGTCCACCCCGGCGAAGGGCTTCGTGCTCGGAATCAGCGGCGGCCAGGACAGCACGCTCGCCGGCCGACTGACCCAGTTGGCGGTCGAGGAGCTGCGCGCCGAGGGCCACACCGCCGAGTTCGTCGCGGTCCGCCTGCCGTACGGATCGCAGTTCGACGAGCACGACGCGCAGGTGGCCCTGAAGTTCATCGGACCGGACCGGTCGCTGACCGTGAACGTCAAACCGGGTGCCGACGCGACCATCGCCGAGGCCTCACAGGCCATGCGAGGACTGCTGGGCGACGGCGGGCTGCTGCGAGACTTCGTGCGCGGCAACATCAAGGCGCGCGAGCGCATGATGATCCAGTACGCGGTCGCGGGCGAGCTCGGCTACCTGGTGGTGGGTACGGATCATGCCGCGGAGGCGCTCACCGGGTTCTTCACCAAGTTCGGCGACGGCGGCGTCGACCTCACCCCGCTGACGGGACTCACCAAGCGGCAGGGCGCGGCACTGCTGCGCGAACTCGGCGCCCCCGACTCGACGTGGCGCAAGGTGCCGACCGCGGACCTCGAGGACGACCGGCCCTCACTGCCGGACGAGGTGGCGCTCGGGGTCACCTACCACCAGATCGACGACTTCCTCGAGGGCCGGGACGTCACCGACGAAGTGGCCGAGAAGCTGGAGCGGATGTACCGCAACACCCGCCACAAGCGGACGGTTCCGGTGACTCCGCTCGACACGTGGTGGCGCGAGGACTGACGATCCACGACCGAGGGGGGATCCATGACCAGATTTCTGGTGGCGGGCGGCACCGGTGTCGCCGGGCGGTCCGTGGTCGCCGAACTGCTGCGCCGCGGCGAGCCGGTGCGGGTGCTCAGCCGCCACGGCGGGGCGCCGAGCAACGGTCTCGAGCACGCCGCCGGGGATCTGGTGAGCGGTGAGGGACTCGCGGCCGCCCTCGACGGCGTGGATGTCGTGATCGACACCACCGACGGCAAGACCCGCAGTACCCGGGCGGTGTTCACGACCGGCGCGACCAACCTGCTCGCCGCCGCGCGGTCGGCGGGCGTCTCCCGCGCGGTGCTGCTCTCGATCGTCAATGTCGACCGCGGGACGTTCGCGTACTACCGGGCCAAGACACAGCAGGAACGGCTGTACAGCGACTCACCGCTGCCGACGCAGGTGGTGCGCGCGACGCAGTTCCACGAGTTCGTCCCGATGATCTGCGCGCCGGCGTCGAAGGTCGGGCTGATCCCCGCGTTCACCCGCACCCGGTTCCAGCCGATCGACACCGCCGACATCGCCCGCGCGCTGGTCGACGCCGCCGTCGCGGATCGGGTGTCCAACGACCCGACGACGATCGGCGGACCCGAGGTCCTGACGATGCGTGAGATGGCACTCGCGTGGAAGGCGGCCACCGGCGCCCGCGGCCGGGTCACGAACCTTCCCATGCCCGGCAACATGGGCACCTTCTGGAGGAACGGTTGGAACCTGGTGCCGGACAAGACGTTCGGCACCGTCACCTTCGCCGAATGGCTGCGCGGCCGGTGAGCCGCAGAGCTATCCGCCCGCGAACGGCGGCAGCACGTCGACCTGCGCGCCGACCGGTCGCGACAGGTCGCGGGTGAGCTCGGAATCGACCAGGTACGCCGCGACGCCCAGGATCTTCTCCATCCCGGCGCCGTAGCGGTCGACGAGTACCGCCGTCAGGTCCGCGAGATCGGCGTCCATCGGCACCGACAACGTCTCCGTCGTGCAGTCGGCCGCCTCGGCCGCCGCCGCGAAGTACCGCACCTCCACCGTGCGCACCGCCCCGAGTGTGTCAGCCACCGATCGCTCCCATGCTGCGTTGCGGGGGAACGAATCCCGCCGCGTTGATGCCGTGACCGGCCCACTTGTCCCACATCGCCGCGCGCCACAACTGCGCGAGTTCCTCGTCGTCGGCACCGGAGCGCAGCGCGTCCCGCAGGTCCACCTCGCGATCACTGAACAGGCACGACCGGACGGTCCCCTCCGCGGTGAGCCGGGTGCGATCGCAGTCCCCGCAGAACGAGCGGGTCACCGAAGCGATGATCCCGACCGTGGCCGGACCCCCGTTCACGAGCCACTCCTCCGCGGGCGCCGACGGATCCTCGCGGCCCACCTCCCGCAGCTCGAAGCGCTCGCCGAGGACGGCGAGGAGGGTCTGCGCGTCCACCATGTTCTCCCGCGCCCATTCGTGGTCGGCATCGAGGGGCATCTGCTCGATGAACCGCAGCGCGCATCCGGAGTCGAGGCACCACTGCAGCAGATCGGCTGCCCCGTCGAGGGTTTCGGCCATCAACACCGCGTTGATCTTCAGTGGCGCGAGTCCGGCGTCCTGGGCGGCGCGGATCCCCGCGAGCACCGAGCTCAGTCGGTCACGGCGGGTCAGTTCCGCGAAGTGTGCCCGATCGACCGTGTCGAGCGAGACGTTGATCCGCGTGAGCCCGGCGCGGGCGAGGGCGTCGGCGCGGTGCTCGAGCCCCACCGCATTGGTCGTCATCGACAGGGGAATCCCAGGCACCGCGGCGGCGCAACCCGCGACGATGGTCTCGAGGTCGCGGCGCATCAGCGGCTCTCCACCGGTGAACCGGACCTCCCGTACCCCCAGCCGGTGCACGGCGACGCCGACCAGTCGGACAATCTCGTCGGCGGTGAGCAGCTGCCGCGCCGGGACCGCCGGCAGACCCTCCGCGGGCATGCAGTACGTGCAGCGCAGCGAGCACTTCTCGGTGATGGAGACCCGCAGATCTCGCGCGATCCGCCCGAAACTGTCCACCAACTCGGGAACGTCGGGACGTCCGGTCGTCGCGGGCGCGGTCCGCACAGCAGGAATGCCGACGTCCACCACCGTTCCCGTTCGTACCGCGCTCATGCCCCCCAGTATGCCGCTGTACCGCCGCCCGAGTGCGGGGAAGATGCCTAGGATTGGCACTCATGGCACAGCGTCCTGGGCACGAGCACCGCGGCACTGCGAGATCCGTCGAAGAACACGCCGCGGAGGTGGGCCGACTCCTCGCGCCGCTGCTGACGCGACCGTCCGAGACCGTGCGCCTCGACGACGCGCTGGGCCGGGTCCTGTCGTACGACATCACCTCCCCCGTCGATCTGCCACTGTTCCGCAATTCGCAGATGGACGGATTCGCGGTCGATGCCGTCTCGGTGGCGGCGGTTCCGGTGACGCTCCCGGTGGTCGGCACCGTCGCCGCCGGCCCGGCCGAGCCTGCCCCGCACGTGCCGGGAACCGCGGTGCGGATCATGACCGGGGCGGTGATTCCCGATGGCGCGGATGCCGTTGTGCCGGTGGAGGACACCGAGGTGATCGACGGAAAGGTGACCGTCAGTCGGCCCCGGGACCGCGGCGACTACGTCCGCGAGCGGGGCAGCGACGTGTGCACCGGGATGCTGCTGCTGACGGCCGGAACGCTGCTCGAACCGCGACATCTCGGGGTGCTGGCCGCGGTCGGGCTCGGGTCGGTGGCGGTGCGGACCCGGCCCCGCGTCGCGGTGATCACGACCGGCGCGGAACTGGTGGACGCCGGCACCACACCCGCGCCGGGACAGATCTACGACTCCAACGGCGCCGCGCTGTCCGCGAGCCTGCGGGCCAACGGCGCCGAGGTCGCGGTGGTGGACCGCAGCAGCGACGAGCCCGACGCCTTCGGTGCCGCGCTGCGCCGCGCGGTTGCCCGCACCGAACTGGTGATCACCTCGGGCGGGGTGTCGATGGGCGACTACGAGGTGGTCAAGGACGTCCTCACCGAACTGGGCGCACGGTTCGGTCCGGTCGCGATGCAGCCCGGCGGACCGCAGGGCCTGGCGTTGGTCGACGAGATCCCGGTCCTGACGTTCCCCGGTAACCCGGTGAGCACGATGGTCTCGTTCGAGGTGTTCCTGCGCCCGCTGCTTCGCCGCGCGGTGGGACTGCCCGCCGTGCCGACCGAGGATGCCGTGCTCGGCCACGCGGTCACGTCGATCGCGGGCAAGCGCCAGTTCCTGCGCGGCCGCCGCACCGACACCGGGGTCGAGGTGGTGTCGGGTCCCGGATCGCACCTCGTGGCGGCGTTCGCGTGGGCCGATGTACTGATAGACGTTCCCGCCGCCGTCACGTCCCTGGCGGCGGGCGATCGAGTGAAGGTGTGGCCCCTGTAGTGAGCGAACAGAACATGAGCGAGCTGAGCCATCTGGACGGCGAGGGCCGGGCCCGGATGGTGGACGTGAGCGCGAAGGCGGACACCACCCGGATCGCCGTCGCTGCCGGCGAACTGGTGACCACACCGGAGGTGGTCGCGCTGGTCCGCGCCGACGACATGCCGAAGGCCGACGTCCTCTCGACCGCGCGGATCGCGGGCATCGCCGGCGCCAAGAAGACCTCCGAGCTGATCCCGCTGTGTCACCAGCTGGCACTGTCGTCGGTCAAGGTCGAGTTCGGGTTCACCGACACCTCGATCACGATCGAGGCCACCGCGAAGACGAAGGGCCCCACCGGGGTCGAGATGGAGGCCCTCACCGCGGTCGCCGTGGCCGGCCTGACGCTGCACGACATGGTCAAGGCCGTCGACCCGGCCGCGACGCTCGACGGCGTCCGGTTGCTGACCAAGGAGGGCGGCAAGCGCGGGCAGTGGCGGCGCGACGACGCGACGCCGACCGCCGCCGCCACGGTCACCGACGTGCGGGCCGGTTCCGCGACCGTCCTCGTCGCGTCCACGGGTGGCGCGCGGGGTACCCGACCCGACACCACGGGCCCGGCGATCGTCGGCTGGCTCGAGACCCGCGGCCACACTGTCCGCGGCCCGCTGGTCTACGCCGACGCCGACATCGCGGCGGGCCTGGCCGACGCACTCTCCGACGCCCCCGCGCTGGTGATCACCACCGGCGGCACCGGGGCCTCCCCCACCGACGCGACACCCGAGGCCACGCTCGCCGTCCTCGATCGGCAACTGCCGGGCCTCGCGGAGGCCATGCGCCGGCGCGGCACCGAGGTGACCCCGCACGCGTCGCTCAGCCGCGGCGTCGCCGGGTTGGTCGGGCGCACCGTCGTGGTGAACCTGCCGGGGTCGCCGGGCGGGGTAAAGGACGGCCTGTCGGTGCTGGACCCCGTCCTCGATCACCTGTTGGCGCAGGTCGCGGGGGGCGGTGCACACGATGCGTGAGCTGCTCGCGCGCATCTGCGCCGAACCACTCGATCCAGCGGTCGTCGACGCCGCAGTCGCCGGGCCGGAGCACGGCGCTGTGGTGGTTTTCACAGGTGTCGTCCGCGACCACGACGGCGGCCGGTCGGTGTCGGCGCTCGAGTACCAGGCCCACCCGGACGCCGGACGGTTCCTCCGCCAGTGCTGCGAGCAGGTCTCCGAGCGCACCGGACTGCCCGTCGCGGCGCTACATCGGGTGGGGCAGTTGACCATCGGCGATCTGGCGTTGGTCGCTGCGGTGGCCGCACCGCACCGCACCGAGGCCTTCGCCGCGTGCGCCGAACTGGTGGAGCGGATCAAGGCCGAGGTGCCGATCTGGAAACGTCAGCGGTTCGCGACCGGCACGTCCGAATGGGTGGGTTTGTGACCCGGTCGGAGCGGCCCATCGGCCGACCCGCACAGCCCCGGATACCGGAACCCGGTATGGTGGCGAGTACTGGACGTCCGCTTGCGAGGCGTCCAGCGTCGTAGAACGCTTCACTTCGCGCCGGATCCGAGCGAGTGCTCGAATGCCCAGAGGGCATCCACGCCCGCCAACGAGTGCAGACGAGTGCACCAGCACAAGCATTTCTTGCGGCGATCGATCTTGCCTCCCGGCAATGTCGCCACCTTGTGCAGGCCGTGCACCGGGACCTCCCGGCCGTAGGCGTGCATGACGAATGCCCGAAAGGCACCGACGAACTTGTCCACCAGCGTCACCACCCCGTCCGACGAATCGGCAACTCCCTCCTTCGAGTCCCTGGGCGTCCCCGCCCCGATCGTCACCGCTCTGACCAACGGCGGCATCACCGCGCCGTTCCCCATCCAGGTCGACACCCTCCCCGACACTCTCGCCGGCCGCGACGTCCTCGGCCGCGGCAAGACCGGCAGCGGCAAGACCCTCGCGTTCTCCATCCCGCTCGCGGCCCGCCTCGCCGGCGGCAAGCGCCGCCCGGGCAAGCCCCGCGGCCTCGTCCTCGCCCCCACCCGCGAGCTTGCGACGCAGATCACCGCGACACTCGAACCCCTCGCCGACGCACACGGTCTGCGCGTCACCACCATCTTCGGCGGTGTCTCGCAGCACCGCCAGGTCAAGGCGCTCGAGGCCGGGGTCGACATCGTCGTCGCGTGCCCGGGCCGCCTCGAGGACCTGATGAAGCAGGGCTTCGTCAAGCTCGACGGCATCGAGATCACGATCCTCGACGAGGCCGACCACATGGCGGATCTCGGCTTCCTGCCCGGCGTGACCCGCATCCTCGCGGCGACGCCGGCCGGTGGCCAGCGACTGCTGTTCTCGGCGACGCTCGACAACGGCGTCGACAAGCTGGTCAAGCGGTTCCTGCAGAACGAGGTCCTGCACTCCGTCGACGAGGCGAACTCGCCGGTCGCGGCGATGACCCACCACGTCTACGACGTCTCCGGCGTCGAGGCCAAGAAGGCCCTGATCCACAAGCTGGCGTCCGGTCAGGGTCGGCGCATCTTGTTCATGCGCACCAAGCACCAGGCCCGCAAGCTCGCCCGCCAGCTCACCGAGTCGGGCATCCCGTCGGTGGACCTGCACGGCAACCTCTCCCAGGCCGCGCGCGACCGCAACCTCGCTGCCTTCTCGGAGGGCTCGGCCCGCGTGCTGGTGGCGACCGACGTCGCGGCGCGCGGCGTCCACGTCGACGAGGTCGAACTCGTGGTCCACGTCGATCCGCCGGCCGAGCACAAGGCGTACCTGCACCGCTCGGGTCGCACCGCGCGCGCCGGCAGCGCCGGCGACGTCGTCACCATCGTGCTGCCCGATCAGCGCAAGGATCTGTCCGCGCTGATGCGCAAGGCATCGATCAAGGTCACCCCGGTCCAGGTGACCGCCGACTCCGAGCACGTGATCCGTCTCGTCGGCGAGCCGGCCCCGCACGTGCCGCCGGCCCCCAAGACCGACAAGCCGGCCGGTGACGCGCGCCGCCAGCAGGGACAGCGTCCGGGCCGTGGCGGTCAGGGCGGCCAGGGCCGAAACAGCCGGGGTCCGCGAGCGGAAGGCGCCGCCACCACCGGTGGTGGACGCCGCCGCTCGGGCGGACGTCCGGGCGGCGGCAGCGGAACGGGCGCCACCGGTTCCGCCGGCTCGCAGGGCGGCGGAACCCGTCAGGCGTCGCAGGGCGGCGGCTCGCGCCGCCGCCGCGGCTGACACCCCTCAGGAACGAATCAGAAGCGTTCCCAGTGGATCGCGTCGGCCAGTGCCCGACGCGTCCGCCAGCCGAAACGCTCCAGATCGGGCACCTCCTGGAACTGGTCCACCTTGCCGACGCACAGCCACGCGATGGGGCGGACCGGGGCCGGGATGTCCAACAGTTCGGTGAGGTACTCCTCGTCGTAGAACGACACCCACCCGACGCCGATGTTCTCGGCGGCCGCGGCCAGCCAGAGGTTCTGGATGGCCAGCACCGCCGAGAACAGGCCGGTGTCGTCGATGGTGTGCCGGCCGAGGATGTTCTGGCCACCGCGCGACGGATCGTAGGTGACCACGATGCCGGTCCCGCTCTCGCGGATGCCCTCGATCTTGATGGGGTCGAACGTCTTCCGGCGATCCTCGGGCAACGAGTCGGCGAAGGCACGGCGACGGTCGGCGACGTGGTCGGCGAACGTCGCGAGGGTGTCGGGGTTGCGGACGACGATGAAGTCCCACGGCTGCGTGTTGCCGACGCTCGGTGCCGCGTGTGCCGCACCGAGCACCCGTTGCAATGTCTCGTCGGGGATCAGCTCGCCGCTGAACTCGGCGCGGACGTCACGGCGTCGGCGGATGGCTTCGTATACGGAAACAAGAGATTCGGTCACCACCCCACGGTAGCCGTCCCCGGAAAGCCCTCCCGGTAGAGCTGCTCGCGGGTATCCGATCAGGCGTCGACGGTGTAGCGGTGCACGCCCATCATCGTGTCCGCGTCGAGCCCCTCGGCCTCGGATTCGGTGCAGGCGTCCAGCATCGCGTCCACCGAGTCTGGATCCAGGTCGGTGCCGATCACGACCAGTTCGGTCCGACGGCGCTCGCCCGGGTTCCACCGCTGCGGATGGAACGCGATGTGGTCACCCACCACCTGCAGCAGGTACTTCTGTTGATGACCCCGCACGCCGAAGTACACGTACCCCTTGATCCGGTACACGCCCGCGGGCTGCTTCTCCAGGAAGCGGATGAGCCGACGCGGGTGCATCGGCAATTCGGACGCGAACGTGACGCTGTCGTAGAGCGTGTGGATGTGCGTGTCGTGATCGCCGCCGCATTCCCCGCAACCGGCGGCGTCTGCTGCGTCGGCGAGCAGATCGTCGAACGACAACTGTTGTCCCGGCCGGGGTTCGGGCCGCGGGGCACGGTCGAACAGCAGGCCGGGATCCACGCGCCCCTGCACGGTGGAGACCACAGCCGCCCGCGGATTGATCCCGCACACGTCGCCGAGAAGGGTGTCGTGGTCCTCCCCGCCGATGCGGTCCGTCTTGTTCAGCACGATCAGGTCGGCGATCGCGATGTGCTGGTCCAGTTCCGGATGCCGCGCCCGGCTGTTCTGGTACTCGGCACCGTCGACGAGCATGACGAGACCGCCGTACGTGATGTACGGGTTCTCACTGCCGAGTACCAGCCGAATCATGTTGCGCGGCTCCGCGAGTCCACTCGCCTCGACGACGATGACGTCGATCTCCGACGTCCGGTGCGCCAGCCGGTCCAGCATCGCGTCCATGTCGCTGACGTCCACCGCGCAGCACATACAGCCGTTGCTGAGCGCCATCATCGAATCGACTTGCCCCGCAACCATCATCGAGTCGATGTTGACCGAGCCGAAGTCGTTGACGATCACGCCGATCCGGGTGCCGCCGTTGTTGCGGAGCAGATGGTTGAGCAGGGTCGTCTTTCCCGACCCGAGGAAACCGGCCACGACGACGACAGGGATCGACCGCGGACCACGTTTCTTCGCCACTCCTCGATCCTCCGCGCCCCGAGTCACCTACATCACCGACCGGCCATGCTACTCGGTTGGGGCCGGTGTGTTTCCACTCGCGCGAGAGCCCATACAACAATGCCCCGGTCAAATGCCATATCGTTGGCGACATCGACGCACTCTCCCACCTGATCCGCACTCGCCCGGCGACCGAGCTTCTCGTGTCGTCGCCCTCCGAGGTCTCCAGGACCCTGGCCTCGCTGGCCACCGTCAACCCCTACTTCGTCGCCACCACAGGCGATCCCGGCCTGGGCGACTGGCGTCCGGCGAGTCGGCTGTACGACGAAGCGGACGCGCTCGCCGAGGTCGTCGGACATGTCGGAGCGCGCATCAGCTCGACGGAGTATCGCGTCGCGGCGTCGACGCTGTTCCTCGGGTATGCGGCGCGGTTGTGGTCGCTGGTGCTGGGCGGGGCCGTCCGTGATCGACGACTGCTGGACCTGGATCCGGCCGAGTTGCTGTGGCTCGACGACCACGGTCAGATCCGGTTGCACGTGCGCGAGCCTCGCGGCTGGGAGGGCGCAGATCTGGTGGATCTCGTGCGGGCGATGGTCCTCGACCGTCACCTCGAACCGATGGTCGACTCGATCCGGTCCGCCGAGCCGATGTCCGAGCGCCTGCTGTGGGGCAATGCGGCGTCCGCACTGATCGGGGCGGCGCGTGTGCTCGACGGCGACACCCGCACCGACGCCATCACCGTGACCGAGACGATCCTCCGTGATCCCCGCCTGACCGACACCGTCGACCGTGAGGGCGCGGGCTACCGACGTCGGAGCTGCTGCCTGTTCTATCGCACGCCGGTCTCCGGATACTGCGGCGACTGTGCGCTCACCGGTCCGAGCGAATCCGTCCACCACCAGGGGGACGAGTCGGTGTGACCACCGCAGGACCCGGCCACGCCACGATCGAGTTCGGCCGGTCGCACGTCCACCTGCGCACGGCTGACGCCCAGTCCGACGTCTCGAGAAATGGTCATTCGACCCAGCCGACGTGCTTCAGGCCACAAATTGCACTACAGTTCAAAAAGTTGCCCGACCCCCCCTGGGCAGCAACGGGCCCGCCCAGAATTCCCCCCTGCCTGGGCGGGCCGTCGGGTGGTGGCGCGTGAGACTACTCCGCGTCACCACCCGGCACCGTGTGCGAGGATCCGTCGATGATCCTCGAGCATGCACCACTGCAGGTGAGACCGGGACAGGCCGCCGCATTCGAAGCGGCGTTCAGCCAGGCCAGAACGATCATCTCGGCGATGAAGGGGTTCCGGCGCCTCACGCTCTCACGCTGCCTCGAACGCCCCGGCGCTTATCTCCTCCTGGTGGAGTGGGACACGCTCGAGGACCACACCGAAGGGTTCCGCGGATCGGCGGAGTACCAGGACTGGCGTCGGCTGCTGCACCACTTCTACGACCCGTTCCCCACCGTCGAGCACTACGCGCCCGTCGACGACGCCTGACACGCCCGCCACTGGCGCGGCGTGCAGGGACCGCCGGGGACGGCACCCGACCCTGCAGAATGAGCGCTCATGGAATCACTTGCCATCCTGAGTGACGTCGACGCCGGCGAGCTGCTGACCCTGCAGCGGGCCGCCTACGTCACCGAGGCACAGGCCCACCACGATCCGAACCTTCCGCCGTTGATGCAGACGTCGGAGGAGCTGCAGCGCGAGCTGCGGGACGACGCGGTGCTCGCCCTCGGACTGCGCGACGACTCGTCGCGACTGGTGGCAGCGGTGCGCGTCCGCATCGGGCAACCCGACCGCCGGACCGCCGAACTCGGCCGGCTGGTGGTCGCACCCGACATGCAGGGGCGGGGCCTGGGCAGCAGGCTACTGTCCCTCACCGAGCAGCATCTCCCGGAGTCGGTCACCGAGATGCGGTTGTTCACCGGCGAGTTCAGCAGCGGGAACCTGCGGCTGTACGCGCGGTTCGGCTATCACGAGACGCACCGCACCCCGACACTGTCCGGCTACGATCTTGTGCACCTCGCCAAGACCGTCGGCTGACGGCCGTCCGCGCCGATCGGCGATACGTAAAAACTCCGGGCCACGATCGTGATGATCGTGACCCGGAGTTTCGGAGTGGAGCTAAGGGGACTCGAACCCCTGACCCCCACACTGCCAGTGTGGTGCGCTACCAGCTGCGCCATAGCCCCGTGTTGAGTTGTTCTCTGCGCTTCGGGAGTGACTCCCTCGTGCTGAAAGAAAGTTACACCATCGCCGTCGCGGGCAACAAATCGCCTGGTCAGAGGAAAGCAGGCCGTGGGGGGGGGGCCCCGCGGGGGGGGGGCCACCGGTTGGTTGCTTTGGCACCGCCCCGCGCCGCGCCCCGCCCCCCCCGCGCCCCCCCCAGACACGCGCCCGGTGTCACCCCCCGGGTGTTAGGGGGGGGGGGCGGGGTGGGGGACCCCCCCGTTTTCTAAAATATAGTCACCCCGGCGCGGGCGCGCCAAACACCGCGGGGGTCCCGCGCCCCGCGGGGGGGGGGGCCCCCCCGGGGGGGGGCCCCCCACCACCGGGTCCTACTGCGTCACCTGCGACACCCAGTCGGGGTTGCCGAGCGCGTCGATCACTTCACCGTTGTGGACGACGGCCGGGGTGCCGGTCGCGCCGGACGCGGCGAGGGCCTGACGGCCGGTCTCGGCGTCCGCGGCAGCCTGCTGCATCCGCTCACCGCTGGTGATGCAGTTGACGGCGGCCTCGTTGGCGCCGGCGTCCTTCGCGAGCTTCGCGAGGTCCTCGTTGGAGAGGTCCGACTTGCCGTTCTCCGCGGGCTGGTTGGCCGGCGAGAACAGCTCGCCGTGGAACGTGGAGTACGCGATGGCGTCCCCGGTCTGGGCGACGCACTGCGACGCGGCGACCGCGCGCGTGGAGAAGTCACCGCTGGCCGAGAGCCGGTTGAGGAAGTTGAGGATGTGGTAGCGGACCGCGAGCTTGCCGTCGTCGACGGCCTGCGCCACCTCCTGGCCGTGCTTCTGCTCGAGCTGCGCGCAGAACGGGCACATCGGGTCCTCGAACACGTCGATCGTGTTCGTGACGTCGGGCAGGCCGAGGCGCACGACGCCGGCGTCCTCCATCGTCACCTGGACGGCGGAGTTCTGCACCCCCCCGTATCCCTCGTTCCGCGGCTTGTCGTTGTCCTTGGTCAACAGGATGCCGCCGATCACCAGCGCCGCGATCACGACGATCGCGAGACCGCCGACGATGTACGTGGCCTTGCTGGAGGTCGGTTGAGGGTTGTACTTGGCCGACTTCGGCTTCTTCGAACTCACTTCGCGTCCTTCGTCATAGGTGTGAGATCCGTTCGGGGAACTGACTGCGGCGCCTGCTCCATCATGTGGGCAGGCACAGCTCGACGACTACTCTGCCACCGCTGCCTGAGCGGGTACTGAGAGCGGTCCGCGGGAGCGCGGGCCGAGGGACAGCGGGCTCCGCGGGAACACCACCAGCCACACCGCCAGCGCCAGGAAGCCGACGTCGCGGGCGACCTCCCGCGCGTAGTCCCACCCGTCGACGTCGGCGACACCACCGCCGCCGAAGCAGCCGCAGTCGATCGACAGACCGCGCGCCCACACGGAGACGATGACACCGATCAGAACGAGCAGCGCGGCCGCCGACACGATGGCGGTCAGTCGCACACCCAGGCCGATCACCAGGAACAGTCCGAGCGCGATCTCGAACATCGGCATCGTGTACGCGACGGGACGGACGAGATCCTCGGGCAGCAACTGGTACGCGCGCACCGCGACGACGGTCTGGGTGGGGTCGATGAATTTGATCCATCCGGAGATCAGCCACACAGCCGCCAGACCGAAGCGCGCCAACAGGCTCACAATGCGTATCCACACGCCCCACACGCTACCGAACAGGTATGCCTCGGCTTTCTAGATCATGTGCGTTTTCGCAGCTAGATTCGGCTGTGTGAACGACTCTGCCCCCGATCCCGACACGTCGAACACGGCGTCCCCGGCCGCCCGGCCGCACGACTTCGACCACACGCATTCGGACGTCTCCGGCGGCTGGCTGCGCGCGGCGGTGTTCGGCGCAATGGACGGTCTGGTGACCAACACGTCGCTGATCGCGGGCGTCGGCGGCGCGGGCGTGGAAGCACACACGGTGATCCTCAGCGGTGTCGCAGGTCTGGTGGCCGGCGCATTCTCGATGGCGCTCGGCGAGTACACGTCGGTGTCGACGTCCAACGAGCAGATCGACGCCGAGGTGCGGGTCGAACGCCGGGCATTGCGCAGGCATCCCGAGGCGGAGGAGGCCGAGCTGGTCGAGACCTTCACCACAATGGGCATGAGCGAGCAGACGGCGACGGCCGCGGCCGCGGAGGTGCACGCCGACACCGAGCGTGCCGTCAACATCCACATCACCCACGAGCTGGGCGTCAACCCGCTGGAGAAGCCGTCACCGCTCGTGGCGGCCGGCTCGTCGTTCGTGATGTTCTCGATCGGCGCGATCATCCCGCTGATCCCCTACCTGCTGGGGTTCGAATCGCTGGTCGCGGGGCTCGCGGTGGGCGGCTTCGGTCTACTGCTCGCGGGCGCGCTCGCGGCGCACTTCACCGCCCAGTCCAGGATCCGTGGCGCACTCCGGCAGCTGGTGTTCGGTGCGATCGCGGTCGGTGCCACCTACGTGGTCGGCGCGCTCATCGGAATCGGTGTGCCCGGCTGACGCTGCATCCGACGCCTCCCCGTCGGTGTCGGTGTCGTCCGGCACCCGCCCCTTGGGCACCAGGAACCACAACACCATCGGCAACAGCATGATGGTCCCACTCACGGCCCAGGCCGCGCCGTAGGACCAGGCCTGCGCCACGATCCCGGCGACGAGCGGGCCGGCGAACGCGCCCACGTCGTTCATCATCTGGAACAGGGCCAGGACCGGGCCACCGCGCCGCTTGGACCCGACGACGTCGGCGACCGCGGCCTGCTGCGCCGGTCCCATCACACCCGACCCGATGCCGCACACCGCGGTCGCGATCAGGAATACGACGATGTTGTCGCTGGCCCCCATCGCGATCGTGGACACTCCGCAGATAGCCAGTCCGACGAGCATGAACGGCTTGCGGCCGATGCGGTCGGTCATCCGCCCCGCCTGCATCAGGACGGCGGCGTTGCCGAGCGCGAACACGGTGAGGGCGATCGCGGCCGTGGTGCCGTCGCCGTCGAGCATCTCGACGACGAACAACGGCACCAGCGAGATCCGGACACCGAAGATCACCCAGCCGGTGACCAGGTTCGCGCCGAGTGACGCCCGGAACATCGACGACTGGAGTCCCTCTCGGATCGTCATGATCGGCATCGCCCCGTGGACCTCCGGCGCGGCCAGGTGCGACTTGCGGAGCGCGAAGAACACGACGGTCGCGGCAACGAGCAGGGCGACCGCGTAGATGACGAACGGGACGCGCAGACCGAACCGCACGAGTGCGCCACCGAACAGCGGTCCCGTGATCGTGCCGATCAGGAACGCCGCCGAGTACACACCGGACACCCGCCCGCGGCCACCGGGTGGCGACATGCGGATCAGCAGGCCCAGTGCCGACACGGTGAACATCGTGGACCCGATGCCGCCGAGACCCCGGAACACCAGCAGCTGCCAGTAGTCCTGCGCGAACGCGCACGCCCCCGTCGAGACCGCGGTGATGATCAACCCTGCCAGATAGGTGGGCCGCTCCCCCAGCTTCTGCACCAGGGTGCCGCTCATCGGCGCGAAGATCAGCCGCATCAGCGCGAACGCGCTGATCACGGCACTGGCGGCGGTGACGCCGACGTCGAAGCTGCGGGCGAACTGCGGCAACGCGGGCGCCACGATGCCGAACCCGACGGCGACGATGAACGCCGACACGACGAGTACCCAGATCTCCTTGGGAAGTTTCGCCTCAGCGCTCGTCGAGGTAGACGTCAATTTTCTCATTGCCGATCAATCTATCGGCGCACTCGAACGGTGGTTCAGCCCAGTCCCAGTGCCCGGGAGACCACGTCCTGCGCCGCGGCCTGCACCTGCGCGAGATGGTCGGGGCCACGGAACGATTCGGCGTAGATCTTGTAGACGTCCTCGGTGCCGGACGGCCGCGCCGCGAACCAGGCGTTCTCGGTGGTGACCTTGAGCCCGCCGATCGCCGCACCGTTCCCGGGCGCCGACGTGAGCGTGGCCGTGACCGGTTCACCGGCCAGGTCGGTCGCGGTGACCTGTTCCGGCGACAGCTTCGACAGCACCGCCTTCTGGTCGCGGGTCGCGGGCGCGTCGATCCGCGCGTACGCGGGATCGCCGAACTGCCGGGTCAGTTCCCGGTACCGCGCCGACGGGCTCTGCCCGGTGACCGCGGTGATCTCGGCCCCGAGCAGCGCCAGCAGGATGCCGTCCTTGTCGGTGGTCCACACGGTGCCGTCGTGGCGCAGGAACGACGCCCCGGCGCTCTCCTCACCGCCGAAACCGAGCGAACCGTCCAGCAGTCCCGGAACGAACCACTTGAATCCGACCGGCACCTCGACGACGGGTCGGCCCAGCCCGCCGGCCACCCGGTCGATCATCGAGGAACTGACGAGGGTCTTGCCGACCTTCGTGGTCGGCGACCATCCCGCGCGGTACGTGTAGAGGTAGTCGATGGCGACCGCGAGGTAGTGGTTGGGGTTCATCAGCCCGCCGTCGGGGGTGACGATGCCGTGCCGGTCCGCGTCGGCGTCGTTACCGGTGGCGAGGTCGAACCGGTCCCGGGCAGCGATCAGCGACGCCATCGCGTACGGCGACGAGCAGTCCATCCGGATCTTGCCGTCACCGTCGAGGGTCATGAACCGCCACGTCGCGTCCACCAGGGGATTGACCACAGTCAGGTCGAGCCGGTGCCATTCGGCGATGGCGCCCCAGTAGTCGACCGATGCGCCGCCGAGCGGGTCGGCCCCGATCCGCAGGCCCGACGCCCGGATCGCGTCGAGGTCGAGCACGGTGGGCAGGTCGTCGACGTAGGCGGCGAGGAAGTCGTAGCGCCCGGCCGTCTCGAGCGCCCGCGCGAGCGGGACACGCGCGACGGCGGACAGTCCCGAGCGCAACAGGTCGTTGGCGCGGTCCGCGATCACGGTGGTCGCATCGCTGTCCGCGGGGCCGCCGTGCGGCGGGTTGTACTTGAAGCCGCCGTCGCGCGGCGGGTTGTGCGACGGTGTGACGACGATGCCGTCGGCCCGGGCGGCCGGACCGGACGCGTTGTGCCGCAGGATCGCGTGGCTGACCGCTGGCGTCGGGGTGTAGCCGTCGCGTGAATCGATCACCACCGCAACATCGTTGGCGACCAGAACCTCGAGCGCTGTCGCCCAGGCCGGCTCCGACAGCGCGTGCGTGTCGCGACCGAGGAACAGCGGACCGGTGATGCCCTGCGCGGCGCGGTATTCGACGATGGCCTGCGTCGTCGCGAGGATGTGGGCCTCGTTGAACGCCGAGTCGAGGCTCGAGCCTCGGTGTCCGGACGTCCCGAACACCACCTGTTGCAGCGGATCCGCCGGGTCGGGGGTGCGCGTGTAATAGGCGGACACCAGATGCGCCAGATCCTCCAGATCCTCCGGCAACGCCACCTGTCCCGCTCGTTCGTGCACCATCTGCCCCTCCGACTTCGACCCGATGAAACGCTGTGGAACGCTTCGGCTCCATCGTGCCAGGACCGGAGGCTACCGGCCGGTTCACGAGGTGATCCGAAACCCCGCCCACGCGAATCCGATACCGACGGCGAGACTGGCCGCGACATACACCGCAGACGTCACGGACCGCCGCACCCGGGTCAGACCGACAGCCTCGTTCGCGAACGTCGAGTATGTGGTGAGGCCCCCGCAGAAACCGGTGCCGAGCACTGCGAACACCGCCGCCGGCAGCGTCGCGCCCGCGAGCAGACCGAGGATCAGACAGCCGACGGCGTTCACGACGAACGTGGGCACCGGGAAGCTGCCGTACGAGTGCAGGTGTCGTCCGGCGAGATACCGCACACCCGCTCCGACGCCCCCACCGAGCGCGACCCACAACACCGTCACGACACCGACCCCCGACGCGTGTGCCACACCTCGCCTATCCCCATGCCGAGACGCGCGGCGAACAGCGCCGGCACCAACGTCGCGAGGAGGTACAGCACCGCGACGCCCGGGTTCTGCACGACATCGACCGCGAACGTCGAGAACGTCGTGAATCCGCCCAGCACCCCGACCCCGAGGAACAGCCGCCACAACCGGTCCGGTCCGACCATCGCCGCGAGCACTCCGAGGAGCAGCGAACCGACGACGTTGACCACGACGATGGTCCAGATACCGGGGAACTGCTGGGCCAGCAGGTAGCGCACACTCGCACCGATCGCCCCACCTGCCGCGACCACGGCCAGCGTCCGCGCCTCGGTCATCGCCCGCCGTCCTTCCCTTGCGGTCACCGCGCCTGTGAGTCGGTCCGGCCCGCGCGGGACCGACCGCGCGAACCCGGCGTCCGCGCCCTCATGATCATCGCCGCCACGAAGTATCGGCACGGTGATTGTCCGTCATTGACGAACCGGTGCGGGGCGTCCGCCTCGAAGTACAGCGTGTCCCCGGCGGCGAGCACCCATTCGCTGTCGCCGACGCCGACCGTGAGCCGGCCGTCGAGGACGTGCACGAACTCGTGCGAGTTGGGGGCGTACGCCGGGAAGTGCCCCGCGTCGCACCCTGGAAGACGCGGTCGGCGTACCGGTACTGCGTCGAGGAATCGATCTATCTGGCGCCGTGGGCCACCGGTCGACGGCTCGGCGGTGCGCTGCTCGACCGGACGCTCGCCGAATGCGCCCGCCTCGGCATCCGCGAGGTGATCGCGGTGCTGACGTCGGAGACCGGCGCGCCCGACTCCGGCTCGTGCCACCTGCACCGCAGGCGCGAGTTCGAGGTTGCCGGACGGCTGCTCGGCGTGGGGTTCGAACACGAGACGTCCCTCGACACGATCATCATGCAGCGCGCGCTACCCGATCATCCACGCGGCGGCAACGGCACGAAATAGCTGGTGCGCTGCTGGTAGTCACGGTACCCGGGCCGCTCGGCCATGTGCTGCTCGAGCAGGCGCGCACCGGTCGCGAAGACCAGGAAGTACGTCATCGCCAGCGGCGAGAGGATCGTGAGAACGCCGGGCCACGTCTGCGCGGCGACGAGGAAGATCCCCCACCACACGCACGCGTCGCCGAAGTAGTTCGGATGACGAGTCCAGCCCCACAGGCCGCGGTCCATGATCGTGCCGCGATTCGCCGGGTCCGCCTTGAACGCCGACATCTGTGCGTCCCCGACGGATTCGAACACGACCCCGACCGTCCACACGATCACGCCCAGTACGGTCAGCACCCCGCAGGGCCCGTGCGTGACGGCGGCGACCTGAACGGGCAGAGAGACGAACCAGAGCGCGATGCCCTGCGTGATGTAGATCTTGCGGATCGCGGTGAGCGTCCGGTTCCCGCCGGCGTCGTCGAGGAGCTTTTCGTAGCGCGGGTCCTCTCCGTGCCCGCGCGAGCGCCGCTCCATGTGTATCGCGAGCCGCAGTCCCCACACCGCAACGAGGCCGGCGAGCAGCCAGCGTCGCCACTCGTCGCCGTCGCCGAATGCCGCCGCAACCAGCGCGACGAGGACGAAGCCGACACCCCAGGACACGTCGACCACATTGTGCCGGGCCCGCCGGAACCCGAAGGCGGCGGTGACCACCATGAGGATGACGATCGCGATCACACTCGTGATGGTGACGAGCGCGAAACCGCCCCAATCGAAACCGTTCATCTCGAGACCATTCATCGCGCCGCCCATTCCGTCCGCACGTTCCCCACCTCGAGGCCCGCGGCCTCGACAAGTCCGACGGTCTCCCCCGGCCCGGTCGTCGTCATCACGCATCCCTCCGGTCGAGGACGATCTGCTGCACGTCGAGGTAGCCCGAGCGGAACCCGGCCTCCGAGTAGCAGAGGTAGAAGTGCCACATCCGGCGGAAGACGTCGTCGAATCCGAGCGCGGCGACGTCGTCCGCGTGCTCGGCGAACCGCTCGTCCCACAGCCGCAGCGTCCGCGCGTAGTGGTCGCCCATCGACAACCGTTGCCGCACGCGCAGGTTCGTCTGATGTTCGGTGATCTCCTCGATCGCCCGGACGGATGGCAGGAATCCGCCGGGGAAGATGTACTTGTGCACCCAGGTGTAGGTGTTGCGGGTGGCGAGCATCCGGTCGTGCGGCATCGTGATCGCCTGGATCGCGACTCGTCCACCGGGCGCCAGCACCCGATCGAGGGTGCGGAAGTAGGTGCCCCAGAACTGGTGCCCCACGGCCTCGATCATCTCCACCGACACCACCGCGTCGTACCGGCCGTCGACCCGCCGGTAGTCCAGCAGATCCACCTGTACCCGGTCGGCGTATCCGGCCTCGGCGATCCGCTTGCACGCCAGGTCCTGCTGCTCGGTGGACAACGTCACCGATCGAACGGTCGCGCCGCGGGCGGCCGCCCGGATCGCGAGTTCGCCCCAGCCCGTGCCGATCTCGAGCACCCGGCTGCCCTCGCGCACACCCGCACCGTCGAGCAGGTGGTCGATCTTGCGGTGCTGGGCCGAGACCAGGTCGTCCCACGACGGGACGGTCTCGTCGCGTCCGAACAGCGCACTGGAATAGGTCAGCGTGTCGTCGAGGAACAACCCGAACAACTCGTTCGACAGGTCGTAGTGGCGCGAGATGTTCGAGCGGGTGTTGCGGGTGGTGTTCTTCTCGCTGCCCGGCGGCTTCGGAATCACCATGCCCCGCAGGCGCTGCAATGGGCCCGGGATCAGCGTCGCGGCGCGGGCCGCGAACACCTCGAGCACCGCGGTGAGGTCGGGTGCCGACCAGTCACCGGCCATGTACGCCTCGCCGAAGCCGATCAGTCCACTCCGACCCACCCGCGCCGTGAAGTCACGCGGCCGGTGCACGAGCATGACCGGCGCATCCGGCGCGGCGGGATCGCCCAGGACGCGGCCGTCGGGGAACTCGACCCGGACAGGCAGTCGCGAGACGGCGTGCCGGAACAACCCGTCGGCGATCCGGCCGGCGGCCTGCGCTCGCGGCCCGCTCGGCACCCGGTGCAGATCTCCCCACATGCAGCGGCCCGTGGTCGAGTCGGGCGAGATCGAACTCCGGGTCGTGGCCCCGATCGTGGTCGCGGTCATCACACTGCCTCCTGTCGCTGATGCACGGGCCGAGGGCGTATCGGCAGCCCCCTCGCCCACAAGCGGATTCCCTGCCAACGGATCTGCGCGGCCACCCGCAACGGGGCCAGCGGCACCGCGAGCGCCGCCCGGAGGACCTCGCGCGTCGTCGCGTCCCGCCGTTCGCCGATCACGGTCGCCACGAACGGCGACTGCCCCTCACGCTCGAGGGAGATGACCAGCCGTAGCGCGGCGCCCGGGACCGGCAGGGTCATCCGGTACTCACCGTCGACGTCGTTGAACGGCGAGACGTAGAACTCCTTGGTGGCACGCGCGGCCCCCGCGCTGTCCGGCCGCAGCAGGTAGCAGTGCCGCTCACCGTAGGTGTTGTGCACCTCGGCGATCACGCAGACCGGTCGGCCGTCCGCGCCGTGGCACCAGAACACGCTGAGCGGATTGAACACGTATCCGAACACTCGAGCGTTGCTGAGCAGCAGCACCTTTCCGCCGTCCAGGTCGATCCCGTGCGCGGCGAGGAAGGCATCGACGTTCTGCCGCAGGGTCCGCGACAGATCGCCGAGGTGGTCGGAGGACGCGAATCCGGCGAGCGGCGCCAGCAGCCTCGGAAGGTGCGGAAGGCGCGGCAGGTTGTCGACGTCGACCAGCCAGCTGTAGCTGCGATAGCGGAAGACGTTGTGCAGCGGGGCGGTTCGTACGTGTCTGATCACGGTCCGGTAGATCGCCGGCGTCTCGGGAATCGACTGTGTGGTCATGTCCAGCGCCCTCCGACACTCTCCGCGGCGCGCAGTCCGGACAGCGCGCCGTCCTCGTGAAAGCCCCAGCCGTGGTAGGCGCCGGCGAACGCCACGACGTGGTCGCTCAGCTCGGGCAGCCGGCGCTGCGCGGCGAGCGAGGCAGGCGTGTACTGCGGGTGCTCGTAGACCATGGTGTCGAGCACCAGGTCCGGATCGACGACGTCCTTGCCGCCCAACGTCACCAGGTAGCGCTCGCCGGTGTCGGGTAGTTGCTGCAGCCGCGTCATGTCGTAGCTCACCAGCACCTGCTCGGGCCGCGCGGCGCAGAAGGGGATCCGGTAGTTCCACGACGCGCGGGCCCGCGACCTGCGCGGCAACACCGATTGGTCGGTGTGCAACTGGGTGTGGTTGACCGAATACGGCATCGCGCCCAGCACCTCGTGCTGCAGCGGAGTGGGCGCCGCGAGCATCTTCAGCGCCTGCAGCGGGTGGGTGGCGACCACCACCGCGTCGAACCGGCGCAGCCGGTCTGCGTCGTCGCGGATCTCGACATGATCCGCGTGCCGGTGTACGGCCCGCACGGGCGTCGAGACCCGCACGTCGTCGATGTGGTCGGCGATGCGGCGCACGTATTCGGCGCTGCCACCGCGCACGGTCCGCCAGGTGGGCGAACCTCCGACACCGAGCATTCCGTGGTGGTCGAGGAACGTGAACAGGTAGCGGGCCGGATACTGCAGCGCGGTCTGCGGGTCGCACGACCACACTGCCGACACGAGCGGCGTCATGAAGTGCGCGACGAAGTAGGGAGCGAAGCCTCCGGTCGCGAGGAAGTCACCGAGCGTGATCTCGTCGGCGTCCCCGTCCTCCAGCAGGGCGGATGCCCGGCGGTGGAAGCGCTTGACCTCGAGCAGCATCCGCACGTACTCCCCGCGCAGCAGAGTCGACACGGTGGGCGCCAGCCCGCGCAGGCCTTGGCCGCCCGAGTACTCGAGCCCGCAGCCGTCGCAGCGCACCGACATGCTCATGTCCGAGTCCTGCGTAGGCACATCGAGTTCGGCGAACAGGCGAAGCAGGGTCGGGTAGGTGCGGTCGTTGTGGACGATGAAACCGGTGTCCACCGCCAGACCGTCACCCACCGGTGTACGCACCCGATGAGTGTCCGCGTGGCCACCGAGGCGTCCGTCCGCCTCGTAGAGCGTGACGTCCGCGTCCTTCGCCATCACCCAGGACGCGGTCAGCCCGGCCACACCTGCACCGACCACCGCAATCCGCCGTCTCTCGCCGCTACCTGTCACGACCACCCGTCCCTCCGCCGCTGTCCTGCTGTCACGAGGCATTCGGAGGCGACAGGCGCCGCGATTGGTCCAGAACGAAATCGACCACGATCCGGTCCACAGCCCAGCGTGTAGCGTTGAGGTATCGCGCAGCACTTCACGTCGAGCGTTCTGCTCACACGGGCCGCGATTGGAAATTAGCGGCCGATTCGCGGCCACACCAGGAGCGTCAGGTGACGCACACTTCTACCCGCTCGGACCTGAAACGTACCGCGGCTTCCCCCGAGGACGGACAGCCGTTCCCGACACCGACCCGAACCCCGCGACTGCTTCTGCGGACGGGCGGACCGCGCGACGTCGACGGGGTCTGGTGGCCGCGCACTCGGAACCTCACGGCCGAACTGCACGATCTGATCACCAAACTCACCCCGAGTCTCGGCGCCGTCGCGAGCATCCGATTCGGCTGGAACTCCGTCAGCATGATGCAGCGGCGAATCGACATCGACGACGGCGTCGAGATCACCGGCCCCGAGACGGGCCAGCCGGGCAACGTTCTGCGCGTCTACGGGCGAGGCGGCCGCCACCTCGACCTCGTCGTCGTGCGTCCCGGACTCGACACCCACTACGGGTATCAGCTCATGCGCCGGGTCGTCGATCCGTCCTGGGCCCGGCCGCCGGTACACGCGTCCGCGGCAGTCCCGGAGGAACACGGACGGCCCCCCGCTTGACCCCACCGCCGAGACAGCAAAAGGGCCCGGTCGGAAGGCGATTACCTTCTGACCGGGCCCGTTTGGTGGAGCTGCCGGGAATCGAACCCGGGTCCTCCGCCGCTTTGCCAGGGCTTCTCCGTGTGCAGTTCGCTATGTCTCTACTTGGATCTCCCGGTCTCGCGAACAAGCCGTGATGACGATCCCAGTCGCTGTTGGATGTCCCGCCCCACTCCGCGACCGAGTGGAACGGTAGAGCCCTCTAGCTGATGCCAGGGTCCGGGGCGAGGGCACACCCGGTCTGACAGACACGCAGTCGCTACTTAGGCAGCGAGGGCGTAGTCGCGCTGATTGGAATCGGCGCTTATTGGTTTGCAGCGACGCTTACGGTGGTCTCTTGCCTGCACCGACACGCTTCCCCTGACTCAACGTACGCAGTCGAAACCGTTCAGCCCCGTACGTCCCCGCGTCTCTCGCGGGGCTACTTACTTTAACCCGCGCGGGCGCGCGAATCATCCCAATTATCGCCGACCGGTTCGAACCACTCCCCGGCACCCCCACGACAGATCACCCCATCTGCGCATTTCCCCGTTCCGGGTCGCCTCGTTCCGTTAATGTCGTGCCCCGAGACGGCCGGTCGAGTGACGTTCGCCACTCGCTACTCGTACGGGGGAAACAGGGTATGAGTTCGTTCGCACGTCGATTGATGTCCGCTGCCACGCTCGCGATCGCGGCCGTGGTGGTGGGCACCCTCGCGTCACCAGCCTCGGCAGGCGCGGAGCCCGCCTACCCCACCCCGTACAGCGACCCCTTCTACGCCGCCCCACCCGACATTGCGTCGAAGGCGCCGGGCGACGTCCTCGAGAGCCGGCGCGCGGACACGTGGATCCTGCCCGGCACCGAGGTGTGGCAGATCAAGTACCGGTCGACCAACTCGGCCGGTCGACCCATCCCGGCGGTGACCACGGTGATCAAGCCGGTGGGCGCACCCGCCGACATGCCGGTCCTGTCGTATCAGGCGATCGTCAACTCCCTGGGGTTGCGATGCGCGCCGTCTGCGGCCCTGTTCACCGGCGAGATCAAGGACGCGTTCGGCATTCCCCTGGCGCTCGCAATGGGGTGGGCGCTCGCCATTCCCGATCACCTGGGCCCCGACAGTGCGTACGGCGCGGCCAAGCTCGGCGGCATGATCACGCTCGACGGGGTTCGCGCCGTCAAGCGCCTGCCCGAGCTGCGCCTGGGCGGCAGCCCGGTCGCCCTCGCCGGATACTCCGGCGGCGGCATGGCCACGGCCTGGGCCGCAGCCCTCAACCCCACATACGCCCCGGACGTGAAACTTGCGGGTGTCGCACAGGGCGGCGTTCCGGCGAGCATCGAGGAGATGGCCGTGGGGCTGGGCCTGGCCGACCGGCACCCCGGCTTCGGTCTCGGCTTCGCCGCGGCGGTGGGTCTCGAGCGGGAGTACCCGGATCGTCTCCCGCTCGGCTCCCAGCTCAGCCCCGCCGGGATCGCGCTGCGCGACGAACTCAAGGACGAGTGCCGCACCCTGATCATCGCGAAGGGCCTGCTGCACAGCGTCAGCGAGGTCGCGAAGTCCACAAGCCTGATCCAGGACGAGGACGTGCGCGCGGTGATGCGTGAGAACAGTCTCGTCGACTTCCCGGGCGTGCCGACCGCGCCGGTGTTCATGTGGCACGGCGCGTCCGACGAGCTCACGCCGTTCCGGTCCGTGGCCGCGACCGCCGACCGGTACTGCAAGGCCGGTGCGACGCTCGAGTTCCACGCCTACCCCATCGCCGAACACATGACGAACGCCGTCGTCGGCCTGCCCGAAGCCTTCATGTATCTGAAGGATCGCTTCGCCGGCCTGCCCGCTCCGAGCAACTGCTGACCCCGGCAGAACCGTTTACGCCAGGTCGCGAATCGTATATGTCCATCCCTCGAGATTCGTTCGCCGAAACACCTGGACGGTCGTTCAGGTTCCCCTAGCCTGCTCGCCAGATAGCTGACGCCTGCGCTCGTGAGGGGACTTCCGCCGATGAAAACTCGATTCAGATTCGTTCGACGGAGGGCATTACCGCTTCTCGCTGCTGCCGTGGCATTCACCGTCGCCGGCGCCGCGGCAGCGGTGTCGGTCCCGTTGTCGCCGAACCCGACCGAACCCGGACCGCCCACCGATCCCGTCTACGGACTCGCGGGCGGTTGCTACACGCTCACCTCCGACGTGTCCCCCGGATTCGTCACGCGGGACGGCGACGGCTTCCGCACCGGCGCCGACGTCGACTCCGCGTCCCGCTTCCGGATGCAGGCCGCGCAGCTGGGCCGGTTCCTGTTCTTCGGCGCCGACACCGCGATGCTCGCCGGCGAGTCCGGCCGGGTCTTCGCGTCGCCGCAGGCCACTCCGGCCGCCGACTGGGCACTGACGTTCACTGACGGCGCCTACACCGCCACGGCCGTCACCACCGGCAAGCAGTTGAGCGTGGGCCGGTCCGACGGTCGCCTGACCATCACCGATCCCGGCGCCGACCCCGAGGCGGGACGCTTCCGTCTCGCGGCCGCCGACGGCTGCGCCGACTTCCCTGAGGCGGAGGTGAACGCCACCGGGATGCCCGTCGGAGCGACAGCGGACGGCGAGGTACGGGGGTTCATCGACGCGCACGTCCACATGAACGCCAACGAATTCATCGGCGGCAGCATCCGCTGCGGCGAGCCGTACTCCCCGCTGGGAGTCGCCGTCGCGCTGCAGGATTGCGAGGACCACAAGCCGGACGGGCTGCCCGCGCTGCTCGAGAACGTGCTCTCCCACGGCAACCCGTTCGAGTCGCACGACACGACGATGTGGCCGAGCTTCGCCGACGTCCCGTCGTACGACTCGATGACCCACGAGCAGACGTACTACCGCTGGGTGGAGCGCGCGTGGCGCGGCGGGCTGCGGATCTTCACGAACCTGCTCGTCTCGAATCGCGTGCTGTGTGAGCTGTATCCGCTGCGCAGCAACCCGTGCGACGAAATGGAGACGGTCCGGATCGAGGCCCGGCAGGCCCACGAGATCCAGGACTACGTCGACGCGCAGTACGGCGGACCGGGCCGTGGTTGGTTCCGGATCGTCAGCTCCCCGCAGCAGGCCCGCGAGGTGGCGGCGTCGGGCAAGCTCGCCGTCACACTCGGGATGGAGATCTCCGAGCCGTTCGGCTGCGGGCTGTCGGGCGGCGTCCCGCAGTGCACCGAGCAGGACATCGACGCCGGCCTCGACGAGCTGTACGCGATGGGCGTGCGGCAGGTGATCCTGACCCACAAGTTCGACAACGCGTTCGGCGGAGTGCGCTTCGACGAGGGACTGACCGGCACCGCGGTCAACATCGGCAACTTCCTGGGCACCGGCGAGTTCTGGAAGGCCGAGCAGTGCACCGGAGTCGCGACCGACAACCCGATCGGCAACGTCGGCGACGACGTCGTGGAGTTGGCGAAGTCACTGCCGCCGGGGGTCACGCTGCCCGTGTACCCAGAGGGTGACGTCTGCAACGCGCGGGATCTGAGTCCGCTCGGCGAGCACGCGATCCGCGCGATGATGCAGCGCGGCATGATCGTCGACATCGACCACATGGGCGTCAAGACCGCCGACTCGGCGCTGCGGATCCTCGAAGAGGCGAAGTATTCCGGCGTGGTGTCGAGCCACGGGTGGACCGACGCGTCGAACTACCCGCGGATCTACAAGCTCGGCGGGTTCGTGGCGTCGTACGCGGGGCCGTCGGAGAACTTCGTCAAGGAGTGGCGAGAGGCGCGGCAGGGACGCGACGACGACTACTACTTCGGCTACGGCTACGGTGCCGACACCAACGGCTTCGGTTCGCAGCCGGCGCCGCACAAGGACGGCACGCGCGGGGTCGAGTACCCCTACACTACGTTCGACGGCGGCACGGTGATGGATCAGCAGCGAGCCGGCACCCGCGTGTTCGACTTCAACACCGACGGTCTGGCGCAGTACGGCATGATCCCCGACTGGATCGAGGACATGCGCGTGTATGCCGGCGACGACGGTGCGCAGTTCATGGACGACATGTCCCGCGGCGCCGAGGCGTACCTGCAGATGTGGGAGCGCGTCGCGAAGTAGGGCAGACATAGAAGCAACGGTGGCCGCCTCCCGTTCGGGAGGCGGCCACCGTCGTCAGTTCACCGGGAACTCGGTCAGCGCATGCCCTTGACGCGGCGCCCGAGCTCGCGCGTCACCTCGCGTTCGGCGGTGCGGCGCGCCAGATCCTGACGCTTGTCGTAGTCCTGCTTGCCCTTCGCGAGCGCCAGCTCGACCTTGACCTTGCCGTCGGAGAAGTACATCGACAGCGGCACCAGCGTCTGGTTGCCCTCGCGGGTCTTGCCCACCAGATGCTCGATCTCGCGCTTGTGCAGCAGCAGCTTGCGGGTGCGCCGGGGCGAGTGGTTGGTCCACGTGCCCTGCGTGTACTCCGGGATGTGCAGTGCGCGCAGCCACACCTCGCCGTCGTCGACGGTGGCGAAGGCGTCCACCAGGGAGGCCTTGCCCTCGCGCAAGCTCTTCACCTCGGTACCCAGCAGGGCGACGCCGGCCTCGTAGGTGTCGATGATGGTGTAGTTGTGTCGCGCCTTACGGTTGGTCGCGATGACCTTGCGGCCCTTCTCTTTCACGTGCGGGCCCTCACAGTCCTCGTTCCGCCGTCACTCTTCGTACCGCTCCAGCATAGGAGCTTGCGCAAGCCGATAACGCCGCACTACTCCCGGACGTACAGGCGCAGTGCGATGTACGCGGTGATCGCGGCCATGCCGGCACCGACGATCACCACGAACGGCGACACCAGCAGCACGTCACTGTTGGAGATCCGGGCCACGATATTGGCGTCGTAGATGTCGCCGAGGACGTCGTCGATGAACATGTTCTTCGCGGTGAACAGCCCGGCGATCGCCAGGACCGAACCGATCAGCGAGGCGACCACGGCCTCGAGCAGGAACGGCAGCTGCGTGTACCAGCGGGTGGCGCCGACCAGACGCATGATGCCGACCTCTGTGCGGCGGGTCAGCGCGGCGACCTGAACCATGTTGGCGATCAGGAAGATCGCGGCGATGGCCTGCACGACGGCGATCGCGAACGCCGCGTTGCGGACACCGCCGAGGACGCTGAACAGGCGGTCGACCAGCTCCCGCTGATTGAGGATGCTCTCGATGCCGGGACGCGCCGCGAACTCGTCGTTGATGACACCGAAGCGCTCCGCATCGCTGAGCTTGACCTTGAACGAGGCCGGGAAGCTCTCCGGGCTCACCAGGGACGCCAGTTCCGGGTTGTCCTTGAACACCCGGTCGGTGGCGTCGGCGACGGCGTCGTCGCGGTTGAGGTACTGCACCGAGACCACCGAATCGGTGTTCTCGAGATCGCTGCGGATGCCGCGGCAGATGTCCGCCGCACAATCCGGGTCGGACGCGGAGATGTCGTCGGTGAGGAACAGCTGCACCTCGACGCGGTCCAGGAAGATCTGCTGGGTCTTGTCGGCCATCTGCACGACCAGCAGACCGCCGCCGAACAGTCCGAGCGAGATCGCGGTGGTCAGGATCATCGCGACGGTCATCGTGAGGTTGCGGCGCAGGCCGGTCAGGACCTCACTGAAAATGAAACTGGCACGCATCGGGGAATCGCAGTCCTTGAGTCGTCTGTTCGAGAGGATCGGTGGGCGGGTGCCGTCGCGGGCCTAGCGGCCGACGGCGTACACGCCTCTCGCTTCGTCGCGCACCACCTTGCCGAGATCGAGCTCGACGACGCGGCGGCGCATCGAGTCGACGATGTGGTGGTCGTGCGTGGCCATGAGCACGGTGGTGCCGGTGCGATTGATCCGCTCGAGCAGCAGCATGATGTCGGCGCTGGTGTCGGGGTCGAGGTTGCCGGTGGGCTCGTCGGCGAGCAGGACCAGTGGACGGTTCACGAACGCGCGGGCGATCGCGACGCGCTGCTGCTCACCGCCGGACAGCTCGTTCGGCAGGCGATCGGCCTTGCCGGACAGTCCGACCAGGTCGAGGACCTCGGGGACGGTGCGCTCGATCATCGAGCGCGACTTGCCGATCACCTCGAGCGCGAACGCGACGTTCTGCGACACCGTCTTGTTCTGCAGCAGCCGGAAGTCCTGGAAGACGTAGCCGACGCTCTGCCGCAGCTTCGGCACCCGTCGACCCGACAGCTTGTTGACGTGGAAGTCGGCGACGTAGATGTCCCCCGAGCTGGGGGTCTCCTCCTTGAGGAGGAGCTGCATGAACGTGCTCTTGCCCGAGCCCGACGGCCCGATCAGGAACACGAACTCGCCCTTGTCGATCTCGACGTTCACCTTGTCCAGGGCGGGCCTGGTGGAGGCCTTGTAGAACTTGGAGACATCCTTGACGCTGATCACGGGAAGCCAGTCTAGCCGTTATCGAACAGTGACCTTGGGTAACGACGCGCACCGATCCGCGCGTGTCAGCCCTGCGGCGTCGGCGCCGTGGTCGTCACCTCGTCGGACGGGCCCGACTCGGGTTCCTGCGACAGCTGCGGAGCAGGTGGAGGCGTGGTCGTCGTCTGCTGCGACGTCCCCGACGTGGTCGTGCCACTGCCGGCGCCCGGCGTCGTGGTCGGCGTGCTCGACTGCTGCCCACTGTGGCTCGTCTCCGACGCGGGCGACGACGACGGCGTGGCGCTCTCCGACGACGACGGCTGAGTGGAGCTTTGCGGCGGCGTCGACGGACTCTCGCTCTGCCGCTCATCCGCCGGCAAGGCCGGATCCCCGGTGCTGACGGCCGGCTGCGTGCCGTGCGTCGAGGCGTCGGTCTCCTGATTGACCTGGGCGTTGAGCATCGCCAGACCCAGCCAGAGCACGCACATGGCCACGGTCGTGGTGCGCATGCGGCCGCCGAACAGCTTGCGCGGAATCCGCTTCCACAGCAGCGACACCTTCTCCTGCGGGCTCATTCGTCGCCACCTCCCACCGCGTCGTTCTCGAGTTCGGCCGCGACGGTGATACCGGCGCGTCGCAGCGCCGTCACGACGCGCACACGCAGCGCCCGGCCGACCTGGAACTGCTTGCCGGGCAGTGTGCGGGCCACCATCCGGATGCTCACCTGATCCACCGCGAGGCTCTCGACTCCCATCACCGACGGGGTGTCGAGCAGCAGCGGGCGCAGGCCCTTGTCCTCGTACGCGTCGACACCGACGCGGTGCAGGATGTCGTTGACGTGGTTGATGTCGGCGGTCGCGGGGATCGGCACGTCCACCACCGCGCGCGCCCAGTCCTTCGAGAGGTTGACCGCCTTGACGATCTGCCCGTTGGGAACGGTGATGACTTCGCCGTCGGCGTTGCGCATCCGGGTCACCCGCAGGGTGACGTCCTCGATCACACCCTCTGCGTCCGTGGACGACCCGGTGATGGCGATCTGCACTGTGTCACCGAAACCGTACTGACGCTCGGTGATGATGAAGAACCCGGCGAGGATGTCCTGGACCACACGCTGCGCGCCGAAGCCGAGTGCGGCACCGAGCACCGTCGCCGGAGCCACGAGGCTGCCGATGGGCAGGCCGAGCAGACCGAGCACCTTCACCGTCGCGATCACGTAGATCATCGTGATGACCACCCACGTGATGACCTGCGCCACCGAGTGCCGGTGCTTGGTGGCCTCGGAACGGACCAGGGCGTCGCCCTGCTGGTAGTTGTCGTCGATCTGCTGAGTGATCCGACCGCCGGCCCAGTTCACGAAACGGGCGACGATCAGCGCACCCAGAACCGTCAGCGCAATGGGAAGTCCGGTGACTTCGAGCCATGCACGCAGTTGGACGTATGGGGTGAAGGTCAGTGCGAGGGTTGTGGTCTGCATACGTCCTAGGCTTGGGTTTCGCTCATCCGCCAGCGGATGCCGGCCTCGATGAATCCGTCGATTTCACCGTCGAGCACTGCCGACGGGTTGTTGACCTCGTACTCGGTGCGCAGGTCCTTGACCATCTGGTACGGGTGCAGCACGTACGAGCGCATCTGGTTGCCCCACGAGCTGCCGCCGTCGCCCTTGAGCGCGTCCATCTCGGCGCGCTCCTCCTGGCGCTTGCGCTCGAGCAGCTTGGCCTGCAGCACCCGCATCGCGGACACCTTGTTCTGCAGCTGCGACTTCTCGTTCTGACACGTGACGACGATGCCGGTGGGGACGTGTGTCAGGCGCACCGCCGAGTCCGTGGTGTTGACCGACTGGCCACCCGGGCCGGACGAGCGGTACACGTCGACGCGGACGTCGTTCTCGTCGATGTCGATGTGGTCGGTGGTCTCGACGACGGGCAGCACCTCGACCTCGGCGAACGAGGTCTGGCGGCGGCCCTGGTTGTCGAACGGGCTGATACGGACGAGACGGTGCGTGCCCATCTCGATCGACAGGGTGCCGTAGCTGTAGGGCGCCTTCACCGCGAAGGTGGCGCTCTTGATGCCGGCCTCTTCGGCGTAGGAGGTGTCGTAGACCTCGACGCCGTAGCCACGCTTCTCGGCCCAGCGGATGTACATGCGCATGAGCATCTCGGCCCAGTCCGCGGCGTCGACGCCGCCGGCGCCGGCGCGGATGTTGACGAGCGCGTCACGCTGGTCGTACTCGCCCGAGAGCATGGTCTTGACTTCCATCGCCTCGATGTCGGCGCGCAGGGTCGCCCGCTCGACGTGGACGTCGGCGACCGCGTCGGGGCCCTCCTCCTCGGCGAGCTCGTAGAGCACGGCCATGTCGTCGAGGCGCGAGCGCAGTTCCTCCACGCGGCGCAGCTCCGCCTGGGCGTGCGACAGCTGGCTCGTCACCTTCTGCGCGTGTTCCTGGTCGTTCCACAGCTCCGGATCGGACGCCTGGTGTTCGAGTTCGTCGATGCGGCGGCGCAGCTCCTCGACGTCGAGAACCTTCTCGACCGTGGTCAGAGTGGTGTCGAGCTCGTTGAGGTCAGCGGAAACGTCAGGATGCACAGTTATCCAGGCTACCGGGTCCATCACGGTGACATCGCTGCGACCGCAGTCACACCGGCCGCGATGCCGACCCTCGCGCCGCGGATCCGCCGAGCAGCGGTCCCCCAAACCCGTCCCGGGTTCACCTCTAGCTCACCCCAGGGCCGCCTGTAGGCGAATTCGAGTGACAATCCTTAAGACAATTGTCTACTTCGCCCACTCTATTGCTTCAATCTGGCGAATATGCAACACTCATCCGACTCGTGGCCTGGGTCACAGCCCACGAAGAACCTCGCCGTCGGCCGCGTCGACTTGTTCGGACGCCTCAACCCACATCCAGGAAGTCAGATGAAACGTCGCCTCGCACTCACCGCAATCGCCCTCGCAGTGGGCGCCGCCGCCTCCTTGACCGCATGCACGCCCGGGACGTCATCGGCGTCCGAACTCGTCGTCACGACGTTCGGTGGCGAGTGGCAGAAGAACTTCACCGATGCCGTGGTGAAGCCGTTCGAGAAGGAGAACAACGTCACGGTCAAGCAGGTGACGCTGTACAGCTCGGACGCGCTCGCGCAACTCCAGGCCCAGAAGTCGAGCCCGCAGATGGATGTCGTCTTCTTCTCCGGGGGCCAGGAGGCGGTGGCAGCCAAGGACGGACTCCTCGCGCCGATCGACCCGTCCGCGCTCACCAACGGTCCCGACCTGATCGCCCAGGCGAGCAACGATCTCGCCGGCGGGCAGGGACCGGTGGTTCAGATCACCCCGATGGGGCTGCTGTACCGCACAGACAAGATCGACGAGCCCACGTCGTGGAACGACGCCTTCAACCCCGAGTACCGGCAGCACGTCGCCTTCACGGACCTGTCGAACAGCTACGGCACCCTCGGGATGCTGATGATCAACGGCACCCGGGGCGGGACGATCGACGACGTCACCCCCGGTATCGACGCGATCGGCCAGTCGGCCCGCGCCGGCGACTCCATCATCACCAAGACGTCGTCCGACCTCCAGCAGGCCTTCGCGGCCCGCGACATCTGGCTGGCTCCCTACTCGCAGGACTACGCGGAGACGCTGCGCAAGGCCGGCCAGCCTGTCGGCTTCACCATGCCTCGTGAGGGCACGACCGGGTCGTTCATCACCGCCAACGTCGTTGCCGGCCGCCCCAACACCGACCTCGCCACCAAGTTCATCGACTACGCACTGAGCGCGGGCGCCCAGGAGAAGTTCGTCACCGGCATGGCCTACTCGCCGGTGAACACGAAGGCAGTCGTCCCCGCTGACCTGCAGTCCAAGATCCTGTCGGGCCCGACGCTGGAGAAGCTGGTCAGGTTCGATCCGGCGCAGATCACCGGGAAGTCCGCGGCTTGGCAGAACCAGTGGCAGGAGCAGATCGCGCGATGAGGAAGCGCTCCGCCGAACCCTGGCTGTTGGTGCTGCCGCTCATTGCGCTGCTTCTGATCGCATTCGTGATCCCCGTCGCCAGAACACTTCTGGCCAGCTTCACCACAGATTCCTCCGGGTTCACCCTCAGCAACTTCACCAGGTTCTTCGGGTCGTCGGTCTCTCTCGGCGCATCGGAGCGGTCACTGCGGATGGCATTCATCCAGACGATCGTCTCGGTCGTCATTGCCGTACCGCTGGCGTACATCATGGCCGGGCTCTCCGCGAAAGCGCGGGCCTTCATGATGATCGCGACAATCCTTCCGCTGATGACCAGCGTCGTCATCCGGACGTTCGGCTGGGTCATCCTCATGGGCCCGTCCGGCCCGCTGGCGAAGATTCCGGGTTTCCTGGATCTGAGCCAGGCTCGACAGGGTCTGCTGGGGACCGAACTCGGCGTGAACATCGCCATGATCCAGGTGCTGGTGCCGTTCGCGGTCCTGTCGGTTCTCGGTGTCATCAACGGGATCGACGTGCGGCTCCGGGAAGCATCCCGAACCATGGGCGCGGGATTCGTCGGAACCTTTCGGCACGTGATACTTCCGCTGTCCCTACCGGGCATCGTCTCCGGAGCCACGCTGTGCTTCGCACTGTCGATCAGTTCGTTCATCACACCGAACCTCATTGGTGGAGCGCAGCTTCCGGTGATTGCCGGATTCATCTACCACGATGCGACGGTCAGCAACGACATCCCCTTCGCCGCGACGCAGGCGGTGCTGATCCTGGCGGTCGTCGTCATCACGATCGCGGCGACCAACCGAATTGCGAACGCGAGGATGAAATAGTGGTTCGATCAACTCCGCTTCCGTTGAGGATCGCCGGCAAGGTCTTCCTCGTTCTCATCGCACTGTTCATGCTGGCCCCGCTCGCGGTGGTGGTGGGAGCCGCGTTCAACTCGGATCAGTTCCTGGCCTTCCCACCCGAAGGTCTCAGCCTGGAGTGGTTCGCGGATGCGCTGGCCGACACCACGTACACGTATCCGTTCCTGTTCAGCCTGCAGGTCGCCCTCATCGCCGCGGTGGGTGCGGCCGCGATCGGGACGGCCTTCGCCATCGGGATCGCACGTCACAAGGTTCCCGGTTCGGGTGCACTGCAGTCGTTTGCCCTGTCGCCGCTGACCATGCCGAGCATCATCTTCGCGATCGGCATCCTCCAGACGGTGTCCCAGTTGATGGGCGGATCCTCGCCCTGGATCCTGATGCTCGCGCACGTCGTCATCACCGTCCCCTACGTCGTCCGAACGGTCCTCGGGGTGATCGCGAGGTCCGACGGGTTCACCGAAGAGGCCGTCCGGGTGATGGGTGCCAGCTGGTGGCAGCGCTACTGGCACGTGCTGCTACCGATGTGCCGCCCCGGAATCATCGCCGGCGCCTTCCTGGCCTTCATCGTCTCCTTCGACGACGCGGTCATCGCGCTCTTCCTGCGGACACCCCAGCTCCAAACACTCCCCCTCGCCATCTACGGACAGCTCGAGTTCAGCGCATCGCCGACGGTGGCGGCCGTCTCGACTCTCTCGATGGCCCTCACCGCGATTTCAATCCTGGCGATCGAGAAGATCGTCGGTCTCGGAAAGGTCTTCAGCTAATGGCCGATCTCACCATCGCCGACGTTCACAAGACATTCGGGGACGTGAAGGTACTCAAGGGCGTCGACATCCACGCGAAATCGGGCAGCTTCGTGTCGCTGCTCGGTTCCAGTGGCTGTGGCAAGTCGACGCTGCTGCGGTGCATCGCGGGCCTCGAGACCGTCGACTCCGGGACCATCTCGGTGGGCGGAGAGGACGTCACCGACCTCGCGCCGGAGAACCGGCGGCTGAGCATGATGTTCCAGAGTTATGCACTCCTAACGCACATGAGCGTGCTCGAGAACGTCCGCTTTCCCCTGCGGATGCGCGGAAAGGCGCACGGAACCCGCGCCGAACAGCGGGACCTCGCCGTGCGGGCGCTGGAACAGGTCCAGATGGATCACCTGGCGTCGCGCATGCCACGACAGCTGTCCGGCGGCCAACAGCAGCGCGTGGCATTGGCCCGCGCGATCGTCGGTGGCCCCCGGCTGATCCTGCTCGACGAACCTCTGTCGAATCTCGATGCACGCCTCCGCGAGGACATGCAGGTGGAACTGGTGTCGCTGCAACGGAGTCTGGGCGTGACCACCGTTTTCGTCACGCACGATCAGGACGAAGCACTGAGCATGTCCGACCAGGTCATTCTGATGCAGGGTGGCGTCGTCGAGCAGTCCGGTACGCCCGAGGATCTCTACGCGAACCCGGGCACGCGCTTCGCTGCCGATTTCCTGGGGGCCGCGAACCTCCTCGACGTCACGGGGGGCGCGGATCGGCGCGCGTCGGTGGGCGATGTGACCGTGCCGGCCCCGGAGACCTTCGGTGGCGAGTCGCTGCTGATGGTCCGGCAGGAGGACATCCGGGTCAACGCACCGGACGGCTGCGACGCGCACCTGACCGCGGTGGTCAAGTCCCGAGTGTTCCGGGGAAGCGAGCTGCTGATCGTGGTGGAGGCGGCGGGACAAGAGCTTCGGGCCGTCGCCCCGACCTCGACGATCGCGTACCCGGGCAGCGAGGTGACGGTTTCCTGGCGCAGCGAGCAGAGTCGGATCCTGACGAAATAGCGTCGGAGACATGGTTACACTGTGTAATTCTCTTCCCGCACATAAATTCTCATACGAAGGCTGCAGACCATGAGTCAGAAGGGCAATGACACGGGCGACACCGATCGGCTCATTGCGAGCGCACTGCAGGTAAACGGACGCGCCTCCTGGGAGGCCATCAGTCGCGTCATCGATCTTCCGTCGCGGACCGTCATGCGACGTGGACAGCATCTGCTCGACACGGGATGCGTGCGGGTGTCCACCTATGTCGATGCGAACAAGTTGCTGCACGCACGGGGTGTACTCATTCGCCTCGGCACCGAGATCGACCAGGTGGCCCAGGTGGCCAGCAGGGTGGCAGCGCTGCCGGGTGCGTCCTCGGTGTCGATCCTCGAGGGTTCGGGCGACATCGTCGCTCTCGTTCTCGTGGAGAGCGCCGAGGCGCATCAAGTGTTGCTGTTGCAGACGCTTCCGGCCATCCCCGGCCTGCGGGCGTTCGAGGTCAGTACCGTTCTGCGGTCCTACCTGATGGGCCTGGACTGGCACGCCGGGATACTGCCGGCGGAGCAGGTCGAGGCCCTTCGTAAGTCCGCACCCTGGCACGCGCCGTCGACCAGCTCCACGCCGGTGGTTCTCGATGCCGTCGACCAGAACCTGATCGACCAGCTGAGCAACGATGGGCGGGCGACGATCTCGATGCTCGCGCAGGACGCCGGCATCAACGCGCAGACCGTTCGTCGTCGGCTCGACACCCTGTTCGGTGTCGGCGTCCTGCGGGTTCGCACCGAGGTGGCGCCCACATTCTTCGGCTTCAAGGTCGAGGCCATGCTGTGGCTGCACATCCGCGGAGGAGACATCGAGAGCATCGGCGGTTCACTCGCCACTCATCCGTCCGTTCGATACTGCGCGGCTCTCACCGGGCACGCCGGACTGTTGGTCGACGGACTGTTCACGGACGAGGAGGCGCTGTTCGACTTCCAGAACAGCGTGATCGGATCCCTGACAACCGTGGAGATCGCCGAATCCCGGGTGGTACTCAAAGCCGTTCGTCGCGGCCCGTTGTTCGTCGACGACGTCGTGGCCTGACCTCGGTCTCGATACACCCAGCGCCGCACCACACGCGATGTGGTGCGGCGTTTCGGCGTGCGGTCCGTACCGAACACCTTTGAGCCGAACAGTTTCCGCCCGAACCTGCGCAGACGAATGGGGCCGTGCCCGCCGGCTACGTCGGCGGCGGGCACGGCCCCACTGGCTTCGGAGCTATTCGACGCGACCGATCGTGAGCTTCTTCAGCCCGGTGATCCGGATGTCGGCCGAGGCCTTCGCGAAGTCCGCGAGTCCTTCGGTGACGGTGGCGAACACGTTGACGGGGGTCCATCCGAGCGGACCGAACGTGCGCACGCCGGGGGCGTAGCAGACGCCGACCTCGTACCACTCGAACGGCAGGCCGCCCATCTGCATCGGACGCTGGTAGTACCAGAGCACGTCACCGACGCCCGGAATGACCTGCTGGTTCTCGAACGGGACTGCCTCCGGATCGAAATTCTGAGCCTCCTCGGGAAGGCCGGTCATCACCTCCGGTCCGGCGTACATCGCGTGCATCGCATCGACGGTCACGGGCTTCACCAGCGCACCCCATAACGCGTCGCACGTCTTCGGTGCCAGGTCGAGGTGCATGGTGGCGATGGCACGGGGGCCGTTCTCGTATTCGAAGAAGAGCTTCTGCTCGGTCACGGGGTTCCTCTTTCTGTTCGGTGCATTCTTCGGTCTCGGTGGTCAGGCGGTTTGTCGGTAGCTCTTGACGGCTGCGACGAACGGAGCGATGAACTCTTCCTGTCCGGCGAACTCGTCGGCGCCGCACATCTTCTCGGGATGCCACTGCACGCCCGCGGCGTACCAGTCGGTGGTCGACTCGATCGCTTCGATCGTCCCGTCCGCGGCCGTCGCGGTCACGGCGAAACCATCCGGGCAATGCGAGATCGCTTGCTGGTGAATCGAATTGACACGCATACCTCGAACGGCGGACGGCGCCGGGCCGGACGCGATGTCGATCTCGTGACGGTGGTCGAGTTGGGCCTCGGGCGCGAGCCCGTACGGGTGCAGGTCCCGGACGGCGGGCAGGTCGACGACCCGGCTGCCGTGGAGGGCCGCGAGCAGTTGCATTCCGCGGCAGATGCCGAAGACCGGCAGACCGAGTTCCCGTGCGGCCACGACGAGCGCATGCTCGGTCACGTCACGGGTGGTGGCGTCGGGCGGGGCACCGACGTCCTCGCCGCGGGCGATCCACTCGCCCACGTCCTCTCCCCCGGAGAGCACGAGCCCGCTCACGTGCGAGAGCAGGGTCGCGGCGTCGTCGCCGGTGCATTCCGGAACGAGGATCACGGACAGGCCCTGCGCGGCGAAGAACCGGACGTACTCGGTGCCCACGGTGAACAGGTCGGTCCGCTCGCCGAGGTAGGTGGGGAGATCGCGCCGCCACGTGGTGATCGCGATCAGGGGGCGATCAGCCATCGAGCTTCATCCAGACCGCGGTGGTGTCGGTGTACTTGTGCAGTGCATCGGCGCCCTTGTCCCGCCCGAATCCGCTCTCCTTCACACCGCCGAAGGGAAGGCGCATGTCGCCCTCCTCGTAGCAGTTCACCCAGATCACGCCGGCCTTCACGGCACGCGTGACGCGGTGGATCGCGGCGACGTCACTGCCCCACACCGAGGCCGCGAGTCCGTACCGGGTGTCGTTGGCGACGCGGATCGCCTCCGCCTCGCTGCTGACGCGGATGACCGAGAGGACCGGCCCGAAAACCTCCTCCTGCGCGATCCGGGAATCGGGATCGACGTGATCGAGGACGACAGGAGCGAAGTACGAGCCCCCTTCGAGGCCCTGCACCACAGCGCGCCGCGGGCTGCCGGCGGCCAGGACCGCCCCCTGCTCGAGCGCGTCCGCGACCTTGGCCTCGATCCCGGCCACCGCGCCGGCGCTGACGATGGCGCCGAAGGCGGTACCGGCGTCGAGCGGGTCCCGCGGCTGCAGCGCGGCAGCAATCTCGCACGCCGCGGCGACAGCCTCGTCGGCGTTGTCCTCGAACACGATCAGCCGAGACGAGGCACTGCACATCTGGCCCTGGTTGAAGAAGGCGTTCTCGGCGGCGCTGGCGGCGGCGGCCCGGATGTCGGCGTCGGGCAGGACGATGGTGGCGGATTTCCCGCCGAGCTCCGGCCACACCCGCTTGCCGTTCGATTCGGCGCTGTACTTCATGAAGGCGCGCCCGGTGACCGGCGATCCCGTGAAGGTCAGGACGTCGACGTCGGGGTGCCGGCCGAGCGCCTGACCGGCGTCCCGACCCAGGCCGTTCACGACGTTCAGCACACCCGCCGGCAGTCCGGCCTCGCCGGCCAGTTCCGCCAGTCGCAGTGCCGAGAACGGCGTCTGCTCCGACGGTTTCACGACCACCGAGTTGCCGGCGAGGAGTGCGGGCGCGAGCTTCCATGCGGTCATCGTGAGCGGGAAGTTCCACGGCACCACGGCGGCCACCACGCCGGCCGGGGCCTCGACCGAGTACGCCAGCACGGACGCCTCGTGCGCGATCAGCTTGTCCGACAGCTTGTCGGCGAGTTCGCCGTACCACCGGATGCACTTCTCGACTGCTGCCAACTCCACGTTGAGCGCTTGGGACACCGGCTTGCCCATCTCGAGCGAGATGATGGTGGCCAGTTCCTGGGCGTTCTCCCCGACGAGGAGGGCCCACTTCTTCAGGACCTCGCCCCGCTCGCGCGCCGGCGCCGTGGCCCAGCCGGACGTCCGGAAGGCCGATCGGGCGACGTAGACGGCGAGGTCGACGTGCATCTCGTCGCTTGCGTGCAGTACCCCGAGCGACCGGCCGTCGCGTGGCGAGATGACCGGCACGCATTCGGCGCCGTCGAGCGACACGAGTTGCCCGCCGATATAGGCGCCCTCGAGCCGCATCACATCCTGCATCGCGTCGCGCGCAGTTGAACTGAGCGACATGTAACCGTCCCTTCGACGACCGAGGATTGTGGCTTCCGCCACGATTCGCGCTCAAGAGTGTCACATCCGCCAATGTTCAGCAATCAGTAGTCCATATTCGTCACTGATTGCCGGTTATCCATCCGAATCCGCCTGAGGCCTTAGCTGGAAGCAACCGCGGGAGGGCGCCGGTAGGCTTTGCTGTCGTGACCGCACGCGCCGCCGACCTGACTCTCGCCCGCCGCATCGCCGACGAGGCCGACGCCATCACCCGCGCTCGATTCGGCGCGCTGGATCTGAAGGTGGATTCCAAGCCCGACCTCACCCCGGTGTCGGATGCCGACCTGGCGGTGGAGCGGGCAGTGCGCGCGACGTTGGCGGTGGAACGGCCCGGCGACGACGTCCTCGGCGAGGAGTTCGGCGGCGACGCGAAGTTCGAGGGTCGGCAGTGGGTGATCGACCCGATCGACGGCACCAAGAACTTCGTGCGCGGTGTCCCGGTGTGGGCCAGCCTGATCGCACTGCTCGAGGACGGCGTCCCCGTCGTCGGCGTGGTGAGCGCCCCGGCACTGAACCGTCGCTGGTGGGCGTCGGCCGGTGAGGGCGCGTGGGCGTCGTACGACGGCGGCGACGCCCGACGGCTGTCGGTGTCGGCGGTGGGCGACCTGGCGTCGTCGAGCCTGGCGTTCTCGTCGCTGTCCGGGTGGAAGGAACGCGGCATCCGCGACCGCTTCGTCGACCTCACCGACGAGGTGTGGCGCATCCGCGGCTACGGCGACTTCTTCTCCTACTGCCTGTTGGCCGAGGGCACGCTCGAGATCGCGGCCGAGCCCGAGGTGTCGCTGTGGGACCTCGCGCCGCTGGACCTGCTGGTCCGCGAGGCGGGTGGCCGCTTCACCAGCATCGAGGGCGCCGACGGCCCCCACGGCGGCAGCGCGGTGGCCACCAACGGCCTGCTGCACGACGAGGTCCTGGCCCGCCTTCGCTGATTCCCCCGCGATTTGCGCACTTATCGGTGTGATTCGGGCTCCGCCGACACCGATAAGTGCGCGAATCAAGGGAAGGCAGGTCCAGCACAGACACGAGTAGCGACGGGAGTGACCGGGATGGACGCGGACGAGGTCGACTTCGCCCACACTGATCAGGCGAGCCGCAAGCGTCGGGAGAAGGCGCTGGAACTGGCGCGGTTCGTGTGGGACCGCTCGATCACCGGCGCCGAACTGCTCGACCTGCCCGACGATCGGCTCCGCAAGCTGGCACGGGCGGCCGGCGCGAACCCGCCGAGTACCCGCGAGACGTGGACGGTGGCCGCGGAGTTGGTCGACGAGAAGACCCGGTGGGCCCAGGCCCATCCCGACGATCCGCGCGCCGCACCCGCGCACGCCGACGAGAAGATCATGTGGGTCAAGCCGCCCATCGTTCCCTGGCACTGACGTCCGCCCTCACCAGGACCCGTGGGTACACGCCGTCACCGGCCGGCCCCGCAGGATCTCCCGTGCCCGCGATCGGGCCGCGTTGTACTCGAACCACGCCGTACCGCCGCCGACGTCGATGCCGGACAGCGCGCACGAGCGCACAGGTTCGGCGAGCCGGTCGAGCGCGGGCACGGCGTCGACGGACAACCCGCCCAGGTACGCGACGTCGATGTCGCCGGTCGCGGCGTACCGCTGCACGTTCCGTTCGGCGATGTAGCCGTCCGGGTTCAGCGCCGCGAACCCGAGCAGGCCGATCGCGGCCGACGCCAGCACCGCCCGGGGCAGCCACCGCGCCGACATCCTGATTCCCGCCAGGAGCAGCAGCACGAACACGACTCCGAGCCACAGCTCGGTCGCCATCACGCTCAGCCGCAGCCGGGTGAATCCGAACTCGTTCTCGTACAGCGACATCCGGTGCACCGCCGACGCCACGACGACGAGCCCGAGACCACAGAGCAGGCCCAGCAGCACCCGAGCGAGCGCCCGGTCCCCCGCGCTGCGGCGGTCCACTTTGCGCACCGCGACGGCGACGAGAGCCAACGTGAGAACGGTGACCGCCGCGAGCTGCCAGAAGCCCTGCCGCGCGTAGTTCGCGTAGGTCAGTCCGACGGTGTCCCGGACGTGCCGGTCCCCGCCGAACAGCACCCGCACCTGCACCGCGACGAAGCCCGCGAACAGTGCGTCGAGCAGCGCGAGCGGCACCGCCCACTCCCACCGCGCGAGCGGGTGGCCGGGTCCGGGTGCGAGGGCATCGAATCGCGGCGTCCGCCTCCGCAGGTACGCCGACGCCAACGCCATGCCCGCGACGAAGAGACCGAGGAGCACGCGCCCGGCGGGATTGCCGACCCGGACGTCGGGCAACGCGGCGTCGAACAGTCTGCCGAACTCCGGGTCCGCGCTGACGAACAGCGATCCGAACACCGCCAACAGTGCCACGCTGATCGCGGCCACAACGAAGACCCGAACCGGCTCGACCCTGCGCCCGGGCCGCAGCCGAGCACGACCGCGGCGCACCCAACCGGTCACCCGGACCGGGGTGAGCCACAACGCGACGGACGCGAGCGCAAGCCCGGTCCACGTCCAGCCCCCCACCAGCGCAACCGATCCCACCACCCAACTCGCCACCACACACAGCGCCACCAGCCAGTCGGCGCCGCGGAGCGCCGCCACCGCGAGCAGGGCGAGCGCACCGACGACCACCACGAGCTGTAGCGGCGTCGGGCGCGGGCGCACGGTGACGAAGGCCGTCGCCGCCACCGCCGCTCCGGTGAGGAGGTACGCGATGCTCACCACCGTCACCTGCAGCGTCAGGGTCGCGATGGTGCCGGCGGTCAGCGCGGCCACCAGGGCCCCGCGGGGCGCCATCGATGTCCGGTCGCTCCGCCACACGTCGCGGCGCCAGTGCCACAGACCGTCGGTCGGGACGAACTCCGGCGGGATCGTCGTCGGTGCGGTCATGATGTCCTCCTCGTCTGTGCCCGGCCGTGGGCGGGCAGGCGTCATCGCGGGACCGGAAAGGTCCGGTCCCGAGCGGATGTCGATCGTGAGTTGGGGTCTAGCCCTGGGGCAGTGTCACCCGGATACAGCAGCCGGACGCGGTGTCGAGGACTTCGATCCGGCCCGCGTGCAGATCCACCGCCCAGCGGGCGATCGCGAGGCCCAGCCCTGTTCCGCCGTCCTGGGCACCGCCGCGCGCGAAGCGTTCGAACACCCGGGAACGGTCCGCCGCGGGGATTCCGGGGCCGTCGTCGTGGACGTCGAGGATCAGCTCGCCGGCGTGCGGGTCGGCGCGGACCCGGATCCGGATCCGCACGGGCACGTCCTGCGAACCGTGCCGGGCCGCGTTGTCGACGAGGTTCGCGATCACCTGGTGCAGCCGGGCGGTGTCGGCCACGGCCCGCAGTCCGGTCGGCGAGACGTCCACGTCCACCAGCAGCGGTCGCGCCGGGCTCGACGCCTGCCGGATCACCTCGCCCAGGAACGGCTCGACCTCGAAGGCGCTCTGCTGCAGCGGAACCGCACCTCCCTCGATCCTCGACAGATCCAGGAGGTCGGCCACCAGGCTGCCGAGCCGCTCGGTCTGCGCGAGCGCCGACCGCATCGTCGACTCGTCGGGCGACTCGACCCCGTCGACGACGTTCTCGAGCACCGCCTGCAGCGCCGCTATCGGCGTGCGCAGTTCGTGCGAGACGTTGCCGATCAGTTCACGGCGGTACCGGTCCTCGGCCTCGAGGTCCTCGGCCATCTGGTTGAACGCCGTGGCCAGTTGCCCGATCTCGTCCCGCGACGTGGACCGCACCCTGCGCGAATAGTCGCCGGTCGCCATCGCTTTCGCCGCGGCGGTCATCTCCCGCAGCGGCGAGGTCATGCCGTGCGCGAGGACCTGCGTCACCACCAGCGCCGCGACGAGCGCCGACAGGAGCGCGAACCGGAACTGCCACTGCGACGTGGCCCAGAACGTCAGCGAGGCGAGCAGCAGCGAGGCGACCACGAGCAGGCCGGTCTTGGCCTTGAACGAGCGCAGCGGGTCGAGGGGACGGGGCCAGTTCATCTCGGGACCTCGAGCGCGTAGCCCACCCCGTGCACGGTGCGGATCACGTCGCCACCGAGCTTGCGGCGCAACGCCTTCACATGACTGTCGACGGTGCGACTGCTCGCGGCGTCGCCCCAGCCCCACACCTGCTCGAGCAGGGTCTCGCGGGCGATCGCGGCGCGCGGCCGCGACGCCAGGTGCGCCAACAGGTCGAATTCGGTGCGGGTGAGGTGCACCTCGACGCCCGCCGCGCGGACCGAGCGGGCACTGAGGTCGATCGCCACGTCGCCGAGCACCAGCAGGTCCGACTCCGCCGCGCGGTCGGCCCGGCGCAGCAGCGCGGCGACCCGGGCGACCAGCACCCGCATGCTGAACGGCTTGCTCAGGTAGTCGTCGGCGCCCACCCCGAGCCCGATCACCATGTCCGTCTCGTCGGCCCGCGCGGTCAGCATCAGCACCGGAACCGCCCGAGACGCCTGGATGCGGCGGCACACCTCGAGCCCGTCGAAACCGGGCAGCATGACGTCCAGCACGACGACGTCGGGACCGAATGCCTCGCACTCCGACACAGCGGTCGGTCCGTCGTAGGCGGCCCGCACCTCGTAACCCTCGGCGCGCAGCCGCGCAGCGATCGATTCGGAGATCGTGCGTTCGTCGTCGACGACGAGCACTCTCCGCCGGTTCGCCCCATCTCGGTTCGTCACGATCTCGACTGTATTGGGCGGTTGTGGGGATGCCCGGCAGGAGTTGTGAAGGTTGTGTGCAGGTTTTCGGCCGCAGCGCGAAATGCCCGACTCATGACACTCATCACTTTCGGGATTCGCTCGACTTCATATCTTACTCCAGAGTAAGGTGGTGAATCGTCCAAGACCGAACACCGAGAAATGGTGACCATGAGCAAGCAAGACGTTGTGAAGACGAACGGCGCCAAGCGTGAGCCCCGCGACACCTCGGCGGTCGGCTTGAACCCGGTCAAGCGCGATGCCATGGGCGCCGCGATGCGCGTGCTGACCCGGATCACGGGTTCCGACCTGGCCGAGAAGTACAACCTGCGCCAGACCATCGATCGCGTCACCTACGAGGGCACCAAGACCGGCTTCAAGACCCTCGGGGCCGCGACCCGCACGTTCAACCGGGTCTCCGGCGGCGGCGCGCCCAAGCGCCTGCCCGACGGTGCCACCAAGAACGCCGGCTACTTCGACCTGACGCCCGACGACGACCAGAAGATGATCGTCGAGACGGTGCGCGAGTTCTCGGCCGAGATCCTGCGCCCGGCCGCGCACGACGCCGACGAGGCCGCCGCCGCACCCGCGGATCTGCTCAAGCGCTCCGCCGAACTCGGCATCACCCTCATCAACATCCCCGAGGAGTTCGAGGGTGTCGCCTCCGAGCGCGGCGCGGTCACCAACTCGCTCGTCGCCGAGGCCCTCGCGCACGGCGACATGGGCCTGGCGCTGCCGATCCTCGCCCCAAGCGGCGTAGCCGTCGCCCTCACCCAGTGGGGCACCGACGAGCAGCAGAAGACGTATCTGCCCGCGTTCGCCGGCGAGAACGTGCCCGCCGCCGCGGTCGTGGTGAGCGAACCGCGCACGCTGTTCGACCCGTTCGCGCTGCAGACCAAGGCCGTCCGCTCCCCCAGCGGCTACCGGCTCAACGGTGTCAAGTCGCTGGTGCCCGCGGCCGGGTCGGCGGAACTGTTCGTCGTGGCCGCCGAACTCGATGGCCGCCCGGCGTTCTTCCTCATCGAGTCCGACACCAAGGGCCTGGTGGTGGAGGCGGATCCGAGCATGGGCCTGCGCGCCGCGGGCCTGGGCCGGCTGATCCTCACCGATGTCGCGGTGCCCGATTCCGCGATCCTCGGCGACGGCGACGCCGACCAGCGTGCGCGCGAGTACGCCGACGCGATCCGTCTCGCCCGCCTGGGCTGGGCGTCGCTCGCGGTGGGCACCAGCCAGGCCGTGCTCGACTACGTGATCCCCTACGCCAACGAGCGGGAGGCGTTCGGCGAGCCGATCAGCCACCGCCAGGCCGTCGCGTTCATGATCTCGAACATCGCGATCGAGCTCGACAGCATGCGCCTGGTGACCCTGCGCGGCGCGTCCCGCGCGGAGCAAGGCCTCTCGTTCGCCCGCGAGGCGGCGCTGGCCCGCAAGCTCGCATCCGACAAGGGCATGCAGATCGGCCTGGACGGCGTCCAGCTGCTCGGCGGGCACGGCTACACCAAGGAACACCCGGTGGAGCGCTGGTACCGCGACCTGCGAGCCATCGGCGTTGCCGAAGGCATCGTCCTCATCTGACGCCGACCCGATCTGTCGAATCTTTCGACTAGGAGACCTTTTCGATGATCAATCTCGAACTTCCCAAGAAGCTGAAGGCCTCTGCGAACCAGGCGCATCAGGTCGCAGCGGAAATCTTCCGGCCCATCTCCCGCAAGTACGACCTGTCCGAGCACGAGTACCCCAAGGAACTCGACACCATGGCCGCCATGGTCGAGGGCCTGAACGACTCGGGCCAGGGCGCGTCCGGTGCGGCACTGGGTCGTACCAGCGACCAGAACGGTGACGAGCCCAAGGTCATCGGCAACGCCAACGGCGGCAACATGGCGTCGCTGATGAACGTGATCGAGACCTGTTGGGGCGACGTCGGTCTGACGCTGTCGATCCCCTACCAGGGCCTCGGCAACTCGGCGATCGCCGCGGTCGCGACCGACGAGCAGCTCGAGCGCTTCGGCAAGGTGTGGGCCTCGATGGCCATCACCGAGCCCAGCTTCGGCTCCGACTCCGCCGCCGTCACCGCCACCGCGGTGCTCGACGGCGACGAGTGGGTCCTCAACGGCGAGAAGATCTTCGTCACCGCCGGTGAGCGCTCCTCGCACATCGTGGTGTGGGCGAGCGTCGACAAGAGCAAGGGCCGCGCGGCGATCAAGTCGTTCGTCGTGCCGCGCGAGGCGCCGGGTCTGAGCGTGGCCCGCCTCGAGCACAAACTCGGCATCAAGGCGTCCGACACCGCGGTGCTGCTCCTGCAGGACTGCCGGATCCCGAAGGACAACCTGCTCGGCAGCCCGGAAGTGAACGTGGAGAAGGGTTTCGCGGGTGTCATGCAGACGTTCGACAACACCCGTCCCATCGTCGCCGGTATGGCCGTGGGCCTGGGCCGGGCGGTGCTCGAGGAGTTGCGCAGCGTCCTGGAGGAGGCCGGCGTCGAGATCTCGTACGACACCCCCGCCTACAACCAGCACGCCGCCGCCGCCGAGTTCCTGGCGCTCGAGGCCGACTGGGAGGCGTCGTACCTGCTGGCGCTGCGGGCGGCGTGGATGGCCGACAACAAGAAGCCCAACTCGCTCGAGGCGTCGATGTCGAAGGCGAAGGCCGGGCGCACCGGAACCGCGGTGTCGCTCAAGGCCGTCGAGCTCGCCGGCAGCTACGGGTACTCGCAGCGCCCGCTGCTCGAGAAGTGGGCCCGCGACAGCAAGATCCTCGACATCTTCGAGGGCACCCAGCAGATCCAACAGCTCATCATCGCCCGACGACTGCTCGGCAAGACCTCGTCGGAGCTCAAGTAGTCTGGCCCGAAACAACTTTCAGGACCGTTTCCGTCCCCGTCGACTCCGGTTCGACGGGGACGGAAGCGTCCGGATCGGCGCCTGATTTCGGATCGGTCCCGCATCGGTCCCGCATCAGAGCCGCGTCAACGGCGGAGCGGGTCCGCTCCCCCTCCCCTGGCCAAAGGTGGGTGTACACCTCGAGAGTCGTCTCTGCGGACTCGTGCCCGAGTCGTTCCTGGACCGTCTTCACGGATGCGCCGGAGTGGATCAACGCGCTCGCGTAGAAGTGCCGGAGGCTGTGCCATGTGATCGCCGGATCGAGGCCGATGCGATTGCGGACAGCCCGGAACGAATGCGAGACCGTCGACGACGACCACATGCGCCCGTACATCGTGCGGAATACTGGCATCGATCGATCGCTGCACGGGTTCTCAGTGAGCTCCTCGGCTATCGCCTCAAGCGCCATGTCCGACAGTGGCAGCACCCGCTCGGCGGCCGACGTCTTCAGCGGCGCCCACTCGAACGCGGACGTGCCCGTCTTCGATTGCTCGGTGATCGTCATCTCGCGTCGGAGGAAGTCGACCGCCCGGATGCGAACGCCGGCGATCTCTCCCCCGCGGAGGCCGGTGGCCGCGCCGACGATGATCATGCGCGCGAACGTGGGATAGGGCATCACCGCGTTCCGGCCCTTCGGGACGCCAACTCGCGCGGCTTCCTCGAGTTTCCACACTTCGTCCACTGCGATGAGCTCGCGGCGCGCGACTGCTCGCACCCCCGCTTGCTGCTTCCGCTTCTTCCCGATGCCGGCGGCCGGCGACTTCAGTAGCAGGCCGTCCTCGACAAGCATGTTGAAGAACCCGGCAACCTGGCCGCACCAGCCATTGGTGGTGTTGGGCTTCAGGCCGGTGCAGCCATTCACCCACGGGCGCCCGCTCTCGAGATGCTGTTTCCATGTGCGTATGTCGGATGGCTTGACTGATCCGATCGCAGAATTCTCTAGCCGCCCGAGGTTGCGACCGACCAGCTCGCGCACGCGACGCGTTCCGTCAGTCTTGGCTGCGTTCTCCCAGTCGGCCCACATCTTGCCGACGGTGACCTCCTGATCCTTCGGGTTGATCCACTCCCCTCGGCGGACTTCACGCTCGCGGTCGCCCACCCAGTCCTTCGCGTCGCCTTTAGTGTCGAACGTCTGCGAGCGTTCAATGCCGTCCGATCCGCGGTATCGACCTACCCAGCGGATCCGGCCTCCGCGCTCACGCTTCTGGACCGCCACTACATCCCCTTTGTCTCGATCCGGTAACCGACTGAGTGTTTGCTCGACCCTGTCGGCGCCAGCCCCTAACCTGTCCTAAATTCGTACACACGTTCGAACGGAGACTCGTCTATGAGTAGCGGGCGCGAAGCCGACTTCTTCCCGGTTGGCGCCGATGACACCACGACCACATTGACCGACCTCGTCGTCGAGGCCCTCCGGATGGGAGTGCCCGTGTCAGAGCTGCTTGCCTTCTAACGAATCCTGGACCGCCTGTAGGAGTTCGGCGACTGTGACGCCGAGTGCGGTTGCGATCGCGATCCCCTGCCGGATGTCCATATCCCGCTCCGCATTTTCGATGCGGCCGATCGTCGCGCGGCTCAGGCCCGACTCTCGAATGAGGTCAGCCTGAGTCATGCGCCGGCGTCCACGAAGCGCTCGAATCTCGTTTGCGATGGCATCGCGAACTGCGTCAGCTTCCGGCAGGCGTCTATCTGCATCCATATGGGGGATAATAGCCTCCGTACGGGCATAGGCAAGCCTGTTGTTACTGAATCGATACAGACGAGACTCGCGAATCACAGGCTTGTCATTGCCTCCAATTGGAGGCTAACGTTCTCCATATGACAGCCGTTGACTCTCAAACGGCGGACCACTACCGCATAGTGGAGTTGGTTCGCCTCCAGATCAGGATCGCCGACAAGTCCCACCGCGAGGTTGCCGAAGCGATCGGGGTATCGACAAAGACGTTCGCGCGTCGCATCACCGGGGAGCGGAGGTTTACGGCTCTCGACCTCTTCTATATCGCGGCCTATCTGGGCATTGACGTATCGACATTCATTCCACCAGACCTCGCAGTCCCGACGGCTGCGGCGGCATGAGCACCTCGACCATCCGCCCCGCGCTCACCGCGATCGACGTGGCCGAGCGCCTGGCGATGCATCCGAACTCGGTCTATCAGCTCTTCACCCGCAAGACTCACCCGATCCCCCACCTGCGTACCGGCAAGAAGGGGATTCGCGTCCAGGCGGACACCTTCGACCGCTGGCTCCGCGAAGAGGAACAGATGAGCGTCGGGGCATCCCCGAGAAAGCGGACTCCCGGCCTGATCTAGGCCACACCTTCCCCACATCTCCACGCCACGCAACCACGTGGCGCGTCCTTTCACACCTTCATAGCGTGATTCAGCCTGGTGAGCGCGACAGCTCATACACCTGCCATTGGTTTCAAAGGTGCCCAACTTGCCGTATTCCAT